>NZ_PNOS01000012.1 GCF_002869745.1 Oceaniglobus roseus
CCAGCATCGCCGTCACCAGCGTCGCGCCGCGCCCGAGCCAGAGCCCGACGACGTCCCCGCGTCTGACCCCGCGCGCGACGAGCGCCCGGGCAAGCGCGGTCGAGCGGGCGTCGAGCGCGGCGTAGCTCAGCCCGCCGATCGCCTCGTGGTCCGGATCGCGGGCGACCTGTGCCGCGAAGCCCTGCAGCAGTCCGCTCGCCTCGCCCGCGCCCGCGGTGCGGCCGTCGGAAACCGCCGCGACCTCGGCCATCCGCGCCGGGTCTAGCAGGGCAAGGTCGCGCAGGCGGGCCTGCGGCCGGCGCACGATGTCGCCCAGCAGATGCAGGAATTGATCGGCCACGGCCGCGATGGTCGCGGCATCGAAGAGGTCGGTCGCGTACTCGAAACATCCGCCGAGCTGGCCGTCCTTCTCGGTCAGCCTGAGCGTCAGGTCGAACTTCGACACGTGGCTGTCCACCGCCAGCGGCTCGGTCGCGAGGCCCGAGGCGTCGAGATCGTCCATCGGCGTGTTCTGCAGGACGAAGACCACCTGGAACAGCGGCGAATGCGCGAGCGAGCGTTCGGGCTTCAGGTGATCGACCAGGTACTCGAACGGCAGATCCTGGTTGGCATAGCCTTCCAGAGCCGTATGGCGCACGGCGCGCAGCAACGTCGCGAAATCGGCCTCGGGGTCCACGTCGGCACGCAGGACCAGCATGTTGACGAAGAACCCGATCAGCGACTCGATCTCGGCGCGGTTGCGGTTGGCGATGTAGGTGCCGACGCAGATGTCGCGTTCGCGGGCGTAGCGCGCCAGAAGCACGTCGAAGGCCGACAGCAGCACCATGTAGAGCGTGCTCTGGTGCCGCGCGCCGAGCGCATAGAGCTCGGCCACGAGATCGGCGGGGATGACCACGTCATGGGTCGCCCCGCGGTAGCTCTGTGCCGACGGGCGCGGACGGTCGGTGGGCAGGGCCAGCACCGGCGGCGCGTCCCGCAGCGCCTCGGCCCAGTAGGACAGCTGGCGTTGCAGGGTCTCGCCCTGCAGCCAGCCGCGCTGCCAGCGGGCGAAGTCGGCGTACTGGATGGCGAGCGGCGGCAGGTCGTGGTCCCGGCCCGCCGCATAGGCCCGGTAGATCGCCGAGAATTCGGTGACCAGCACGCCCATCGACCAGCCGTCCGAGATAATGTGGTGCATGTTGAACAGGATGACGTGGTCGTCTTCCGCCAGCCGCAGGAGGGTCGCGCGGACCGGCGGCCCCTTTTCCAGATCGAACGGCGTCCCTGCATCCGCGATGGCCCGCCTGCGCGCCTCGTCCTCGCGGGCGGCGGGGAGCAGGTGGGTGAGGTCGACGACCGGGATATCCAGCGTGAACTCCGGCTCGACGATCTGGACCGGGCCGTCCGCCGTGGCGAAGCGGGTGCGCAGGCTGTCGTGGCGACGGACGATCTCGTTCAGCGCCCGGCCCATGGCGTCGCGGTCCAGCGGACCGCGCAGGCGGGTGGGCGCCGGGATGTTGTAGAACGGGTTGCCCGGTTCGAGCTGATCGAGGAACCACAGCCGCTCCTGCGAGAACGACAGCCGCTGCGGGCCGTCCCGCGGGATCGTGCGGATCGCCGTCATGCTGGTGCCCGAGCGCGTCTCGACCAGGTCGTCGACGTGGGGCGCAAGCTCGGCGATGGTCGGCCGGTCGAACAGGATCGCGCGCAGGCTGACGTCCACGCCGAACCTTTCGCGGATCTTCGAGATCGCCTGCGTCGCCAGCAGCGAATGCCCGCCGAGCGCGAAGAAGCCGTCGTCCGCGCCGACCCGGTCCAGCCCCAGGAGGCCGGCCCAGATGCCGGCCAGCGCCTCCTGGGTCGGGCCGGCCGGGGCGGCGAAGCCTTCGGTCGCGCGGCGCATGTCGGGACGCGGCAGGGACTTGCGGTCGACCTTGCCGTTGGCGGTGACGGGCAGGCGGTCCAGCGCGACGAAATGCGCGGGCACCATGTAGTCCGGCAGCGTCGCGAGCAGCGCCTCGCGCAGCGCGTCCTGCCGGGCCTCGCCGACGACGTAGGCGACCAGCCGCGTGTCGGCGGCGAGGTCGCTGCGCGCCACGACCAGCACGTCGCGGATGCCGGGGCAGGCGCGCAGCCGCGCCTCGATCTCGCCCAGTTCGATGCGGAAGCCCCGGATCTTCACCTGATCGTCGATCCGGCCGAGATACTCGATCGCCCCGTCCGGCCGGAAGCGGGCGAGGTCGCCCGACCGGTACATCCGCGCGCCCGGCGCGCCGAAGGGGTCGGGCAGGAAGGATGCCGCCGTCAGGTCGGGCCGGTTCAGATAACCCCGCGCCAGCCCGGCGCCCGCCAGCATCAGTTCTCCCGCGACGCCCGGCGGAACCGGGTTCATCGCGGCGTCGAGGATGTAGAGCTGCGTGTTCGCGATCGGATGCCCGATCGGGACCGAGGCCTGGCCGGGCAGGGCGCGGCAATCCCAGGCCGAAACCTCGATGCTGACTTCGGTCGGGCCGTAGAGATTGCGCAGCGCGACGCGGGGCAGCGCGGCGAGGAACCGGTCCTGCAGGTCCACCGGCAGCGCCTGGCCGGAGCAGAGCACCTGCCGCAGGCTGCCGAGGTGCGACGTGTCGGCCAGCCCGAGAAAGAACTCCAGCATCGGCGGCACGAAATGGATCGTGGTGATGCGCGCGTCGCGGATGAGGCCCGCCAGGTAGGCGACGTCCTGATGACCGCCCGGTTTCGCCATGACGAGCGTCGCGCCCGAAATCAGCGGCCAGAACAGCTCCCACACCGAGACGTCGAAGCTGTAGGGGGTCTTCTGCATCACCCGTTCGCCGTCGGCGACGCCATAGGCCCGCGTCATCCACAGAAGGCGGTTCGCGACACCGCCCTGCGGAACGGCCACGCCCTTCGGCCGCCCGGTCGAGCCCGAGGTGTAGATCACGTAGGCCAGGTTCTGCAGCGTGGCGGTCGCGGGTGGATCGCTCTCGTCCGCAGGAAGCGCCGCGGCATCGCCGTCGAGGCGGATCACCGGGCAGTCGAGCGGCGGCAGCGCCGGCGCAAGGGCATCGGTCGTCAGGACGAGCCGCACCGCCGCATCACGCGCCATGTAGGCAAGCCGGTCCCCCGGCAGGGCCGGATCGAGCGGCAGGTAGGCCCCGCCCGCCTTGAGGATGCCGACCAGCGCGACCATCATCTCGAACGACCGCTCGACATGAAGACCGACCACGGTGTCCGGCCCGACGCCCCGCGCCCTCAGCCCGTGCGCCAGCCGGTTGGCGCGCCGGTTCAGGGCCTCGAAGCTCAGCACCTCGTCGCCGCAGACGATGCAGTCGGCGCCGGGCCGCCGCCGGACCTGCGCCTCGAACATCCGGGCGATGGGGGCGAGCGTGTCGAAGTCCTCGGCCGTCGCGTTCCAGTCGCGCAGGATCACGGCGGTTTCGGCTTCATCCATCAGCGGCGCCGAAAGGACGGGACGGGTCGGTTCGGCCATCGCGGCCAAGAGGTGTTCGTAGGCCCCGGCCATGCGCGCGATGGTCGCGGGCTCGAACAGGTCGGCGGCATAGTCGATCTCGGCCTCGACACCCTGCGGACGGACGCGCAGCCGCAGGGTCAGGTCGAACTCGGACCGCACGACGTCCTGCCGGTGCCAGGCGGTCCGCAGGCCGTGAAAGGCGGGCGGCGCGTTGGGCCCGGACTCGATCCGCAGCATCACCTGGAACAGCGGCGAGCGGTCCAGCCGGCGTTGGGGGTCGACCGCCTCGAGGACCTGGTCGAAGGGCAGGTCGCCGTGGGCCACCGCCCCGTCCAGTGCCTTCCGGTAGGCTGAGCGCACCGCCCCCAGCGTCATCCCCGGCGACACGGCGACCCGCAGCGCCGCCCGGTTGGCGAGCGGCGCCACGAGGGCTCCGGTGTTGTCGCGGCTGCGCCCCGGCAGCTCGATCCCGAAGGCGAGGTCCTCCTGGCCGCTGAACCGGTGCAGCAGCAGCGCGAAGGCGGCGCCCGCATCGTCAGGGAACCCGGCCCCGTCCGGACCGGCCGGCATGGACCACGCATGCCGCGCGCCCCTGTGGGACTGGATCGCCGGGCGGGGATGATCCATGGGCAGCGACAGAGCGGCGGGGGCATCCGCCAGCTCGGTCCGCCACCAGTCGCGCAGCCCCTCGCGCAGTGCGCCCCGCAACCATCCCGCCTGCCAGCGGACATGATCGGCATGCTGGATGCCGGGGTCGGGCAAGGGCGAGGCCAGGCCATCGGCATAGGCCGAATAGAGCGCGGCGAGTTCGGCCAGCGCCAGGTCGGCGGACGCCTCGTCGGCGACGATCGCGTGCAGCGCCAGCACCAGGAGGTGCGTGTCTTCGTCCTGCGACACGACGCCGAGGCGCATCAGTCCGCCTTGCATCAGGTCGAACGGCGCGTCCGCAAGCGCCTGCGCGCGGGCGGCGGCCTCGGTCGCATCGGCGGCCCCCGCGCGCTCCACCGTGACCCCGCGCAGGGGCATCAGGGTCGCGGCGGGCGCACCGTCCCGGACGGCGAAGCGATACCGCAGCACCTCGTGCCGACGCGAAAGCTCGACCGCCGCGCGTTCGAGGACGTCAAACCGCAGCTCGCCGTCGACGAAGAGCGTCCGGCGCAGCGTGTAGATCGGATCGCCCGGCGCGAACTGATCCAGGTAGAAGAGGCGCTTCTGCCCGTCCGAGATCGGCACGGCCGTCTCGTCCGCGCCGCGCGCCGCCTCCTGAAGGTGCCGTTCGGCGAGCTTGCCTTCGATCTCTTGCGCCAGCTGGGCGATGGTCGGGTTCTCGAACAGCCCGCGCATCGAGATGTCGACGCCGAACCGCTTGTCGAGCGCCGAGACCACCTGCGTCGCCAGGAGCGAATTGCCGCTGAGTTCCAGGAAGTTGTCGTGGATCGACACCTCCTCCATCTCCAGAAGCTCGGTCCAGAGCGCGGTGAGCGCCCGTTCGACCGGCGTGCGCGGCGCGGCGAAGGCGCGGGTCACGGCCTGTCCGGCCGCCTCCCCGGTCCAGACCGGCGAGAACGCCCCCTGCGCCAGCATCTCGGCGCAGCGGAAGCGCTGGATCTTGCCGCTGGTCGTGCGTGGCAGGTCGCCCGTGCGCAGCAGGACGACCGAGCCGAGTTCGGCGATGTCGTGACGCTCGATCAGCATCGCGCGCAGGCTTTCGACAAGCCCCTCGGTGTCGAGGTCGCGCAAGGCAACGACCTCCTGCAGCACCGCGAGCCTGGTCTGGCCGTCGTGGTCCTGCGCCACCACGGCGCATCCGGCGGCGCGGAACTGCGGGCGCAGCGCCTCGACGTCGGGTTCGATGTCCTGCGGGAACACGTTGCGGCCCGCGAGGGTGATGAGCTCGCGCGAGCGTCCGGAGACGTAGAGCGCGCCGTCGTCCAGAAAGCCCAGATCGCCGGTCCGCATGAATCCGGTTTCGCCCCCGACACTCAGGCCGAAGACCTGCGTGCTGGCCGAGGGATTGCCCCAGTATCCCGCCGCGACCGAGGCGCCGCGCACCCAGATCTCGCCCGTCCGCCCGTCCGGGACGGGCATGCCGTCGAGCCCGACGATGGCGACCCCGGGGGCCGAGCCGTTGCTGACGAGCGGGCCGCCGTGGATCAGGGCATCGGCGGACAGGGCATCGGCGGCGCCGGGGCGGGGCGAAGCGGTCGCGGGCAGTTCGCCCCGGCGGCGTCCGGTCACCGCGCCGACGAGCAGCGTCGCCTCGGCCAGACCGTAGGCCGGCGTGAAGGCCCCCGGATCGAAGCCGCAGGGGCCGAATTGCGTCGCGAAGGACTCGAGCGTCTCGGCCCGGACCCGCTCGGCGCCGTTGATCGCGACCCTGAGGGACGACAGGTCAAGGCCGGCGCGATCCCCGGCGCCGATCCTGCGGGTGCAGAGGTCCCAGGCGAAGTTGGGCGCCCCGGTGACGGTGGCGCGGAAGTCGTGCACCGCCTGCAACCAGCGCAGCGGACGGGTCAGGAAGGCGAGGGGCGTCAGGTGCACCGCGTGCGCGCCACAGAACACGGTGGACAGGATGCCGCCGACCAGCCCGAAATCGTGGTGCGGCGGCAGCCAGGACACGATCACGTCGTCCCGCGACAGTTCGAACGCCGACCGGCAGAAGGCGAGGTTCGCCATGGCGTTGGCGTGGCTGATCATCACGCCCTTCGGATGGCCCGTCGACCCCGAGGTGTACTGCAGGAACAGCAGGTCGTCGGCCGTGACGGCGGGACGGGTCCATCCCGCCTCGCCCAGTTCGTCATCGACGCACAGGTGGGGCAGCCTTGCCAGCGGTCCGCCGTGATCCGCGATCCGCCCCGACAGCGCACGGTCGGTCAGCACGAGCGCCGCGCCGGCATCCGCCGCGATCCGTTCGACGCGCGGCAGCGCCTTGGCGGAGGTCGGGGCGGGGATCGGAACCGCGACCGTGCCCGCCAGGACCGCCGCGAGGAAGGCGAGCACATAGCTCTCTCCCGGCGGAAGCGCGATCAGGACGCGCTCGCCCGTCGTGGCGGAGGCCTGGATGTGACCGGCCAGACGGCACGCGCGGTCGACGAGGTCGCGGTAGCTCAGACAGGTCCGGGTGTCGCCCTGCAGGAACGTGAAGGCGGTGCGGCCGTCTTCGGCGGCCCGGGCGAGAACGACGTCGAGAAGTGTGGGAGCCGCGCTCACGCCGCGCCGCCGATGTGGCGGGCGGCGGGGCGGTCACCGGCAGAAACGGGTTCGGGCCGCGGTCTCACGGTGCGGGCCAGCGCTTCCGGAATCGCTTTCAGCACGTCATTCAAGTCGCGGGCCTGACAAAGTAGAAAGCACCATATCCAACTGAATCAAGTCGTCTTCGTCCCGGTTTCGTCCCAATGTGCCGACCATGATGGAATGCCGGGCCATCGGCAGCGCCAGGGCCCACCCGGTTGTGGAACGTGACGGTCCGATCGCCCCAAGGTTAACTCAATCTTTTTCTTGACGTAAAGTTCTTATTCACAGAGCATAAACCCTATGATGTTCACGAGCTTGCAGGAAGGCACAGGACCTAGCGTGTGGATCCCTTGAAGTCGGCGACGCACGAGGACAGCCTCGGTTCACGCATGCGCCGTCAGCGGCAGCGATTGTCCATGACGCTCCAGGTGCTCGGGACGAAGGCCGGTATGTCCGTCGGTTATCTCAGCCAGGTCGAACGCGGCAAGGCGACGCCTTCGCTCGGGTCGCTCTCGCAGATCGCGAGCGCCCTTGGCGTGGATGTCGACTTCTTCGTTCGCAAGCCGAAGGCCTCCGACGGCCTGACGCGGTCGGAGGGCCGGGCCCGGTTCGCCATCTCGGGGTCCTCTATCGAGTACGAGCAGATCGGCGCCAACCTGCCCGGCAGCGAACTGACATCCTTCGTGATGAACGTGCCGCCCGGATACGAGTCCGAACTGGTCTGCCATGTCGGCGAAGAGATCATCTATATCCTGGAGGGGGAGATCTCCCAGACGGTCAGCGGGCGCAGCTACACGATGACCGCGGGCGATACCCTGCACTATTTCGGCGTGAATCCCCATTCCTGGGCGAACAAGACCGACCGCCCGGCGCGCATCCTGTGGGTGGGGCGCATGCAGTACGCGGAGTCGGGCAGGACGGCCCGCTCCGTCTCGGATGCCGACGGCAACGAGATCATCGTCCCCCTTCAGCCCTGAACGACAAACAACCGGGGCCGGATGAACCGGCTCTGACCACCAGCCTTTAACCAGCGGAGAAAAAGTAATGTCCTTGAAAAATGTGGTCGCGGCAGGCCTGTTGATGGCCGTGATGGGCTCTGCGGCGTCCGCCCAGTCGCTCGTCTACTGTTCCGAAGGGTCGCCGGAAGGGTTCGACCCGGCGCTCTACACCGCCGGAACGACGTTCGACGCGTCGAGCCACCCGATCTACAACCGCCTTGCCGAGTTCAAGGTCGGCACGACCGAGACGATCCCCGGCCTCGCCGAAAGCTGGGAGGTCAGCGAGGACGGCCTGAAGATCACCTTCAACCTGCGCCGGGGCGTCAAGTTCCACAGCAACGACATGTTCACGCCCACGCGCGACTTCAACGCCGACGACGTGATCTTCAGCTTCGACCGCCAGGGCAACCCGGACAACCCCTACAACAAGGTGTCGGGCGGAACCTGGGAATACTTCAGCAGCATGTCGATGCCCGACCTGATCAAGAGCATCGAGAAGGTCGACGACTACACCGTGGTGTTCAACCTGACCCGCCCCGAGGCGCCGATCATCGCCAACATGGCGATGGATTTCGCCTCGATCATGTCGAAGGAATACGCCGACGCCATGCTCGAGGCCGGTACGCCGGAGATGCTGAACCAGGCGCCGATCGGCACCGGCCCGTTCGTCTTCCAAGCCTACCAGAAGGACGCCGTCATCCGCTACCTGCGCAACGACGACTACTGGGGCGACAAGGCCAAGGTCGAGTCGCTGATCTTCGCGATCACGCCGGACGCCTCGGTGCGCTACCAGAAGGTGCAGGCGGGCGAGTGCCATGTCATGGCCTATCCGAACCCGGCCGACGTGCAGGCGATGAAGGACTCCGACGACATCGTGGTGATGGAGCAGGAGGGCCTGAACGTCGGCTACCTTGCCTACAACACCAAGGTCGCGCCCTTCGACAACCCCAAGGTCCGCAAGGCGCTGAACATGGCGATCGACAAGCAGGCGATCATCGACGTGGTGTTCCAGGGCTCGGGCCAGATCGCGAAGAACCCGATCCCGCCGACGATGTGGTCCTACAACGACGACGTGCGGGACGATCCCTACGATCCGGAAGCGGCGAAGAAGATGCTCGAGGAAGAGGGCGTCAGCGACCTTTCGATGAAGATCTGGGCGATGCCGGTGCAGCGTCCCTACAACCCGAACGCCCGCCGCATGGCCGAGCTGATGCAGGAGGACTTCGCCAAGGTCGGCGTCAACGTCGAGATCGTGTCCTACGAGTGGGGCGAGTACCTCGAGCGCTCGAAGGCCGAGGACCGGGACGGTGCCGTCCTTCTGGGCTGGACCGGCGACAACGGCGATCCCGACAACTTCCTCGCGGTGCTGCTGGGCTGCGACGCCGTCGGCGGATCGAACCGCGCGCAGTGGTGCAACGAGGACTTCGACAAGCTGACCACCGAAGCCAAGACGCTGTCCTCGCAGGAGAAGCGCGCCGACCTCTACCGGCAGGCGCAGGTGATCTTCAAGGAGCAGGCCCCCTGGGCGACCATCGCGCACTCGGTCGTCTTCATGGTCATGCGTCCCGAGGTCGAAGGCTATGTGGTGCATCCGCTGGGTGGCCACATCTTCGACCAGGTCGGCCTGTCGCAGTAAGCGGCCGACATGAAACCCCGGGGACGGCAGGATCCTGCCGTCCCGTTTTTCTTTTCAGGCAGGAGCTTCGCCCGGTGACCGATACCCTGAACTCGCGGCTGTCCGACTATGCCGCCATCGCCGCCGATCTGGGGGTCGATGCCGTCGCGCTGGTGCCCGGAGCGAACTTCACCCGTGCCGTGGGCCAGTCCTTCTCGAGCCACGAACGCCCGTTCCTGCTGGTGATCCCCGCCCGGGCCCCCGCGGCCGCGCTTGTCCCCAACCTCGAGCTCGGCAGCTGGGCGCAGGTCGGGTTCGACGGCGCGGTGTTCGACTGGCGCGACCAGGACGGATACGACAGGGCCTTCGCCGACCTCATGGCGCATCTGCACCTGTCCACCCTTGCCGTCGAGGGGCAGGTGATGCGCGTCTTCGTGCACCACGCCCTCAAGAAAGCCCGGCCCGAGCTGCAGATTTCCGATGCCGAGCGCGAGATCTCGTCGCTCCGGATGATCAAGACCGAGGCCGACGTCGCCGCCATGCAGCGGGCCATCGACATTTCCGAGCGCGCGCTGCGCCGCACGCTCGACAGCGTGAAGCTGGGGCAGACGGAGAAGGAGATCGAGCAGACCCTCGTCGGCCTCCTGTTCGAGGAGGGGGCCGACGCGCTTGCCTTCTCGCCCATCGTCGCGGCCGGCGACGGGTCCGCCCGGCCCCACGCCCACGCGCGGCACGACTACCGCGTGAAGGCGGGCGATGCCCTGCTGATCGACTTCGGCGCGCGCAAGGACGGCTTCTGCGCCGACATCACCCGGACCGTCTTCCTGCAGACCGTCAGCGACGAGGGGCGGGCGGTCTACGACACCGTGCTGCGCGCCAATCTCGCCGGGCTCGCGGTGACGCGGGCCGGCGTGAGCGCCCACGACATCGACGATGCCGCGACCTCCGTGCTCGAGGCGTCGCCCTTCGCCGACCGCATCCGCACCAAGACCGGGCACGGGCTGGGCCGCGAGGTGCACGAGGCACCCTACGTCATGCGCGGCAATCACATGGTTCTGCCCGCGGGAACGGTTTACACCAACGAACCCGGGCTCTATCAGATCGGCAGTTTCGGGGTCAGGATCGAGGATGACGTGCTGGTGACCGAAACCGGCTACCGAACCCTGACCCGCTTTCCCAAGGACCTGCTGGTATTGCCATGCTGACCTATGTCCTCAGCCGATTGCTGACCTTCATCCCGACCTTCATCGGGGTGACGCTGATCTCGTTCAGCTTCATCCGCGCGCTGCCCGGCGATCCGATCGTGGTGATGGCGGGCGAGCGGGGGATCTCGCAGGAGCGCTACCTGGAGTTGCAGCAGCAGTTCGGCTTCGACCGGCCGATCGCCGTGCAGTTCTGGGACTACCTGACCGGCGTCCTGCACGGCGATCTCGGCAGCTCGTTCGTGACGAAGCGCCCGGTCTGGGACGAGTTCTTCGCGCTCTTCCCCGCGACCCTGGAACTTTCGGTCTGCGCGATGATCTTCGCCGTGTTCCTCGGGCTGCCGGCGGGCGTGATCGCCGCCGTCAACCGCGGCAAGCTGTTCGACCGCCTCCTGATGTCGACGGCGCTGGTCGGCTATTCCATGCCGATCTTCTGGTGGGCGCTGCTGCTGATCATCGTGTTCTCCGGCAATCTCGGCTGGACGCCGGTGTCCGGGCGCATCGACCTGATCTACTATTTCCCCAATCCGACGGGCTTCATGCTGATCGACAGCATCGCGTCGGGGCAGAGCGGCGCCTTCCTGTCGGCCGTGCGGCACCTGGTCCTGCCGACCATCGTCCTGGGAACCATCCCGCTTGCGGTCATCGCGCGGCAGACCCGTTCCGCCATGCTGGAAGTCCTGGGCGAGGATTACATCCGCACGGCGCGCGCCAAGGGGATGTCGCCGTTCCGCATCAACGGCATCCATGCGGTCCGCAACGCCCTGATCCCCGTCATCACCGTGATCGGCCTGTCTGTCGGCACGCTCCTGGCCGGGGCGATCCTGACGGAGACGATCTTCAGCTGGCCGGGCATCGGCAAGTGGATGGTCGACAGCATCTTCCGCCGCGACTACCCGGTGGTGCAGGGCGGCCTGCTGCTGATCGCGGTGATGGTGATGGTCGTCAACCTGACCGTCGACGTGCTCTACGGTGTCATCAACCCGAAGATCAGGAAGCGCTGAGATGGACGACGCTCTCTCCGGCGAAACGGCCGGCATCCACCAGCGTCCCGGCCGCCTGCGGGAATTCTGGTTCTACTTCCGCGAAAATCGCGGCGCGGTCATCGGGCTCTGGATCTTCGTGGTCTTCGCGATCCTGGCGGTGTTCGGCCCCTGGATCGCGCCGCACGATCCCACGGCGCAGTTCCGCGAGGCGACCCTGCAGCCCCCCGCCTGGCAGGAGGGCGGCACCTGGACCTTCTTCCTCGGCACCGATCCGCTGGGCCGGGACATGCTGTCGCGGCTGATCGTCGGCGCGCGCTACTCGTTCTTCGTCGGCGTGATCGTCGTCACCGTCGCGGCCTCGGGAGGGATCCTGATCGGGCTGATCGCGGGCTTCTCGCCGAAGTGGCTCGACAGCATCATCATGCGGATCATGGACATCATCCTCGCCTTCCCCTCGCTGCTGCTGGCGCTGGTGCTGGTGGCGGTGCTCGGGCCGTCGCTGACCAACGCGATGATCGCCATCGCCATCGTCCTGCAACCCCACTACGTGCGCCTGACCCGCGCCAGCGTCATGTCCGAACGGCAGAAGGACTACGTGACCTCGGCGCGCGTCGCCGGGGCCGGGCTGCCGCGGCTGATGTTCGTCACCGTGCTGCCGAACTGCCTCGCGCCGATCATCGTGCAGGCGGCGCTGTCGTTCTCGACCGCGATCCTCGATGCGGCGGCACTCGGCTTCCTCGGGATGGGCGCGCAGCCGCCGACGCCCGAATGGGGCACCATGCTGGCCGAGGCGCGGGAGTTCATCCTCCGGGCCTGGTGGGTCGTGACCTTTCCGGGCATCGCGATCCTCGTGACGGTGCTTGCCATCAACCTCATGGGGGACGGGCTGCGCGACGCGCTCGACCCCAAGCTGAAACGGAGCTGAGCGATGACCTTGCTGCGCATCCGCAACCTCAGCGTCGACTTCGCGACCGCGTCCGGATCGTTCCGGGCCGTCGATTCCGTCGACCAGGATGTCGACACCGGCGAGATCCTGGCGATCGTCGGCGAAAGCGGATCCGGCAAGTCGGTCTCGATGCTGGCCGTCATGGGGCTTTTGCCGTGGACCGCGAAGATCACCGCGGACGAGATCAGCTTCGACGGTCAGGACCTGCTGAACATCGGCACGCGCGCGCGCCGGCGGATCGTCGGCAACGACCTCGCGATGATCTTCCAGGAGCCGATGTCCTCGCTCAACCCCTGTTTTACGGTCGGATGGCAGGTGAAGGAGGCGCTGCGCTTCCACCTCGGCCTCGACCGCCGTGCCCGCCATGCCCGTGCGATCGACCTGTTCGAACAGGTCGGCATCCCGGACCCGGAAAAGCGGCTGTCGGCCTTCCCCCACCAGCTGTCCGGCGGGATGAGCCAGCGGGTGATGATCGCCATGGCCATCGCCTGCAAGCCCAAGCTGCTGATCGCGGACGAACCGACGACGGCGCTCGACGTGACGATCCAGGCGCAGATCCTCGACCTGCTCGCCGCGCTGCGCGAGGAGACCGGCATGGCGCTGGTGCTGATCACCCACGACATGGGCGTGGTGGCCGAAACCGCCGAGCGGGTCAGCGTCCAGTATGCCGGCCAGAAGATCGAGGAGCAGCCGGTCGTCGACCTGTTCGAACGGCCGCACCACCCCTACACCGCCGCGCTGCTCGACGCGCTGCCGGAGAAGGCCACCGAGCGGATGCTGCCGACGATCCCTGGCGTCGTGCCGGGACAGTTCGACCGCCCCGCCGGCTGCCTGTTCTCCCCGCGCTGCAAGTTCGCACAGGCCAATTGCAGAACGACGCCGCCCCCGGCGCTGGGACCGGAGCTTGGCTATGCGCGCTGCTTCTATCCGCTCAACACCGGCGAAAGGATCGCATCATGACCGATACCGCGGTGATGCATGCCAGGGGGCTCGAGCGGCACTATTCGGTGAGCGGCGGGCTGCTGAGGAAAAGCCGCACGCTCAGGGCCGTCGGCGGCGTCGATTTCGAGGTGGTCCCCGGCAAGACGCTCGCCGTAGTCGGCGAAAGCGGCTGCGGCAAGTCCACGCTCGCGCGGATGGTCGCGATGATCGAGGAGCCGACCTCGGGCACGCTCACGCTCGACGGGCGGGAGGTGCGGCCGGACAGCTGGGCCGATCTGCGCCAGGACGTCCAGATCGTGTTCCAGGACCCCTACGGATCGCTGAACCCGCGCCAGCGGATCGGCACGATCCTGATGGAGCCGCTGGTGATCAACACCAGCCTTTCCCGCGCCGAACGCGAGGCCAAGGCGCGCGACATCCTCAAGCTCGTCGGCCTCAGGCAGGAGCATTTCGACCGCTACCCGCACATGTTCTCGGGCGGCCAGCGCCAGCGCATCGCGGTCGCCCGCGCGCTGATGCTGGACCCGAAGGTGCTGGTCCTGGACGAACCCGTCTCGGCCCTCGACCTGTCGATCCAGAGCGCGATCCTGAACCTGCTTCTGGGCCTGCAGGACCGCATGCAGCTGGCCTACATGTTCATCAGCCACGATCTCAGCGTCGTGCGGCACATGGCGGACGACGTCATCGTGATGTACCTCGGCCGCGCGGTCGAGAAGGGGCCCAAGGAGGCGCTGTTCGCCGCGCCGAAGCATCCCTATACCGTCGCGCTCCTGTCGGCGACGCCGCAGGCCGATCCCGGCCGCAAGAAGTCCCGCATCAAGCTGGAGGGCGAGCTGCCGTCGCCGCTCTCGGTGCCGCCCGGCTGCCCGTTCGCGCCGCGGTGCCGGAAGGTGCAGCCGCGATGCCGCGCCGAGCGTCCCGAACTCGGAACCGGGGCGCACGCCGCCGCCTGCTTCTTCCCCGACAACAGCGACTAGGATCGGGCCACGCCGCCCGCAGGCCGGGCGGGCATCGTCCGGTCCCTCGATCTCGGCCGCTGGATCCCGCCCGTCAGCCGGGGGGCGGACCGCCCGGGGCGGCCCGGCCCGCAACGTCGCTCTCCGCGCCGGAGGGGGCGATGCGCAGGGCGCGCAGGGCGTTCAGGATCACCGCGACGTCGATCGCCTCCTGCAACAGCGCGCCCTCGACCGGGGTCAGGTATCCCGCCGCCGCGGCCAGCATGGCAAGGACCGACAGGCCGATCCCGGCGACGACGCTTTCCACCGCGATGCGCCGCGCGGCGAGGGCGATCTCGATCCCCTGGCACAGCCGGTCGATCCGGTCCACCAGCAGCACCACGTCCGAAGCCTCGGCCGAGGCGGCGGCGCCCCGCGCGCCCATGGCCACGCCCACGTCCGCCGCGGCAAGGGCGGGCGCGTCGTTCACCCCGTCGCCCACCATCATCACCGGCCCGCGCTTCCTCTCGGTCAGGACCAGCAGCACCTTGCCGTCCGGGCTCAGCCCCGCCCGCACGGCGTCGAGCCCGAGCCCCTCGGTCACCCGCTCGGCCCCCTCGGCGCGGTCGCCGGTGGCCAGCAGGATGCGCGCGATGCCGTTGCGGCGCAGCCGGTCCAGCATCGCGGCCGCATCGCCGCGCAGCGGGTCGGACATGACGAGGTGCCCCGCCATCCGGCCGTCGACCCCCAAGGCGACCTGCACCGCCCCCGCGCCCGCTCGGGGCAGTTGCCCGTCCGGAAGCCCGAGGCGGGCGGCCACGAATCCCGCCGACCCCACGACCACATCCCGCCCCTCCACCCGGCCGAGGACGCCGTCCCCCGGCACCTCCGTCACCGACTCGGGCACCGGCAGCGCCAGCCCGCGCGCCTGCGCCGCGGCGACGACCGCCTGGGCGACCGGGTGGCGCGACGCCTGGTCCAGCGCCGCGGCGAGGCGCAGGATCGCGTTCTCGTCCAGCGTGCCGCTGCGCAGGACCGAGACGATCTGCGGCCGCCCGTCGGTCAGCGTGCCGGTCTTGTCCAGCACCACGGTGTGGATCCGCGCCATCGTCTCGAGCGTCCCGGCCCCCTTGATCAGCACCCCGAAGGCGGCGGCCCGCGACAGCCCCGCGACCAGCGCCACCGGCACCGCGAGGATCAGCGGGCAAGGGGTGGCGACGACCAGCACGGCGACCGCACGGATCGGATCCCCGGTGAACCACCAGGCGGTCCCGGCGATCGCCAGCGTGACGGCGAGGAACCCCATCGACGAGCGGTCCGCCAGCCGCGCCATCGGCGCCTTCGAGGCCTGCGCCGCCTCGACCAGCCGCACGATCCCGGCGAAGGTGCTGTCGCGGGCGTCGCGGGTCGCGCGCAGGTCGAACGGTGCCGCGGCATTGGTGACGCCGCTCAGGATCTCGCCGCCCTCCGCCACGCGGGCCGGCAGGGACTCCCCGGTCAGGGCCGAGGTGTCGACGAAGGCCGTGCCGGAGGCCAGCGTGCCGTCCACCGGGACCACGTCGCCCTGGCGGATCAGCAGCCGGTCGCCCGGGGCGATCCGGTCGAGCGGCACCTCCTCCAGCCCGCCGTTCCGGTGGCGCGTCGCGCTGCGCGGCACCCGCGCCAGCAGGGCGTGCATCTCGCGTCGCGCCCGGCCCGCGGCATAGCGTTCAAGGAAGCTGCCCCCGGCGTACATCACCGCCACCACCGCCGCGGCCAGCGCCTCGCCGAAGGCCAGCGCGGCGGACATCGAGAGCGCGGCCACGATGTCGAGTCCGACCTCTCCCTCGCGCAGGCTGTGCAGGATCTCGACCAGCAGCGCGGCGAGGGCGGGCAGCACCCCCGCGGCCCAGGCGAGGGTGGCAAGGTCGGGGCGGCCGACCGCCGACAGGGCAAGCCCCGCGAGAAGTCCGAGGAGCGCGAGGGCAAGGAGCGCCACCGCCAGGCGGTCGGCGCGGCGGTGGCGCGTGTCCTGCTGCGCACCGGACGTGGGGGCCGTGTCCGTGGGGCGGGGGAGGGGGGGCGTGTGCGGCATCATGGGTCCGGGGCGGCTTTGCGGGCGGCGCGGGACTGGATCCGCCCTGCCGCCATCGGAACCACGGATCGGCACGCCGGTCCATGACGCAGATCAAGCCCGGCGCCCTTTCACGTCCGCCACCGGCGCGCCGGACCGCCTTGCGGCGACTGGCGCGCCTACTTCGTCGCGCCCTCGGTCGTCGCGTCCGCCGGTGCCGGGGCCGATCCGGTCGCCTCCGTGCCCGACACACCCGGTGTCTCGGGCGCGCCCAGCCAGCGGCCGAGATCGCCGCCCCACCAGAAGAACGCGCGGGGGGCGAGAAGGACCGCCAGTATCGCGGCGATCCAGCCGCTCACGTTCGAAGCTGCGTCCCGGCTCATCCCGACCTCCGTGATGTGGCCCGCACATGCCGGGGCCACGTTGCGCTGTTCTCCATACCGCCGCAGATCCGCCGCCTTGGCATTGATCGCGCGCAATCGCGCCACCTCCGCCGGAACGTTGACCGACATCAATGACGGCGGGAAGCCGCGCCGATCCAATGGCACCGGATCCGGCCGCCCGCACGGCGAAGACCGGCAGACCCCTTGGCCGAGCGGACCGCGTGCGGTGCGGCGGCGGGGATCGACCAGATCGGGAGAAACGATGCCGCGAAGCCTGCCCGCCCCATGCACCTGCACGACAGCCAGACCGGACGCCGGGACCGCGGCCCCGGATGCGGCGGCCGGGCGCAAGAGTGTCCCCGCCTCGCCCCTCTGGCCCTGGGGCCCCGCGCCCTGGGACGCCTGGGCGCAGGCGATGCGCGCCGTCCTGCCCGGTGCGCAGGAGGGGGGGACGCACCACCTCTCCGCTGCCCCCGCGCCGGAGCCGACCGACCGGCCCGATCCGCCGACCAGCGCCGACCGGCTGCTCCACGCCATGCTGGCCCGCACCACCGGCGGGCTTTCCCCCGCCGCGCTGTGGCTCGCCTATGCGGACTGGGCGGTGCATCTCGCGGCCTCCCCCGGCAAGGTCCAGCAGCTGGCCGAGAAAGCGGGCCGGAAGGGCGTCCGCCTTCTGGGCTACGCGTCGCAGCTGGCCGCCGGGACGGCCTGTCCGCGCTGCATCGAGCCCTTGCCCCAGGACCGCCGCTTCGCGGCCGAGGGCTGGCAGGCGCCGCCGTTCAACGTGATCCACCAGGCGTTCCTGCTGAACCAGCAGTGGTGGCACAGCGCCATGACGGGAGTTAGCGGCGTTTCGGCCCACCACGAGCGCGTCGTCGCCTTCATGACGCGGCAGCTGCTCGACACCGTGTCGCCGGTGAATTTCCCCGCCACGAATCCCGAGGTGCTGGCGGCGACCCTGCGCGAGGGCGGGCAGAACCTGGTCCGTGGCGCGATGAACTTCTGGGCCGACTGGGAGCGCGCGCTGGGCGGCAAGCCCCCGATCGGGGCCGAGGCGTTCCGGCCGGGGCGCGAGGTGGCGGTCACGCCGGGCCAGGTGATCCACCGCAACCGCCTGATGGAGCTGATCCAGTACGCGCCCGCGACCCCCTCGGTCCATGCGGACCCGGTGCTGATCGTCCCGGCCTGGATCATGAAATACTACATCCTTGACCTGTCGCCGGAGAACTCGCTGGTGCAGAACCTCGTCTCGGCGGGGCACACGGTGTTCATGGTCTCGTGGCATAATCCCGATGCGGCGGACCGCGACCTCGGCATGGACGACTACCTGCGGCTCGGCATCCTCGAGGCGCTGCGGGCGATCCGCGCGGTGGTGCCCGAGGGGCGGGTGAATGCCGTCGGCTACTGCCTCGGCGGCACGCTGCTCGCCATCGCGGCCGCGCTTCTCGCCCGCGACGGGGAGGACGTGCTGAACTCGGTCACGCTGCTGGCGGCGCAGACCGATTTCACGGAGGCCGGGGAGCTGACGCTGTTCATCGACGACAGCCAGCTGGCCTTCCTCGAGGACGTGATGTGGGACCAGGGATACCTCGACACGCGGCAGATGGCGGGCGCGTTCCAGCTCCTGCGATCGCACGACCTGATCTGGTCGCGGCTGGTGCGCGACTACCTGCTGGGGCAGCGGGCGGCGATGACCGACCTGATGGCCTGGAACGCCGACGCGACGCGGATGCCCTACCGGATGCACGGCGAGTACCTGCGCCGCCTGTTCCTGTCCAACGACCTGTTCGAGGGCCGCTTCGACGTCGAGGGGAAGCCGGTGATCCTCGGCGACATCCGCGCGCCGCTCTTCGTCGTGGCGACCGAGCGCGACCACGTCGCGCCCTGGCGGTCGGTCTACAAGATCACCCTGCACGAGGAACTGGACGTGACCTTCCTGCTGACGAGCGGCGGCCACAACGCCGGGATCGTCAGTCCTCCGGGCCACCCCGGGCGGCACTACCGGCTGGGACGGCACCCGGCGGGCGGACGGTACACCGATCCCGAAACCTGGCAGGCCACGGCGCCGGTGCGTGACGGTTCGTGGTGGCCCGCGTGGCTGGCGTGGCTTGGCGAGCGGGCGGGCGGTCTCGGTCCGCCGCCCTCCATGGGTGCCGCCGCCAAGGGCTTTCCGCCGCTGGAGCCCGCGCCCGGCCGCTATGTCCACGAAACCTGAACCATCCTGAACGGAAGGAACCAAGCGATGAAACCCCAATCAAGACGACCGGCCGAGGCGCCGAACCTTCTCGCCGGCTTGCCGGGCGAGGTGACGGCCGCCTGGCAGGCACCGATGCACGCGCTCCGGGAGGGGCAGGCCGAATGGCTGGAGGGCAGCCGGACACTGTGGGCGTCCTGGCTGCAACGCCGCCAGCAGGCGCTCGAGACCGGGCTGGAAGCCCTGGGCCGGATCGGCGCCTGCCGCACGCCCTCGCAGATGTCGGCGATCTGCGACGCCTGGGTGACCGGCAGCATGGAGCGCCTGGCCGCCGACATGAACGAGACGCGCGACCTGATGGCGCGGCTGGCCGACCATGCGCAGCAGTCCATGGGCGGGGTCTTCGCGCAGGGAGGCGAGAACCCGTCGGCACCGTCACCGGCCGCCGCGCCGGAGCCCCTGCCGGAGGCGGCGCGCGTCCGGTCGAAACCCGGCGGCGACGGGTCGCGCGAGGCCCGCGTCGCGCAGGACTGACCCCGGCGGGGCAGGGTGGGGGGACGGAAACGCTCACTCGTGGCGCAACGCCTCGATCGGGTCCATGCGGGCGGCACGGCGGGCGGGGAAGAAGCCGAAGATGATGCCGACGAGGGCCGAGAAGCCGAAGGAGACGAGCACCGTCAGCGGGTCCGGCGCGAACGGCACCGACAGCATGCGCGCCCCCGCAAGCCCCAGTCCCAGTCCCGCGAGAATGCCGACGACACCGCCAAGCATCGACAGGATGATCGCCTCGATCAGGAACTGCGCCAGCACGTCGCGCGCCTGCGCGCCGATGGCCAGCCGGATGCCGATCTCGCGCGTGCGCTCGGTGACGGAGACCAGCATGATGTTCATGATCCCGATGCCGCCGACCAGCAGGCTGACCGCGGCGACCGCCGAAAGCAGGCCCGTGAGGATGCCGGTGATCCCCGTCAGCATCGTGGCGAACTGGCGCGTGTCCAGCACCTCGAAATCGTCGTCCTCGCCGGGGCCGATCCGGCGCAGCTCGCGCATCAGCCGGGTGATCTCCTCGCGCGCGGCATCGACCGCGGCGCCCTCGCGGATCGAGACATAGAGGGTCTGTACGTCGCTGTTGCCCGCGATGCGGCGCTGGAAGGCGGCGAGCGGCAGGATCACGAAATCGTCCTGGTCCGCGCCGAAGGTCGAGGCGCCCTTGGAGCGCAGCAGGCCGATCACCCGGCAGGACAGGGCGCCGATCCGGATCGTCGCGCCCACCGGATCGCCGCTGCCGAACAGCGCCTGCCGCAGCGTCTCGCCGAGGATGCAGAGGGTGCGGCCCGCCCGGACCTCGCCTTCCTCGAACAGCCGGCCCGCGGCGACCTGCCAGCGCGCGGCCTCGAAATAGCGGTTGTCCGTGCCCACCACCTCGGTCATGCGGTTGGCGCTGCCGAAGATCGCCCGCTCCCGCGTCTGGCTGATCGGCGCCGACACGGCGACGGCCGCGACGCCCGCCTCGACCGCGTCGTTGATCCGCAGGGTGAACATCGGCGCGGTGCCGACATGGGGCCCGCCGCGCATCGCCCCCTGGCCCGGCACCACGATCGCGACGTTGGTGCCGAGCTTGCGGACGTCGGAGGCCACCTGTTCCGTCGAGCCCCGCCCGACCGTCACCATGGCGATCACGCTGGCCACGCCGATCACGATGCCGAGCATGGTCAGCGCCGAGCGCAGGGCGTTGCGGAAGATCGCCTGCACGGCCAGGCGCAGCGTCTCGGCCAGCATCTCAGGCGATCCCGGGCGTGGGCTCGTCGCGCGCGATCCGCCCGTCGACCATCCAGATCAGCCGGTCGGCATAGCGCGCCATGTCCGGCTCGTGGGTCACCATGACGATGGTCAGCCCGCCCTCGCGGTTCAGCCCGCGCAGCATCTCCATGATCTCGACCGAGGTGCGGGTGTCGAGGTTGCCGGTCGGCTCGTCCGCCAGCATGATCTTCGGCGCCCCCACCAGCGCACGCGCGATGGCGACGCGCTGCTGCTGGCCGCCCGAAAGCCGCCCGGGATCGTGCGCCGCGCGCGATTCCAGCCCGACCCGGGCCAGCGCCTCCAGCGCCGCCTTCTGCCGCTCGGCCCGCCCGCGGCCGCGATAGATCAGCGGCAGCTCCACGTTCTGCAGGGCGCTTGTGCGCGGCAGCAGGTTGTAGCCCTGGAACACGAAGCCGATGTAGTGGCGGCGCAGCAGCGCGCGCTGGTCCCGCGTCAGCCCGGCGACCTCGACCCCCATGAAGCGGTAATTCCCCGAACTCGGGGTGTCGAGACAGCCGATGACGTTCATCGCCGTGGACTTGCCCGACCCGCTCGGCCCCATGATGGCGATGAACTCCCCGGCCCGCACGGTCAGGTCGATGCCGTCGAGCGCGCGCACCGCGATCTCCCCGGTGCCGTAGACGCGGCTGATCCGCTCCAGCACGATCACGGGAGGCTCAGCCATCTCTCTGTCCGACGATGACGCTGTCGCCCTCCACCACCGCGCCGTCGAGGATCCGGGTGACGGTCCCGTCGGTCTCGCCCGGTCGGATCTCGACCTGCACCGGCTGGCCGTCGCGCAGCATCCACAGAGCCCCGCCGCCCGGCGACAGGGGGACGGGGGGCGGCGTGACCGAGGGCATCAGCATCCCCAGAAGCCCGCTGTGTCCGCCGTCCGACCCCTGCTCCGTCGCCTGCGCGGGCGCATAGCGCAGCGCGGCGTTGGGCACGATCAGCGCGTCGGCCACCTCGGCCACCGTGATCTCGGCGGTGGCGGTCATGCCGGGGCGCAGCAGCATGTCGGCATTGTCGACGTCCAGGATCGCCTTGTAGCTGACGACGCCGTTCACCACCTCGGCGGCGAAGCGCAGCTCCGAGATCGTCGCGGGGAAGCGCCTTTCGTCGTAGGCCTCGACGGTGAAGCTGGCCCGGTCGCCCACCTTTACGCGACCGATGTCGGCCTCGTCGATGTCGACCTGAAGCTGCATCTCCCGCAGGTCCTCGGCGACGGTGAACAGCACCGGCGCGGCGAGGGCGGCGGCGACGACCTGCCCGGGGTCGATCGCCCGTTGCAGCACCACGCCGCGGATCGGCGAACAGATGCAGGCGTTGTCGAGGTCGGCCTGGTGCAGGTCCAGCGTGGCGGCGGCAAGGTCGCGGTCGGCCTCGGCCGATTGAAGCTCGGCCTCGGCGCGGCGCAGGGCGGCCTCCTGCGCGGTATAGGTCTGGCGCGAGGTGACGCCGCGCCGCTCGAGCGCCTTCGCGATCTCGAAATCGGCGCGCGCCTGGTCCAGCGAGGCCCGGGCGACCGCGACATGGGCCGTCGCCGTCTCCAGCGCGGCCCGGGCGATGGCCAGTTCGGCTTTCAGCTTGCGGGTGTCGAGCGTGGCGAGCACGGTGCCCACATCGACGCTGTCGTTGAAGTCGACGTTCACCTCCGCCACGGCGCCCGAGAGGGTGCTGGAGATGTCGACGAGGTTCGTCGGCTCGACCGTGCCGGTCGCGGTCACGGTGACCGTGAGGCCGCCGCGCCGGACCGGGGCCGTCAGGTAGCCGCCGTCGGCGCCGCCCCGCGTCATCCCGAAGCCCAGCCAGAGCAGCGCGGCAAGCACCGGCACGCCGACCGCCATTGCGATCCCCGCCCGGCGCCTGCGCCGCCCCGGCGTCAGGCCGAGGGTGCGCGCGATCTCTCCCGTGTCGTCCATGCCGGTCGGTCCCTTTTCATGTTCCCATCCTCGCGGCTTCCGGGGGGCGTCGCATTGACCGCGATCACCGCGCAGTTCACGCCGTTGTCCGCCGTCAATGTCACGGCGCCGCGAATCGCGCAGTCTGAGCCTGTCGACAGGAGGAGCGGAGCCGGAGAAGACCCGACGGGAAGCGTCGAAGGACACTGGCCGCGAGACGAGGCACCGGGAAAGCGACGAGACCTGGAGATCGGGGGTCGTCGGGCGGAGGGCCGAGACATCGGGGCGACCCGGCTGGATCGTCCGACCCCGACGACCCTTCGCGTTGCCCCTGCCGCTTGCCGGTCGGCAGGGACCGACCGGCACCGGGGCGGTCTCCCGCCGCCCCGGTGTGTCGGCTCAGTAGATGCTGGTGGGCGAGGGGCGGATCAGCACCGACAGCGCCATCACCGCAACGACCAGACCGCCCCCGACCGAAAGCCATGTCAGCGCCCTGATCGCGGAATAGCCCATGACGAAGGGCGCCGCGATCAGCCCCAGCCCGAGCACCAGTTGCGCCACCTCCTCCCAGTCGCGGAACCGGCGCAGTGCGGCAACGGCGAGGCCGGTCGCGGCGAGCCCCGAAAGGACGATGTTCCAGATCGCAGGCGCCAGGCTGACGCCTTCGGGCGGCGGAATCCTGAGGAAAAGGGCGGCGATGACGATCGCCAGTCCCGTGAGCAGGGTCACGGCATCCTGCCAGTGCATCCGTTGCATGGGTCGAACCTCCTGTAGCCATTGGCGCGGTCCCGTCTCCCCGTGACACGGGACCGCATGACACAAGTCTGGGCCACCGCGCCAAGCGATCATTGATCCGCGACAACGGGCTCTCCGCCCAGGCGCCACTCCGCCGGGTCAGGCCCGTTGTCCGCCGTCAATGAGCGGCGGCGCCCCGCGCGGCAGTCTTGCGGCGTGCACGTCGCATCGACAGGCAATCAGCAAGCGGAGACTTGAAATGAAGGATATCGACCTCAGACAGGACGTTCTCGACGAGCTCGAGTACGAGCCCAGCATCGACGCGGCGGAGATCGGCGTCACCGTCGAGGACGGCACCGTGACGCTCACCGGCCACGTCCGCACCTATGCCGAGAAGCGCCAGGCGGAGAACATCGTCAAGCGCGTGAAGGGCGTGCGCGCGATCGCGCAGGAGATCGAGGTGCGCCCGCTCGGCAGCCACCTGACCGCCGACGACGAGATCGCCAAGCGCGCGGTCAACTCGCTGACCTGGAACGCTTCGGTGCCGCGGGACCGCGTGCAGGTGAAGGTGGAGAACGCCTATATCAGCCTCAGCGGCAAGGTGGACTGGTACTATCAGAAGATGGCCGCCGAGAAGGCTGTTCAGTCGATCTCGGGCGTCAAGGGCGTCGGCAACCTGATCGAGATCAAGCCGAAGGTCAGCCCGACCGACGTCCGCCAGCGGATCGAGAACGCGCTGAAGCGGGATGCAGAGCTGGAGGCGAAGCGGATCCAGGTGCAGGTGAGCGACAGCCGGGTGACGCTGGAGGGCCGGGTGCGCAACTGGGCCGAGCGCGACGCGGCCGAGCGGGCCGCCTGGGCGGCGCCGGGCGTGGCCCATGTCGTCGATCACATCACCATCGGCGCCTGAGAGCGGGAGGATCGGATGATGGCAAAGGACAACGCGGAAGGCATGGAGGGCTCCGACGTGTCGGAGGACCTGCGCGCGATGCGGCAGGCCGTCCTCGACCTCGGCAAGGCGCTGCGCACCTTCGGGCGGACGCGCCTGGCCGAACTGGGCGAGGAAGTGAACGAGGACGCGCACCGGGTCGCCGACGAGGGGCGGCGGGCGATGCAGGACGCCGAGCGGCGGATCGCGTTGCTCGAGAAGCAGGCCGAGCGCAGCGTCCGCGACCATCCCGCGGCCTGGGCCACGGGGCTTCTGGGCGTGATCGGCTTCGGCCTGGTGCTGGGGCTGGCGCTGCGCCGTCACGACTGATGGCAGTAGGGAGGGAAGCCCGGGCGAGCAGAGCGCGCCCGGGCTTTTCCGTTTGTGCGTGGCCGCCGTGCAGCGGGGGCGGCCCGCCTAGCAGGACAGCAGGATCGGCAGCGGCGCGCTGTCCAGCAGGTCGCGCGTCACGGCGCCCACCAGCATGTCGTAGATCTGCGAATGGCCGAAGGCGCCCGTCGCCAGCAGCTCGGCATTGCCCTCGCGCGCCAGGCGGACCAGCGTCTCGGGGCGTTCGTCGGCCGCGGCGGGGCGATCCATCGTGGTCACCTTGAACCCGGCCCGGTCCAGCGCCACGGCCAGGTCCTCGCGCCCGGTCAGGCCCGGTTGCACCTCGTCGGCGTGGACGTGCAGCGCGACCAGCGTGATCTCGGCCCCCGGCGCGGCGAGCGACAGCACGTCATGGGCGGCGCGCGTCGATTCGCGGGTCTCGGTCCAGCCGATGACGATCCGCGTCGCGGGCGCCTTCAGCTCCGCCCCGGGCCCCAGCACCAGCACCGGGCGCCCGGCCTGCCGCACGATCCGGTGGGCCAGCACCCGGTCGTCGGGCGACCGCCCCGCCGTGGCGCCGATCAGCACGAAATCCGCGGCCCGGACCCCGCCCAGCAGGAAGGCCTCCGACCCGTAGAGGCCGGACTGCGCCCGGAACTCGCCCTCGAGCCCGTTGCGCCGCAGCGCCTCCTCGAAGGCCGCGCGGATGGTCTTCGATTCCGTCTCCTCCCAGTCCAGCATCGACTGGAAGATCATCGGCTCGACCCCCGCGCCGACGGTCAGCATCACGGGGTTGAACGGATGCAGGGCGGTCAGGTGCGCCTCGAAGCCGAGCGCGACATCCGCCGCACGGGCGATCAGCGCCTCCGCCTCGGTCGTGTCGAACAGCACGAGTACGATGCTGCGTCTGGTCATGGCCGGTCCTCCTGTGCCGGTTGTGGTTCCCGCCCCGGGGGACGGGGACGATGGCTCTCTACTTGCCCGGCTTCTTCGTCTCGGGCTTGGCCGAGGACGGTGACGGTGACGACGATGAGGACAGGGGCGCCGACGGCTTGCCGGACTTGGTCGGTTTCGGTTTCGATTTCGCGTCCATGGGATGCTCCGTTCTGCGTGGCCACTGCGGCACTTGCGGACACTCCGCCCGCAGGCGGCGCTTCGCATTGACGGCTGTCATCGGCGCGGCGGTGCGCCTCCGGCGCGCCGTTGTCCGCCGTCAATGCCGCCCGGCCGGATCCGATCCAGGCTGGACCCTGCATCGCGGAAGGGAGGCGGCGTCATGGAGATCGGGAGCGAGATCGCGAACAGGCCCCGCAGGGGCGGGGAGGACGACGGAAGAACCGGCCTCAGTCGGCGCGGCTTCCTCAGGGTGGCGGGGCTGGCCGGGGTTGCCGCCGGGCTGGCGGGGCACGTCGCAAGGGCGGACGGGCAGATCGGCTATTTCGCCATGGACCTGCCGGACGACAGGCTCGCCGGGATGCTGCGCACCATCCTGCGCATCCGCTGGCACGAACGGACGATGGCCGACAGGATGCTGAGCGATCCGTCCTACCGCGCCTACAACCACTTCTACGCGGGGCAGGAGGCGGTCGCCACAGGAGTCTGCGCGGCGCTGAGGAACGATGGCCCGTTCGAGCAGATCGACCTCGTCTATTCCACCCACCGCCCCACCGGCCACGCGCTGGCCAAGGGCGTGGACATGGCGAAGATGCAGGCCGAGATGGACTTCCGCGCCACCGGGCTGAACGGCGGGTACGCCGCCGAGATGCACATCTCCGACCCCTCGGTCGGTTTCATCGGCGCCGACGGCATGATCGGCCCCGGCCACGTGATCGCCACCGGCTCGGCCTTCGCCTTCCGTGCGCGGGGTTCGGACCAGGTCTCGGTCGTCTTCGGCGGCGACGGCACCTATGCCACGCCGCATTTCCACTCGGCGCTGAACAACGCCAGGCTTCTCGACCTGCCTTTCATCTACGTGCTGGAAAACAACCTCTATCACCAGTACGCGCACTATTCGTACTCCTGCCCGCACACCGACATCGCCGACGCCGCGCGGGCCTACGGGATCCCGGCGCGGGTGGTGGACGGGCAGGACGTGTTCCAGGTCTACAACGCCGCGAAGGAGGCGGTGGACCGCGCCCGCGCGGGTGGCGGTCCGACCTTCATCGAGGCCAAGACCTATCGCTACTACAACCACTTGGGCGCGCCCGGCGCCGAGGTCGGCAAGCTCGGCGCCTTCGGCTACGACCCGCTCGCCATCACCTCGTTCCGCCCCGAGCGCGAGGTGCGCGCCTGGATGCAGCGCGACCCGGTCGACATCGCGCGGGCCACGCTGATCGACTGGGGAGTGCTCACGGCCGAGGCCGCCGACGCCATGGAGGCCGAGGTGCGCGCCGAGGTCGACGCCGCCTTCGCCTGGGCCGCCGGGCAGCCGCTCTGCAATCCCGAGGACGGTCTGAAACACGTCTTTGCCGAAGGCGAGGTCATGCCTCGCCAGGTCGCCTGACAGGGGAAACAGCCATGACCGAGAAGACCTGGATGTATTCGGTGCTGGAGGCCGTCCAGTGGGAGATGCGCAACGATCCGGCGATGACCTGGATCTTCGAGCTGACCCCGCCGGTCGCCACCAACGCCGGGATGCCGGTGATCAACCTCGAGACCGAGTTCGGCCGCCGCCGGGTGGTCAACACCGGCATCGACGAGAACTGGATGGCCTCCGCCGTGCCCGGCGCCGGGCTCGCCGGGTCGAAGGCCGCCACCTACATCCCCTACCAGGGGGCCGGCATGCCCTACCAGGTGATCCAGAACCACGCGGGCAAGCTGCGCAGCATGTCCGGTGGCAGGGCCTCGATGCCGGTGGTCTTCGTGATCGAGATGACCGGCCAGACCCCGGGCTTCGCGGGCCAGCACAGCGATTACGAGGTCGACACGATCTATGCCCACATCGCGGGCGTGCGCACCGTGGTCCCCTCGACCCCCTACGACGCCAAGGGGATGATGCACGCCGCGCTGCGCAGCCCGGACCCGGTGGTGTTCCTCTATCCCGCGGGCCTGCGGATGCTGTCCGAGGAGGTGTCTGACGCGCCCTACGAGGTGCCGCTGACCAAGGCCGCCGTGCGGCAGGAGGGCAGCGACCTGACCATCGTCGGGTCGGGCGCGGGGATGCCCGAGGTGCTGGAGGCCGCCGCGACGCTGACCGGCGAAGGCATGTCGGTCGAGGTCATCGACCTGCGGGTGCTGAAGGAGATGGACACCGAGACCCTCGTCACCTCGGTCGCCAAGACCCGCCGCCTGCTGGCGGTCGACCAGAGCTACTACACGCTCGGCCCCGCGGCCGAGGTCGTGGCCCGCTGCGCCGAGAACGTCGAGGGCGCCCGGTTCCGCCGCATCGCCTTCTCCGACGCGCCGCCGCCCGCCTCGCCCGAGATGTTCACCTGGATGCGCCCCGACGCGACGCGGATCGCGGACGCGGCCCGGCGGATGGTGTGAGCGATGAAGATGACACTTCAGGACGTCCAGGATGCCGCGCTGGTCGAGGGGGCGAACGTCCCGTGCGACCGCTGCGGGACGGGACTGCTGACCGAGGCGAGTATCCGCAGCGCCTTCTGGCGTGGCGAGGAACTCGTGGTCATCCGCGCCATCCCGGCGCTGGTCTGCCCGGTCTGCGGCGAGGAATACGTCGCCGACCGCACCGCGCTGGGGCTGGACCGGATCCGCGCGGCGGGGTTCACCGGCGCGCGGGTGGCCGACCGGATGATCGTGCCCGTGCTCGACTACACCGAACCCGGGGGGGCGGAATGATCCGCGGCGCCCGGACACTCCTCGCCTGCGCGTCCGTCGCGCTCTGCGTCGCGGCGGTCGCGGCCCAGACCGACACCTTCGGTTTCCTGCCGGACGGTGGGCGGGGCAGCTTCGGCGAGGTCTTCCCCGCCCCCCCCCTCGCGGATCTGGGCGCTGTCGCAGGACATGAGCGAACACGCCTGGCGGGACGAGATCGCCACGCGCGCCCCCGCCCTCGGCGAGAAGCCCCGGGCGACCCTTGCCGCCTACCTGTCCGTGATCGCGCCCCGTGCCGCCGACCCCTCGGGAGAGCTGCCGCCCGACGGGCGCGACCTTGCCCTGACCAACTGCCTGTCCTGCCATTCGCTGTTCACGGGATACCTGATGCAGCGGCGCGACCGGGCGGGCTGGCTCTCGGTCTTCGCCTCGCCGTTCCACAAGGAGATCGAGGTCACGCCCGAGGAACGCGAGCTCTTCGCGGACTATTCCGCGCTGAACATGCCGATGCGACTTCAGGACGTGCCGCCCGAACTGCGCTTCTGACCCGAGGATCGTCGCGATGACACCCCGCTCCTACGTCCTGCCGCTCGTCCTTTCCATCCTTGCCGGAGCCGGGTCGGCACAGCAGGGCGACGACCTCTTCGCCTTCATCCCGCCGGGGGGACGCACGCTGCTCGAACGCGGCCTCGCCGCGGGCGATGCGGAGCTTGCCGCCGCCATCGCCACGGCCCGCCCGGCCGTCGAGTGGAGTGCGTTCTTCGCCGAAAGCGCGGATGCCGCGCTCTCCGGTCTCGACGACTGGGAGCGGCAGACGCTGGCCGACTACCTTGCCTACACGGGCGCGATCGCACCGGGGGCGGAGTTGCCCACGGACGGGCGCGACATGATGCTGGCCCGCTGCCAGTCCTGCCACATCATCACCGTGACCGTCACCCAGGCCCGCACGCGCGACGCCTGGCTCGCCACGCTGGGCCGCACCAGCCATGTCGAGATCCCGCTGGGGGCGGCCGAGCGCGAACAGCTGGCCGATTACCTCGCCGTCAACGCGGGCCTGCCCATCGACGTCATCCCGCCCGAGCTGCGCGCCGGAGGGGCGTCCTACTGACGGGGCGGGCCGGTGGCATATACCTCCGCGATCTTCTGGCCCTTCCTCGCCCTCGTCCTCGCCGGTGTCGCGCTTCTGCCCCGCCGTTTCCGGCTCGCCTGGCTGATCGCGGTCAGCCTGTGGTTCTACGGGACGGGGGATCCGATCCGGCTGCTCTGGCTCGGCGGCATCGCGGCCCTGGCCCTCGCGGCGGCCGGGGGGACGCGCCTCTGGCGGGGCGTCGGCATCGCCGCCCTCCTTGAGCTGCTCGTCTGGGCGAAGTTCGCCGACACCCTCGGCCTGCCCGACCCGGACGCGCCGCCCGGCCTGTCCTTCCTCGTGCTGACCGCCATCGCGCTGGTCGCCGACAGCGCAGGGCCGGGGGCGGCGGGCGGCATCGCCGGGCGCGTCCTGCATCTCGCGTGGTTTCCGAAGCTCCTCGCCGGGCCGATCGAGCGCGCCGGACACCTGATCCCGCAATTCCCGCAGATCGCGCTTCGTCCCGGACTGGCGCGGCTCGGCCTCGCGCTGCTGATCTCGGGACTGGTGAAGAAGCTGGTGATCGCGGATGCGCTCGCCCCGGTGGTCGATGCCGCCTACGGCGTCCCCGCCTATGCCACGCCGGTCGACCTGCTGGTGGCGAGCTATTTCTTCGCCTTCCAGATCTACTGCGACTTCTCGGGCTACACCGACATCGCGCTGGGCCTCTCGGCGCTGGTGGGCCTGCGGCTGTCGCGGAACTTCGCCCACCCCTACTTCTCACCGACTGTGGGAGAATTCTGGTCCTCGCGCTGGCACATCACGCTGGGCCACTGGTTCCGCGATTACGTCTACATCCCCCTCGGCGGCAGCCGCCACGGCCGGGCGCGGCAGGCGGCGAACGTGATGGCGGTTTTCCTGCTCTCGGGCCTCTGGCACGCCGGGCTCGGCTACGGCGTCGGCTGGGGCTTCGTCGTCTGGGGGGCGCTGAACGGCCTTTTCGTGATCGCCGAGCTCTGGCTGCCCGCGCCGCAGGGCCGGACATCGCGCCTCCTCCGGGGGCTGCTGACCTTCCACCTGATCCTGCTGACCTGGGTCTTCTTCCGCGCCGCGACCCCTGCCGAGGCGCTGGTGATCCTCGGGCGGATCGCGGGGGCGCTGCCCGACCTGCCGCACCTCCTCCCGGCCTATCCGTTCAGTGCCGAGCAGCAGCTTGGCGCGGTGCCGATCCTCGGCCTTCTCGCGGCCGGGATCCTGACCGGGCGCATCCCCCTGGCCGAGCGTATCGCCGCCGCCCCGCTGCCGTTGCGCTGGGGCGGTCTCTATGCCGGGCTCGCGGCGCTGCTGCTGATGGGGCGGTGGCAGGCGACGGGGTTCATCTATGCCGGATTCTGAAGAGCCTTGGCGCCCCCGGCGCATCGCGGCCTTCCTCGGGCTGGGGCTGCTTCTATACGCCGGGCTGTTCCTCTGGTCGGGCCGTGTGCTGGAGACCCACGGGGACCGCAACCCGTTCTTCCGCATCGCCCATGCCCCCGAGCGGTCCGACTGGATCGTCCTCGGCGCCTCCCACGCCCTGCCGCTGGGCTTCGCGAACGTGCCCGAGACCCTCCGCACGGCGACGGGGCGCAGCACTCTGACCCTCGCCGTCGCGGGCGGCGGGCCCGCGGTGACGCGGACGGTGGCCGAGCGCTATTTCGCCGACCGCGGGGCGGCGGGCGTGCTGCTGGTGATCGACGCCTTCGCCTTCGCCGACCCGCGCTGGAACGCGGCGCGCCTTGGCGACGCGGACCTTCTGCCGAAGATCCCGGCCGACCTGCGCACGCTCGCCGTGCTCGCCCGGGCGGTGCCGCGCGGCTTGCCGCTGCCGGTGTTCCTCGCGCAGGCCGCGGGGGCCGCGCGGATCAACGACCGGACGCGGTTCCGGCCCGACCGCTGGGAGGCCGAGGCCCGCTTCGACACCGCCCCGCGCCCTTCCGACGCCGCCGACGCCGCCCGCATCGCCTATCTCTATCCCGGCCCCCCGTCCGAGGCGGCCATCGCGCAGGGCCTCGCCGACACCGAGGCGGTGATCCGTCTCGCCCGCCGCCACGGCGCGAGGGTCGCGCTGGTCTTCCCGCCGCTTCCCGACCGCTTACGGGCGCGCCTGCCGGTGATCCCCGGCCTCGACGCCCGCCTCGCGGACCTCGCCGCACGGCTGGACGTGCCCCTGCTCGACCACGGCGCGCTGATCCCCGAGCCGCGGTTCTACTTCGACAGCGATCACCTGAACCGCGCGGGCGTCGCGCTCTGGCTGGAGCGGGGTCTGGCCGCGCTTCTCGGCAGCACCGGATGACCGCCGTCAATGCCGCGGCACCCCGGACGCCCCATCCTCGCCAGCAGGATCGGAGGTCCGCCATGCCGCACATGATACCGCGTTCGCCGTCCGGCCGCCTGTCGCGCCGGAGCCTGATGATCGGCACCGCCCTCGGCGTCGCCGCCATTCCCGACCTTTCCGCCGCCTCGGAGACGGGCGAGCTGACCGTGACCGAGGCGCTGCGCCGGCGGCGGTCGACCCGCAGCTTCTCCGACCGCCCGGTGGATCCCGCCCTGCTGGCCGAGCTGCTGTGGGCGGCCTTCGGGATCAATCGCCCGGCCGTCGGGCTGCATACCGCCCCGTCGTGGCATGGCGCGGCCGAGACGGTGATCCATGTCGCGTCGGCCGATGGCGTCGCCCGCTACGACCCCGCGAACGACAGCATGACCCTGCGCCACGCCGCCGACATCCGGGGGATCCTGTCGCCGCAGCCCTTCGTTGCCACCGCGCCGCTCTGCCTGGTCCACATCGCCGACCTGCGCCGCCTGACCGCGGCCGAGGATCCCGCGGAGCGGCTGCACCACGCCCGTGTGGATGCCGCCATCGTCGCGCAGAACGTCTATCTGTTCGCCGCGGCGCGGGGGCTTGGCACCTGCCTTGTCGGCGGGTTCGACGAACCGGCCATCGCCGCGGCCCTGGACCTTCCCGACCACGAACGCACCACCTTCGTGCAGCCGGTCGGCTGGCCCGCGGCATGAGAACCGGACACAGCCGCGGCAGGGGGCGGAGATGGCACAGATGAACCGCAAGCACGCCTTCAACCTCGGCTATGTCCTGATCGCCTTCGCGCTGGTCACGGCGCTCCAGCTCTGGCTGGCGGCCTCGCGCACGGCGGTGATCGGCTATGGCGAGTTCGTCACCTACCTGCACGACCGCCAGATCGCTTCGGTCTCGGTCTCCGATACCGAGGTGACGGGCAGCTTCCGCACGCCGGTGAACGGCAAGACCGAATTCGTGGCCGTCCGCGTCGACCCGGCCTTTGCCGAGGAGCTGGCGAAATACGACGTCCAGATCACCGGCGCCCGTGACCAGACCTGGCTCTCCACGCTGCTGTCCTGGATCCTGCCGATCCTCGTCTTCTTCGCCCTCTGGTCCGTCTTCTTCCGCCGCTTCGCCGAGCGGCAGGGCCTCGGCGGGCTCGTCAACGTCGGCAAGTCCCGCGCCAAGGTCTATGTCGAGCGGCAGACCGGCGTGACCTTCGCCGATGTCGCGGGCGTCGACGAGGCGAAGGCCGAGCTTCAGGAGGTCGTGTCGTTCCTGAACGACCGCGACCGCTACGGCCGACTCGGGGCGCGGATCCCGAAGGGCATCCTGCTGGTCGGCCCGCCCGGCACCGGCAAGACGCTGCTGGCGCGCGCCATCGCGGGCGAGGCGGGGGTGCCGTTCTTCTCGATCTCGGGGTCCGAGTTCGTCGAGATGTTCGTGGGCGTCGGCGCGGCGCGGGTGCGCGACCTGTTCGAGCAGGCCCGCCAGGCCGCGCCCTGCATCATCTTCATCGACGAGCTCGATGCGCTCGGCCGCGCGCGGAGCGCCGTGTCCGGCTTCGGCGGCAACGACGAGAAGGAGCAGACGCTGAACCAGCTGCTGTCCGAACTCGACGGCTTCGACCCGACCGTGGGCATCGTGCTCTTGGCCGCGACGAACCGGCCCGAGATCCTGGACCCCGCCCTGCTGCGCTCGGGGCGGTTCGACCGCCAGATCGTCGTGGACCGCCCCGAACGGGCGGGGCGGGCGCAGATCCTCGCCGTGCACGCGCGCAAGGTGAAGCTCGATCCCTCCGTCAGCCTCGACGACATCGCGGGGCTGACCCCGGGCTTCACCGGCGCCGACCTTGCCACCCTGGTGAACGAGGCGGCGATCATCGCCACGCGGCGGGGCGGCGAGACCATCTCGGCCGCCGATTTCACCGCCGCGGTCGAGCGGATCGTCGCGGGCGCCGAGCGGCGCACGCGGGTGATGAACGCGGCCGAGCGCACCCGCGTCGCCCATCACGAGATGGGCCACGCGCTGGTCGCCGTCAGCCTGCCGGGGGCCGATCCGGTGCACAAGGTCACGATCATCCCGCGCTCGGTCGGCGCGCTCGGCTTCACGCTGCAACGCCCGACCGAGGACCGCTTCCTGATCACCCTGCCCGAGCTGAAGGAGCGGATGGCGGTCCTGATGGGCGGGCGCGCGGCCGAGGAGCTGATCTTCGGCGAAGCCTCCACCGGCGCCTCGGACGATCTGGCCAAGGTGACGGACATCGCCCGCGAATGCGTCATGCGCCATGGCATGGACGAACGGATCGGCGCCGTGGTGCTGGAGGAGAAGACGCTGCGCTTCCTCGGCGACCGCAGGGGCGAGCCGCGGTCGCGCGATTTCTCCGAGGACACCGCGCGCGAGGCCGACCTCGCCATCCGCCGGCTCGTCGCCGAGGCCCGCGCGACGGCGACCGCCATCCTGAGCCGCAGGCGTGCCGACCTCGAGGCCGGGGCGAAGCTGCTGCTCGAACGGGAAAGCCTGACGCCCGCGGACTTTCCACCGTTGAAACGGTCGGCGGCAGAGCCGGTGGCCCAGATCGCGGCCGCGGTGTCCCATGGGTGAAGCGGCCGAGGCCTGGTGGTCCCGGCCCGTCGCCACGCTGTTCGCGGACCTCGGCAGCGGGCCGCAGGGTCTTCCGCAGGCCCTCGCCGCGGCACGACTGGCCGAGGTCGGCGCGAACCGCACCGCCGCGCGGGAGGGCCACTCCGCGCTGCGCCTGTTGGCCCGGCAGTACGAAAGCCCGCTGGTGCTGATCCTTGTCTTCGCCGCCGCCGTCTCGGTCCTGGTGCGGGAATGGACCGAGGCGGGGATCATCCTGGCCATCGTCGCCGCCAGCACGCTGCTCGGCTTCGCGCAGGAATACCGCGCCTCGGCCTCCGTCGCCGCCCTGCGCGCCCGCCTCGCGCTGACCGTGCGCGTCCTGCGCGACGGCGCCGCCGCCACGGTGGCCGCCGAGGCGGGGGTGCCCGGCGACATCGTGCTGCTGGCGACAGGCAATCTCGTGCCCGCCGACGGGGTTGTGATCGAGGCGCGCGACTTCCTCGTGACCGAGGCCGCGCTGACCGGAGAATCGCTGCCGGTGGAAAAACGGCCCGGCCTCTCCGCCCCCGACGCGGCGATCTCGGCCCGCGCCAACGCCGTCTTCCAGGGCACCTCGGTGCGCAGCGGCACGGCGCGGATGCTGGCGCTGCGGACGGGTGCGCGGACGACATACGCCGGGATCGCCGCCCGCGCGATGGCCCGCCCCGCCGACTCCGGTTTCGAACAGGGGATCAGGGGCTTCGGACTGCTGCTGACGCGGGTGATGACGGTCGTGGTGACGCTGGTGCTGGCGGCCAATCTCGTCCTCGGGCGGCCGCTGATCGAGAGCCTGCTGTTCTCGGTCGCCCTCGCCGTCGGTCTGACGCCCGAGCTTCTGCCCGCGATCATCAGCGTGACCATGGCCGACGGCGCGCGGCGCCTGGCACGCCGCGGCGCCATCGTGCGCCGCACCGTGGCGATCGAGAACCTGGGCGCGGTGGACGTGCTCTGCACCGACAAGACCGGCACGCTGACGACCGGCGCGGTGATCCTCGCGGATGCGCTCGACCCCGAAGGAGCGCCGTCGCAGGCGGTGATGGTGGCGGCGCTGCTCAACGCCGCGCTGGAGACCGGGATCGACAATCCGCTCGACGCCGCGATCCTCGCCGCGGGGCAGGCGCGCGGCCTCGCCGTTCCCGAGCGCGCGAAGATCGACGAGATCCCCTACGACTTCCTGCGCCGGCGCCTGTCCATCGTGGTCGGGCAGGACGGGGCGCCCGGCCACCTGATGATCACCAAGGGCGCCTTCGCCGAGGTGCTGGAGTGCTGCACGACGGTGGAAAACGGCTCGGGCCCCGCAACTCTTGACCCCGGCACCCGCGAACGGCTCGCGGGCCGGGCCGCCGACTGGGGGCAGGACGGGCAGCGGGTGCTTGCGCTGGCCACCCGCGTCCTGGACGCGCGGCCGCACTACACTGTCGAGGACGAGCGCGGGATGACCTTCGCCGGTTTCCTCCTCTTCGACGATCCGCTGAAACCGGGCATCGCCGAGGTGCTGGGCCGGATCGCCGCGCTTGGCATAACCACGAGGATCATCACCGGCGACAACCGCCACGTCGCCCGTCACGTGGCCCGCGCCGTGGGGCTGCCCGACACCGTGCTGACCGGAGAGGACCTGAACCGGACCCGCGACGAGGCGCTGTGGCACCTCGCCGAGACCACCCATGTCTTCGCCGAGGTCGATCCGCAGCAGAAGGAGCGCATCGTGCGCGCGCTCCAGCGGCGCGGCCACGCGGTGGCCTATCTCGGCGACGGGATCAACGACGCCCCGGCGCTCTGGCAGGCGGATGTCGGCGTCTCGGTCGACCAGGCGGTGGACGTGGCCCGCGAAAGCGCCGACATCGTCCTGCTCGACCGCGATCTCGGGATCCTCGCCGGGGCCATCGTCGACGGTCGGCGCACCTTCGCCAACACGCTGAAATACATCTCGATCACCACCAGCGCCAATTTCGGCAACATGATCAGCATGGCCATCGGCACGGTGTTCCTGCCGTTCCTGCCGATGCGCCCGGCGCAGATCCTGCTGAACAACTTCCTGTCCGATCTCCCCGCGCTCGCGCTGGCCGGGGACCGCGTCGATCCCGAGGCGGTGGCGCAGGCGCCGCGCTGGAACATGGCGGCGATCCGCAACTTCATGGTGGTCTTCGGGCTGCTCAGCACCGCCTTCGACCTGCTGACCTTCGGCCTGCTCGCCTTCGTGCTGCACGCGGGCGAGGGGCTGTTCCAGACCGCGTGGTTCCTGATCTCGCTGCTGACCGAACTGGCGGTGCTGCTGGTCCTGCGCACCCGGCGCCCGCTGTTGCAGAGCCGCCCGGCGGCCGCGGTGCTCTGGCTCAGCGCGGCCGTGGCCGGAGCCGCTGTCGTCCTGACCCTCACCCGTCCGCTCGCCGCCGCCTTCGGCCTGGTGCCGCCGCCCCTGCCGGTCTGGCTGGCCGGGGGCGCGATCGTCGGCGCCTATCTCGCCGCGACGGAGGTGCTGAAGCGGGCCTGGTTCCGCGCGGGGCCGGTCCGGACCGCCGGGCGCTAGGGTGCTGCCTTCGCGCGTCGGCGGTCCCGGCGGTCAGGCACTGTGCTGACCCATCTCCTCGAACGAGGTCCAGGCCCCCATCGCGGCGATCACGACGCCCGCGCCCACGGCGGCCCAGACGGCGTTCTTCAGGTCGCTGAAGCCGAGGATCCAGGGCGAGGCGACAAGCCAGAGGCCGAGCGCGATGTCGAGCCATTCCTCCCACTGGCGGAACGCGGTCAGCGCGGCGAGGGCGAGGACGATCGCCGCAATCCCCGAGGCGACGAAGTTGACGGTGAGCAGCCAGGTCGACCCTCCCTCCTGCGCGGGGATCGACAGCAGGAACGGGGTGACGACAAGGAAGAGCCCGGCGAGAAGCGTGATCCAGTCCTGAAAGTGACGCGTGTCCATGACGGTGTCTCCAGATGTGCGGCCAATGCGGCCGGGGCCCATTGTGACGCCGCGCGGGCGGCGCTCATTGACGGCCGTCATTGAACGCCGTGCGGCGCGGCGCAGACTGGATGGCAGCGGAGGGCGGCAGCCGGAGAAGCGGGACCATGACCGGAACGACGGGAAACCAGGCGGCGGAGATCCCCGGCGACGCGCAGATCGCGGCATGGCTGCGCCGCTTCGCCGACCTGCTGGAGCAGCAGGACGAGGACGGCTTCCGCATCCGCGCCTACCGCACCGCCGCGAACGAGATCGACCGGCTGGAGCGCCCCCTGGCCGAGCACTACCGGCAGGGCGGGCTCGACGGCCTGATCCGCCTGCCCGGAATCGGCCGGGGCATCGCCGCCGCCATCGCCGAGATGCTGACGACCGGCGGCTGGCGCCAGCTCGACCGCCTGGAGGGAGAGCTGACGCCCGAGCGGCTGTTCGCCACGATCCCGGGCGTCGGCCCGGTGCTGGCCGAGCGGCTGGCCGACACTCTGGACGCCGACACCCTGCCCGAGCTCGAGACGGCGCTGCGGCAGGGCAGGGTCGCAGGCGTGGGACCGCGGCGCCGGGCCGCGATCCTTGCCGCGCTGGACCAGCGCCTGTCGCGCATCCCCCGTGCGTCGCTGCCCCGGACCGAGGGGGACGAGCCGCCGGTTTCGCTGCTGCTCAAGGCCGACGCGCTCTATCGCCGCCGCGCCGCGGCCGGTGAGCTTCGGCAGATCGCGCCGCGCCGGTTCAACCCGACCGGCGCGGCCTGGCTGCCGATCCTGCACACCCGCATCGACGACTGGCACCTCACGGCGCTCTACTCGAACACGGCGCGCGCCCATGAACTCGGGCGGACCGACGACTGGGTGGTGCTGTTCCATCACCGCGGCGACGGGCCCGAGCGCCAGTCCACCGTCGTCACCGAAACCCGCGGGCCCCTGGCGGGGCGGCGCGTGGTGCGCGGCCGCGAGGCGGAGTGCCTGGCCAGCGCCGAGGCGGCGGGCGCGGTGGCCGCCGACTGACCCAGCACCCCCTCCGATGATGGTCGTCAATGCCCGCAGGCGCGGTCCCCCGCAGGCTGAGAGGGCGACATTTCTTCCGTTGAGAGGGATACCCCATGCCAGAACATCTGCCGTTTCGCACCCTTGGCGCGGCCATCGCGGCCGCGACCCTGATCCTTGCAACCGGAGGCGCCCGTGCCGAGGACGCCGGGCGCCAGGAATACATGTACAACTGTTCGGCCTGCCACGGCGAGAGCGCCCGCGGCGACGGGCCGGTGGCCCGCTATCTCAACGTGTCGACGCCGGACCTGACCGCGCTTGCGCGGAAGAACGACGGGGTCTTCCCGCTGCTGCACGTCATCCAGGTGATCGACGGGCGTTCCGGCGTCGGGCCGCACGGCACGCCGATGCCGGTCTGGGGCGAACGCTTCATGAAGGACGGGGTCGAGGATGCCGGGCCCTATGCCGCCGAGGTGATCGTGCGCGGCCGCATCCTGTCGCTGGCCGAATACCTCGAGTCGATCCAGAAGCAGGAATGAGGCCCGCCCCCGGTCCCGTCGACCTCGGCGGGGCCGGGGGTTTGCCCCGAGGCTGTTCGCCGATGGGCCCGGAGGCTGCGGCGCGGCGCACCGGCCTCAGGGGCGGCCCTCCCAAGGGGCCGACGGCAGCAACGGACGCGGCGCGCCATTCCGCTCCGGCATCCTCAGGGCGGCGGGGCGGCCGGGCTTCGGTGCGCGGTGTGCGCCCCCCTTCGGGGCAGGCTGGGCCGTCGCGTCCAGGATCATCGCCCTCGGGTCGCGCAGCGGGTCGAGCCGGGCCAGCTCGGCCAGGGCGGCGAGGTCGCGGATCCGGTATCGTCCCGGCGACTCCTGCGCGATCAGGCCCCGCTCGGCCAGGTCGCCGAGAGTCCGGCAGATCGTCTCGACCGTGGTGCAGGCGAAATCCGCCCAGTCCCGGCGCGAGACGACCATGTCCAGCACCAGGCTGCCGTCCTTTCGGGTCTTGGTGGGCATGAACTCGGTCGCCATGACCAGGAAGGCGACGATCCGCTCCCTGCTGCCGAGCGCCCCGCGCCGCCACACCATCTCGAGCTGGCGGATGTGCTGCCGCATCACGTCGGCCAGCACCGTGGCGTGGAACGGTGCGTCCTTGGCCATCGCGCGGCGCAGCGCGGCGGGATCGAAGGCGCAGATCTCCGCGTCGGTGACGGCGACCAGGGCCGGGCCCCGGGGGATCCCGGCGACATCGCCGACAAGGTCGCCGGGCGCGAGGAAGCCGAGGACGGTGCGCTGTCCGTCGCGCAGGATCCGCTCGGTGCGCAGGAACCCGCTGCGCAGCACGCCGGTGACGCGCGGCAGCTCGTCCTCTTCCTGCAGCCGGGCCTCCGCCGGGATGCGCCGCAGCCGGGGCAGGGGAGGCTGGACCCCGCCGCCGGCAAGGCCGAAGACCGAGCGGCACAGGCGCAGCGTCTTCAGCGGGCATTTGCCGCAGCCGGCGGTTTCGAAGGCGGTTCTTCCGGTTTCCATGGTCGTCTCCTCTGACCCGGCCCCCAGCGGGCGTCAGGCTTTGTTGCGCACGAGATCGAGAACGCGCTCGCGCAGTTCCTTCTCGGGAAGGGCGACCAGGTTCATCGGCCGTTCCAGCACGACCGACTCGTGCAGCGGCGCGGGCATCCGCGCCCGCAGGATGCCGAGCATCCGTGGCTCGACCAAGATGGCGAGCCGGGCGAACGCCCCTGCCTTGCGATGCTGTTCCAGGACCTCGCAGATGTCGGAGGCGAAGTCCTGCATGTCGCGCAGGATCGGATCGGTGCCGGGCTCCATGGCCGAACGCCGCCCGCCCGACCCCGAGGAGAAGCTGCGCCCGGCCCTGTCGGTCAGGACGTCGCGCAGATGCATCGACGCGGCGCGGTGAACGATCTCGATCTGGTCCTCGCCGTCGGTATCCTCGAGTCCGCGCAGGATGCGCGCGCGCACTCCGTTCATGACCAGAGCCCAGGTTCTCGCGCTGCGCATGTTGCCCCCAGTGGCGATCCGGTTCCAGTGAACCACGCCCGGCCGTGCCGCGCATTGATCCTTCGCAATGCGCAGGGTGATCCGTGTTAATCTTTCGGACAGGACCGGACTCCCTCGTTCGGTCGATCGCGTCGGGAGTCCGGCCGAATGATCGCTTCGCCCATCGGCTGGCCGAGTGGACACTGGATCCGGAAAACATCAGGGGAGGACCGCGCCATGCAGGAAACGCCGAGAGAAGCCGCGGGGTCGAAATCCTCTGCCAACCTGCGGCTGCTGCCCGGATTCGACGAGCTGCCGGAGCCGATCCTGAAGGAGTTGCAGGCGATCGTGGTCCGGCGGTCCTTCGAGGCCGGACAGACCGTGGTCGAGGCCGACGCGCCGTCCCGCTTCACCTGCATCGTCCGCACGGGCATCCTGCGGATGCAGAAGGACCTGCCCGACGGCCGGCAGCACATCGTCGGGATCCTGGTCGAGGGCGACCTGTTCGGGCGCGTGTTCAACGGCAACATGCACTTCTCGATCGAGGCCGCGACCGATGCCGAGATCCTCGCCTTCCCCCGCGCCGCGTTCGAGGCGCTGCTGCTGCGCTCGCCCGAACTGGACCGGCTGCTGCTGCTGCACCTGCTGTCCGAACTGGACCGCGCCCGTGACTGGATGATCATCCTCGCCAATCCGAAGGTGCGGGGGCGGCTGGCGGGACTGCTGCTGCTGCTCTGCACCCGGCTCCAGACCGTCGATCACCTCGTGACCGTATCCGGGCGGGCCGTGCGGGTGCGCATCCCGCTCAGCCGTCCCGACGTGGCGCACCTGCTCGGGACCCGGGTGGAATCGGTCAGCCGGGCGCTTCATGCGCTGGCCGACGACGGCCTGCTCGACATCGTGCGCCCGGACCTGCTGGAGATCCGCAACCTCCAGGCCCTGACCGAGGAGGCCGGGGAGCCCGACCTTGCCGACACCGCGTCGCTGCTGCGCCTCGTGAAGGCCATGCGCAAGTCCGCGGACTGAGGGGCCGTCCGGTCAGGCCCGGCGCGGGAAGCGCGCCGGGCGGACGGGACAGCGGATAGCGGGGCAATGCCTGTCCCGACCGGGCATTGCAGGCGCTCGCGGCCCTAGCGCGGGCAGCGCCGGGTGTAGTACCTGCCGTCGCCGTAGGCATAGGCGCAGTCGCCGGTGGCGCTGTTCTGCGCCACCAGCGTGCCCGCCGCGGCCCCGAGCAGCGCGCCGATGATCAGCCATTCGTTGCTGGCGTTCAGCGCCTCGGCGGTGATCAGGCCGACGGCGGCCCCGCCGGTCAGCCCGACCGCCGTGCGCTGCCCGGTGGTCATGTTCTCGCAGGCGGGCAGCACGGCAAGGCTGAGCGCGGCGGCGGTCAGCAGGGGGCGGACGGTCATGGCTTGGCTCCTCGTCGGGGTGGGGGCGGCGCGCTCAGGCATGGTGGTCGGCCACGGCGTGCAGGATCTCGCCCGAGAGGTCCCGCCCCGCCGAATGGGCGATGTCGCCGAGGCTCAGCATCCCGACCAGCCGCTTGTTGTCGTCGATCACCGGCAGGCGGCGGATCTTCTTCTGGTCCATCAGGTGGATCGCGTCCTCGACCGTCTCGGTCGTGTGGCACCAGACGATGCCCTTGGTCATCACCGCGTCGGCCCGGGTCTTCGCGGGGTCGAGCCCGCGGGCCACGACCCGGATCGCGATGTCGCGGTCGGTCAGCATCCCGATCAGCCTGTCGTCCTTGCCGATCGGCACCGCCCCGATGTCGTCCTTCTCCATCATCCGCGCGATCTCGATCACCGGCGTCTCGGCGCTGGCCCAGTCGGCCCGCGGGTGCATGGCTTTGGCTACCTGCATCACATCCTCCTTGCTCTGCATGGCGGGCAGGATGACAGGCCGCGGTCGCCCCCTCATTGACGGGGGACAATCACAGGCGCAGCGCGCGGCCGGCAGAGACGGCGCGCGCCCTGTCCGCGACGGCGCAGCCCTTCGGCTGCGCGGCGGGCGCGGCGTTGCGCGCGGCGCGCACCGTGGAGGGTGTGCGCGGCGCGCACGGTGGAGGGCGACACGCCGAAATAGCGGGCGATCTCGGTCTCCGTCAGCCCGAGGTCGTCGAAGGCGGCCACCGCTTGCGCCGGCCAGGGGCCGAGCCGATCGATCCTGTGCATTGCTGGTCTCGCTCCGTTGTTGCGGGACTGTCCGGGAAGGGGGGCGCCGTGGATCCGCGGAGCTCCCCCTCCGGCGGCGGCCTTGCACGGGCAACATCGGCAGGCGGCGGGGCGAGGGCATCGTCGACGATCGACGTCGCACCGCCGGAGTTCGGGGGTCGGCCGGGGCCCGCCGCCCTCCGGCGGATCGCCGCGCCCGGCTCAGAGGCCCGAGGGATAGGTCTCTTCCTCGCCGACCGACATCTGCTCGGGCAGGGGGACCACGGCCGTGGTCGTGTCGAACCAGACGAAGGCATCGTACTGGTCCGCGAGACTGGCCTGCGAATAGTGGCTCCAGCGCTCGGGGTCGGGCCGGTAGATCACGCCGATGTAGCGCTCGAGCCGCGGCTCGGACAGCGCGCGGCGCAGGTCCGCGGGCAGCCGCGCCAAGTCTAGCAGGTACCGTTCGACCCCGGCGGCGTGGAGCAGCGCCTCGTGACTGCCGGGGCGCGACGGGCGCACCGTCTTGATCTCCATCGGCGCGTCCCAGTCCGAAGCCGCGGCGACGGTGCCCGCATGGGTGCCGAAGCCGACCAGCGCCGCCTCGGCGCCGAAGCGTTCGCGGCAGAGCTGGCCGATGTTCAGCTCGCCCCGCGCCTGGCCCATGTCGGTGAACCGGGCGTCGCCGATATGCGAGTTGTGCGCCCAGACCACCGCCTTCGCCCCGGCGCCCGCGTTCTCCAGCAGCCGTTCCAGCGTGTCGAACATGTGCCGGTCCCGCAGGTTCCACGAATCGGCGGCGCCGAGGTACATCACCCGGTAATACCGCTCGGCGCTGGCGATCAGCCGGGCGTTCTGCGCCGCATCGAAGAAATCCTCGCCGTCGCGGGCGCTGTAGGGAAAACGCTTCTGCAGCAGGTCGAGCAGCATCCGCGTCACCGGCGCCTCGCACAGCGCATAGCCGCGGCCGACCGAGGTGCGTCCGTAGGCGGCAAGCTCGTGCGACTAGGGCGCAAGGCAGCCATAGCGCACCCGCGCCTCGGCCGCCGCCTGCGGATCGACCCGGTCGAGATAGGCGAGCACCGCCGCGATCGAGGCGGTCATGCTGTAGAGGTCCAGACCCCGGAACCGGACCTGCCGCGCCGCCGGGCGCCCGGCGTTGTGGCGCTGCTGGACGGTCACGAAATCGTCCACGTCGCGGTTGCGCCACATCCAGGTCGGGAACCGCGTAAACGGCGGCGGCAGCCCCGCCACGGCGGGCTTGCCGCGGATCCTGCGGTCGATCGCGGCGGCGTCGGGCCAGTCCGCCTCGACCGCGACGATGGTGAAGCCGTGCTTCTCGATCAGGCGCCGGGTGATCGCGGCCCGGGCGCGGTAGAACTCGAAGCTGCCGTGCGAGGCTTCGCCCAGCAGCACCACCCGGCGACGTCCCAGCTCCTCGAAGGCGTCGGCGAAGCCCGGATCCTCGGGCGCGGGCAGGGGCGTCAGCGCCTTGCGGAGGGTGGCGAGGACCGGAGGCACCCCGTCGGCACGCGGCGACCGAGGCGTGGCCGGCGCGGGAGGGGCCGGAAGGCCGGGTGTTGCCGGGGCCAGGTGATGCTCGAACCAGCTTGCCGCGAGGTCGGCGGCGGCTTCCAGCGTGCCGGGCTCCTCGAACAGGTGGCCCGCCCCCGGAACGATGTCCAGCCGCTTCTCGCAGGCCAGCGCCGCAAGCGCCTGGCGGTTCAGCTCCAGCACATGGCGGTCCGCGCCGCCGACGATCAGCAGCGTCGGCGCGCGCACCTCGGCCAGCCGCGCCCCGGCCAGGTCGGGACGCCCCCCGCGCGAGACGGCGGCGCCGATCCGACCGGGCAGCTCCGCCGCCGCGAGAAGCGCGGCGCCCGCCCCGGTGCTGGCCCCGAACAGGCCGAGGGGCAGCTCGGCGATGTCCGGCTCTCCGGCGATCCAGCCCGTCGCGGCGACCAGCCGCTCTGCCAGCAGGGGGATGTCGAAGACGTTGCGCCGGTCCACCTCCTCGGCGGGATCGAGCAGGTCGAGGAGCAGGGTCGCGAAGCCGCGCCGCTCCAGCACCGCGGCGACCGCGCGGTTGCGCGGGCTGAACCGGCTGGATCCGCTGCCATGGGCGAACAGGACAAGCCCGCGCGCATCCGCCGGAACCCTCAGGTCCCCGGCAAGGCCGAGGGGCGGGATGACCACCGCGCGCGTCGCGACCGCGGCCGCGCTCTCGGCCCCCTGCCAGGCCTCGCGCAGAAGGCCGATGGTCTCGGCATCGCTCAACTGGTGGAAGTCGCGGTACCAGGCGCCGACCCCGGTGAAGGCGGGATCGGGCACCAGGCATTCGACCCGGTCGGCCAGCGCCCCGATCTCGTGCAGCGTGTCCGCGGGGGCCACCGGAACGGCGACGATCACCCGCGCCGCCTTCCTGCGCCTTAGGTATCCGAGCGCCGCCTTCACCGTCGCTCCGGTCGCCAGCCCGTCGTCGACGACGATGGCCGTGCGCCCCGCAGGATCCACCGGCTTGCGCGCGCCGAGATAGACCGCGCGCCGCCGCTCCAGTTCCGCCAGCTCCGCGGCGCGGGCGCGGGCGAGATAAGTCTCGTCCGCCCCCGAGGCCCGCAGCACGGCCGGGTTCACGATGGTCTCGGCCGCCTCGCCGTCGACCACCGCACCCAGGGCCACCTCCGGCGCGCCGGGGGCGCCGATCTTGCGCACGAAGATCAGGTCCAGCGGCGCGCGCAGGGCCTTCGCGATCTCGGCGGCCACCGGCACGCCGCCCCGCGGCAGGGCATAGACCACGGGAGACTCCAGCGGCAGCCGGGTCAGCCGCACGGCCAGGCGGCGCCCGGCATCGGCGCGCGTCTCGAAGGGATCGAACGAATGTTCCATGCCCCCAGACTGCCGCCCGCCCGTCGCGGCGCATTGACGGCGCGCAAGCCCGCCACCGGCGTTGACGCCCGTCAATGCGCCCGATGGCCCGCGCGCCTACGCCGGAGCGGTACTGGCGCCGGGGGAGGACGGTGATGGCGACGCAAAGGATACTGGCCGCGACCGACGGCTCGGAAATGGCCAACCGCGCCCTCGACCTCGCGGTGGAGATATCGGTGGCGCTGCACTGCGACCTCAGCATCGTGCACGTGCTGATGCACGGCCGTCCGGCGGAGGAGATCAAGCGCATGGCGGATATCGAGCGGCTGGTCGCCGCGGCGCCTGCGGGCCTCGCGCTGGCCTCGCCCGCCGTGCCCGCCTCGGTCGCCGAGCTGATCGCCGCCGCCGAGGCGGAGTCGCGGGGGCTGAGGCTGATCGAGATCATCGGCGAGACGACGCTGCGCGACGCCGCCGACCGCGCCATGGCCCGCGGCGCGACCAACCTGCGCACCCACCTGGCCGACGGCGATTACGCCGACGAGATCCTCGACGCGGCCGAGACGGACGGGGCGCGGATGATCGTCCTCGGGTCGCGCGGGCTCGGCCGGTTGCGCGCGGCGGTCCTCGGCAGCGTGTCGCAGAAGGTCGCCCATCACGCCACCTGCGCCGTGCTGCTGGCGAAGTGAGCCGAATGCCCGGCGGCGGAGGCCATCCCCCGCCGCCCTGCGACGTCCGGCGTCAGACCGAGACCGCGATGTGGTCGTCCACCTTCACCACGCCCGGCGCGGCCCAGGCCGCCCGCTCGGCCGCCTGCCGTTCGGACCAGGTCCGCACCTTGCCCTCCAGCTTCACCGTGTGGTCGGTCACGCTGACGCTGATCTGGTTCGCCTCCAGCTCGGCGTCGCGGCGCAGCGCCTTCTCGATGCGCTGGCGGACGTCGGTCGGACTGACCGCGGGTTCGATCTCGATCAGGTTCACCAGCCCCTTCACCCCTTCGAGGTTGTGCAGCGCCGTCTCGGCCTCGACCTTCTGGTAATGCCACTTCACCTTGCCGGTCAGGGTCATGTAGCCGTCGCTGACCTTGATCTGGACCGCGTTCGCGGGAATCCCGCTGTGCCAGCCCAGGACGTTGACCGCGTGCTTGGCGATCTCGTCGTCGGCGGTGGTGTGGGTGCCCATCGGCCGCACCTCGATCTCCTGGGCGATGGCCTTCACCCCCTTCACGCGGCGCACGATGGCCTCGGCCGTGCGCTTCTGCGCGAAGGTGGGCACGTGGCCGGTCAGCGTGACCGTGCCCTTCTCCACGGCCACGCCGATGTGGGCCGCATCTATGCTGGGGTCGAACTCCAGCTCTTCTTCCACAAGCCGTCTCAGGTCGATGTCCATCTCGTGCTCCTCGGGTTGACGCCGACGGGTGTCGGGTTCGCCGCCGAGTGTCGCGTCGCCGGGGCTGCGCGACATTGACGGCTGTCATCGCGCCGCAGTCCGGCTCAGCCGAGATCCATCTCCATCTCCACCACCGTCGCGTCCTCGCCGCCCGTCTCGGTGAACCCGAGGCCGCGGCAGAAGTCGCGCATCCCCGTGTTCTCGCGCAGGACGGTGCCGATCATCCGCCGCAGACCGGAGCGCCGCGCCTCGGCGATCAGCGCCTGCATCAGCCGTCGCCCCACGCCCCGGCGCTGCCAGTCCTCGGCCACGACAAGGCCGAAGGCGCAGGTCTCCCGGTCGGGGCAGAGCGCGTAGCGCGCCACGCCCACCTGCGTCTCGTCCCCCTCGCGCAGCGCGAAGGCGACGAGGACGAGGGCGCGGCGGAAGTCCACCTGGGTGAAATCGGCCAGCATGGCCGGGCTCAGCTCCTGCACCGCGCCGAAGAAGCGCAGCCGCTTCGCCTCGGCCCCGAGGGTGCGGACGAAATCCGCCTCGCTCTCGGCATCCTCGGCGCGGATCGGCCGGATCCGGACCGTCGCGCCATCGTCCAGCCGTTCCAGGTGATCGAGCCGCGCGGGATAGGGCGCGATGGCCAGGTGCGGCCCCGCCGTCCCCTCGGGCGCGACCGAGATCCGGGCATCGAGCGCCAGCGCCCCCTCCGGCCCGGCGAGCAGCGGGTTGATGTCCAGTTCGGTGATCTCGGGCAGGGCGGTGACGAGGTCGGAAAGTTGCAGCAGCGTCTCGATCACCGCCTCCATGTCGGCGGGCGGCAGGTTGCGGAAGGCGCCCAGCAGCCGCGCGGCGCGGGTCCGCTCGACCAGGCGGCGGGCCAGCACCGCGGTCAGCGGCGGCAGGGCGATGGCCGTGTCCGCCAGCAGCTCGACCTGCGTGCCGCCCAGGCCGAAGGCGATGGCGTCGCCGAACACCGGGTCGCGCGACATCCCGAGCAGCAGTTCCCGGCCATGGGCGAGCCGGGCCATCGGCTCGATCGTGACGCCCTCGATCCGGGCCTCGGGGCGCAGGCGGCGCGCCCCGGCGACGATCTCGTGGAAGGCGGCCTCCGCCGCCGCCCCGTCGGCGATCCCGAGCCGCACGCCGCCCACGTCCGACTTGTGGCTGATGTCGGGCGACTGGATCTTCAGCGCCACGGGAAAGCCCACGCCGGCGGCGAGGGCCGCCACGTCCTTCTCCTCCGTCGCAAGCACGCTGCGCAGCACCGGGATGCCGAAATCCGCCAGCACCGTGCGCGCCTCGGCGGGGGAGAGGCTCTTTCTCCCCGCCGCGACCGCCCTCCGCACCAGGGCACGGGCGTGGTCGGGATCGCCGGCGGCGCGGGTGCGCGGGCCGGGCACCTCCTTCGCCAGCTCGCCGTTATGGCGATGGCGCGCGAGGAACGAGAACGCCTCGACCGCACGCTCGGGCGTGGTGAAATCCGGCACCCCCGCCGCCGACAGTGCCGCCCGCGCCGCCTGGACCGAGCTTTCGCCCATCCAGCAGGCCAGCACCGGCTTCGACGGCGACCGGGCCGCGGCGGCGATCACCGCCTGCGCGCAGGCCCCGGCATCGGTCATCGCCTGGGGCGTCAGCATCGCCAGCACCCCGTCGAAGGCGGGATCGGCCAGCGCCGCGGCGACGGCGGCCTCGAACTGTGCCGCGCTCGCGTCGCCGATCACGTCCATCGGATTGGACCGCGACCAGTTGGCCGACAGCTGCCGGTCCAGCGCCGCGACCGTGGCCGCGGACGGCGGCGGCAGGTGCAGGCCAAGGTCGGTCGCGCGGTCCGCGGCCAGCACCCCCGCGCCGCCGCCGTTGGTGACGACGCAAAGCCGGTCGCCGGTGGCCCGCCGTCCCGCCGCCAGCATCTCGGCCGCGGCGAAGAGCTGACCGAAGGTCTCGACCCGGACGGCGCCGGCGCAGGCGAGCGCGGCATCGAACACCGCGTCGCTGCCCATCATCGCGCCGGTATGGGTCGCCGCCGCGCGCGCCGCATCGCCGCCGCGCCCGCCCTTCAGCACCACCACCGGTTTCAGCCGCGTGGCATGGCGTGTGGCCGAGATGAAGGCCGCGCCGTCGCGCACGCCCTCGACATAGAGCAGGATCGCGCGGGTCTTCGGATCGTCGGCCAGGAACTCGATCGCGTCGCCGAAGCCGATGTCGAGCGCATTGCCGAGCGAGACGAGGGCCGAGAAGCCCAGGTCGTTCGGCCCGGCCCAGTCCGAGATGGCCGAGCACAGCGCGCCCGACTGCGACACCAGCGCCAGGTTGCCCTTCGGCGTCGCGGCCTTGAGGAAGGTCGCGTCGAAGTCGTGCCAGGGGCGCACCAGCCCCACGCAGTTCGGCCCGAGCAGGCGCACGCCGTTCTCGCGCGCGACCCGCACCACCTCCTGCGCGAGGCCGGTGCTGTGGCCGCCCTCGCCGAAGCCGGCCGAAAGCACGATGGCATGACGCGTCCCGGCCGCCGCGCACTCCGCGATCAGGGCGGGGACGGTGCGGGCCGGCGTTGCGATCACGGCGAGGTCCGGGGCCGGGCGCAGCCCGGCGATGTTGGCGGCGCAGGGCCGGCCGAGGACGCTGTCGTGCTTCGGGTTCACCGCCCCGACCGGCCCGGCGAAGCCCGACGCGACGAGCTTCTCGAACACCATCCGCCCGACGCTGCCCTCGCGCGGGCTTGCGCCGATGACGGCGACGCTCTTCGGGTTGAACAGCGGGGCGAGGGGATGGGTCGTGGCCTGCGTCATCTGGGGCGCTCCTTGGAACCGTGTCACCCCCCTATGGGCCAGGCCGCGGGCGGGCGAATTGATCGACGTCAAGGCCGCCCGTTCCGGCGACTTCGGCAAGCGGCGGCCCTGCGGCGGATGTCATTGACGGCGCGCAATGACACCTGCGCCGCACGCATCTAGACAGGGTGTCGCGCGCGCGAACGGAGACACGCGATGACACGCTATGCCAAGCCTCTCGTGGTGTTCTACTCCCATTCCGGGCACACGCGGGATGTTGCCGAACGCTTCGTCCGCCTCTCCGGCGCCGACCGGCGGCAGCTGTCGCCCGCGCGCTACGACATTCCGGTACTGTGGACGGTGCAGGCGATGTTCGACGCCGTGACCGGGGCGGAGCCGCCGCTGCCCAATCTCGGGCTCGGACTGGCCGGGGAGCGGCGCTGGGTCGTCGTCGCCGGGCCGGTCTGGGCAGGCCGGCTGGCGGCGCCGCTGCGCCCGGTGCTGCGCGCCCTGCGTCCCGTCGACGTGCCCGTGGGCCTGCTGCTGACCTGCGGCAGTCCGAAGGGCGCCCCGGGCGCGATCCGCAGCGCCGAACGGGTGCTTGACCGCCCCTTCGCAGCGACCGCCTTCGTCGCGAACGGCGAGCCGGCGTCGGACGACACCGATGGCCTGAACGGCTTCCTTGCCCGGCTGGACGAGGCCCGGTCCCTGGTGCTGCTGTAACGGTGGCCCCGTCTCAGTCCACGTCTCAGTCCCCGCCTTGCGCGGCGTCCGCGGGTGCGGAAGCCGGGCCCCCGGACGGCCCTCTGTCCGAGTTGCAGGCCACGGCCCATGCCCTGCGCGCGCAGGATGTGGCGGCGCGCCTGTCGGTTTCGCCCGCGACGGGCCTGAGCGAGGCCGAGGCACTGCGCCGCGCCGCCCGCTTCGGCGAGAACCGCCTGCGTGCCCAGGCGCCCGCCAGCCTGCTGTCCCTGCTCGGCCACCAGCTGCGCAGCGTCATCGTCTGGCTGCTGTCGGCGGCGGCGCTGGTCTCGGCGCTGACCGGCGAGGGGGCCGAGGCGGCGGCGATCGCCGTGGTGCTGCTGCTGAACGGCGCGATCGGCTTCGCGACCGAGCTGCGCGCCGCCCGCGCGATGGAGGCGTTGCGCCACTTCGCCGAGGTCCGCACGCGGGTGCGCCGGGACGGGCGCGACCGGATGATCGACGCCCGCGCCCTCGTCCCCGGCGATCTCGTCGTGCTCGAGGGCGGCGACATGGTGACGGCGGACCTGCGCCTGGTCTCTGCCTCGCAGCTCCAGTCCGACGAATCGGTGCTGACCGGCGAATCGCTGCCCCGCTCGAAGGACGCTGCGCCGGTGGCGCGCGCGGCGCCGCTCGGGGACCGCACCGGGATGCTCTACAAGGGGACCGCCGTCACCCGGGGCAGCGGCACGGGAATCGTGACCGCGACCGGCATGGAGAGCGAGCTGGGGCGGATCAGCCGCCTGATCGACACCGCGGGAGCGGGGGCCACGCCGCTGGAACGGCGGCTCGACTCCCTTGCCCAGACCTTCCTGTGGCTCACGCTGCTGCTTGCCGCGGGGTCGGTCGCGGCCGGCATCCTGCGCGGCCACGACGCGGCCGACATGCTGCGCACCGGCGTCGCGCTGGCCGTGGCCGCGATCCCCGAGGGGCTGCCGGTGGTGGCGACCCTCGCGCTGGCCGGGGGGATGCGGCGCATGGCCCGCCACCACGCGCTGATCCGGCGGCTGTCAGCGGTCGAGACGCTGGGCGCGGCCACGCTGATCCTGACCGACAAGACCGGCACCCTGACCGAGAACCGCATGAGCGTCGTGCGCTACCTGCTGGCGGGCGGCGATGCCGACCCGGCCGAGACGGTGCCGCCCGCAATGGCGCAGCCCCTCTCCCAGGCGCTGGCGGTCGGGGCGATGTGCGGCACGGCGGACCTCGGCCCCGACGGCAGCGGCACCGGCGACGCGATGGAACTGGCGCTGCTGCGGGCGGCGCGGGATTTCGGAGACGGCGCGCCCGCCACGGCGCCGCGCATCGCCGAGCACGCGTTCGACCCGGCGCTGCGGCTGATGGCGACGGTTCACCCCGAGGCCGACGGCGTGGTCTTCGCGGTCAAGGGCGCCCCAGAGGCGGTGCTCGCCGCCTGCGGCAGCGTGCTCGGGCCCCGCGGGGCCGTGCCGCTGGACGACGCGGGGCGCGCCGGATGGCTGGCGCGGGTGGGGGCGGCGGCGGCGACCGGGCTCAGGACGCTGGGGCTGGCGCTGAAGCGCGGCGGCGATCCCGGCGCGCCGCCCTACGAGGGGCTCACGCTGATCGGCTTCGCCTGCCTCGCGGACCCGCTGCGACCCGGCATACCGCAGGCCATCGCCGAGTGCCGGGCGGCCGGGGTGCGGGTGGTGATGGTCACGGGCGACCATGCCGCCACCGCCCTCAGGATCGCGCGGGATGCCGGGATCGGCGAGGACGGGATCGTGGCGGTCGAGGGGCAGGCGCTGGAGGCCCTCGGCCGGACGCCGCCGGACGAGGGCCTTGCCGCCCGGCTGCGCGAGGCCGCCGTGATCGCGCGGGTCTCGCCCGAGGCGAAGCTGGCGCTCGTCGCCTTCCACCAGGCGCGGGGCGAGGTCGTCGCGATGACCGGCGACGGCGTGAACGACGCGCCCGCGCTGCGCCAGGCCGATATCGGCGTCGCCATGGGGCGGCGCGGCACCCAGGTCGCGCGCGAGGCGGCGGACATGGTGCTGGAGGACGACGACCTTGCCACGATCGTCGTGGCGATCCGCCAGGGCCGGGTGATCTTCGGCAACATCAGGAAGTTCATCGTCTACCTGATGTCCTGCAACCTCAGCGAGATCCTGGTGGTGGCCCTCGCCGTCGGCTCGGGCCTGCCGATGCCGCTTCTGCCGTTGCAGCTGCTGTTCCTGAACCTCGTCACCGACGTCTTTCCCGCCTTCGCCCTGGGTCTCGGGCGGGGCGACGGGCACGAGATGCGCCGCCCGCCGCGCGACCCGGGCGAACCCTTCCTCGGGCGGCGGGAATGGCTGCGCATCGCCCTGCTCGGCGCGGCGCTGACGGCGGCGACCCTCTTCGCCTTCCTGCTGGCGCTGTTCGCGCTGGACCTGCCGCAGGGGCACTGCGTGACGGTGGCCTTCCTGACCCTCGCGCTGGCGCAGCTCTGGAACGTGTTCAACATGCGCGACCCGGCGACGCGCCTCCTGCGCAACGACGTGACAGCCAACCCCGGCATCTGGGGTGCGCTCGGTCTCTGCCTCGTCCTGCTGGCGCTCGCCGTCCTGCTGCCGGGGCTGGCGGGGATCCTGCGGCTGCCCTTCCCGGGCGGCGCGGGGCTGGCGCTGGCGCTCGGGGCCAGCCTGCTGCCGCTGCTGGCGGCGCAGCTGGTCCTCGCGCGCGGAGCCGGCCGCGCATTGACACGGATCAAGGCGGGGCGGGGCGACGGGAGGCTAGAACTGAAAGACAGCCACAACAGGGGAACCGGATGAACAAGGCAAGACACGACCGCAGCGGCATGACGCGACGCCCCTGGCCAGTAACGCCCGAAGCCTGGCCGCTGGCGGGGGCGGCGGAGGCGTGGATGGATATCGGCAGCGAGGCCTGGACCTTCTGGGCCCACCGCCTGCGCAAGGACGTCGAGACCCAGCACGCCCTCCTGCACAGCCGCACCCCGTTCGACGCGCAGGTGATCCTGGCCAAGCATTTCCACAACGCGATGGAGGACTACCACCGCGAGGCCGGGCGGCTCGTGCAGCTGCTGCATGTCGTGCCGGGCGCCGCGGTCCTGATCGAGGAATAGCCGCCCCTGCACCCACGGGGGCGGGGCCGCGATGGCCTGCGGGGACCCTCCGCCGCCGAGGGGCGCGTTGACGGCGGTCAATGCGGGATCCGGACGCCCTGCCATCGTGGCAAGGGGCCGCACCGGAAGAAGGAAGCTCGATGACCTCGATCCTCGTCATCGTCGCCCACCCCGACGGCGCCAGGGGCCACTACTGCGGCGCCCTCGCCACCGCCTATGCCGAGGCGGCACGGGCCGCCGGGCACACGGTCAAGGTGCTCGACGCGGGGGCCGAGGCGGTGCCGTTCCTGCACTCGCGCAGCGAATGGGAGACGGGCGACCTGCCGCCCTTCGTCCCGGCCGCACAGAAGGCGATCCGCGCCGCCGATCACCTGGTCTTCGTCTACCCACTCTGGCTCGGCGCGATGCCGGCCAAGCTGAAGGCCTGGCTGGAGCAGGTCATGCGGCCCGACTTCATCGGCGCCACAGGCTCCGGCCGGTTCCAGCGGAGGCTCAAGGGCCGCTCGGCCCGGGTCGTCGTGACCATGGGGATGCCGGTGCCGGTCTACCGCTTCTGGTTCGGCGCCCATTCCCTGCGCAGTTTCGAGCGCAACATCCTGCATTTCGTCGGCATCGCGCCGGTGCGCTGGTCGCTGATCGGCAATGTCGAGGGCAGCGCCGCCCACCGCGCCCGCGCCCTCGCGCGGCTTGCCGACCTGGGGCGGGCGGGGCGGTGACGGCGCGCGGGCCTCGGCAGCGGAGGGAGGTGGCATGATCGCCATGGTCCTCGAACGCCCGGGCACGCCCCTCGTCGCCCGCGATCTCGCCCCGCGGACACCCGGCCCGGGCGAGCTTGCCCTGCGCGTCGAGGCCTGCGGCGTCTGCCGCACCGACCTGCACGTGGTCGACGGCGACCTGCCGCACCCCCGGTTGCCGCTGATCCCCGGTCACGAGATCGTCGGCCGCGTCACCGCCTGCGGCCCCGGCGTCCGCCGCGTCCTGCCCGGTCAGCGCGTGGGCGTGCCCTGGCTCGGGCGCACCTGCGGCGCCTGTCCGTTCTGCCGCGGCGGCCGGGAGAACCTGTGCGACGCGCCGCTCTTCACCGGCTACACCACCGATGGCGGCTTCGCCGAGGACTGCATTGCCCACGCCGATTACGTCATCCCCCTGCCCGAAGAGGCCGATCCCGCCACCCTCGCGCCGCTGCTCTGCGCCGGGCTGATCGGCCACCGGGCGCTTGCGATGGCGGGGGACGCGCAGCGGATCGGTCTCTACGGGTTCGGGGCGGCGGCGCATCTGCTGATCCAGCTCGCCGTCTGGCAGGGGCGGCGGGTGCTGGCGCTGACCCGGCCCGGCGACGGCGCGGGGCAGGCCTTTGCCCGCCGCCTCGGCGCGGTCTGGGCGGGCGGCTCGGACGAGGCGCCGCCGGAACCGCTGGACGCGGCGCTGATCTTCGCCCCCGTCGGTGCGCTGGTGCCCGCCGCGCTGCGGGCGGTGCGCAAGGGCGGCACCGTGGTCTGCGCCGGGATCCACATGTCGGATATCCCGTCCTTCCCCTATGCCGACCTCTGGGGCGAGCGCGCGATCCGCTCGGTCGCCAACCTGACCCGGGCGGACGCCGACACGTTCCTGCCCCTCGCAGCCCGGGCGGGGGTCAGCGCGCATGTCACGCGCTATCCGCTGCGCGACGCCAACGCCGCGCTCGACGACCTGCGGGCGGGGCGGCTGGAGGGGGCGGCGGTGCTGATCCCGTGACCTTCGCATGCGGCGCCACGGGCGTTCGCCGCGATTGATCCTGCGCAACGCGATCCGGACATTCGGCTGCTATCCTCCCCGCATGTCCACCGCATCGCTCAGAGGCGCCCATGACTCAGACCCTGACCTGTCTTGACTGTGGCCAGGCCAACCGCCTGCCCGCCGAACGCCTTGGCACCGCGCCGAAATGCGGCAGCTGCGGCGCGCCGCTGATCGCCCGCGCGCCCGTGGCGGTGCCGTTCCGCACGCTGCAGAAGGCGATCCGCACCGACACGCTGCCGCTGATCGTGGATTTCTGGGCGCCCTGGTGCGCGCCCTGCCGCATGATGGCCCCCGCCTTCGCCGAGGCCGCGGCGAAGGCCGGAACGACGGCGCGCTTCGCCAAGATCGACATCCAGGCAAATCCGCAGGCGGGCGAGGCGCACGGGGTGAAGGGCATCCCGCTGATCGTCGCCTTCCGGAACGGCCGCGAGCTGACGCGCCGGGCCGGCTTGGTGTCGGCGCCGGACCTGGCGACCTGGGTCGCGGCGGCCGTCGCGGAGGGCCGCCGCCAGCGGGACGGCGCGGCCTAGCCTGCGGTCCGGTTCCGGAGGGCCCGGACCGCGCGGCAGCGGCGCCGTGTGCAGGCCGCGTCAGGCGGCGTGCACCTCGATCGTCTTCTCGGCGGCCAGCGCCGCCTCTGACTTCGGCAGGCTGATCGTCAGCACGCCCTTGGCGAACTGCGCGTCGATCTTTTCCTGGTCGATGTTCTGCGGCAGCCGGATCGAGCGGCGGAAGCTGCCCCAGCGGCGCTCGCTTACGTGGTAGGCGTCCTGCTCGCGCGACGATTCCTCGGTCTTTTCGCCCGAGATCGTCAGCATCCCGTCGCTGATCTTCACCGAAACGTCCTTCGCCTCCATCCCCGGCAACTCGGCGGCGATGGAGAAGGACTTGTCGTTCTCCACGACATCCATCGCGGGGCTCAGGGCCGCCGGAGCGAACATCGCGGGGGTTCCGGGCGATCCGCGCTCGAAGAGGCGCGTCGGCTCGAAGGCGTCGAACAGCCGCTCCATCTCGTCGCGCAGGCTGCCGAAACCGGGCCAGCCCGACAGGGCCGACTGCGGGAACCGCTCGGCGCCGCGGGTGACGGGAACATGGGTCTTCTTGGACATCTGACTCTCCTGTCTCGGGTTGAGGGCGCCACCCGCCGGGGATGGACGGGTGGCGCGGAACCGCACCGCCCCGGCGGCGGCGGCCGAACGGTGGCAAGCCGCGCCGCCCCGGACGGGCGAGCCAGACAAATGTGCCGCGGCGGGACCGCGGCGCATTGACGGCCATCAACGACAGCGCGCCGGCCCGCCCCCTAGACTGCGACAGGAAGAACGTCGTCTGGAACCGCCATGCCTTTTCGCTGCCTTGCGGGCTCTCTTGCCGCCGTCCTCTGCCTCGCGGCCCCGTCGGTGGCCGGAACCGTCGTCATCGGCCAGGATACCTTCATCGGCGGCACGCCGTCCGGCGAGGCGACGTCGGCGCCGCGCGACCTGTTCTTCGCCGGGCCCTCTGCCGAGCTTGCAATCCCGGTGGCGGGCGATGCCCACCTTGCCGGGTTCTCGGCGCATGCCGGGGCGGCGACCGGGGCGGATCTCTATGCCGCGGGGGCGGAGGTGCGGATCGACGCGCCGGTGGGCGGGGATGTGTCGGCGGTTGGCTTCTCGGTCGCGCTCGGCCCCGGCGCGACGATCGGGGGCAACGCGCGGCTCGGCGGCGGCTCGGTGCGAATCGCGGCGCCCGTCGCGGGGGCGCTGGCAGCCAGCGCCGGGGCGCTGACCCTCGACGCCCGGATCGGCGGCGACGCCCGGATCACGGCGCGCACGGTGACCTTCGGGCCGGACGCCACGGTGGCGGGCACGCTGCACCTCGCGACGGCCGAGCCGGTGGCCGTGCCCGCATCGGTGGCACCGCCCGAGCGGGTGGTGATCGGGCGGATCGCGCCGGACGACATGCCTATGCACGCGCCCGACTGGGCGCCGGGCTGGGTGCGCGCCTGGTCGGGGCACTGGATGCACGGGGCGGGGGAGGCGTGGCGGGCGCCGCCCCCGGCGGTCCTGCTGGCCGGGTCGCTCCTGACCTTGGCCTTCCTGTTGGCCCTCGGCGCCGCCGCGCTGGCCCTGCTGCCCGAGCGGGTCGAGACGCTGCGCCGCCGGGCCGCCGGGCACCCCTGGCTGGCGCTGCTGACCGGCCTGCTGGGGCTTGGCACCCTCGTCGGTCTGATCCCGGTGGCGGCGCTCACCCTGATCGGGCTGCCTCTCGTGCCGGTGGCGATCCTCGCCCTCGTCGTGGTCTGGACGCTCGGCTATCTCCTTGGCACCTACAGCGCCGCCGCCTTCGTGCTGGAAGGCTTCGGGCGGCGCGAGGGGCCGCAGGGCATGGCGCGGCGGCTGGGCGCGCTGGCGCTCGGGCTGGCGGTGGCGACGGTGCTGAACTTCATCCCCGTTCTCGGCTGGATGGCGAACCTCGCGCTGGTCCTCATCGGCATCGGGGCGCTGGCCGCCGCGGTCTTCGGCAGGCTCGGCGCGATGGTCTCGGCGGTTCCGCCGACCGCCGGGGCGGCATAGGGCTGGCGACGGCACGACCAGAGGGGCCGGATCGTCCGGCCGGACAGAAGCGGGAACAGCGCATGGACAGGATCAGGATCGAGAACCACGGCGGCATCGGCCTTCTCTGGCTGATCGGCTGGCTCTTCACGACGGGCTATCTTGGGCTCGGCTTTTGGCGGGCGGTGCTGGCCCTGCTGATCTGGCCCTACGACCTCGGGCTGGCGCTTGCAGCCCAGTGATGGCGCCCGCTCTGCCGCTGTCCGGCGATGTCACGGAATATCATGGAGAATCCATTGCCTGTTGATCGCCGTCAATGACCGGGGCGCGAGAGTCGGCGAAGCTGGGGCATCGAAGGTCGGGAACCAAGCAAGGCGGATCGCCAGTTCCCCAGACAAGCGGATCCGCCCGTCCATTCCGGGGTTTCCACGGCTTTCGATGGGACGGCCCCGGAAACCGGTCCCGTGATACCGGCGAAATACACGGTTTCCGGGGCAGTTGCCCTGTTTGATCGAGGCATTTGGAGAAGGAAGAAAGGGCAGGTGGAACCTGCCCTTCCATTTCCGTCCGCGCCCGGGTTTTCGGAGCCGTGGCCTGCGCCCGTCGCCGAAATCGGTGAACGGGCGCGGCGAGAATTCGTCAGTCCGCCTGCAGGCCCTCGAGGTACAGCGCCAGCGTCAGGATTCGGCCGTTGCGGTCGAGGACCGACAGGGCCTTGTCGCCGTAACCCTGGGTCTCCTCGTCGAAGAGCGGGCCGAAATCGGGCATGGGCCCGCCGTGCAGCTTGTCCTTCCAGGTGCCATTCAGCAGGTGGACGACCCGGAGCATCGGGAAAGTGCCGCCGTTGCGCGCGGACAGGCCGGTGAGGTCGGGCACCGGGATCGTTAGGAACGGCGACAGGATCCCTTCGCCTTTGGCATCGTCGCCATGACAGTAGGCACAGTAATAGGCGAAGAGTTCGGTGCCCGGGTCGATCTCCTGGGCCGGCGCGACGCCGGGCGCGGCCAAGGTCAGAGCAAGTGCAAGGTGGATCGGTTTCATGTCAGCCCTCCGCAGATAGACCCCATTGCTCGCATCGCCGCGGCGCGCGCGCATTGTCGGCCGTCAATCCGTCTCGCGCGGCGGGGCGGGCAGGGCATGGGCGGTGCGATTGATCCAGAGCAATGCCGCGGGTGCCCGCTCATGCTCGACTGGCCGCGGAGATGCCATGACCGACGACCAGACCGAGACCCGCGCCTTTCTCGCCTCGCCCGCCGCCTTCGGCGGGACCGGTCCCGTGCGCGTCGTCGAGACCCACGGCGCGCTGGTGTTCCTGGCGGGCGACACGGCGCTGAAGCTGAAGCGCGCGGTGGTCTACGACTACATGGACCTCGGGACCGTCGAGAAGCGCCGGGCGCTGCTGCTGCGGGAACTCGAGCTGAACCGCCCCGCCGCGCCGGAACTCTACCGCGACGTGCTTCCGGTCACGCGCGGCCCGGACGGCCGCCTCGCCCTCGGCGGCACGGGGGCGGCGGTGGACTGGGTGCTGCGGATGGCGCGCTTCCCGTCCGAGGCCGAGATGCCGGCCGTGATCGCGCGGGGCGGCTTCGACGATGCGCTTGCCGAGGGGACCGGGCGGATGCTGGCCGCCTACCACGCCGCCGCGCCGGTCCGCCACGGCCCCGGCGCCGCCCGGATGGCGGACATCCTCGACGAGCTCGACCGCGTCTTCGCCACCTTCCCGGCCAGCGACGGCACCGCCGGGGTCGCCCCCTGGCTTGAACGCGCGCGCGCCGCCCTTGCCGGGGTCACGGACCTGCTGGACCGGCGCGGCGCCGCGGGCCACGTCCGGCGCGGCCATGGCGACCTGCACCTCGCCAACCTCGTCGTCCTCGACGGCCGCCCGGTCCCCTTCGACGCGCTGGAATTCAGCGAGGAGCTCGGCACCTGCGACGTGCTCTACGACCTCGCCTTCCTGCTGATGGACCTCTGCCACCGTGGCCTAGACCGCGGCGCCTGCGGCGTGCTCGATGCCTGGCTGACCGCCGCCGCCAGGGCCGAGGACGAAGGGCTGGCGGCCCTGCCGCTGTTCCTGTCGGTGCGGGCGGCGATCCGCGCGATGGTCTGCCTCCAGACCGACGCGGCGCGGGGGCATCGCGGCGAGACGACGGAGGAGATCGCGCTCTACCTCGCGCAGGCGGAGACGTTCCTCGGGCCCGCCCCCGCCCGCCTGATCGCCGTCGGGGGCTTCTCCGGCACCGGCAAGAGCGTCCTCGCCCGCGCCCTTGCCCCAGGTCTCGGGGCGGCACCCGGCGCGGTCCTGATTGCCAGCGACCGCGAGCGCAAGGGCGGCGCCGTCGACACCCGTCTTGCCCCCGCGGCCTATGCCCCCGCGCAGCGCGGCGCGGTGTACGACAGGCTGTTCGCCCGTGCCGCGACGATCCTCACGGCGGGCCATTCCGTCATCCTCGACGCGACCTTCCTCGACCCCGCCCACCGGCAGCGTGCGCAGGCGCTGGCCGTGGTTGCGAAGGTGCCCTTCCACGGGCTCTGGCTCGACGCGCCCGATGCCGTGCTGGAGGCGCGGCTTGCGGCGCGGAGGGGAGATGCCTCGGACGCCGATGCCGCGGTCCTGAGGCAGCAGCGCCAGCGGGGCGCTGGACCGCTCTCGTGGGCGCCCCTGGACGCCTCCGGCACGCCCGGTGCGACGGAGGCGGCGGCGCGCGCGATCCTGTCGGGCAGGTGAGACGCCCTGATGGCAGGGACGGGCGGGCGAGGGTGGCGATAAAGCGTTGAGCGTCGTCAATGCGACGCCCCCTGCGCATCGCAGACTGCGCGGACGGACCGCGGCGCGAAGGTCGCGCCCGGCCACGCGGAACGATCGAAAGAGGCACGGTGCGGCGACGGGATGCACTTCTGCTCGGCTCCGGGGCGGCGCTGCTCGGCGCCGGACTGGCGGGATGGGGCGGTTATGGCGAGGCGGTGCGGCAGGCCGGGGTCCGCCTTGCCGGCGGCAGCGACCTCGTCCATCTCGGCATGGCCGAAGTGGAATACGCCATCGCGGGCGAGGGGCCGTGGGTGATGATGATCCACGGCACCGGCGGCGGGTTCGACCAGGGCCTGCTGTTCGCCACCGCCCTGCGCCGGAAGGGCTATCGCATCCTCGCGCCCTCGCGCTTCGGCTACCTGCGCAGCAGCTTCCCCGAAGATGCCTCCCCGGCCCGCCAGGCCGACGTGCTGGCTGCGCTCCTCGACCGGCTGGAGGTGGAGCGGCTGGCCGTGATCGGCGGCTCGGCCGGGGCGCTCTCGGCCGCCGAGTTCGCGCTACGCCATCCCGGAAGGTGCAGCCACCTCGGCCTGCTGGTCCCGGCGGCGAATCTCAAGGGCCGCGATCCGGTGGTGTTCACCGCGCCGCAGCGGCTTGCGGTGCGGGCCGTCCTCGGCTCGGACCTGCGGTTCTGGGCGCTCTCGCGCCTTGCCACGCGCCGCATGATCGGCACGCTCCTCGCCACCGACCCGCACCTGCTGGACGCGGTCGGCGCGGGGGAACGGCAGCGGGCGCTGGCGATCCTGACCGGCATCTTCCCGGTCGAGCGGAAGGCCCGGGGCCTTGCCGCCGACTCGGCCTGGGCCGGGGCACCGTCGTCCACCTGCCATGGCGACATCGCGGTCCCGACCCTGATCCTGTCCTGCGAGGACGACCGCTTCGGCACCGCCGCCACGGCGCGGGACCTCGCGGCGCGCATTCCCGGCGCCCGGCTGAGGGTCTTCCCGACCGGCGGACACATCTGGCTGGGCCGCGACGGCGCGGTGGCCGAGGCGCTGGACAGCTTCCTGTCCTCGACCCGGCCGGGGTGAGGATCAGGCCGTCATCCGGCGGGGCCGGTCGTGACGGGGAAGGCGACGTCGCGCGCTGCCGCGGGCCTCAGGCGGCGAACCTTGCCGACAGGTGCGCGAGATAGGCGTCGGTCTCGTCGATCTTGGGCGCCGCCCGCTCCAGGATCTCGGCCCGGCTCAGCGACCGGCCGTGTGACCAGACCTGAGCGCCGAGCGCGGCGCGCAGCGGCGCATAGTCCGCGCGCTCCAGCGCCGCGCCGATCCGTTCGTCCTGCCGCAGCCGGGCGAAGAGGCGGGCGGCGGTCAGGTTGCCGATGGTGTAGGTCGGGAAGGATCCGAAATAGTTGTGCGACCAGTGGACGTCCTGCAGGCAGCCCTGGCCATCGTCCGGCACCTCCAGCCCCAAGTCCTCGCGCATCGCCTCGGCCCAGGCGGCGGGAACGTCCGCGACCCTCAGCGATCCGTCGAGCAGCGCCATCTCGATGCGCACGCGCAGCATGATGTGGAGGTCGTAGGTCAGCTCGTCCGCCTCGATCCGGATGAAGCCGGGGCGGACATGGGTGATGGCGGCCAGCCACTCCTCCACGGTCACGTCGCCCAGCTGCTCGGGGAAGGTGTCGCGCAGGCGGGCGAAGTGCCGCGCCCAGAAGGCGGGCGAGCGGCCGACGTGGTTCTCGACCAGGCGCGACTGGCTTTCGTGCATCCCGAAGCTGGTGCCGCCGACGGCATAGAGGCCCTTCAGGTCGGTCGCATGGACGCTGCGGGTCAGGTCCGGTGCGACGCCGAGCTCGTAGAGCGCGTGGCCGGTCTCGTGCAGCGTGCCGAAGATCGCCATCGGCAGGTAGGACGGATTCCAGCGCGAGGTGATGCGCACGTCGTTGCGGGTCTGGCTGATCTCGAACGGGTGGACGGTGGTGTCGAGCCGTCCGCGCGAGAAATCGTAACCGGCGGCGGCGGCGATCTCGCGGCAGAAGCGCTGCTGGAGTTCCACGGAATAGTCGCGGAACAGGAAGTCGCGCCGCGGGGCGGGGCGGCCGAGGGGCGCGTCGAGGATCGGGCGGGTGCCCGCGCGCAGCCGGTCGGAGAGGCGGGTCAGGGACGCTGCCGTCTCGCCCGGTTCGAACAGGGCGACGAGCGGGTCGTAGGGGTGTTCGTCGTAGCCGAGGGCCGCGGCCTGCTGCTGCGCCAGTGCGACGGAGCGCTCGAGGTAGGGGCGGAAGATCGCGAAATCGGCCTTCGCCCGCGCCTCGGCCCAGGCGGCGTTGGCCAGCGCGGCGGATTCTGCCTGCGCCTGGAGCAGTTCGGCGGGGATCCGGGCGTGGTGGTCGCGTGCCTCCAGCATCGCCCGCGCCGCGCGCCGGGCGGTTTCGGTCGTCGCCGCTTCCAGCGCGGCCTCGGCCGCCGCGCCCATCTCGGGGGCAAGGATCATCCGGCGTGCGATGCCCTTCAGCGTGGCGATCTGCTGGCCGCGGGTTTCGGCCCCGCCCGGCGGCATCATCACCCGGGCGTCCCATTGCAGCGCGTTCACGGCGCAGAGCACGTCGTTGACGCGGCCCGCGAGGGTTTCGAAATCGTTCATGCCGCGATCTCCTCCGCCCCGGTGCCGCCGTCGTTCAGGTGGCAGGCGACCTGTCCGCGGTCCCCGGGCTTCAGCGCCGGAACCTCGGTTTTGCAGCGCGGCCCCGCGAAGGGGCAGCGGGGGTGGAAGGCGCAGCCTTTCGGCGGGTTCAGCGGAGAGGGGATCTCGCCCTTGATCGGCTGGAAGGCGGCGCGGCCGGTGCCGAGCGTCGGCACCGAGGCGAAGAGCGCCTTCGTGTAGGGATGGGCCGGGGCGGCATAGAGATCCTCGGCCGTGGCCAGTTCGACCACGCGGCCGAGGTACATGATCGCCACCCGGTCGCAGACGTGGCGCACCACCGAAAGGTCGTGGCTGATGAAGACCGCCGTCAGGTCCAGCCGCTTCCTGAGGTCGAGGAAGAGGTTCAGCACCTGCGCCTGGATCGACACGTCGAGCGAGGCCACCGCCTCGTCCAGCACCAGCAGGTCGGGCTCCATCGCAAGGGCGCGGGCGATGGCGATCCTCTGCCGCTGCCCGCCCGAGAACTGGTGCGGCAGGCGGTTGGCATAGGCGCCTTCGAGGCCGACCTGTTCCAGCAGGGCGCGGACGCGATCGCCGGACTCGGCCGCGGACCAGAGACCGTGCAGGCGCGGCCCTTCCGAAATCGTCTCGCCCACCTTCATCCGCGGATCGAGGCTGGCGAAGGGATCCTGGTGGATCATCTGCACGGCGGTCGTCAGCTTCTGCACGTTGCCGCCCGAGGACCGGGCGACCGCCTTGCCCGCCAGAGTCACGCGCCCGTCCGAGGGGGTGTAGATGCCCGAGACGATCCGCCCCAGCGTGGACTTGCCGCAGCCCGACTCCCCGACGAGGCCCAGCACCTCGCCCTTGTCCACGGTCAGGTCGATGCCGGTCAGCGCGTGGACCGTGGCGGCGGAGTTCTCGCCGGTGATCCGGTCGAGCAGCCGGCCCACGGCCCCGACGGGTTTCGAGAAGCGCTTGGACACGCCCTCGACGCTCAGCAGGGTCATGCGGGCACCTCTTCGGTCAGGGGATGGTGGCACAGGGCCATGTGGGCGTTCCCCGTGCGCGGCGGCTCGGTCGCGCAGATGTCGGTGGCGCGGGGGCAGCGCGGGCGGAACGGGCAGCCCGAGGGCAGGTGCGACAGCTGCGGCGTCGCGCCGGGGATCTGGGGCAGGGGGGTGCCGGGCGGATGCAGCGAGGGCACGCTGTCGATCAGGCCTCGGGTGTAGGGGTGGCGCGGTGCGGCGATGACCGCCCCGGCGCTGCCGCTTTCCACGATGCGGCCCGCGTACATCACGCAGATGTCGTCGGCGAGGGAGGAGACCACGGCGAGGTCGTGGGTGACCCAGACGATGGCGGTCCCGGTCTCGTCGGCAAGGCGGCGCACCTCGGCCAGGATCTGGCCCTGGATCGAGACGTCGAGCGCGGTCGTCGGCTCGTCCGCGATGATGACCGAGGGGCGGTGCAGGAGCGCGGTGGCGATGGCCACGCGCTGCCGCATGCCCCCGGACAGCTGGTGCGGATAGGCCTTGAGCCGCTCGGCCGGGGCGGGGATGCCGACGATCTCCAGCGCCTCGCGGGCCCGCTCCCATGCGGCGCGCTTCGAGACGCGGTCGTGGACGCGCACGGCCATCGCCATCTGGTCGCCCACGCGCAGCACCGGGTTCAGCGTCATCATCGGGTCCTGGAAGACCATCGACACCCGCCGTCCCCGCATCCGGCGCAGCGCGTCGGGCGAGAGGCGGCGCAGGTCGGTGCCGTCGACCAGCACCTCGCCGCCCGAGATCTCGCCCGGCTTGTCGATCAGGCCGAGGATGGAGAAACCGGTGACGCTCTTGCCCGAGCCGCTTTCGCCCACCAGCCCCATGATGCGGCCGGGGCTGACGGAGAAGCTGACGTCGTTCACGGCCGTGACCCATCCGCTCCGTGTCTCGAACCGGGTGGTCAGGCCCCGGACCTCGAGCGCGGCACTCATCGCTGGTTCCTCGGATCGAGGACGTGACGCACCTGGTCGCCCACGAGGTTGATCGCGACGACGGTGACCATCAGGAAGAGGCCGGGGTAGATCGAAAGCCATGTGCGGTCCGTGTGAATGTACTTGAAGCCGTTCGAGATCAACGAGCCGAGCGAGGGTTCGGTCAGCGGCAGGCCGACGCCGAGGAAGGACAGCGTCGCCTCCAGCGCGATGGCGCTTGCGACCTGCACGGTGGCCACGACGATCAGCGGCGGCAGGACGTTCGGCAGCAGGTGGCGGAACAGGACGCGGCGGGTCGGCAGCGGGGTGGAGCGCGCGGCCTCGATATAGTCCTTGCCGCGCTCGACCGTGGCGGCGCCGTGGGTGGTGCGGGCGAAATAGGCGTATTGCGCGACGACGAGGGCGAGGACGATCTGCGCCACCCCCTGGCCCAGCATCGCGACGAGGACCAGCGCCAGCAGGATCGCGGGCATCGACAGTTGCAGGTCGACGATCCGCATCAGCAGGCTTTCGATCCGCCCGCCGAAATAGGCGGCGGTCAGGCCGACGCAGATCCCCACCATCAGCGCCAGCGCCCCCGCGCTCAGGCCGATGACGAAGCTGGTGCGCAGACCGTAGAGGATGGCCGAGAGCATGTCGCGCCCGGCGTTGTCGGTGCCGAGCAGGTGGACATATCCGCCCGAGCCCTCGGTGCCGGGGTGCAGGAAGGCGTCCATCCAGTCGAGGCTGGCCATGTCGTAGGGGTTCTGCGGCGTCACCCAGGGCGCGCCGAATGACAGCGCCGCCAGAAGCACGATGACGACGAGCGAGATCACGGCCACTGGCGAGCGGCTGAAATCGGCCCAGAAGTTCTTCAGGCGCGTGGCGCGGCTGTCGGCCTTCGCGGCGGCGGGGGTGGCGAGGGTGGCGCCCTCGGGGCTGAGCGTGTCGGACATCATGCCCCTCCCTTCAGGCGCACTCGCGGATCGAGCCGGGCATAGACCAGGTCGACGGTCAGGTTGATGAGGACGAACAGGACGACGACCAGGACCAGGTAGGTGACCATCACCGGGCGGTCGAGCTGCAGGATCGAGTCGATGATCAGCTTGCCGACGCCGGGCCAGGTGAAGACGCTTTCGGTGACGACGGCGAAAGCCAGGGTCGAGCCGAGTTCCAGGCCGAAGACGGTGACGATCGGGATCGAGATGTTGCGCAGGACGTGGCTGAAGATGATCTCGCGGTCGGTCAGGCCCTGGGCGCGGGCGAACTTCACGTAATCTGTGCGCATCGCCTCGACCATGCCGGCGCGGGTCAGGCGGATCATCAGGCCCATCTTGAACAGCGACAGGTTGATCGCGGGCAGGATCACGTGGCTCCAGCCGTCGAGCGTGGCGAGCGAGGTGTGGATCCCGAGGACCGAGCCGACCTCGCCCCGCCCGCCCGAGGGCAGGACGCCGAGGTTCACGGCGAAGGTCATGATCAGCAGCATCCCGATCCAGAAGGTCGGCACCGAGAAGCCGAGGACCGAGAGCGCCATGATCGCCTTCGCGGCGATGCCGTCGGGGCGGTAGCCGGCATAGAGCCCGGCGGGAATGCCGATGAAGGTGGCGATGCAGACCGAGACGAAGACCAGCTCCAGCGTCGCGGGCAGCCGCGAGAAGACTAGGTCGACGACGGGGATGTTGTAGACCATCGAGGTGCCCATGTCGCCCTGGGCCACGTTGGCGATGAAGGTCAGGTATTGCCGCCAGAGCGGCTGGTCCAGCCCGTACTGGGCGATCAGCTTGGCGCGGATCTCCTGCGTCGCGCCGGGATCGATCAGCACGTCGATGGGATTGCCGATGGCATAGACGCCGACGAAGACGATGACGGACATGGCGAAGACCACGACCACCGCCTGAGCGAGCCTGCGGATGAGATAACCGAGCATGTCGTTCCCTGTCTGGCGCGGACGGGTCGGGGGGCCGGATCGCCCGGCCCCCCGGTGTTCACGGGCGGATCACTTCGCGGGGGTGATCGCGTAGGCGCGGGTTTCCTGGTCGACGCGCGGCGTGAAGTTCAGCGTGTCGGCATCCGCGGCCCAGACCGTCTGCAGGATCACGGTCGGGATCAGGGCGCGGTCCTCCATCGCGATGTAGGAGGCTTCCTCGTAGAGTTCCCGGCGCTTGTCGGCGTCGAGCGTCTGGGTGCCCTCGTCGAAGACCTTGTCGAACTCGGGGTTCGAATAGTCGGTGCGGTTGAAGTTGCCGAATCCCTTCTCGGCGTCCGCGGTGCGGATCATGGCGCCGTAGGTATAGGCGGCCTCGCCCGTCAGCGTGCCCCAGGCGGACATCGCCATGGAATATTCCTTCCGGGCCGCGGCCGGGAAGAATACGGTGCCGTTCAGCGCCTGCGCGTTCACCTTCAGCCCCAGCCGAGACCACATCTGCGCCAGCGCCTCGCACACGACCGAGTCGCCGGGGACGCGGTTGTTGGTGCAGGTGAAGTCGATCTCGAATCCGTCGGGATAGCCGGCCTCGGCCAGCAGCGCCTTGGCCTGCTCGATGTCATAGGGCTTTTCGCCGATCTTGTCGGTGTAGCCGAAGAAGCCTTCGGGCATCAGCTGGTTGGCGGGGGTGCCGAGCCCTTCGAGCACGACGTTCACCAGCACGTCGCGGTTGATCGCGAGGTCCAGCGCCTTGCGCACGCGGACGTCCTTCAGCGGGTTCTCGTCGATCTCCTGGCCGTTGACCTTGACCTTCTGCGGCAGCACGTCCGCCTGGCTGGGCTGGACGTTCAGGATGTAGATCGAGTCGGACACGAAGGTCTCGAGGTCGCCGTCGTTCTTCATCGCGAGGAAGTCGGAGGCCGGGACGTAGTTGATCATGTCGACCTGGCCCGAGCGCAGGGCCGCGACGCGGGCCGCGTCGTCGGGAATCTCCTTGCGGGTCACCGTGTCCCAGGCCACATCGCCGCCCCACCAGCCGTCGAACTTCTTCAGCACGAGGTCGCCCTTGGGCTGCCAGGAGACGAAGGTGAAGGGGCCGGTGCCGATCGCCTTCTCGCCCGAGTTGAACTCCTCGTTGCGGGCTTCCATGCCGGTTTCCGAAGGCACCACGAACAGGCGGGTGAAGTCGTTCGGCAGCGCGGGCGCGGTGCCCTTGGTGTGGACGCGCAGGGTGTAATCGTCGACCACCTCCACGCTCTCGACGTACTTGGTGTAGAGCGTCATCGCCATCGGGCCGGTCACTTCGGGGATCCGCTCGATCGAGAACTTGGCGTCCTCGGCGGTGAAGTCGGTGCCGTCGTGGAATTTCACGCCCTCGCGCAGCTTGAAGTCCCAGGTGGTGTCGTCCACCGCTTCCCACGACACGGCGAGACCGGGCTTCAGCTGGAGGTTCTCGTCCACGTCCACGAGCGTGTCGTAGATGTGGCGCAGGGCCTCGGCCTGACTGCCAAGGGTCGACCAGTGCGGGTCGATGGAATCGGGGCCGGCGCGCAGGCCCAGCACCAGGTCCTCTGCCATGGCGGGCATGGCCGCCAGCAACGCGATGGCGGCAACCGCGCTGCGGAATGTCTTAGAAGCCATAAAGCATCTCCCTGTGTTACATTATGGTGAAACACTACGGGAGGAAATTTGGATCGGTCAAGAAAGTTTTGATACGGTTGCACCGTTTGAGCGGTACAATCTTTGGCTACTGACTGGTTTTCACTCATATTCTGTCTTGGCAGAGCCTGTTTTTCAGGTAAGTGTTACAACATGAGCGATACACAGGCACAACTGGAGCAGGCGCTGGACCGGATCGTCACCGCGATCGACAGGGCCAGTCCGGTGTCCGTCTCGGTGCAGTTGCGCGGCGCGATCGAGTTCGGCATCGCCAGCGGCGAGCTGCCCGCCGGGGCGCGCCTGCCCTCGGTGCGGGGCATGGCCGCGCGCTGCGGCCTGTCGCCGGTCACGGTCAGCGGCGTCTATGCCGCCCTGCAGGAGGCCGGCCACATCGAGGCGCGGGTCGGCTCGGGCACCTTCGTCAGCGGATCGGGGCCCGCCCACTCTGCCGGGGCCGCGCGGCTGCGGCTTCTCGACCGCAAGATCGCCGAACTGGTGGGGCTGGGGCGCGAATGCGGGATCGGCCCGGCCGAGCTGTCGCTGCGCCTCTCCGTCGCAAGGCCCGACGCCGTGCGGCCCATGCGGCTGCTGATGGTCGGCAATTTCCAGGACGCGACCGAAGCCTATGCCGCCAGCATCCGCCCCCATCTCGACGACAGCGACACGATCCGCGCCGCCACGCTGCCCGAGATCACCGCCCGCCGCCCCGACGACGTCGACATGATCGTCGCCCCGCTCACGCTGCGTCCGCAGGTGCAGGCCCTGATCCCCGATCTTCCGGTCTTCGAGCTGACGCTGATCCCGAACGAGGCGACGCGGGTCGCGCTGGCCTCGATCCCGACCGAGGCGCGTGTGGTGGGCTATACCTATTTCCCCGAGTTCCTGACGATCATGAAGGCCGGGATCATGCGGTTCGCGCCCCATGTCTCGGACGTGGCGATGGCCGTGCGCGGGGACGAGAGCGCGGAGAGCATCATCGCCGGGGCCGACGTCCTGATCTACGCGACCGGCGCCGACTACCTGCTGAGGAACATTCCCGAGGGCTGCACCGCCTTCGAGTACCGCCACACGCCGGACAATCAGTCCGTGCGCCGAGACCTGCTGCCCGCGATCGAGGTCGCCCGCGCCAAGCTGAAGGAAAAGGAACCCGCGCCGTGAGAATATCCGAGACGAACTGGTTCGAGGTCGAGCGATACCTCGAGAACGACGACCGCTGCGTCCTGCCCCTGGGCTCGACCGAGCAGCATGCCTACCTGTCGCTCTCGGTCGATTCGATCCTGTCGGAGAAGGTCGCCGCCGACGCGGCCGAGCCGCTGGGCGTGCCCGTCTTCCCCGCCGTGCCCTACGGCCTCACCCCCTATTTCATGGCGTTTCCCGGCAGCGTGACGCTGCAGCTCACGACCTATGCGGCGCTCGTGCGCGACATCCTCGATTCGCTCTACAGGACGGGCTTCCGGCGGGTGCTGATCGTCAACGGCCACGGCGGCAACAGCCCCGTGCAGCCCGTGACGATGGAGTGGATGGAGGCGCACGAGGGCGCCCGCTGCCGGTTCCACGACTGGTGGCGCGCGCCGCAGACCTGGGCCTGCGTGCAGGAGATCGACCCGGTGTCGAGCCACGCGAGCTGGATGGAGAACTTCCCCTGGACGCGGCTGGCCAACCGCCGCGTGCCGTCGGAGCAGAAGCCCTTCGTGCCCTTCGACAAGCTGCGCGACCGGACGGCGGCGGGGGTGCGCGAGCTGATCGGCGACGGCAACTACGGCGGCGTCTACCAGAAGCCGGACGAGGTGATGGACCGGCTCTGGTCCACCGCCGTCGCCGAGACCCGCGCGCTGCTGGAGGGCGACTGGGCATGACGGTGCTGATCTGGGGCGCGGGCGCCATTGGCGGCATCCTCGGCGCCTACCTCGCGCGGGCGGGGCACGACGTGCACATGGTCGACATCGTGGCCGAGCACGTGGAGGCGATGCGCATCGAGGGCTTGCGCATCGAGGGGCCGGTGGAAGAGTTCACGCAGGTCCTGCCCGCCTTGACCCCGGAGGAGGTGACGGGCACCTACGACCGCATCATCCTGGCCGTGAAGGCGCATCACACCGAGGCGGCGCTGGAGCAGCTTCTGCCGCACCTGGCGGCGGGCGGGCATGTCGTCTCGGCCCAGAACGGGCTGAACGAGCGGGTGATCGCGGCGCGGATCGGGGCGGAGAACACCGTCGGCTGCTTCGTGAACTACGGCGCCGACTGGCTGGAGCCGGGGCGCATCCTCTACGGCAACCGCGCGGCGGTGGCGATCGGCGAGCTTGACGGGCGGATCACCGACCGGGCGCGGGAAATCCACGCGCTGTTCTCCATCGTCGAGCCCGACGCGGTGCTGACCGACAACATCTGGGGCTATCTCTGGGGCAAGATGGGATACGGTGCGCTCCTGTTCTGCACCGCGCTGACGCCCGACAGCATGTCCGACGCGATGGCCCGCCCCGAGCACCGCGCCGTGTACGAGGCGCTGGGCCACGAGGTCATGTCGCTGGCCGCGGCCGAGGGCGTCTCGCCGCTGGGCTTCAACGGCTTTGACCCCGAGGCCTTCCGCACCCGCGATGCGGCGGGCATGACGCAGGCGATGGACCGGATGATCGCGCACAACCGCAAGACGGCGAAGACCCATTCCGGCATCTGGCGCGACCTTGCCGTGCGCAGGCGCAAGACCGAGGTCGATGCGCAGATGGGCATCATGGTCGTGATCGCCGCGCGCCATGGCATGGAGGTGCCGGTGGTCGCGCGCCTGGTCGAGCTGATCCACGACATCGAGGACGGCCGCCGCGCCCAGTCCGCCGAACTGGTCGACCTGCTGGTGCCGCTGTGCGCATAGACCTCTCCGGACAGGTCTTCGCCGTCACCGGCGCGGCGCAGGGGATCGGCGCGGCGATCTGCGCCGAGCTTATCGCGTCCGGCGCGACCGTCGCCGCGGTGGACATCGACGCGGAGGGGATGGCGGGGCTTCAGGGAGTCACGCGGCACGCGGCCGACCTTGGGAGCCGCGACGGCGCCCATGCCGCGATGGACGAGGTGCAGGCGGCCCATGGCCGGATCGACGGCCTGGTCTGTTCGGCCGGGGGCGTGCGCGGGCAGGTGGGCCGGCCGGTCGAGGAGATCGGCGAGGACGACTGGCGCGCGATCTTCGCCGCCAACGTCGATGCCGCCATGTGGTGCGCCCAGGCCGTCGCCCCGGGCATGAAGGCGCGCGGGGTGGGGCGGATCGTGACGATCTCCTCCGGCGCGGGGCTGCGGCCCAGCCTGACGGGGATCCAGGCCTATGCCTCGGCCAAGCACGCGCTGGTCGGGCTGACGCGGCAGCTGGCGCTGGAACTGGGGCCCCACGGGATCACAGTGAACTCGGTCGCGCCGGGCTTCGTCATCTCGAACCCCTCGACCGCCCGCCAGTGGGAAGCCTTCGGGGCCGAGCGGCAGAAGGCGGTGCTGAACGGCATCCACCGCCGCCGCCTGGGCCGGCCCGAGGACATCGCCGCCGCCGTCGCCTTCCTGGCCTCGCCTCAGGCGGACTGGATCAGCGGCCAGGTGCTTTCCGTCGATGGAGGACATGCATGAGCGAACCGTGGGAATGGGACGAAGCGGAATGGCGCGGCCGCGTCGAGGCGGTGCGCGCGGGCCGGTCGCTGCGGCCCGAGCGCTGGCCGGGCGGCGCGCGCTGCGCCGTGGCGCTGAGCTTCGACAGCGATCACGAGACGAACGAGCTGCGCGACGGCGGAACTTCCGTCGCCCGGCTCAGCTGGGGCGAATACGGCGCGCGGCGGGGGATCCCGCGCATCCGCGAGGTGCTGGACCGGCACGGCGTGAAGGCCAGCTTCTTCGTCCCGGCCGTCGCCGCGCTGCTGCATCCCGAGGAACAGCGCGCCCTGGCCGAGGCGGGGCACGAGATCGCCCTGCACGGCTGGATCCACGAGCGCAACACCGATGTCCCTGCCGACACCGAGCGCGAGCTGATGCTGCGCGCCGCCGACACGCTGGAGCGGATCGCGGGGCTGCGGCCCGTGGGGATGCGCACGCCCTCCTGGGACTATTCGGGCGCCACGCTCGCCATCGCGCGGGAGCTGGGCCTGCTCTATGACAGCTCGCTCTTTGCCGATGACGACCCCTACGAGATCCTCGACCGGGGAGAGCCGACGGGGATCGTCGAGCTGCCGGTGGAGTGGATCCGCGACGATGCGGCCTACCTGATGATGAACCGTTTTGGCGCGCAACGTCCCTATACGCCGCCCGCCGACGTGCTCGACATCTTCCGCCGCGAATTCGATGGCGCCCATGCCGAGGGCGGGCTGTTCCTGCTGACGATGCATCCGCACATCACCGGCTACCGCTCGCGCGCCTTCATCCTCGACGAACTGCTGGATCACATCCGCGCCAAGGGCGATTGCTGGATCGCCACCCACGCTGACATCGCCCGCTACTGTGCCGAACAGGCCGGGCTGAAAGGCTGACATGACCGACAGACCCTATGCGCTGGCCATCCACGGCGGCGCCGGAACCATCCTGCGATCGAAGATGACGCCACAGAAGGAGGCCGCCTATCTGGACGGCCTGCGCACGGCCCTCGCGGCCGGGGAGGCGGTGCTGAAGGAAGGCGGCGCGGCGCTGGACGCCGTGACCGCCGCCGTCTGCGCGCTGGAGGACAACCCGCTGTTCAACGCCGGGCGCGGCGCAGTCTATACCACCGAGGGGCGGCAGGAGATGGACGCCTGCGTGATGGACGGGCGCGACCGGCGCGCGGGGGCGGTGGCCGGGGTCTTCGGTCCGAAGAACCCGGTCCGGCTGGCGCGGGCGGTGATGGAGCGCACGCCCCATGTCTGCCTGATCGGCCCCAATGCGCTGGAACTGGCCCGCGCGGCCGGGCTGGAGTTCGGCGACCGCGACTACTTCTTCACGCAATCCCGCTGGGATGCCCTGCAGAAGACGATGGAGATGCGCGCGAAGGGCGAGGAAAGCGACGATCCCGCGCGCCGTCACGGCACCGTCGGCGCGGTGGCCTGCGACCGGGCGGGCCACGTCGCGGCGGCGACCTCGACCGGCGGAATGACGGCCAAGCTGCCGGGCCGGGTGGGCGACACGCCGATCCCCGGCGCGGGCACCTTCGCCGACGACGCCACCTGCGCGGTCTCCGGCACCGGCCATGGCGAGGTGTTCATCCGCTGGACGGCCGGCGCCGAGATCGCCGCGAGGATGCGCCATCGCGGCGAATCGCTCGCCGAGGCCGCGCGCCATGTCGTGATGGAGGATCTCGGGCCGAACGACGGCTCGGGCGGGGTGATCGCCGTGGACGCGAAAGGCAATCTGGCGCTGCCGTTCAACTGCGAGGGCATGTACCGCGGCAGCGTCCGCGAGGGCGACGCACCCGTCTTGGCGATCTACGGCGACTGATCCGACTCTCCGGCGGGGCCGGTGCCGCACGTGCCGCTTTCCCCGGCCGGGGCCGGGAGCGGCAGGATCGGGGTCGTCGCAAGGATTCCGCGGCGCAGGTTCCTGTCCGCGCCTGTTCGACGGGCGCTGCGCCGCCTATCCATGAATCGTTCAATCCTCAGGACCCGCAGCAGACATGACCCTCAGCCACACTAGGCCCCAGATCACGCCGAAGGCGGCGCAGACCCTTGTCGAGAAGGCGCTGACCCACGCCGGTTCCGAAGGGTGGGAGGTCGCGGTCGCGGTCTGCGACCCGTTCGGCTATCTCGTCGCGTTCGGCCGCACAGACAGCGTCGCGCCTCCGATCGGAGAGTTCGCGCTGGACAAGGCCTATACCGCTGCCACCCTGCGCCGGTCGACCAGGGCCTTCGGAGAGCGCATGGCGTCGAGCCAGACGCTTTCGCTGGGCCTGTCCACGCGGCAGCGCTTCATCGCCTGGGGGGGAGGGGTCGCGATCTTCGAGGGCGGCGCCTGCATCGGCGGGATCGGCGTGTCCGGCGCCCAGGACCACGAGGACATCGCCTGCGCCGAAGCGGCGATCCGGGCGCTTGGCCTCGCGCCCGGCTGAGCCTCAGGGGGTGACGCAGACCAGCCGCATGATGGTCTCGATGTTGAAGGCCAGCCGCTCTTCCAGCGCCTCCGGCGCCATCAGGTCGCGCTTGAACACGATCGAGCCGGTGAACCGGTTGGTCAGGTAGTAGTATCCGATGGCGGCGATGGTGATGTTCAGCTGCACCGGGTCGATGCCGGGGCGGAACACGCCTTCGGCGACGCCGCGTTCCAGCAGGTCGCCGACCATCCCGACGAAGCGCCGGAACAGTTCGTCGATCTTGTCGGACTTCTTCAGGTGGCGGGCCTTGTGCAGGTTCTCGCTGTTCACGAGGGTGATGAACTCGGGGTTCTTCAGGTAGTAGGTCCAGGTGAAGCGGATCAGCTTCTCCAGCGCCTCGCGCGCCGGCAGGTGCTCCAACTCCAGCTTCTGCTCGGCGGTCCGGATGTCGGTATAGGCCTCTTCCAGGATGATGCGGAACAGGTCCTCCTTGTTGCCGAAATAGTGGTAGATCATCCGCTTGTTGGCCTTGGCGCGGTCGGCGATCTCGTCGACGCGGGCGCCGCCGAGGCCGCTCCTGGCGAACTCCTTCTTCGCCGCGGCAAGGATGCGGGCGCGCGTCGCGTCGGCATCGCGGGTCTTCCTGGGCGTGTTCGCAGCCATCTTCTCACTTCGACCTGATCCGGTTTCCAAGCACCTACTCCAGATTGTGACGGGCGGTCAAAGTCTTCGTCCCCTGTGCCGCAAGGCGGGTCTGTCCTAGCGCTCAGGGGGCTTGACGATTCGGTCTTTAAAGAAGTAACTGTTTAGTGCGTTAATTGGCGCGGGCCCCACAGGATCGGGGCGCGGCATCCCAAGATACTCGGGGCAGGACGCGCATTTGAGGAGCACGGCCGCAAGCCGTCCAGGGAGGAGAGACCATGTCCACGTTCATCAGGGACTTCATCGAGAAAGAGAAAATCAACCGGCGCAACTTCCTGTTCGCGTCGGCCTACGGCCTGGGCGGCGTCGCGGCGCTCGGCGCGCTCGGCCCCGGCATGGCGCGCGCGGCGCTGACCGACCCGACCATCGCCTGGTCCTACCGCAACCGCACGAACCCCTACTGGAACGAGATCGTGTCGGGAGGCGAGGCCTTCGTGCAGAGCCTCGGCATGTCCAAGGACGCGCTGACCCACCTGATCAACGAGGGCTCCTCGGAGAAGTCGCTGGCCGACGTGAAGGCGATCCTGGCAAAGACGGGCGGCAACCTCGCGCTGGCCATCGACACCAACGACGCGCCGAACGCGCGCCCGGTGGTCGAGGCCGTGGTGGCGGCGAACGCCTATGTCTCGACCCTCTGGAACAAGACCGACGACCTGCACCCCTGGGACTTCGGCGACAACTACGTCAGCCACATGAGCTGGTCCGACGAGGGCCCTGCCGAGGAGACGGCGCGCATCCTGCTGGAGGCGATGGGCGGCAAGGGCGGCGTCGTGCACCTGGGCGGCATCGCGTCGAACAACCCGGCGATCGAGCGTCTTCAGGGCCTGAAGAACGCGCTGAAGGATTACCCCGACGTCGAACTGCTGGCCGCCGAGCCCGCCGACTGGGACACGCAGAAGGCCAACCAGGTGATGTCGGCCTTCCTGACGCGCTACGGCGAGGAGATCACCGGCGTGCACTGCGCCAACGACACCATCGCCTACGGCGTGCTGGAGGCGCTGCGCGCCGAGGGGATCGAGGACATGCCGATCGTGTCCTACGACGGCAACCCGCAGGCGGTGCAGCTGGTGGCGGACAGAAAGATCCTCGCCACCGTCTTCACCAACCCGCACTGGGGCGGCGGCATCACCGCTTCGCTGGCCTATCACGCGGCCGTCGGCACGTTCAAACCCTCCGAGGAACCCAACGAGCACCGCGAATTCTACGGCCCGACCATCATGGTGCGGCCGGAGGACGCGCTGGAGTTCAAGGCCAACTACCTCGACAGCGTTCCGACCTACGACTGGACCGACTTCTGGGGGCCGTCGAACGGACCCATCGTCTACAAGTAAGCGCGGGTAAGGGGCCGGGCGGCACGTCTGTCCGGCCGGCCCCGTCACCGGGACCACGGCGTCTGAGGACGCCCGGCAGCTTCGGGGAGGAAGCGTCTTGGCCACCTTACAATCCACGACCACGGTCACGACCAGGGCACGGCCGCGGGCCGCGATCAGCCGCGACGCGCTGCTGAAATGGGCGCCCCTGCTGGTGCTGCTGGTGCTGTGCGCGATCTTCACGCTGATGGAGCCGCGGTTCCTGTCGATCCGCAACTTCGCGCGCATCCTGATCGCCGCCTCGCCCGCCCTCATGGTCGCGGTGGGCGTGACCTTCATCATCATCATGGGGTCGATCGACCTGTCGATGGAAGGCACGGTATCGGTCTGCGCGGTGGCCTTCGCCTTCTGCTTCCTGTGGCTGGGCGGCACGCTGGCCAGCTGGGCCTGGCTCGCGATTCCCTTCGCGATGCTGGTGGGCGGGCTTCTGGGCTTCGTCAACGGGCTGATCCACGTCAGGCTGAAGATCCCGTCCTTCATGGCCTCACTCGCGATGGGCTTCGTCGGCACCGGGCTTGCCATGGTGATGACCGGCGGCGACCGCATCCGCATCGAGGACGAGTTGTTCCGCTCGCTCCTGACCGAGCGCATCCTCGGCTTTCCGCTGATGGTCTACGTGGCCGGGCTGTTCCTGCTCCTCGGCTGGTTCATCCAGACCCGCACCACGCTGGGTCGGAACTTCTATGCCGTGGGCGGGGGCGAGGACCTGGCCGTCGCCTCGGGCCTGAACGTCGCACGGGTCAGGGTCCTGGGATACACGCTGGCGGGTGTCTTCTTCGCCGTGGGGGCGCTCCTGGCCGTGGGGCGGATCGGCATCGCCGAGACCGCCACCGGCAACAACTTCATGTTCATCTCGATCACCGCCGTCGTCGTCGGGGGCACCGCCCTCTGGGGCGGCATCGGCGGGGTCTGGAACACTCTGGTCGGCGTGCTGATCGTCTTCGTCATCGACAACGGCATGGTGGTGATCGGCCTGCCCGGGTACGTGCAGGACGGGGTGCTGGGCATCCTCGTGATCCTCGCCGTGATCCTGTCGACCGACCGCAAGTCCATCAGCTTCGTGAAATAGGGGGCGGGGCGATGTATCAGCTGAACAAGGTCGACAAGAAGTTCCCCGGCGTGCACGCGCTGAAGTCCGTCGACTTCACCATCGGCCGGGGCGAGATCGTCGGGCTGGTGGGCGAGAACGGCGCGGGCAAGTCCACGCTGATGAAGGTGATCTACGGCGCCTACCAGCCCGATGGCGGCACGATCACCATCGGCGGCAAGACGGTGCGCTTCCAGAACCCCCGCCAGGCCATGGACCACGGCATCGGCATGGTGTTCCAGGAACAGTCGCTGATCACCAACCTGACCGTGGCCGAGAACATCTTCCTCGGGTTCGAGCAGCAGTTCGTCCGCTGGGGCGTGATCGACTGGAAGGCGATGAACGCCGCCGCCCGTCGCCAGCTGGCCAAGGTCCGGCTGGACATCGACCCGGCGACCGTCACCTCGAAGCTGTCCTTCGCCCAGCGTCAGCTGGTGGAGCTGGCGAAGGTTCTGACGCTGGAAGAGCGGATCGACGGCGACCTGGTGATCCTGCTGGACGAGCCGACCAGCGTGCTCGCGCGCGAGGAGGTGGAGCTGCTGTTCCGCCTGGTGCGCGAGCTGACCAGCCGGGCGTCGTTCATCTTCGTCAGCCACCGGATGGACGAGGTTCTGGAACTGTCCGACCGCATCTACGTCATGAAGGACGGCGCGGTGGTCGACGTGGTCGCGCAGGACGCGGCAGAGGTCGAGGCGATCCAGCGCAAGATGGTCGGGCGCGACATCGACAAGGAATACTACCGCGAGCAGAAGCAGAAGCCCTACGATCCGTCGAAGGTGCTGCTGTCCTTCGACCGCGTCTCGCTCGAGGGCCGGTACGAGGACATCAGCTTCGACCTGCACGCCGGAGAAGTGCTGTGCCTTGTCGGCACCGAAGGCGCGGGCCGCGAGGCGATCCTGCGCACGGTCTTCGGCCTGGAACGGCCGACGTCGGGCAGGGTCAGCGTCAAGGGCGCGCCCTATGCCCGCACCAACGCGCAGGAGGCGGTGGCGCGCGGCGTCGGCTATGTTCCGCGCGAGCGCAAGGTCGAGGGCATCGTCAACGGCATGACCGTCTACGAGAACATGACCCTGAGCCAGATGAAGAAGTACTCCTCGGGCGGCATCCTGCGCATCGCCGAGGAGCGGGCGCTGGCCGAGGAGTGGATCCGGCGCCTCTCGATCAAGACGCCCGACGTGCACAAGGACTGCGGCGGGCTGTCGGGGGGCAACCAGCAGAAGGTGGTGCTGGCGAAATGGCGCTCGGGCGGGTCGGACATCATCCTGCTCGACCATCCGACCCGCGGTCTGGATATCGGCGCCAAGGAGGACGTCTACGACATGATCCGCGAGATGTCCGACGCGGGCGCGGGCATCGTCCTGGTGGCCGACACGCTGGAAGAGGCGATCGGCCTCAGCCACACGATCCTCGTCCTGAGGGACGGGGTCGCCCGGAAACGCTTCGACATGGCGCCGGGCGACAAGCCGTCGCTCTACGACCTTGTCCATCACATGATCTGAGGAGGGACCATGTCCATGGAAAAACTCAAGCCCTGGTTCCCGTGGATCACGCTGGCGGTGCTGGTGCTGCTGGTCGGCGCGGTCAACCCGGCCTTCTTCAAGCTCTCGGGCATGGTGGCGCTGGTGGCCGACATCGTGCCGCTGTTCATCATGGCGCTCGGCATGACCTTCGCCATCTACATCGGCGGGATCGACCTTTCGATGCAGCAGGTGGCGAACCTCGTGACCGTGGTGGCCACCGTCTATCTCGCGCAGTTCGGTCCCTTCGTCGCGCTGCTCTGCGTTGCCGCGGGCTTCGCGATCGGGGCCGTATCGGGCTGGATCACGACGCGCCAGTTCGTGCCGTCCTTCGTGGCGACCCTTGCGATGGGCTTCATCGCGCTCTCGGGCGCGCGGTTCCTGTCGGGCGAGCGGGCGCTGTCGATGAACGCCGAGGCGCGGGATGCGAGCTTCGGCTGGATGTTCGGCAACACCGCGGGCGTGCCGCACGAGCTGATCATCGCGGGCGTCCTGCTGGCCTTCGCCTGGTTCCTGCAGACCCGCACCACCTTCGGGCGGGCCCTGAAGGCGGTGGGGGCGGGGGAGCTTGCCGCGGTCGCCTCGGGGCTGAAGGTGGACCGGATCAAGATCCTCGCCTTCGCGCTCTCCGGCAGCTTCGCGGCGATCGCCGGGCTGATGTTCTCGGTCAAGCTCTCGGGCGGCGACGCCAACCTCGCCAACGGCTTCCTGATCCTCGCCATCGTGGCGGTCCTCGTCGGCGGCACGCCGCTGACCGGGGGCGTGGGCGGCGTGATCAATACGCTGGTCGGTACCCTGATCGTCGTCGTGATCCGCACCGCCATGGTCTATCTCGAGGTCGATGCGACCATGCAGCAGATGATCTTCGGCATCATCCTGATCGTCGCCATCGCCATGACCATCGACCGCTCGAAAATGCGGATCGTGAAATGATGCGCGCGGCGGTCCTGACCCGGCCCGGTCGCTTCGAGATCGAGGAGCGTCCGATCCCGGCCCCCGGACCGGGCGAGGCGCTGGTCCGCGTCGCGCGCGTGGGCATCTGCGGCACCGATCTGCACATCTTCAACGGGCACTACGCGGCCGAAAGCCTGCCCATGGTGCCGGGGCACGAGTTCACCGGCACCATCACGGCGCTCGGGCCGGGCGTCGCGGGGCTGGAGGTCGGGCGCAGGGCGGTGGTCGACATGAACATCGGCTGCGGGCGCTGCTTCTGGTGCCGCCGCAACGAGATCCTGAACTGTCCCGAGATGCGGCAGATGGGCATCACCATGGACGGTGCCTTCGCCGAGTACATGGTCGTGCCCGCGCGCCTCGTGATCCCGGCGCCCGACGACGTGCCCTTCGAGGTGCTGGCCCTGACCGAGCCGCTGGCCTGCGTCGTCCGCGCGGCGCGCAAGGCGCAGGTGACCTTCGGCCAGTCGGTGCTGGTGATCGGGGCGGGGCCGGTGGGCAACCTGCATGTCCAGTTGATGCGCACCATCGGCGCGGCGCCGGTGATCGTGACCGACCTCTCGCCCGAGCGGGTGCGGATGGCGCTGGACTGCGGCGCCGATGTCGGGGTCACGGACCCGGGAGGGCTGCGCCAGGCGGTGCTGGAGGCCACCGACGGGCGCGGCGCGGATGTCGTGATCGAGAGCGTCGGCAACAGGGCGCTCTATGCCGCGGCCCTGGGGCTGATGCGCAAGGGCGGCCACCTCGCGGCCTTCGGCCTGACCGGGCCCGAGGACCGGCTGGCGCTGCCGATCCTCGACACGATCCTGAACGAGAACTCCGTCGCGGGCTCGGTCGCGGGGATGGGGCAGGACATGCACGATGCGCTGACCCTGCTTGTCCACGGCCGCCTGACGACCGCCCCCTTCACCCGCGCGGCGTTCCCGCTGGACGAGATCCAGCAGGCCTTCGACAGCATCAACGACCGGCCGGGCGACCTGAAGACCCAGATCGTGCTCGGCGAGGAGGACACCCGATGACGACCGAAAGCTACACCTCCGTCCCCCAGGGCCGGATCCCGAACAGCCGCTTTCCGCTGCTGGTGCATCGCGGGGCCGTGCCCGGCGGCGGGGCCGAGGCGATCAAGGCGCTTTTCCGCGAGAACGGCTGGTCGAACAACTGGGATTATCCGGGCGTCTACGAATACGCGCATTTCCACTCCACCACCCACGAATGCCTCGGCTGTGCGCAGGGCTGGATGGAGTTCTCCCTCTCGGTCGGCGAAGGTGGCTGGACCCGGGTGCGGATCGAGGCGGGGGACGTGATCGTCATGCCAGCGGGCGTCAGCCACGAGATGGTCGCGCAGGCCGACGACATCCACATGTGCGGCGGCTATCCCGACGGGCGCGACTGGGACGACATCCAGGAGGCCTTCCTGTCGGACGAGGATTACCGGCGGGCCTGCAAGCGGATCATGATGCTGCCCATCCCCGCCAGGGATCCCGCCACCGGCCTTGCGATGCCCGAATGGCACGCCGCGCCGTCCTCGGTCGACGGCGGCTGGAACGACTGGCGGCACGCCCTGGACCGGCGCGGCTGAGAAAAGGAGACACCCCATGGACACCCTGAGCACGCGGCTGTCGCTGCCGTCCGAGCCGCGCACGTTCGGCTTCTTCCTCGATGGCGCCGAGGTGCCCGCCGGACCGCGCGAGGTCTTCCTGCGCCGTTCTCCCGGCCATGACGTCCCGGTGACGCGCATCCCCAAATGCACCTTGGCCGATCTGGACGCCGCCGTGGACGCGGCGCGGACCGCCTTCGACGACCGGCGCTGGTCGGGGCTGACCGGGCAGGCGCGGGCGGCCGTCCTGCTGCGCGCCGGGGCGCTGATCCGCGAGCGGGCCGAGGAGATCGCCTACTGGGAGACGCTGGAGAACGGCAAGCCGATCTCTCAGGCGCGGGGCGAGGTGGCGGGCTGCGCCGACATGTTCGAGTATGCCTCGGGCCTCGCGCGCTCCCTCCACGGCGACAGCTTCAACAATCTCGGCGACGGGATGTTCGGCTTCGTCACGCGCGAACCGGTCGGCGTGGTGGGGATCATCACGCCATGGAACTTCCCCATCCTGATCCTGTGCGAGAGGGTGCCCTACATCCTCGCCTCGGGCTGCACCATCGTCGCCAAGCCGTCTGAGGCGACCAGCGCCACGACGCTGATCCTTGCCGGGATCCTGGCCGAGGCGGGATTGCCCGCCGGCTGCATGAACGTGGTCACGGGGTCCGGCTCCACCATCGGGCAGGCGCTGATCGAGCATCCGCGCGTCGACATGCTGTCCTTCACCGGCTCGACCGCGGTGGGACGGCGCGTGGTCGAGGCGGCGGGCCGGTCGAACTTCAAGAAGCTGGGGCTGGAGCTTGGCGGCAAGAACCCGCAGATCGTCTTCGCCGATGCCGATCTCGAGGATGCGGCCGACGGCGTGGCCTTCGGCATCGCCTTCAACACCGGGCAATGCTGCGTCTCGGGCTCCCGCCTGATCGTTCAGCGCTCCGTGGCGGAGGACTTCGCGCAGAGGCTTCGGGACAAGTTCGCCAGGATCGTCATCGGCGATCCGCTGGACGCCGCGACGCAGGTGGGCGCGATCACCACCGAGGCGCAGAACCGCACCATCCTCGACTACATCGCCAGGGGACAGGCCGAGGGCGCGCGGCTGATCTGCGGCGGCGAGGCGCTCGATCTCGGGGGCGGCCGGTACATCGCGCCGACGCTGTTCGCCGACGTGACGCCCGACATGGCCATCGCGCGCGAGGAGATCTTCGGCCCCGTGCTGACGATCCTTCCCTTCGACACGATGGACGAGGCGATCGCGCTGGCCAACGACACCGAATACGGACTTGCGGCCAGCGTCTGGAGCAGGAACATCGACAAGGCGCTGACGGTCACGCGCCGGGTCCAGGCCGGGCGGTTCTGGGTGAACACCACGCTGGCGGGCGGGCCCGAACTGCCGCTCGGCGGGTTCAAGCAGTCGGGCTGGGGGCGTGAGGCGGGCATGTACGGCGTCGGGGAATACACGCAGGTCAAGTCCGTGCACGTGGAGATCGGCAAGCGAACGCCCTGGATCGCCTGAGGCGCCCGCGGGGCGGCGGACGTGCCGGGACGGGAAAGAGTGGGGGGAGTTATGCCGGAAGGCTTCGATTACATCATCGTCGGCGGCGGATCGTCGGGCTGCGTGCTGGCCAACCGGCTGACCGCGGAGTCCGCGGCCCGGGTGCTGCTGCTGGAGGCGGGCGGGAAGGACAGCCATCCGCTGATCCACATGCCCGTGGGCTTTGCCAAGATGACGACCGGCCCGCTGACCTGGGGGCTGGTGACGGCGCCCCAGAAGCACGCCGACAACCGTGAGATCCCCTACGCGCAGGCCCGCGTCATCGGCGGGGGTTCGTCGATCAACGCCGAGGTCTTCACCCGCGGCAACCCCGCCGATTACGACCGCTGGGCCGGGGAAGAGGGGGCGGAGGGCTGGGCCTTCGCCGACGTCCGGAAGTATTTCCTGCGCTCCGAGGGCAACACCTTCCTCGCGGGCGAATGGCACGGCACCGAGGGCGAGCTGGGCGTGTCGAACGTCCCGCAACCCCAGCCGATGACCCGCGCCTTCGTGCAGGCCTGCCAGCAGCGCGGCATCCCCTACAACCCGGATTTCAACGGGGCGGTGCAGGAAGGCTCGGGCGTCTACCAGACCACGACGCGGAACGGCCGTCGCTGTTCGGCGGCCGTGGGCTATCTTCGCCCGGCCGCGAAGCGGCGCAACCTGACGGTCCGGACCGGCTGCCTCGTGCACCGCATCGTCATCGAGAACGGCCGCGCCACCGGCATCGAATATGCGCAGGACGGCAAGCGGGTGACGGTGCGCGCGGAGTCCGAGGTGCTGCTGACCTCGGGCGCCATCGGGTCGCCGAAGATGATGATGCTCTCCGGTCTCGGCCCGGCGGCCCATCTGCGCGAGAAGGGCATCGCGGTGCACGCCGATCTGCCCGGCGTGGGCGAGAACCTGCAGGATCACTTCGGCATCGACATCGTGGCCGAACTGAAGGGGCACGACAGCCTCGACCGGTACAACAGGCTGCACTGGATGATCTGGGCGGGCGCGCAGTACTATCTCTTCGGGGCCGGGCCCGTGACCTCGAACGTGGTCGAGGGGGGCGCGTTCTGGTACGCCGACCGCAGCCGCCAGATCCCCGACCTGCAATTCCATTTCCTCGCAGGCGCGGGGGCCGAGGCGGGCGTGCCGTCGGTGCCGAAGGGATCGTCGGGGATCACGCTGAACAGCTATGTCCTGCGCCCCCGGTCGCGCGGCACGGTGCGCCTGCGCTCGGCCGATCCGAAGGCGCTGCCCGTGGTCGATCCGAACTTCCTCGGCGATCCCGACGACCTGAAGACCGCGGTCGAGGGGGTAAGGATCAGCCGCGAGATCTTCGAACAGGCGGCGCTGCAGAAGCACATCCGCAAGATCCGGTACCCGGACGAGAGCGTCAGGAGCCAGGCCGAGCTGGAGGCCTATGCCCGCCAGTACGGCCGCACGTCATATCATCCGACCTGCACCTGCAAGATGGGCGCCGAGAGCGATCCGATGGCGGTGGTCGATCCGAAGCTTCGGGTGCGCGGCATCGACGGGCTCAGGATCTGCGACAGCTCGGTGATGCCGAGCCTCGTCGGATCGAACACCAATGCCCCCACCATCATGATCGGCGAAAAGGCCGCCGACCTGGTGCGGGGAAACCGCTGACTCCTCCCTGTCAGTGACTGGGGCGGCCATGGTGCCGCCCCTTCTTTCCCGTCAGTCGAAATCCGGAGCGTAGGGCACCAGGTCCTTGCCGACGATGCGATAGCCGGTCTTCGTCATCTCCTCGATCCGGTCCATGTCGATCGAGGACAGGGTGAAGTCCATCACGTCGAAATTCGCCGCGATGTTTTCGGCCTTGGTCGACATGGTGTTGATGCTGACGCCCTTCTGCAGGATCCACCGCAGCACCACCTGCGCCGCGCTCTTGCCGTAGGCCTTGCCGATCTCGGCGAAGATGGCATGCCTGAACACCTCGCCCCGCGCGACCGAGCAGTAGGAGGCCAGCGGGATGCCGGTTTCGGTCGCGGCGGCCAGCAGCCTGTCTTGGTTCAGCAGCGGATGGAACTCGACCTGGTTGGTGACGAGCGGCGCATCGACGATGGCGCGGGCGTCGCGCATCATCTGCGCGGTATAGTTCGAGATCCCGATGTGCCGCGCCAGTCCCCGGTCGAAGGCCCGTTGCAGAAGCTGGAGCGAGAGCCTGATGTCGCCGCCCGGGGTCGGCCAGTGCAGCAGCAGCACGTCGGCCTGTTCGATCTGCAGCGCCTTCAGGCTGGCCTCGACCGAGGGGAGGAACTTCTCCTCGCTGAAATTGGCGATGTCGACCTTGGTGGTGATCAGCAGATCGCTGCGCGCCAGCCCGGTGGCCTTCAGCGCCGCGCCTGTCTCGGTCTCGTTCCCGTACATCTGCGCGGTGTCGAAGGCGCGGTAGCCCACCTCGGCCGCCGCGAGGACCGCGTCGTGCAGCTCCTGCCCCTTCAGCGGGAACGTCCCGAAGGCGCGCTGATAGGTCTTCTCGAAATATACGGTCACGGCTGGCCCTCCCTGGCTGGATACCCGCGTTTTCCGCACCGGCGGCGGCACATCGGGGTTGATTGCCGCCATGCTTGGCGGCATATTGACAGTAACCATTTAGTTACAAAGAGGCAACCGGAGATGTCCAAGATCGCCACCGCGCAAGAGGCCGTCGGCCGCATCGGGGATAACGCCACCATCGCCGTGAACTCCTCGAGCGGGCTGTGCTGCCCCGACGCGGTGCTGGCCGCCCTGGGCCGCCGCTTCGACGAAACGGGGGCGCCGCGCAACCTCACCTCGATCCACCCGATCGCGGCCGGGGACATGTTCGGCACGCCCGGCGTGGATCACATCGCCAGGCCCGGCCTGCTGTCGAAGATCATCGGCGGATCCTATCCGTCGGGTCCGACGAAGGCCGAGCCGCCGAAGATCTGGCAGATGATCACCGCCGGGCAGGTGAAGGCGTACAACATCCCCTCCGGCATCATCTTCGACATGCTGCGCGAGGGCGCGGCCAAGCGGCCCGGCGTTCTGACCAAGGTGGGGCTTGCCACCTTCGTCGATCCGGACCTGGAGGGCTGTGCCATGAACGACGCCGCCCGGGCCGAGCCTGTCGTCTCGCACCGCGAGTTCGAGGGCGAGGACTGGCTCTATTTCCCGGCGATCCGGCCCGACGTGGCCATCATCCGCGCCACCACGGCCGACGAACGCGGCAACCTGAGCTTCGAGCAGGAAGGCGCCTACCTGGGCGCGATGGAGCTGGCCCTTGCCGCCCGCAATTCCGGCGGCCTGGTCATCGCGCAGGTGAAGCGCGTGGCGCAGAACGGCTCAATCCGGCCCCATGACGTGCGCGTGCCCGGCATCCTCGTCGATCTTGTCGTCGAGGCGCCCGAGCAGTTGCAGACCACGGCGACCCCCTATGACCCGGCCATCTCGGGCGAGCTGATCCGCCCGCTGCACAGCTTCCGCAGCGCCGAGTTCAACGTGGGCAAGGTCATCGCCCGCCGGGTCGCGCAGGAGCTGCGACAGGGCTGGGCGGTGAACATCGGCTTCGGCATCTCCGCCAACGTGCCGCGCATCCTTGTCGAGGAGGGGTTGCACGGGGCGGTGACATGGATGATCGAGCAGGGGGCCGTCGGCGGGGTGCCGCTGCTGGATTTCAAGTTCGGCTGTGCCGCCAACGCCGAGGCCTTCGTCGCCTCGCCGCACCAGTTCACCTATTTCCAGGCCGGGGGCTTCGACGCCTCGCTCCTGTCCTTCCTCGAGGTCGGCCGCGACGGCTCGGTCAACGTCTCGCGGCTGCGCGGCGTGCCGCACCGCACGGCTGGGGCGGGGGGATTCGTCGACATCACGGCGCGCGCCCGCAGGATCGTCTTCTCCGGCAACTTCAACGCCGGGGCGAAGATGCACATCGAGGAGGGCAGGCTGGTGATCGACACCGAGGGCAAGGTGGCGAAGTTCGTCGACGCGGTGGATCAGGTCTCCTTCTCCGGGGCGCGGGCAAGGGAGCAGGGGCAGGACGTGACCTATGTGACCGAGCGCTGCGTGATCCGGCTGGTCGACGGCGAACTGGTCGTGACCGAGATCGCGCCGGGGCTGGACGTGCAGCGCGACATCCTGGACCGGGCGGCGACACCGCTGAGGGTCGCCAACGACCTGAAGACGATGGACGCCCGTCTGTTCGACCCGGCGCCCATGCAGCTGGCGTTGGCCGGCGCATGAGCGGGCACGAGGCCTTCGCGCTGACGGTCGGGGCGGGCGTCGGCACCCTTCGCATCCGGCGCGAGGACAAGCGCAACGCGCTCGACGCGGCGATGATGGAGGCCCTGGCCGGGCTCTGCCGCGAGATCGAGCGGCGCGACGACATCGGCGTGCTGATCCTCACCGGCAGTGGCCGCAGCTTCTGCGCCGGAGGCGACATCGCGGCCTGGAGCGGCGAAAGCCCCGCCGCCTTCGCGCGCCACTGGGTGCGCGACGGGCACGAGGTGTTCGACCGGCTGGCCCGGCTGCGCCAGCCGGTGATCGCGGCGCTGAACGGTCCGGTGCTGGGCGGCGGTCTGGAGCTGGCCGCCTGCGCCGACTACCGCATCGCCGAGGCGCAGGTGCGCTTCGGCCAGCCGGAAACCGGCCTCGGCATCATCGCAGGGTGGTCCGGCACGCAGCGGGCGGTGCGCCGCTTCGGGGCGCAGGCGGTGCGGCGGATGGCCCTGTTCGGCGAGGTGCTGACGGCGGAACAGGCCCTGCTGGCGGGGCTGGCCGACCGGGTCGTGCCCGAGGGCGAGGCGCTGGGTGCGGCGCAGGCGGTGGCGCGGTCCCTCCTGACGCGCGGACCGCTGGCCACGGAGCTGACCAAGATGCTGATCAACGCCGCCGAGGGCGAGGAAGGCGGGCGGGTGCTGGAATCCTTCGCGGGCCGCATCTCCGCCGCCAGCGACGAGTTGCGCGAGGGCGTGACCGCCTTCAGGGAGAAACGCCGCCCGGACTTCGGCGGCAGGGGAGATTGAGACATGATCCGACATCTTGTGCACCTGCGGTTCCGCGACGACGTCGACGCGGCGACGAAACAGGCGCTCTACGACCGGCTGGCCGGCCTGGGCGCCCGCATCGACGGCATCGCCGACTTCCGGCACCGCCGGAACGTCTCGGTCGAGACGCCGCTGGTGCGCGGCTTCCTCGACATGTTCTGGTTCGACTTCCGGGATCTCGCGGTGCGCGACGCCTATCTGGTGGACGAGGTGCACCAGGCCATCGGCGGCGACATCGTCGCCTGCCTCGACGGTGGGGCCGAGGGGGTCTTCGTCTGCGACATCGAGGTGTGACGGCCTTCGGCAGCGGTCCTGCCGGGGTCGCACCCGGGCGCCCCGGCGCAGGGCCGACCCGCCGTCACGCGTGGATCATCAGCCGGTTCACCCCGCGTTGCACCGTCTCGCCGCGCTGGTTCGTCACCTCGAACTCCAGCGTGGCGATGCCGCGCCTGCCGTCCGACGTCGCCCTGAGCGCCGTCACCGTGATCCGCGCGGCGATGCTGTCGCCCGCGAGCACCGGCGCGGCGAAGGTCCAGTCCCAGCCGAGCGAGGCGATGGCGTCGAACTGCGCCGCCGCCCGGTTCTTCAGCCCGTCAACCATCGACAGCACCAGAAGCCCGTGGGCGACCCGGTCGGAAAATCCGTGCCGCCGCGCACCTTCCGCCGTCATGTGGATCTCGAAGCGGTCGCCGGTCAGCGCGGCGAAGGCGTCGATCGTCTCGACGCCGACCACCTGCCGCGCGGTCTCGATGACATCCCCCACCGAAAGGTCGGCCAGGCCATGGCGGCCCGGCCCGAGGCGTCGGCCGCTCACGGTGTGGGCGCGTCTTCGCGCAGCAGCCCCTTCGCCTTCAGGTCCGCCCAGAACTGGTCCGGGATCGGGTGGCTGAACCAGGCGAGGTTCTGCTGCAACTGCTCGACCGTGCGTGTGCCCGCCATGAAGGTCGGCACCGCCGGATGGGCCACGACGAATTGGAGCGCGGCAGCGGGCAGCGGCACGTCGTACTCGGCGCAGACGGCCTCGATCCGGCGGACCCGGTCCATGATCTGGGCCGGGGCGGGGGCGTAGTTGTACTTCGCGCCCTCCACCGCCCCGGTGGCCAGGATGCCCGAGTTGAAGCCGCCCCCGACCACGACCGCCGCACCGCGTTCCTCGCAGAGCGGCAGGAAGTCGTTCAGCGAATCCTGCTCCAGCAGGGTATAGCGCCCGGCCAGGAGGAAACAGTCGAAGTCGCGCTGTTGCAGGGCCGCGTGGCACACCTCCCATTCGTTCACGCCGACGCCGATCGCCTTGACCACGCCCTGGTCGCGCAGCTCCGACAGCGCCTTCCACGCACCGTCCATCGCTTGGTCGAAGACCTCGGGCTGTTCCGCGCCGCGGGTGAACACGTCGATGTCGTGGATGAAGCAGATGTCCATCCGCTCGAGGTTCAGCCGCTGGAGGCTGTCCTCGAAGCTGCGCATCGTGCCATCGTAGCTGTAGTCGAAGTGCATCGTGAACCGCCCGGCGTTGGTCCAGGGCGCATAGTCGATATCTTGCCTGCGTGCGGGTTTCAGGATCCGCCCGACCTTGGAGGACAGCACGAAATCGTCGCGCTCCTTCCAGCGCAGCGAATGCCCGGTGCGCAGCTCGGCCAGCCCGTGGCCGTACATCGGCGCGGTGTCGAAATAGCGCACGCCGCTGTCCCAGGCGGTCTGGATCATCGCGTCCGAGGTGCCCTCGTCGATCTCGCGGAAGATGTTGCCGATGGGGGCGGTGCCGAATCCGAAGGGCGTGACCTCCAGATCGACCCGCCCGAACTTGACCTTCTCGTCAGGGTTCATGCCGTCCTCCCATAAGTAACCGTATAGTTATATAAGGCAGATCGGACGCCGCAAATCAACCCTCTTCGGGGCTTGACCGGGAACCCGGTTGCACCGTAAAAGTAACCAAACGGTTACTGTGGGAGGCGGGATGTTTCTGACCGAGATGCACGTTCAGGTGCGCGACATGACGCGGGAGTTCGCTCAGGACGTCATTCGCCCCATGGCCGAGGAGCTGGATAGGGAAGAGCGCTTTCCGTCCGAACTCTACGACCGGATGGCCGAGCTTGGGCTGTTCGGGATCAGCGTGCCCGAGTCGATGGGCGGGCCGGGCTTCGACACGGTCACCTACGCGCTGGTGATGGAGGAGCTGTCGCGCGGCTATGCCAGCGTCGCCGATCAGTGCGGTCTGGTCGAGCTGCTGTCGACCCTGCTGGTGCAGCACGGCAGCGACGCCCAGCGGGACCGCTGGCTGGTGCCGCTTCTCCAGGCGAAAAAGCGCGGCGCCTACTGCATCACCGAACCCGAGGCCGGCACCGACGTCTCGGGCATCCGGACCACCGCCGTGCGCGACGGCGACGGCTGGGTGCTGAACGGCGGCAAGATCTGGATCCACAACGCGCCGGTGGCCGATGTCGGCTTCGTGCTGGCCCGCACCGACCCCGCGGCGGGGCATCGCGGCATGTCGATCTTCATCGTCGACCTGCACGCCGAGGGCGTCTCGCGCGGTCCGAAGGAGCACAAGATGGGTCAGCGCGCCAGCCAGGTCGGCGCGCTGAACTTCGACAACGTCCGCATGCCCGCCGAGGCGCTTCTGGGCACCGAGGGGCGCGGCTTCCACATGATGATGAGCGTGCTCGACAAGGGCCGCGTCGGCATCGCCGCGCTGGCGGTGGGCATCGGTCAGGCGGGGCTGGAGGCGGCCGTGGACTATGCCCGCCAGCGCAAGCAGTTCAAGAAGCCGATCGCCGAATTCCAGGGCGTGCAGTGGCTGCTGGCCGACATCGCCAAGGATGTCGAGGCGGCGCGCCTGCTGGTCCTCAGCGCGGCGCACAAGATCGACACCGGCGGGGACGCGACGCGCTTCTGCTCGATGGCGAAATGCTTTGCCGGGGACATGGCCGTGGCGCGCACGGCGGACGCGGTGCAGGTCTTCGGCGGCTCGGGCTACATCCGCGGCTTCGAGGTGGAACGGCTCTACCGCGACGCCAAGATCACCCAGATCTACGAGGGCACGAACCAGATCCAGCGCATGATCATCGCCCGCGAACTTCTGGCCAAGGGGGCGGCGGCATGAGCAGGCAGGTGGCCCTCGTCACCGGATCGAGCCGCGGCATCGGCCTGGCGACGGCGGTGGCGCTGGCGCGCGAGGGCTTTGCCGTCGCTCTCAACGGACCGGCCGACGACGCCGAACTGCGCGCCGCGCTGGCCGAGGTCGAAGCCTGCGGCGTGCCCGCCCACGCCGCGCCCTTCGACGTCACCGACCTGGCCGCCCACGATGCGGCCCTGGCGGGCATCGAGGATGCACTCGGTCCGCTGACGACTCTGGTCAACAATGCCGGGGTCGGGGTCATGCAGCGCGGCGATCCGCTGGAGGCGAGCGAGGCGAGCTATGACCGCTGCCTCGCCGTCAACACCAAGGCGCCGTTCTTCCTGACCCAGGCCTTCGCGCGCCGGCTGCTGGGGCGTCGGCGCGATCCCGCGCTGTTCCACGCCATCGTCAACGTCACCTCGTCCAACGCCGTCGCCGTGGCCGAACCGCGGGGCGAATACTGCGTCTCCAAGGCCGCCGCGGCCATGTCGTCGAAGCTCTGGGCGGTGCGGCTGGGCCGCGAGGAGATCGCCGTCTACGACGTCCAGCCTGGCCTGATCGCGACCGAGATGACCGCCCCGATGATCGCGCAGTACGAGGAGCGCGCGAAGGCGGGGCTGACCCTGTTCCCCCGCGTCGGCCAGCCCGCCGAGATCGGCGGGATCATCGCCGCGCTCGCCTCCGGGCGGCTGCCCTACACCACCGGACAGGCGATCTCGGCGGATGCCGGGATGCTGGTGTCGCGCTTCTGAAGGAGACCGCGCTTGAAGATTGCCCTTCCCGACACCTCCGGCAGGCTGACCGACTACATCCTGACCGGCACCCCCCTGCCCGAATCCCGGCTGCCCGCCGATCCGGCGCGCATCGTCTATTCCGCCGCCCACGTGGTGGCCGATCCCTTCACCGCCAACGATCCCTCCGGCCTCGCGACCGTGGACTGGGAGGCGACGATGCGCTTCCGCCACCACCTCCACGGCCTCGGCCTTGGCATCGCCGAGGCGATGGACACGGCGCAGCGCGGCATGGGGCTGGACTGGGACGGCGCGCTGGAGCTGATCCGCCGCACCCGCGCCGAGCTGCCCGACGCGCTGGTGGCCAACGGCTGCGGCACCGACCACCTGGCCCCCGCAGAGGCCCGCAGCGTCGACGACGTGCGGCGTGCCTACATGCATCAGCTCGACGCCATCCAGGCGCTCGATGCCCGGGTGATCCTGATGGCCAGCCGGGCGATGGCGCGGGTGGCCTCGGGGCCGGACGACTACATCCGCCTCTACGGCGAGCTGCTGTCGGCCTGCGACCGCCCGGCGATCCTGCACTGGCTGGGCGAGATGTTCGACCCCGCGCTGGCCGGCTACTGGGGCAGCGCCGGGTTCGAGGAGGCGCTCGACACGGTCCTGACGATCATCGAGGCCAACGCCGCCAGGGTGGACGGGATCAAGATCTCGCTTCTCGACAAGGACAAGGAGATCGCCCTGCGCCGCCGCCTGCCCGAAGGCGTCAGGATGTATACCGGCGACGACTTCAACTATCCCGAACTGATCGAGGGCGACGCGCAGGGCTTTTCCCACGCACTGCTCGGCATCTTCGACCCGCTCGCCGTCGCCGCCGCCCACGCGGTGGACCGGCTGGGGCAGGGCGATTCGGCGGGCTTCCGCGCGACGCTGGACCCGACCGTGCCGCTGGCGCGCCTGATCTTCCGCGCGCCGACGCAGTACTACAAGACCGGCGTGGTCTTCCTGGCCTGGCTGAACGGGTTCCAGGACCATTTCGTGATGCTGAACGGCGCGCAGGCGATGCGCCCGCTGCCCTATTTCACCGAGGTCTTCCGCCTGGCCGACGGCTGCGGCCTGCTGCGCGACCCGGAGATGGCGGTGGCGCGGATGAAGCGGCTGCTGGCGCTCCATGGCGTGACCTGATGCGCGACTTCTCGCAGGACACCTCGGCGCTGGCGCTGAACACCGCGACGCTGGGGCACAACCTGGAGGGCCACGGCGCGGGGTGGTCCCCGGAAAGGCTGATCGACGCCTGCACCGAACGGGGCTTCGGCGGGATCGTCTTCTGGCGGCGCGAGATCGGAACACGCGCCGCGCAGATCGGCGAACGGGTGCGCGCCGCCGGGATGGCGGTCGCGGGCCTGTGCCGGACGCCCTACCTGACCGGCCGCGACGCCGGCTCGGATGACGAGATGCGCGGCAGCATCGACATGGCCGCCGCGCTCGGCGCACCGGTCCTGACCATCGTCACCGGCGGGACCGAGCCCGGCACGACAGGGCTGGGCGAGAGCCGCAAGCGCCTTGCCGACCGCCTCGCGCGGCATGTCGAGCACGCCCGCGCCGCCGGCGTCAGGCTGGCGCTGGAACCGCTCAACCCGATGTTCGGCGGCAACCGCACCTGCCTGTTCACCGTCCGCGATGCGCTGGACCTCTGCGACACCGTCGGCGATCCGCAGATCGGCCTCGCCGTGGACGTCTATCACGTCTGGTGGGACCGGACGCTGGGCGAAAGCCTGGCGCGGGCAGGGGGGCGGATCTTCGGCTATCACCTGTGCGACTGGCTGGAGGACACGCGCCACATGCTGCTGGACCGCGGCATGATGGGCGACGGCGTCGCCGACCTCGGGGCGATCCGCGCGGCGGTCGAGGCGGCCGGTTACGCGGGCCACTGCGAGGTCGAGGTCTTCTCGGCCGCCGACTGGTGGCAGCGCCCGCCGGAGGTGGTGCTGGACACCGTCGTCGAACGGTTCCGGACGGTGTGCTGACCGGTCCCGTTTTCGCGTAGCAGCCCCATCCGCGACGCCATTGCCGCACCCGCGACCGTGCCCGGTACACTTCGGCCGCGTTTTGTGGTCTTGGGACGGCGTGACGGGTGTTCGGGCGTTTCTGCGGGAAGGAACAGCGGATGGGCGTGAAGGAGCGGGACTACGACGCGATCGTGCTCGGGGCGGGCGGCGCGGGGCTGATGGCTGCGGCGACCGCCGGTCAGGCCGGGGCGCGCGTCCTCGTGATCGACCACGCCGACAAGCCCGGCAAGAAGATCCTGATTTCCGGCGGCGGCCGCTGCAATTTCACCAACACCGGGACCGGCCCCGAGAACTTCCTGTCCGAGAACCCCCATTTCGCCAAATCCGCGCTGAGCCGCTACACCCAGTGGGACTTCCTCGCGCTGGTCGAGCGGCACGGCATAACCTGGCACGAGAAGACCCTGGGCCAGCTCTTCTGCGACGGCAGCGCCCGGCAGATCGTCGCCATGCTGCTCGAGGAATGCCGCCGGGGCGGGGTGGAGATCCGCCTCTCGACCAGGATCGGCGAGATCGGCCATGCCGACGGGCGGTTCCGCGTGGCGGGCGCGGCGGCGCCCCGGCTGGTGATCGCGACCGGCGGTCCCTCGATCCCCAAGATGGGGGCGAGCGGCGCCGCCTACGACATCGCCCGCCGCTTCGGCCTCGACGTCGTGGCGCCCCGCCCCGCGCTCGTCCCCTTCACCCTCGGGGAGGAGGACGCGCTCTTCAAGGCGATCCCCGGCGTGGCCTTTCCGGCCGTCGCCCGCGTGCGCGACGTCTCCTTCCCCGAGGCCGCGCTTTTCACCCACCGGGGCCTGTCGGGGCCCGCGATCCTTCAGGTGTCCTCCTACTGGTCGCCCGGCGATCCGGTGTCGCTCTGCCTGCTGCCCGACGCCGGGGCCCTCCTGCGCGCGGCGCGACAGGAGATGCCGCGCGCCCATCTCAAGGCGGCCCTCTCCCGCCACCTCCCGCTGCGGCTGGCCGAGGCGATGGCGACCCGGATCGGCCTTGCCCGCGAGCTCGGCAACTGTTCGGATGCCGAACTCGGCGAAGCGGCCGGGATGCTTACCGCGCTCACCTTCCACCCGACGGGCACCGAGGGTTATGCCAAGGCCGAGGTCACGGCGGGCGGCATCTCGACCGCCGCGCTCTCGTCCAAGACGATGGAGGCGCGCAAGGTGCCGGGGCTCTACGCCATCGGCGAGGCGGTGGACGTGACCGGATGGCTTGGCGGCTACAACTTCCAGTGGGCCTGGTCCTCGGGCGTCGCGGCCGGTCGCGCCCTTGCCGGGGACCCCGGGGGCAGGTGACGAAGGGGCGCGGTGACGGCGCGCGAGGCGACGCGCGGACCGGGCAGGATTTCCGACCGCTCCGACATCCACGCGGTGCCGCCAGTCGCGCCATCGGAGCAGGGCGCCGGGGCGTCGTCGGAACATCCTGACGGCGGGAACGTTCACTCCATATTCGCAGGAGGGAAATCCATGGCCCAGCACGCCACGACCTGGTCCCCCGGCGCGGCGCTGAGTGCGCTGGCCGCATTCGCGGGAGCCGCGATAGCGGCGATCCTATACCTCACGCCGCTCACGGGGGTCACCGGCACGATCGGCGCCCTGATCGTCCTGGGCGCATCGCTGCTGGTCGGCATCGGCGCGCTGCTGCTGATGGCCACCCGGCGCGCCCTCTGGCTCTGGCTCACGCTGCTCGGCGGGATCGGCACCGCCGTCGCGGCCGCCTTTCTCCACGCCTGGTGGATCGTGGTCCTGCTGGCGGTCGTGCTCGTGGGGCTGGTGATGGAACGCCTGACCCTTACCCGAAGCAGGAAAGCGAGGACCTGATGATCCGTACCGGCACAATCGCGCTGGCCGCCGCGCTGGCGGCGGCCTCTCCCGCCGCGTCGCAGGACAGCGGAAGCGGCACCGCCGTCACCGACGACCAGCCAGCCACTGCAACGGGTGGGGGCGAGGTGGTCGACACGCTGCTGGAATCGGCCGCGGACGGCTCCGCCACTCAGGAAGACCGGACGCAGGAGAAGCCGCGGCGCGACCCCGTGCCGCTGGTGCCGAAGACGGCGACCTGGAACACGTTCCACGGCCAGCTGTCCGCGCAGAAATATTCCCCCCTGGACCAGATCAACCGCGAGAACGCCGGCAATCTCGAGAAGGTCTGGGAGGTCCACACCGGCGACGTTTCCGACGGCACGGGCGACCTGCCGACAACGGTCTGGTCGGCCACCCCGATCTATGCCAACGGCATGCTCTACATCGGCACGCCGTTCTACCGCGTCCTCGCGCTCGACCCTGCCACGGGCGAGGAGATCTGGAGCTTCGATTCCAAGAGCCGCCTCGAGGCGCTGACCCAGCCCGCCCTGAAGAACCGCGGCGTCGCCTACTGGGAGGCGGCGGAGCCGCAGGAGGGCGAGGCCTGCCAGAAGATCGTCTATCTCGGTACGATGGACGCCCGGCTCTTCGCCATGGACGCCGACACCGGCAAGCCCTGCGCCGATTTCGGCGACAACGGCGCGCTGAACGTCAACCAGTGGAACACCACGAACGACAAGTGGCCCTTCTCGCTGCTTCAGCCGCCCACCGTCTCGGGCGACCACGTCATCATCGGCTGGGCCGGGAACGACTGGAAATATGCCGAGGCGCCGCCGGGATCGGTCTTCTCGGTCGATCCGCGGACCGGCAAGCTGCAATGGGCGGTTGACACCATTCCCCAAGACATCCGCCGGCAGACCGGCACCGCCAACGTCTGGACGGCGATGTCGGTGGACGAGGAACTGGGGCTCGTCTATCTCCCCGTCGCCTCGCCCTCGCCGAACTACTGGGGCGGTAACCGCACGCAGGAGATCCCGCTCGCCACCTCGACCACGGCCGTCGACATCGAGACGGGCAAGGTCGTCTGGTCGCGCCAGTGGGTGCATCACGATGTGTGGGACTACGACATCAACTCGGCCCCGACGCTGATGGACATCACCGTGGACGGCAAGGAGATCCCGGCGCTGATGCAGGCGACGAAGATGGGCTTCCTCTTCGTCGTGAACCGCGAGACGGGCGAGGATGTCTGGCCGATCGAGGAACGCGAGGTGCCCCAGGGCGACGGCTCGGTCGAGGGGGAGGTCTATGCGAAGACCCAGCCCTTCCCGACGAAACCCGCGCCGCTGCTCGACCAGGCGCAGAAGGAGGACATCTGGTGGATCGCCGACGCCGTGGGCTTCGGCCAGTGTTCGAAGCTCTTCGATTCGCTGTCCTACGAGGGGATGTACACGCCGCCGACGACCAGGGGCAAAGGCGTCTATACCTTCCCCGACAGCTCGGGTGGGGTTCAGTGGGGCGGCGTGGCCTTCGACCCCGAAAGCCAGACCGCCGTCGTGAACACCTCGCACATCGCGCAGTACATCCAGCTTTACCCGCGTGACGAGTTCGACCGGATCGAATCGGGCTCGGGCAACGAGGCCGGGTATTATCCCCAGATCGGCGCGCCTTACGGCATGTCGCTGAAGGTCGCGATGAACTGGCTCGGGATGCCCTGCTGGAAGGCGCCCTATGGCGAGCTGGTGGCGATCGACATGAAGACGGGCGAGGTCAACTGGCGCAAGCCGCTGGGCTCGTCGCAGAAGTTCGGCTTCTACATGCCCGAGAGCATGGGATCGCCCACCATCGGCGGACCCGCCGTCACGGCGGGCGGGCTGATCTTCATCGGCTCGACCATGGACGCCAAGGTGCGCGCCTTCGACATCGCGACCGGCGAGGAGCTGTGGGAGGACATCGTCGGCGCGCCCTCCGTGTCCAATCCGGCGGTCTACGAACACGAGGGGCGCGAATACGTCGCCTTCATCGGTGGCGGCAACACGATCCTGAAGCCGCAGGTCAGCGACCACATCGCCGTCTACGCCCTGCCGGAGTGAAAGGCACAGCGGTGGGCGGGCCGTGACCCCGCGGTGAAAACGAAACGGCCCGCCGCTGCACGGGGCAGGGCGGGCCGGGCGGTAGCGGGGGCGGCGTGCCTGCCTGTCAGCCCTTGCGCCGCGGCGACGGGGCGCTGCCCTTGCCCCCCGCGCGCTCGGCCGGATCGTCGAGGTTCCCGGCGATCGGGCCACCCGGGGGCGGGCCGTTCTCGGACGAGGGATCGGCCTCGCTGATCTCCTCGGCCTTGACCTCGTTGGCGGCGCGCTGCCAGTGCTCGTCGTGCTTGCCCTCGGGGCGGCCTTCGCGCTCCCAGATGTCGTGCGCGCGCTGTGCGATGCGTTCGTGATTGCCGTCTTCCATGTGCGACCTCCGTGTCATTGCCTGCACCTTGCGGAAAACCTGCGGGACCGCCGAATGTTCCCCGCGCCCCGAGTGCGGAACGGACCGGGCATCCGGCAGTTGGTCCCGGAAATCCATGACCGGCGTGCCTGCACAGGCACCGCAGATGATACGGAGGCCCCATGTGGGACTGGTTCTCTCAGCACATTCCCGCGGTCCAGGCGATCTCGGGGCTGGCGATGCTGTCGGTCTGGATCGTCTACCTGCAGACCTTCCTGTTCGGCCATCGCCGCCAGCAGCGCTCGGAGGTGGTGGTGGACACCGGGCCGGGCATCGGGCTCGACCGGCGCTGCTTCGTGGCGAACCTCGGGCTTCAGCCGATCTATCTCCAGGACGTGGTGGTGCAGCTGAACCATGACGACGGCAGCGCCCCGCGCCACGTGGTGACGGACCGCACGGAACTGAGGTCGGACCAGTTGACCCGGCCCGGCGAGGCGACGAACCGCGGTCCGTTGGAGAGCGGCGGGCTGATCGACATCGGCAGCTTCTCGACCCTGCTCGCGCGGGCGAACCGCCAGCCCGACGATCCGGACCTGGAGCGGCTGACCTCGGTCGAGGTCACCGTGGCCGCGATCAACGCCGCCTCCTCGGCGGTGATCGGCGGCCGTCGCTGTTTCGCGATCCGCAAGGATCCCGAGGGGTGGAGCGTCGTTCCCGAAAGCGTGACCACCGACCAGATCCGCTGGCCATGGCGCCGCCGCCGGCTGATGCGGGAACTGGAGCGCGAACTGGACCGCAAGGGACGACCGAAGCCGTCCCGCCAGCGCCGGGGACACTAGGGCGACGCCCGCGAGACGGACCGGCGGACCGAATCGGGTGCGATCCCTAACTCCTTGGAACATTCGTCCAGGGCACCCGTTTTTTCACCAAGGCCGCACCCCGACGCACGAGGCGGCGCCTTGACGGACCGTGACGCCCGGCAGGGGCGGCAGCACAAATGCCTGAGAGGATGCCATGTCAGCACCCAAGACGAACACCGAACGCCAGGTCCAACGACACCGTTGGTCGCTCTTCGGAGCGATCGGGCTGTCGGCCCTGGCCAGCGCGATCATCGGCCTGCTGATCTTCTGGGAGGGCACCGACGACGCCAACGCCCCCAGGACCCCGGACGAGATCGTGGACGGCCGCACCGGCGAGATCGAGGAGACCGACAGGCCCATCGAAGCGCCGATGCCGACGATCGGACTGGAGTCGGACCAGGGGCGGGAGCCGGTCAGGGAGAGAGCCGTGAGCCCTTCCACCGACCTGCCGGACGTGGACCCCACCGACTAGGACAGGTCGCGTCCCTACTGCACTGGCGCGAGGGCGACCAGCGACAGCGGGGGGCGCCGGCCCTCGGCCGCCTCGGCCTCGAGCCGGGCGCACCGCTGCGCCTCGCGGTCGCAAAGCACCATCCTTTGCCCGTTCAGGGCCAGCACGCGGAACGACAGCGCAATCGCATGCTGGACACTGGCCCGTCGCGCCGTTTCCAGGGCCATGACGTCCCCCTTCACCAGCAGCGGATCCGGCAGGTGGGCATGCGCCTCGGCGAAGGCACGGGTTTCGGCCTGCCAGGGACGGAAATCGGCGAAGCGCTGGAAGGTCAGCGCCATGCAGAGGGCCACGATCGCCACCGGAACCGCGACGAACAGGCGCGATGCGTCCTTGCCGGACCGGACGAAGACCGCCGCCCGCCCGACGAGGACCGCATGGAAGATCCAGGCGAAGACGAAACTGCGCGGCGGCACCTCCACCCCGAGCTTCAGCACCTGCACCGCGCAGAGCGCGAGGCTGAGGAACAGCCCTGCATGGAGATACAGCGCCTCCTTCGGCGCGTGGCGCGCCAGGTACAGCGTCGCGATCACGAACGCGGTCGCCTGGAGCACGACCAGCGGGTAGATGCCGAAGCTGCTTGCCATCACGAGAGAGCGGAAGGTGGCCCCGAGCAGCGGCAGGTTGTCGACCAGCCCGGAAAGGCCCGTCGCGGGCGCGGCCTGCCGCCAGTCCGCCAGCGGGACGCCGAAGATCCCATGGACCTGCCAGTTCAGCGCATAGGTCGCCAGCACCGCCGCCGCGAAGCTGGCGGTGAACAGCGCCAGCAGCCCCGCGAGATCGCGCAGCGACCGCTTCCGCGTCGCGAAGAGGCAGACGGCAAGCAGGATCAGCGGATAGGTCGTGTAGGCCATGAAGGTCACGACCGTGAAAACCGGCAGCAGGGCGCGGTGATGGCGCGGCGCCATCCGGCAGCCGAGCACGGCATAGAGCGCCACCAGCGCGAGGCCGGGGATCAGCGTGTTGAACCAGAGCGCGATCATCGAGGCCGGGGGCGCGACCGCGATCAGCAGGGCGAGCAGGACCATGCCGCCGACCGGCGCGGCGCGCCCGCGTTCGGAGGGAAAGGCGGCCACGGCCAGCGCGGCGGCCAGCAGCGCCCAGAGCGCCTGGTACACGGCGAAGTTCAGCCAGGCCGGCGTCACGACCCCGCGCAGGTGCCACAGCCAGTTGACCCAGCGGCCCTCGTGCAGGGTCTTTTCCCAGAACCAGTCCGCCCGGGCCAGGAGTGCCGGGTAATCGTCGAAGCGGATCATCGGATCGGCGAGGTTCGGCAGCGAGAAGGCCAGCGTGCCGACCAGGGCGATGGCGAAGACCGGCAGGAGCGGCGCGGCGGCGGTGCGGGGCGCGGCGCTCCAGCCCGGCAGGGAGGCGTCGGCCGCGCTCATGCCATGCGGGTCCGGAGGCCCGCGCGAAGCTGCGCGATGCGGGTGACGGTGCCCTGCGGCAGGCAGGACACGACGCCCCGCCGCAGCCGCCACAGCGCATCGCCGCCCTCGCGCAGGCGCACGCCGGCGGGCAGCGCGGTGGCGCGCACCACCTCGGGCAGGCCCTGCGCCCCGGCGGCGTTGGCATAGAGGACGGCGTTGTAGCGATACCACGGCTCGACCGCCCGGTTGCCCTTCAGGGCGGGGCGCAGGCAGTCGTAGGCGCGGAAGCCGCGGGCGGCGAAGAGCGCCTGCCAATGGCTCAGCGGCTGCTCGTTGACGTGGAACTCGCCCCCCTGTCCGGGCACGGCGGCCGAGAACAGGACGCGGTCGGCGGCGCGGGTCAGGCTGTCGACAAGGGTGGCCGCGGCGGCGGCGGGCAGGTGCTCGCCCACCTCGAGGCTCTGGGCGAGGTCGAAGCGCTCGCCGGTGTCGAGCGGCCGGGTCAGGTCGGCGGCACGGAAGCAGTGCTGCGGCACCGCCAGCTGGCTCTGGTCGACATAGGCGCCGTCGACCCCGAGGACGCGCGCGGCGCCGCAGCGGCGCCACTCGTCAAGCCAGACGCCGCGCCCGCTGCCGAGGTCGATGACCGAGGCAGGCCCGAGCCAGGGCTGGAGCAGACCCAGCACCGCGCGGGCCGAGCGGCGCGCGCCGCCGTCGATGTAGTCGAAGAAGGTGTCGGAATAGACGTGGCTCATCGTGCCTGGGCTCCGGGAAGGTTCTGTCGGGAAAAGACCCAGAGGGTCATGAGAAGGAAGTTCTGCACCGGCAGCAGCAGCGCGACCGCGGCAGCGGACAGCGCGTCGGAGAGGCCGAGGCGCGGGCCGAGGATCCCGGTGACCAGCGCCGAGGTCGCGAAGCCGCAGCCGATCATCAGCGCAAAACGGCCGATCTGGCCTCCGTCGGCAAGGCGGCGGCGATAGGTCAGCCGCGCCTGGCCCAGGTACTGAAGGACGACGGCAAGCGCGAAGGCCAGCGCATTGGCCGCGGCACGGTCCAGCCCCGCGGCCTGGAAGGCGAGGTAGAGCAGCACGTAGCTGCCCGCCACCGCCGCGCCGACGAGGGCGAAGCGCAGCAGGGTCGCGGCCCGACCCGTGCCGAGATTCATGCCGGGATTCATGCCGAGGCCAGCTTGCGCAGCGGCACCGGTGCGGCCGATGCGGCCTCTTCGGTCTCGCGCGTGTCCTCGGCGATGAAGTAGAGCGGGCGGCCCTTCGCCTCGACGTAGAGGCGGCCGATGTATTCGCCGAGGATACCGAGGGTCAGCAGCTGGACGCCCGAGAACAGGCTGATCGCCAGCACCACCGAGGCCCAGCCGGGGGCGGTCTGGTAGACGATCAGGGAATGGGCGACATAGACCATCATCAGCCCGGAAAAGCCGAGCGCGGCGAAGGACATGCGGGTGGCGAAGCGCAGCGGCCGGGTCGAGAAGGCGGTCATGGCGTCGGTCGCGAAGGCGATCATCTTGCGCAGCGGATACTTCGTCTCGCCAAGCGCGCGGGGTGCGCGGGCGTATTCGATGCCGACCTGCCGGAAGCCCGCCCAGGCGAACATGCCGCGCACGAAGCGCGCCCGCTCGGGCATCGCCAGCACGGCGTCGAGCGCGCGGCGGCTGACGAGGCGGAAATCGCCGGTGTCGCGGGGGATGGCGACGTCGCTCATCAGGTTCAGCGCCCGGTAGAAGGCCCAGGCCGAGGCGCGCTTGAACGCCGTCTCGCCCTGCCGCTCGGCCCGGCGGCCATAGACCACGTCATAGCCGCGGTCCATCATGCCCATCATGTCGCCCAGCAGTTCGGGCGGATCCTGGAGGTCGGCGTCCAGCATGAACACCCGCTCGCCCCGCGCCGCCCGAAGTCCCGCGGTCAGCGCGATCTGGTGGCCGCGGTTGGCCGAGAGGCGCAGGCCGACGACCAGCGGGCAGCTGCGCCGCGCCGCCTCGATCGCGGCCCAGGTGGCGTCGGTCGAGCCGTCGTCGACCAGCACGATCTCGGCCCGGTCGCGCCAGGGGGCGATGACCCGGGCAAGGCGCTCGACGAGGGCGGGGATCGAGTCCTCCTCGTTCATGCAGGGCACGACGACTGAGACTAGCATCGGGGCTCCTTCCTTTGGCTGCCCGAGGCTAGGAAGGGCTTGTGTCCGAAATTGGGCCGATCCGGGTTGATACCGGGGAGTGTGGAGGGAATGGCGACACAGGCTGCGGCCCGTCGCAGCGCCGACCCTTACAACTCCTCAGCCGTATCGACGAGAAGCTGCCCATCCCCATCGCCTGCCGATTCCGGATCGTGGTTGCGGCGGTCCGCGGCCTCTGCGCCGGATTCGCCTCCCGAACGAGGCGGCGAAGGGTGCGAAGGTGATGGCTGCACCGGGACTTCCATCGTCGGGAGTCGTCTACTTGGAGACGATCTCCTCCGGCAGAATACGGCGTGACTGCATCAGCGCGTGAATCTGCCGATACAGCGTGCGACCGTTGATGAACCAGCTGAGGTCCGGCTCCCAGTCCAATTCAAGTTCCTCGATGCCATAGGGTGACAGGACCGTGCAGAACAGCGGGAGTGTCAGGTTTGCCTGTGAAGCCGGGGTGTTGCAGGCATCGACATCGAAGTCGAGATTGACATGCTCGGCAACCTGGCGTGCAATCTCGACAAGCACATCCGCCTTCGGGTGATTGTGCGTGAGCATCGAGCGGCGGGGCCGAGACAGGATGAAGTCCAGGGCCTTGTAATCGCAGATGCCTTCTCTGCGCATCATTTCGAGTCGATTGAACTCGAACCGTTCCTTGTGACGGAAATCCGTCAGGCCGTTCTTGAACCGGGCAACGGCCACGTCCAGCCCGAAGTTTTCGATTTCTTGAGCGCAGATCTGCCAGTTTATAACCCCATGCGCAGATTTTGCCGAGGGCGCCGCGCAAAGGGAAAAGAAGCCATCGAGAAAAATGTATGGCATGAACCCGGCTCTGTTGCACAAATCCCGTGAGGGATTCATCTCGTGAATCCAGCGTGGTAGCTGGTCAGCATGAGCAGACACACACCCCCGACCTACAGAACCAGGAACTGGCCGGCCTATAACGAAGCGCTCA
>NZ_PNOS01000013.1 GCF_002869745.1 Oceaniglobus roseus
GGTCGGGGCGCGCCGCCAGCACACGCGCCACCGCCGCGCCGAAGACCGGCAGCATCCGCTGCACCTCGCTGTTGCGCGAGCCCGGCAGCACCAGCAGGACCGGCGCCTCGCCCAGCCCCTCGGACGCGCGGAACGCGGCCACGTCGGCGGCGCCCGCCACCGGTTCGCTGACCACCGGGTGGCCGACGAAATCGCAACGCATTCCGGCCGCTTCCATGTAGGGCGGCTCGAAGGGCAGCAGCGCCAGCACCTGGTCGACGTGGGGCGCCATCTTCGCGGCGCGGCCCGGCCGCCAGGCCCAGACCGAGGGCGCGACGTAGTGCACCGTGCGCACCCGCGCCCGCGCACGCACCCGCGCGGCGACGCGCAGGCAGAAATCCGGCGAGTCGATCGTCACCAGCACGTCGGGCCGCGCCGCCAGCACCGCCTCGACCGTCTGGAGCAGGCGGCGGCGCAGGTCGAAGTATTTCGGCAGGATCTCGGCGACGCCCATCACCGACAGCTCGTCCATGGGAAACAGGCTCGCCAGCCCCTGCTCCGCCATCAGCGGCCCGCCGACGCCCTCGAAGGTCACGTTGTCAGCAAGCCCCTTCAGCCCCGCCATCAGCGCCGCGCCCAGCCGGTCTCCCGAGGGCTCCCCGGCGATGAGGAAGACCCTCATTCGGGCTCCCGCAGCCACAGGAACAGGCCCAGATCGTCGGCGGCCGAAATCACCTCCGGCGCATCCAGCACCAGCACGCCCCCCGCCTCGACCACGATCCCGGCAAGCCCCGCCGCCGCGGCCTGGCGCACCGTGTCGGGGCCGATGGTCGGCAGGTCCACCCGGCGATCCTGTCCGGGCTTCGGCGCCTTGAACAGAAGCCCGCCCCCGGGCAGCCCGTCGAGATGAAGCGGCCCCTGCGCCGCCTCTCCGGCGAGGAAGGTCACCGCCTGTTCCATGACCGGGGACATGGCATCGGTCCCCTCGCCGCGCACCAGGCCACGGGCGGGAATGCCGTCCCGCGCGGCGGCCACGCTCGCCAGCATCCAGGCGGTGCCCGGCATCGCCTCGATCGCCAGGGCCTGCCCGCGCGATACCACGCAGGCCTGCCCGACATCCGCCGCGCCGAGCGCCGCGACGATGGACTGGCCGCGCCGCGCGTCCTTCTTCGCCTGCTCGTCGGGCTGGGCGCGGGTCGGCGCGCCTGCGGCGGGCACCAGTTCGGGCACCAGGTCCTGCACGCCTACGACCTTCAGCCCCGCCTCCTCGAAGAAGGCGAGCGCCACGCGCAGGCTGCCGTCGTCTCCCTTGGCCAGCGCCGCCTGGATGCGCGGCACCAGGGGCCAGGTCGCGGCGTCGATCTTCGCCGGATCGACCCGGGGCCGCGTCACCGCGCCGGCGAAGCAGATCCGGGTCACGCCCGTCTCCTTCAGCGTGGCGATGAAGCTGCCGAGGGTCTCCAGCCGGTAGCGGCGCACCTCGCGCCCCCCGGCGTCGTCCATGGGAAAACCTTCCATTTCCCACAGCTGCACTTGCTCGCCCCGCGCTTCCAGCGCCTGAAGGACGAGCCCGGGCAGCCGTCCCCAGCCTGCCGCCAGCGCCAGGGTCATGACGGGGTCAGGTAGCCGCGGTCGCTGTCGGCCAGCACGAAGTCGACGATGGCGCGGACGTAATCGCTTTTCGTTTCCTCGCCGAGGCGGCGGGTGCGCTCCTGGAACGTCCCCTCGCCCTGGCGCAACATCTGGAGCGCGGCGCGCAGCGCGGTGATGTCCTCGCGGCTCACGCCCTTGCGCTTCAGCCCGACCAGGTTCAGCCCCTCCAGCGCGCCCCCGGGCCCCTGCACGAGGGCATGGGGGATCACGTCGTGGTTTACCTTGGTGCAGCCGCCGATGATCGCGCCGCGGCCGATCCGGACCCACTGGTGGATCCCCGAGAGACCGCCGACGATCACGTCGTCCTCCAGCACGCAGTGCCCGGCGAGGCCCGAGTTGTTCACCATGATGACCCGGTTGCCCACCTGGCAATCGTGCGCGACATGGCAGCCCGCCATGTAGAGCCCGTCGTCGCCCACCCGTGTGACGCCGCCGCCCTGGGCGGTGCCGGTGTTCATCGTCACGTGCTCGCGGATGCGGCAGCGGGCGCCGATGAGCAGCTCCGTCTCCTCGCCGCCGAACTTGAGGTCCTGCGGAATCTCGCCGATCACCGCGAAGGAGAAGATCTCGGTCTGCTCGCCGATGCTGGTGCGCCCCGTCACCACGACGTGTGACTTCAGCCGCACCCCGGCGCCAAGCCGCACCTTCGGTCCGACGTGGCAGAACGGCCCGATCTCGGCCTCCGCCCCGATCACCGCCCCGTCCTCGACGACTGCCGAGGGGTGGATGCGGGCGGTCTGGTGGATCCCGCTCACGGCTTTCTCCTCACTTCGGCACGTCGATCATTGCGGCGAACTCGGCCTCGCAGGCAAGCTGGCCCTCGACCGTCGCGCGGCCATGGAACTTCCACACCTTGCCGCCGCCGCGCTTCGTGGTGATGTGCAGCTCCAGCATGTCGCCCGGCACCACCTTGCGGCGGAACTTGCACGAGTCCACCGACATGAAATAGACCAGCGCGCCCTTGCCGATCAGGTCCAGCGCAAGGCCCACCATCACGGCCGAGGTCTGGGCCATCGCCTCGATGATCATCACGCCCGGCATGATCGGCACGCCCGGGAAATGGCCCTGGAACTGCGGCTCGTTGAAGGTGACGGCCTTCAGGCCGACGCAGCTTGCCGACCCGTCGATGTCCTTCACCCGGTCAACGAGCAGGAAGGGGTAACGGTGCGGCAGGATCTTCTGGATCAGGTCGATGTCGGCGCTTTGCAGGTCTGGCATATGGTCGGATCCTCAACTCTCGCCCCTGACTAGCGCGCCCGTCCCGCCGCCGCAAGACGAGCCGCCCCGTGCTCAGGGCTTCGGCGCCTCGCCCCCGTCGGAGCCGGCCGCGGGAGCGGGGTCCGGCGCCGGCACACTTCCGTCCTGCGGCCCGTCGGGTTGCGGAGCGCTGTCCTGCGGCGCCGCCCCCCCGGCGCCGTCGGTCACCGCCAGGCCCTGCCCCTCGCCAAGCTCCGCGTCGATGCGGGCGACGGCGGCGGCGGTCACGTCCACCGCGTCGGTCGCCAGCAGCACCGTGCGCCCGTCGAGGATCGCCACCGCACCACGCTCGCGCATCAGCGCGCTCAGGATCCGGCCGGCCTGTCCGAAGAACGCCTGCTGCGCCTCCTCGCCCGCGCGCTCGATCGCCAGCGACTTGGCGTCCTGCGCGCTGCGGGTCGCGGTCACCTTGCGGTCGAAGGCATCGGCAAGCTTGCGGAACTGGTCCGCGGGCATGGTCTCGCGCCGCTTCGTGAGATCCTGCTCCTCGGCCACCAGCTCGGACTCGATCCGGCGGTTTTCCGCGGCCAGCGCGTCCATCCGGGCCGCCACGTCGGCGCGGATGCGCTGCCCGAAGGCCGACCGCAGGAACAGCGCATCCTGGTCGACGATCAGGAAGGGCATCTGCGGAGGGGTCTGGCCCTGGGCCGGAGCGGTCTCGGGGGCGGGGCCCGTCGCCGGGGCGCCCCCCTGCTGAGCCGCGACGGGGGCCGCGGCACAGGCCAGCGTCAGCGCGAGGGCGCGACAGGCGGCGCGACCCCCCGCCATCCTAGAACTGGGTCGAGATGGTCAGGTTGAACACCTGGGTCTCGTCGTAGTCCTCCTTCACCAGCGCCTTGGCGAAGTTGAAGCGCAGCGGGCCGATCGGCGTGTTCCAGAACACCGAGACACCGATCGAGCTCCTCAGGTGCGCGCTGTCGTCGATGGCGAAGCCGCCCGCGCCGATTTTCTTGTCGAGCCCCCAGACGGTGCCGGCATCGAAGAACACGCCGCCCGAGATCCCGTATTCCTCCGGGATCCCCAGCGGGAACTCGGCCTCGAGCCGGGCGACGGCGTACATGTTGCCGCCAAGCGCGTCCTCGTTCACCGCCCGGGTGTCGCGCGGCCCGACGCCGTTCACCGCGAAGCCGCGCAGCTTGTTGGTGGACAGGAAGAAGCGGTCGGTCAGGCGGGTGGTGGTGTTGCCGAAGGAATTGACCGATCCGCCCTCGACCGTGGCGCGCAGCGTGACTTCCTCGTTCAGCACCTTGGTCTGCGCGCTCGCCAGCGCGGTGGTCTTGATATACTGCGTGTCGCCGCCAAGCCCGGCGAAGTCCTGGCTGAAGCGCAGCAGGATGCCGGCGTTGGGGTTCAGCCCGGTGCGGCGGGTGTCGAAGCTGTAGGGATAGCCCGCCTGGCTGGTGAACAGCGCCCCCGCCTCGTTCTGGAGGATCGGCGAACTGTCGGTCGAGACGTTCTTGATCGTGTCCTTGGAGAAGCCGTAGCGCACGCCGAGCCGCCCGTTCTCGGAAACCGGGAACTCGAACCCCGTGCGGAATCCGACGATCCGCGTGTCGTAGAACGAGTTGGCGTAGTTCGACTGCGAGTAGAAGGCGGAGAACGAGAACTGGAGGTCGCGGCCCAGGAAGGCCGGCTCGATGAACTCGATCTGCGAGCTTGCGGTGTCCGTCGCCGTCGCGATGTCGAGGTTCAGCGTCTGGCCGCGACCGAGGAAGTTCTTCTCGGAAAAGCCGATGGTGCCGCCGATGCCGCTGTCGCCGCTGTAGGCCGCGCCGAAGGTCAGGCTGCCGGTGGGCTGCTCGTCCACGTTGACGTCGATAATCACCTGGTCCTCGGCCGACCCCTGGCGCGACTCGACCTCGGCGTTCGAGAAGTAGCCGAGCGCGCGGATCCGTTCGGCGCTCGCGCGGATCTCGCGCGGGTTGAAGGGATCGCCCTCCACCGTCTTGAACTGGCGCCGGATGACGCGGTCGAGCGTGGTCTGGTTGCCCTCGATGTCGATCCGCTCGACGAAGATCCGCGGCCCGCGCACCAGCGTGTAGTCGATGTTCAGAAGCAGGTTGCGGTCGTCGCGCGTCACTCGCGGATCGACCCGGATGAAGTTCAGCCCCCGCTGCAGCGCCAGCGTCTCCATCCGCTGGATGTCGCGCTCCAGCGCCACCGGCGAATAGGTCTGGCCGGGGCGCACCTTGGCCACCGCCAGGTACTCCTGCGCGTCCAGCCCCGGCACCTCGGTTGAGGCGGTGATCTGGCCGAACTTGTAGGGCTGGCCTTCCTGCACGTTGAAGGTCACGAAGAAGCCGTTGCGGTCGCGCGCGAACTCGCTGTTGACGCTCAGTATCTTGAAGTCGACGAAGCCGCGCGAGGTGTAGAAGTCGCGCAGCAGCTGCTTGTCCAGCTCCAGCCGGTCGGCGATGAAGGTGTCGGATTGCACGATGGCGCGCAGGAAGCCCGCCTGCTTCGACGACAGCACGCGCCGCAGCCGCCCGTCGGAATAGGTGCGGTTGCCCACGAAGGACACGCGCTGAGTCTCGGTCACGCGGCCCTCGGCCACCTCGAACACCAGGTCCACCCGGTTCTCGGAGCGGCGGATGATCTTCGGCGTCACGCTGGCGGCCAGCCGGCCGCGCTGCTGGTAGAGCTCGGCGATGGCGGCGGCGTCCTGCTCGGCCTGGGTCGGATTGTAGACCCGGCGCGCGGTCGAGGTGACGACCTTCAGCAGTTCCTCGTCCTTGATCCGGCGGTTGCCCTCGATGTTGATGCGGCTGATCGTCGGATATTCCTGGACCCGGATCACGAGGGTGCCGCCCTGGGGCACGATCTCGACCGTTTCGAAGAGGCCGGAATTGACGATCCGCTGGTAGGCGTCGTTCAGCCCCGCCGCCGATACCGCGTCGCCCCGTCCGATCCCGGCGTAGCTGATGATCGTCGCCGGTTCGACCCGCTGGTTGCCTTCCACCTGCACGGTGTTGAAGCGGTAGGACTGCGCCTGCGCCTCGGGCGCGAGCGCTGCCGTGAAACCGAGGAAGGAAAGAAGAAAGATGAACCCGACCGCACCGGCCGTCGCTGCGGTCCGCCCACGGCGCCAGATGCCCCCGCCCAAAGTGCCCATATGCCCCGTTCCGAATTAATGTCCCTTTGGAATCTGAGTATCGGTATTGTTCCGCCTTGTCAAAATGCAGAAGGCCCGCCCGGCAACAAATGCCGGACGGGCCTCCACCTGCAACACTTGGGGGGGCCAGGCTCAGTGCGACCCCATATAGGCGCCCGCCATCAGCGCCACGATCAGCGTGCCGACGAACACCAGGCGGTCGAAGTTCAGGTCGATCAGAAGGGAGATGCTGCGCGCTCCGGCTTCGAGATGTTGCATGGCGTCCCTTTCGCGGTGACAGAACGTGAATATCCTGCCGGAACGCTAGTCCCCGAATATGGCCCAAGTTTGGCATCCGCGCCGCCGCGGCGCGAAAATCACGGGCAGAACAGGTCGTTCGTCAGCGCGAAGACCATCAGCGAGCCAAGCAGCGCGATGCCGATGAACATCAGCACCCGGAGCGCGCCGTCGCTCGGCGGCCGGCCCGTCACCGCCTCGAAGGCGTGGAACACCAGGTGGCCGCCGTCCAGCACCGGGATCGGGAACAGGTTCAGGAGGCCGACCGCCGTCGAGAGCACCGCGATGAACCAGACGAAGGTCAGCCCCCCCTGGCTTGCCGCCGCGCCGCTGGTCTGGGCGATGCCGATCGGCCCCTGCAGCCCGCAGCTGCTGATCGCGCCGACCGCCATGTGATAGAGGCCCGAGATGCTCGATTCCATGATGTAGAGCGTCTGCGCCGCGGCCGAGCCGATGGCGGCGAAGGGCCCGGGCGTCTGGGTCTGCGGTGTGAAGAACAGCCCGCCCGAGATCCCGATCAGCCAGCGCGTCTCGAACCCGCCCTCGGCGCGAGGAAGGTCCATGCGCCGGGGCGACAGCACCACCTCCCGCGTCTCGCCCTGCCCGTCCGCACCCGGACGCCAGATTTCCAGCGTCAGCGATCCGCCCCCCGCCGCGGCAACCTTCGCCGGGAGCTGGTCGAAGGCGAAGATCGGTTCGCCGTCCACCTTCGTGATCACGTCGCCGACCTCGAGTCCCGCATCCATCGCCGCGGATTGCAGCGTCACGCCGTTGACCAGCGGCGGATAGGGGTGCGGACCCTGCACCACCATCTCCGCTCCGTCACGCAGCACGGTATAGGGCATCTCGGCCTGCATCGGCAGATCCTTGATGAAACTCTCGAGATCCTCCAGCGGCGGCGTCGCCCGCCCGTCGATCTCCAGAAGCACGTCGCCCGCCTGCACCTGCTGCTCGGCATAGGGCAGCGGTGCGACCTCGGCCACGGTCAAAGGCTCGCTCGCCACGCCGCGGAACATCATCACGACGGTGAAGACGAGGATGGAGAACACGAAGTTGAACCCCGGTCCCGCCGCAACCGTCGCGGCCCGCGCCCAGAGCGGCGCGCCCGCCATGGTGCGCCGCCGCTCCTCCGCGCTCAGGCTCTCGACCGGGGCGGCCGCGACGCTCGACGCATCGGCGTCGCCCGCGAACTTGACGTAGCCGCCGAAGGGCAGCGCGGCCACCTGCCAGCGCGTGCCCCGCCTGTCGATGCGCGAGAACAGCACCGGCCCGAAGCCCAGCGAGAAGACATCGGCGTGGATCCCCGACCAGCGGCCGACGATGTAATGGCCGTATTCGTGGACGGCGACGATCACGGACAGGGCCACCACGAACGCGGCAACGGAATAGAAGAAGTTGCCGAAGGACGGGATGAGTCCGATGAAATCCATGTGTGCCTGCTGCCTTTTCTTGGTGTTGGCGCACGCGCCTCAGACGCGCGCGCGGATCGCCCGTTCCGCTTCCACACGGGCCAGATGGTCCGTCGCGGCCACGGTATCAAGGGAAATATCGGCATTGATGAGGCTGTCCGCTGACAGTTTCGTCAACACCTCCTCCACCACAGCCGCCATGTCGAGAAACCCGATCTCGCCCGCGATGAAGCCGTCGAGCGCGCGCTCCTTCGCGCCGTTGAACACCGCGCCCGATAGCCCCCCCGCCGCCATCACCTCGCGTGCGAGCCTCAGCGCCGGATAGCGCGCCTCGTCGGGGGCGCGGAAGGTGAACTGGCCGAGCTTCGCGAAGTCCAGCCGCTCGACCGGCAGCGCACGGCGTTCCGGCCAGTGCAGCGCGAAGCCGATGGCGTGGCGCATGTCGGGTGGTCCGACGTGGGCCATCAGCGCGCCGTCGTTGAATCCGACCATGGCGTGAATCATCGACTCGGGGTGCACCAGCGCCTCGATCCGCTCGGGCGCGATGCCGAAGTATTCTTTCGTCTCAATAAGTTCCAGCGCCTTGTTGAACAGGCTGGCCGAGTCGATGGTGATGCGCTGCCCCATCGCCCAGTTCGGATGGCACGAGGCCTCGGCCAGGGTCGCGCCCGCGAGCTTCTCCAGCGGCCAGTCCCGGAACGCGCCGCCCGAGGCGGTGATGATGATCCGCTCGACGGCCGAGATGTCCTCGCCCACCAGCGCCTGGAACACCGCGGAATGTTCGCTGTCGACCGGCAGCAGCGTGCCGCCATGGGCCTTCGCCGTCGCCAGCACCAGCGGCCCCGCCGTCACCAGCGACTCCTTGTTGGCCAGCGCCAGCGTCGCGCCCTGCTCCAGCACCGCGATCCCCGGCGGCAGGCCCGCCGCGCCCACGATGGCCGACATCGCCCAGTCGACCGGCCGGCGCGCCGCCTCGGCGATCGCCCCCGTCCCCGCGGCAGCCTCGACGTCCGACCCGGCCAGCAAGCCACGCAACTCGTCCAGGCAGTCCTCGTGCGCCGTCACCGCCACCTCGGCCCGCAGCCGCAGCGCCTGCTCGGCCAGGAGCGCCACGTTGCGCCCGCCGGTCAGCGCGACGACGCGGTACTCCCCCGCCGCCCGGTCCACGAGGTCGAGGGTGTTGCAGCCGATGGAGCCGGTGGAGCCGAAGACGGAAATCCGCCGCACCATGTCAGAGCACCCCGGGCGGGAAATCCACAAGCTGTTCGACCAGCAGCAGGAACACCGCGGCGCCCAGCATCCCGTCGAAGCGGTCGAACAGCCCGCCGTGGCCCGGCAGCAGGTTCGAGCTGTCCTTGACCCCGACCCGCCGCTTCACCGTGCTCTCGGCGATGTCGCCCAGCTGGCTGGCCATGGAGACCGAGATCGAGATGCCGATCAACTGCCACGCCGCGCCCATGTAGACGGCGAAGATTGCGCCGACGATCCCCGCGCCGACCCAGCCCGCGACGGTGCCGGACCATGTCTTCTTCGGGCTGACCCGCGGCCAGAACAGCGGTCCGCCCAGGAAACGCCCGGCGAAATAGCCCGAGATGTCGGTGACGACGACGACGCAGACCAGCCACGACATCCAGACGAACCCGAATTCGCCCCTGAGGATCAGGAGGCCGAAGCCCGCAAGCAGGATCATCGTCGTGAACAGCGCGAAGGTCGCGCGGCGCTGCGAGAGCTGCCCGAACCCGACGAAGGACGGCGCCAGCAGCAGCGGCAGCGCGAAGCCCGGCGCGACGACCTCGCCCAGCAGCAGCGCCGCCCCGGCCACCCCGGCGACGATCAGCGCCGGCGCCTCGGGGTCCAGCATCCGCGTCAGCTCCCACACCATGACGGCGATCACGGCGACGGTCATGGCAAGGAACAGGAAGCCGCCGAACCAGACGCAGGCCAGCCCGATCAGCGCGACCGCCCCTCCCGACAGGAGACGCGGAACAAGGTCGTCCCATCGGCCCTTGGCGGCACTCATGCGGTCACGGCGCCGAAACGGCGTTCGCGGGTGCCGAACCCTTCCAGCACGCGCGCGAATTCGGCCGTGGTGAAGTCCGGCCAGAGGGTGTCGACGAACTCGTACTCCGCATAGGCCGACTGCCACAGCAGGAAGTTCGAGATCCGCGCCTCGCCGCTGGTGCGGATCACGAGGTCGGGGTCGGGCAGGAAACAGGTGTCGAGGAACCGTGCCAGCGTGGTCTCGTCCACCGACTCGGGGTCGATGTTGCCCGCCGCCACTTCCCGCGCCAGCCGCTGCGTCGCGCGCGCCACCTCGTCCCGTCCGCCGTAGTTCAGCGCGACGGTCAGGTGCACCCGGTCGTTCCGGCTCGTCAGCAGCTCGATCTCGTCCATCACCCGGCGCAGCTTGGCGTCGAGCTTCAGGCGGTCGCCGATGAAGCGCACGCGCACACCTTCGGCCAGCAGGTCCCGCGCCTCGGACTGGATGTAGCGGCGGAACAGCTTCATCAGCCCCGAGACCTCGGCCTGGGTGCGCTTCCAGTTCTCGGTCGAGAAGGCGAAGACGGTCATGTACTTCACCCCGTGGTCGGGACAGGCGCGCACGATCTCCTTCACCCGCCGGACCCCTGCGTGGTGGCCGAACAGGCGCGGCTGGCCGCGGGACTGCGCCCAGCGTCCGTTGCCGTCCATGATGACGGCCACATGATGGGGGCCGGACCGCGGCGTGGGTTGGCTGCTCAAATCGGCTCTCCTGAAAGGTCGTGTCCGGGGGCGATCGGGCAGGCTCAGACCTGCATGATCTCTTCCTGCTTGCTTGCCAGCGCGGCGTCGATCCTGGCGATCGCCGCGTCGGTCAGGGTCTGCACCTCGGCGCTCCAGACCTTGTGGTCGTCCTCGGACATGCCCGAGGCCTTCAGCTTCTTCAGCTGGTCCATGCCGTCGCGCCGGACGTTGCGGATCGCGACGCGCGCATCCTCGGCCCGCTGTCCGGCCACCTTGGTAAGCTGAATGCGCCGCTCCTCGTTCAGTTCGGGGATCGGCAGGCGGATCGTCATGCCGTCGATCACCGGGTTGATCCCCAGCCCCGATTCCCGAATCGCCTTTTCCACCTTGCCCATCAGCGACTTGTCCCAGACGGTGACGGTCACCATCCGCGGCTCGGGCACGTTGATCGTGCCCACCTGGTTGATCGGCGTCGGCTGGCCATAGGCCTCGACCATGATCGGCTCGACCATCGAGGCAGAGGCCCGCCCGGTTCTGAGCGATGCGAACTCGTGCCGCAGCGCCTCCATCGCGCCGTCCATCCGCCGTTGCAGATCGTCCAGATCCAGTTCCATCTCGTCGTCAGCCACTCTTGCCTCCTGCCTCGGCGCAGTTCCTTCACGCGGCCGTCGCGGGCCGCCAAGCTGCGCGGTTTATAGCCCCAACCTTCGCCGGATGTATAGGCCGCGGCTGCGGGCAGCCGATGGATAGGGTCGGCAGGCCACAACCCGCCCGCCGACGGGCTGTCGCGGCAGCGCCCGACCGCGCAACCGTCCGAAGGCTCTGCGCCGGCGGGGGCCCGAGCGGACGCCCCCCGTCCGCCGGTCTCAGCCCCGGGACGGCACGGCTTCCTCGTCGAGGTCGCAGAACAGCGGACGGCGGTTCTTCAGGTGACGCGCGAGAAGCCTTGCCCGCCGCCCGCCACGCAGCACGGGCCGGCAGGGCACGGGTTCGGCGGCGGCGCATGCGCCGAGGGCGGCGACCAGCGCGGCCCGCTCGCCGGGTGGCACGGCGGCCAGGGCGCAGGGGCCGGGAAACAGGCTTTCGGCCGCGGCGCCTTCGGCCTCCAGGACGCCATGTTCGGGCAGCAGGAGGTGATGATAGCGCACCGCGACCACGGGCCGGCGCGCGATCCCCGGCATCCCGCACAGGGCCCGGGCGGGCACGAAGACCTCGGGCGCCCCGCACATGCGCGCCACGATGGGCGAGGCGAGGAGGATCCGGTGCTGCGGCGACACGACCAGGTCCCGCGCAGGCCGCCCCGGCCCGAGCGCACCGGCCGCGATTGCCACGGGCGCGTGCCCGCCGAACCCGGGCACGCACTGGACGCCCCGCCAGATCACCGGCCGCGGCCCCCGGTCGCGGGTCAGCACCATGTCGCCGAGGCCGATCTCCTCCACCGCCCGCGCGCCCCCGGGCGCCGCGATCCGGGTGCCTTCGGCGAAGCAGACGATGGCCGATCCGGTGACGCTTTCGGAGACGAACCAGCCCGTCGCGTTGTCCGACACCGGCGTGGCGCCGAGCGTGATGCTCTGGATCTTCAGGTTGTCGAGGGGCACCGCCGTGTTCAGCTCGGTCACGAAGGTCGCGCCGTTGCGCAGCTGGATCACGACGACATCCGTCACCAGCGTGCTGCCGTCGCCCAGCAGGATCGTCGCCTTGTAGGACGAGGAGGAGTCCTGGACGCTGCTCACCGTTCCGGCGCCGACATCGTATGTGACCGTGCTCGGCAGCAGGGTGAGGTCGTCGTCATAGGCGACACCGTCGCCCAGCGGTGTCGTCACGGACGCGGTGACGATCTTCAGCGCGGCCTGCCCGTAGGTACCCGCGAAGACGGCGTCGTTCTCGTTCGTGTAGTTGAGTTCGGACGTGTCCGCCGAGGCGAAGATGCCGAGATAGATCAGGTTGACGGTCGCCATGGGAAGGGCCTCCTTGCGGAGGCTCCTTATCGGCGCCCGGGGTCAATTTTGACTTAACGCCCGCGGGGACGGCACGCCTCAGTCGACGATGGTATAGGTGCCCTTGCCCGCGAGGATCCCGAGGAACCCGCCCGGCTCGTCCAGCGAGAAGACGATGATCGGCAGCTTGTTGTCCCGCGCCAGCGCGATGGCGCTGGCGTCCATCACCTTCAGGTTCTTCGCCAGGACGTCGTCGTACGAGATCCGGTCGTACCGCTTCGCCTCGGGGTGCTTCACCGGGTCCATGTCATAGACGCCGTCCACCTTGGTGCCCTTGAAGATCGCCTGGCAGGCCATCTCGTTCGCGCGCAGCGTCGCCGCGGTGTCGGTGGTGAAGTACGGATTGCCCGTGCCGGCGGCGAAGATGCAGACGCGCTTCTTCTCGAGGTGCCGCACCGCGCGGCGGCGGATGTAGGGCTCGCACACCTGGTCCATCGGGATCGCCGAGATCACGCGGGTGAAGACGCCGAGTTCCTCCAGCGCCGACTGCATGGCGAGCGCGTTCATCACCGTGGCGAGCATCCCCATGTAGTCGGCCGTGGTCCGCTCCATCCCCTGGGCCGACCCGGCAAGGCCGCGGAAGATGTTGCCGCCGCCGATCACCATGCAGATCTCGACCCCCGTGGCGTGGACCGACTGAACCTCCTTCGCGATCCGCTGCACCGTGGGCGGATGCAGCCCGAAGCCGGTGTCGCCCATCAGCGCCTCCCCGGAAATCTTCAGCAGCACGCGCTTGTAGGTGCTGCCCGGTGCGGTGTCGCTTGCCTCGGTCATCTCGGTCCGCCTGTCCCTGGATTGTGTCGCGGCGATAAATGTCGGAAAACGCCCCCGGGTTCAATGCGCCAAAGGGAGTTGCCGCCGCCCGATGACGCCGGACGAGATGATACGGGCCGCGGGCGCCGACCGCCCGGTGCTGATCGCGGGGCCTACCGCCTCGGGCAAATCGGCGCTGGCCCTGGCGCTGGCCCGGCGGCAGGGCGGCGTGATCGTCAACGCCGACGCGCTCCAGGTCTTCGCCAACTGGCGCGTCCTGACCGCCCGCCCGTCTGACGTGGACGAGGCCGCCGCGCCCCACCGCCTCTACGGCCACGTCCCGGGCGAGGCCGCCTATTCCGTCGGCCACTGGCTGCGCGAGGTGGCGCCGCTCCTGACCGGGGCGCGCCCGATCATCGTCGGGGGAACCGGCCTCTACTTCACCGCCCTGACCGAGGGGCTGGCCGAGATCCCCCCGACCCCGCCCCAGATCCGCGCCGAGGCCGAACGGCTGCGCGCCGTTGGCGGGATCGGGGCGATGCTCGCCGACATCGACCCCGAGACGGCCGCGCGCATCGACCGGCAGAACCCGATGCGGGTGCAGCGCGCCTGGGAGGTGCGGAAGACCACCGGCCGCGGCCTTGCCGCCTGGCAGGACGACACCGGCCCGCCCCTCCTGCCCGCCGCGGCGGCGCTCTGCCTCGTCGCCGATCCGGGCCGCGAGGCGCTTGGCCCCCGCATCGCCGCCCGCTTCGACGCGATGCTCGCCGCCGGGGCGCTGGACGAGGTCCGCGCCAACCTGCCCGGCTGGGATCCCACCCGCCCCAGTGCCAGGGCCATCGGCGCGCCCGAGCTCGTCGCCCACCTCAGGGGCGAGTGCACGCTGGCCACCGCCCGCGACCGCGCCGTGATCGCGACCCGCCAGTACGCCAAGCGCCAGCGGACCTGGTTCCGCAGCCGCATGAAGGACTGGATCCGGCTCGATCTGCCCGCGTCCTGAGCACGGCTCCGCCCATCCCGAGATTCCATTTGACCCGAAGGGTGAATCCCCCGACCTTTCCGGTACGGCCTGCCAGCCGAGTCTGCTCGTCCTGTCCAAAGCCACCGAAGGTCTGATCCGCCATGACCGCTGCCCTTCCCGTCACCGCCTCCGCCCAGGCGGGGTTCCGGCTCGTTCCGCTGCAACGCCTGGCCCAGGGGGGCCGCTGGCACACCGAGGCGATGCGCAGCTACGGCGCGCCCGTCCTCTACTGGTTCACCCGGGGCCAGGGCCGCATCACCGTCTCGGGCACCACCCGCGGCTGGGGGGCGCACAACGCCGTCCTGATCCCCGCGGGCACGATGCACGGCTTCGACGTTCTCGGGCATGTCTCGGGCTCGGCCCTCTACTTTCCCCGCGACATCGGCTTCGAGATGCCGTCCGATCCGCTGCACCTGCGCCTGCGCGAGGTCCAGCAGCAGGCCGAGATGTCGCTCCAGGTCGAGAACATCCAGCGCGAGCTCGAGCGCGGCGAGGAGGCGATGGAGCGCGCCCTGCGCCATCACGCCGGGCTGCTGGTCGTCTGGCTGGAACGCCACGCCGACCCCGCCATGCTGGCCGGGGAGCCCGCGGACCAGCGCGCCGCCGAACGCCTCGCGGCCGCCTTCACCTCGCTCCTGGAACGCGACTTCCGCACCGGCCGGAACGTCGCCGACTATGCCGCCGCCCTCGGCGTCACCGCGACCCACCTCACCCGCTCCTGCAAGGCCGCCTGCGGCCGACCGGCCTCGGCCCTGCTCCAGGACCGGCTGCACTTCGAGGCGCGCAAGCTCCTGCGCGAGACGCGGATGCCGATCAAGGATGTGGCGCAGAGCCTCGGCTTCCGCTCGGCCGCCTATTTCACCCGCGCCTTCCAGCAGCAGACCGGCCAGACGCCCTCGGCGTTCCGGCGCGACCGCTAGGCCGCCGCGGTTGACGCGTGGTCAGTCGGCCGGTTCCCGCCGACCGCCGGATCCCGCATGTGCAGGCGCAGCGTCGCTTTTGAAACCTCTCGATGTCGCCTTTGGATCATGGTGCGACGAATCCAAGCGTTGACCTTCCCCCCCGGAGCGTGCGCAATTGTACCGACGCGCCCGTGCGAAGCCCGCCGCGATCCTTGCGGAAAACCATGGGGCCGGGGCGCCCGTCGGCAAGAGAAACAAGGTCTCACAGGGAGAGCGAGATGACTGATTCAACGATGCCCGGCCGGATCCATCCGGCCGCCAGGATGTATGCGCAGGAGGTTGCGGAGGGCAAGCTCAGCCGCCGCGACTTCCTGATCCGTTCCACCGCCCTCGGCGTGTCGGCCACCGCGGCCTACGGGATGCTCGGCCTCGCCGCGCCCGCCCGCGCCCAGGCCGAGCCCCAGCAGGGCGGCACGCTCAGGATCCAGATGAGCATCAAGGCGCTCAAGGATCCCCGCTCCTACGACTGGAGCGAGCTCGGCAACGAGACCCGCGGCTTCCTCGAGTACCTGGTCGAATACGAGGCCGACGGCACCTTCCGCCCGATGCTGCTGGAATCCTGGGACGTCAACGACGACGCCACCGAATACGTGCTGCACGTCCGCCCGGGCATCAAGTGGCACAACGGCGACGACTTCACCGCCGAGGACGTGGCCCGCGTCATCAACCTCTGGGCCGACAAGAGCTCGGAAACCAACTCCATGGCCTCCCGCCTCGGCGGCCTGATCGACGACGAGACCGGCAAGGCCCGCGACGGCGCCATCGAGATCACCGATCCGATGACCGTCAAGCTGACCCTGTCCTCTCCCGACATCGCGATCATCGCCAACTTCTCCGACTATCCCGCCGCCGTCACTCACAAGGACTTCGTCGAGGGCGGCCCCTTCGAGGAGATCATCGGCACCGGCCCGTTCAAGCCCGTCTCGATGGAAGTCGGCGTGAAATGCGTGATCGAGCGCGCCGACCAGCCCTGGTGGGGCACCGAGGTCTATGGCGGCCCCTACCTCGACCGGGTCGAGATGATCGACTACGGCACCGACCCCTCGGCCTGGGTCGCCGCTGCTGAATCCGAGGAAGTCGACCTGTTCTACGAAACCGTCGGCGACTTCATCGACATCATGGACGCCATCGGCTGGACCAAGACCGAGGCCGTGACCGCCTCGACCCTCGTGATCCGCCCGAACCAGAAGGCCGAGATCGACGGCATGGTGCCCTACGAGAAGGCCGAGGTCAGGAAGGCGCTGGCCATGGCCGTGGACAACGAGGTCTGCCTCGAACTCGGCTACTCGGGCCGCGGCACCGTGGCGGCCAACCACCACGTCTGCCCGATCCACCCCGCCTATGCCGACATCGGCCCCGCCCCCTTCGACCCGGCGGCGGCGAAGAAGATGATGGACGACGCCGGGATGGGTGATTTCGAGCACGAACTGATCACCGTCGACGACGACTGGCAGAAGAACACGGGCGACGCCATCGCCGCGCAGCTGCGCGACGCGGGCATCAACATCAAGCGCACGATCCTGCCCGGCGCCACCTTCTGGAACGACTGGACGAAGTACCCGTTCAGCGCCACCCAGTGGAACCACCGTCCGCTCGAGGTGCAGATCCTGACGCTGGCCTACACCTCGGGCCAGGCCTGGAACGAATCCGCCTTCAGCAACGAGGAGTTCGACAAGCTGATGGACCAGGCGAACTCGATCGCCGACGCCGACACCCGGCGCGAGACCATCGGCAAGCTCGAGCAGATAATGCGCGACGAGGGCGTCATCATCCAGCCCTACTGGCGCTCGCTCTACAACCACCACAACGGCAACGTGGTCGGGGCGGAGAAGCACCCCTCGCACGAGTTCCACCTCTACAAGTTCGGCCTCGCCTCCTGAGGCAAAGGACCAGGCGCCGCTCCCCCGACGGGGGGCGGCCGCAACGATAAGGACGGCGGGACCAACCCGCCGCCTTCCCAGACAGGGACTGACACATGGGACTGTTCATCCTGCGCCGGCTCGGGGTGATGCTCGTCACGGCGCTCTGCCTGACGTTCATCGTCTTCTTCATGACCAACCTCTACCCCAACCTCGAGAAGCTGGCGAAGACCCAGGGCAACCAGCGGATGACCGACGAACAGGTCCAGGTCTGGCTGGAGAACCGCGGCTACGACAGGCCCGTGTTCGTGAAGTACGGCGAATGGCTCGGCGTCGTGCCGGGCTGGACGCGCGAGACGGCGGACGGTGCCCTCACCGGGCGCTGCGTCGAACAGGGGATGACGCGCGAGGACGTGCCGACCTTCTGCGGTGTCCTCCAGGGCGACTGGGGCTATTCCACGGTGTTCAAGGAGGACGTGCTCGACATCGTCGGCCTGCGCCTTGGGCTGACCGGGAAGCTGATGTTCTGGGTCATGGTTCTGATGGTGCCCTCGGCGCTCATCATCGGCGTGCTGGCCGGGATGCGCGAGGGCTCGCGCACCGACCGCTCGCTCTCGACCGTGTCGATCCTGTCCACCGCGACGCCGGAATACGTCTCGGGGGTCATCCTGATCGCCGTCTTCGCCTCCTCCGCCGTGGGGCTGAAATGGTTCAAGGGCACCGCGACCTCGGCCATGGACGATGCGAACTTCGAGAACTTCTTCCTGCCGGTGCTGACCATCGCGCTCTACGGCATGGGCTACATCGCCCGCATGACCCGCGCCTCGATGGCCGAGGTGATGACCGCGCAATACATCCGCACCGCGCGCCTGAAGGGCGTCAGCTTCCGCAACATCGTGCTGAAACACGCGCTGAGGAACGCGCTGATCGCCCCCTTCACGGTCATCATGCTCCAGTTCCCGTGGCTGCTGAACGGCGTGGTGATCGTCGAGACGCTGTTCAACTACAAGGGCTTCGGCTGGACGCTGGTGCAGGCGGCGTCGAACAACGACATCGAGCTGCTGCTCGGCGTCTCGGTCGTCTCGGTGCTGGTGGTGCTGGTCACGCAGCTGATCTCCGACATCGGCTACGTCTACCTCAACCCGCGGATCTCCGTCGCATGAGCCCGCTCTTCTCCATCGCCCGCCCATCGCCCTCCGCGCAAGGTGTTCCGCCCTCCCCGCTCGACGTGCCGTCGGAACGCGTGCCTGCGTTCCCGGGCCGCTTGCCGTCATCCTCGGGCCCGACCCGAGGATCTCCTGCCACCCTTCCCCTGACCCGAGGATCTCCGCCCCCCCGCACCCGGTCGCGCGAGCGTGCGCCCGCTCCGACAGATCCTCGGGTCAAGCCCGAGGATGACGGCGGGCCGGGCGCCTTCTGCCCCCTGCCTTCGCCGCCCCCCACCTCCCCAGCAGCCAGCGAGGGTCTCTGACCATGGAACCGCTCTCCACCCTCGAGATCCTGACACGGCTCGCGATCCAGCTGGTGCCGGTCTGGATCGCCCTTGCCGTCCTCTTCGCCCTCTCCTTCGCCTTCAAGCGCCGCCTCGGCCTCTACGGCAAGCTCTTCGACAGCCCCATCGGGATGATCGGCTTCGCGCTGGTCATGTTCTGGGTCTTCACCGGCGTCTTCGGCGCCATGGGCCTGGTCGAGACCCACGACCCCCTCGCCCAGATTCCGGGGATGAAGAACGAACCGCCCGGCACGCCGCTGCGAAGCCCGGACGAGGGCCAGTATCCCTATTTCCTGCTCGGCGGCGACAACCTGGCGCGCGACGTCTTCTCGCGCATGGTCGCGGGCGCCTGGGAGGTGATCAAGATCGCCCCCTTCGCGACCCTCTTCGCCTTCATGGTCGGCATCACCCTGGGCCTTCCGGCCGCCTATTACGGCAAGCGGCTGGACGTGATCCTGTCCTTCCTCGCCAACCTGATCCTCGCCTTCCCGGTGATACTGCTGTTCTACCTGCTGGTCACGCCGGAGATCGTGGCGACGGGCATCCCCGTCTACATGGCCGCGGTGCTGTTCGTCTTCCCGATCGTCTTCCTCGTGATCCTGTTCAACTCGCGCTACTTCACCCAGCCGGGCAAGCGCGCGCTCTATCTCGGGCTGACGCTGGTGATCGGGCTCTGGCTCTATCTCGGGATCGCCTGGAACGCCGATCCGCTCGGCATCATCTCGTTCCCGCCGAACCTGCTGGTGGTCTTCGTGGCGGTGGTCTTCGTCAACTCGCCCACCGTGTTCCGGATCGTTCGCGGCATCGCCATGGACATCAAGACCCGCGACTACGTCGCCGCCGCCCAGACCCGCGGCGAGGGGCCCTGGTACATAATGCTGTGGGAGATCCTGCCGAACGCCCGCGGGCCGCTGATCGTCGATTTCTGCCTCAGGATCGGCTACACCACGATCCTGCTCGGCACGCTCGGCTTCTTCGGCCTGGGGCTGTCGCCGGAAAGCCCGGACTGGGGGAGCACGATCAACGAGGGGCGCAAGCTGCTCGCGATCTACCTGCATCCGGCGGTGGCGCCGGCGCTGGCGCTCCTCAGCCTCGTGCTGGGGCTGAACCTGCTGGCGGACGGGCTGCGGGAGGAGTCGTTGCGCGACTGAGCATGCGTTCCGACACCGGGGGCCAGCCCCCGGACCCCCGGGATATTTGGGAAGCAAAGATGGGGGCGGTGTTGGAAAGGACCGGCGGGGCGCGCGCGGAGGTCCGGCGCGGATCGCACGGAAGGACGAGGGGCGGTTTCGCCGATCGAAAGGAAATGGTTGATGGCTGAGGACACCTACGACGGTCCGATCCTGGAGATCGAGAACCTCTCGATCTCCTTCTTCACGCGGCTTCGGGAAATCCCCGCGGTGATGGATTTCTCCACCCGCGTCTTTCCCGGCGAATCCATGGGGCTGGTCGGCGAATCCGGCTGCGGCAAGTCGACCGTGGCCCTTGGCGTGATGCAGGACCTCGGCGTCAACGGCCGCATCGTCGGCGGTTCGATCCGCTTCAAGGGGCGCGACCTGAACACCATGAGCGACGCCGAGCTCAGGGCGATCCGCGGCCGCGAGATCGCGATGATCTACCAGGAGCCCATGGCCTCGCTGAACCCGGCCATGCGGATCGGCAAGCAGCTGATGGAGGTGCCGATCATCCACGAGAGGATCTCCGAGAAGGAGGCCTACCAGCGGGCGCTGGAGGTGGTCGCCGACGTCAAGCTGCCCGACCCCGAGCGGATGCTGCGCTCCTATCCGCACCAGCTGTCGGGCGGACAGCAGCAGCGGATCGTCATCGCCATGGCGCTGATGAGCAAGCCTTCCCTGCTGATCCTCGACGAGCCGACCACGGCGCTCGACGTGACGGTGGAGGCGGCGGTGGTGGAGCTGGTGAAGGACCTCGGCAAGAAATACGGCACCTCGATGCTGTTCATCTCCCACAACCTCGGGCTGGTACTGGAGACCTGCGACCGGCTCTGCGTGATGTACTCCGGCGAGGCGGTCGAGACCGGCTCGATCGCCGACGTCTTCGACAGGATGCGCCACCCCTACACCCAGGCCCTGTTCCGCTCGATCCCGCTGCCCGGCGCCGACAAGAACTCGAAGCCCCTCGTCGCGATCCCGGGCAACTTCCCCCTGCCCCACGAACGCCCGCCGGGCTGCAATTTCGGCCCCCGCTGCGACTATTTCGAGAAGGGGCGCTGCGACGCGCAGGACATCCCGATGTTCACCGTCGAGGGCGACGAGCGCCACCGCACCCGCTGCCTGAGGTTCGAGGAGATCGACTGGGCGAAGCTGGAGCTCGGGTCGGTCGACGTCCAGAAGTCCGAGCCGGGCGACGTGGTGCTGAAGATGGACAACCTCAAGAAATACTACGAGGTCTCCGCCAACGCCCTGTTCGGCGGCGGCGACAGGACCAAGGTCGTCAAGGCCAACGAGACCCTGAGCTTCGAGGCGCGGGAGAGCGAGACGCTGGCCATCGTGGGCGAGTCGGGCTGCGGCAAGTCGACCTTCGCCAAGGTGCTGATGGGGCTGGAAACGGCGACCGAGGGGCAGATCCTGCTCGACAACCGCGCGATCGGCGGCACGCCGATCGAGGACCGCGACACCAAGACCGTCGCCGACATCCAGATGGTGTTCCAGAACCCCTTCGACACGCTGAACCCCTCGATGACCGTGGGCCGGCAGATCATCCGGGCGCTGGAGATCTTCCGCATCGGCAGGACGGAGGAGGAGCGGCGCGAGAAGATGCTGGAACTGCTCGACCTCGTGAAGCTGCCCCGCGCCTTCGCCGACCGGATGCCGCGCCAGCTTTCGGGGGGACAGAAGCAGCGGGTCGGCATCGCCCGCGCTTTCGCGGGGGGCGCGCGCATCGTCGTGGCGGACGAGCCGGTGTCGGCGCTGGACGTATCGGTGCAGGCGGCGGTGACGGACCTCTTGATGGAGATCCAGCGGCGCGAGAAGACGACGCTGCTGTTCATCTCCCACGACCTCTCCATCGTGCGCTATCTCAGCGACCGGGTGCTGGTGATGTACCTCGGCCACGTGGTCGAGATCGGCACCACCGACCAGGTCTTCGCGCCCCCCTACCACCCCTACACCGAGGCGCTGCTCTCGGCCGTCCCCATCGCCGACACCCGGGTGGAGAAGAAGCACATCGTGCTGGAGGGCGACATCCCCTCGGCGATGAACCCGCCGCCGGGCTGCCCGTTCCAGACCCGTTGCCGCTGGAAGGCGCAGGTGCCCGGCAACAAGTGCGAGACCGAGGTGCCGCCCATGGTGAAGATCGCCTCGGGCCACGAGATCAAGTGCCACCTGAGCCGCGAGAAGCTGGACGGGATGGAGCCGGTCATCACCATGGCGGCGGAGTGACGGCACGCCACCGGTGCGCCGTCATCCTCGGGCCTGACCCGAGGATCTCCCGGTCCCTGTGCCTTCCGTCATCCTTGGGCCTGACCCGAGGATCTCCCGGTCCCTGTCCCTTCCGTCATCCTCGGGCCTGACCCGAGGATCTTCCGGCCTCTCCAGTTCCCGCCGCCGCGCCTTTCCGACAGATCCTCGGGTCGAGCCCGAGGATGACGGGTGGCGGGCGGAGCGCCCGCCATCCGTCACTTTCGCCGCCCGGGGAGTGGCGCGTGCCTTCCGCCTTCGCTATAGCCTGAGGGAAACGCTGCAAGAAGGACGCATGCCATGCCCGCCTACCGCTCCCGCACCACCACCCACGGCCGGAACATGGCCGGCGCACGGGGCCTCTGGCGGGCGACGGGGATGAAGGACGGCGACTTCGGCAAACCGATCATCGCCATCGTCAACTCCTTCACCCAGTTCGTCCCCGGCCACGTCCACCTGAAGGACCTCGGACAGCTCGTTGCCCGCGAGGTCGAGGCGGCCGGCGGCGTCGCCAAGGAGTTCAACACCATCGCCGTGGACGACGGCATCGCCATGGGCCACGACGGGATGCTCTATTCGCTCCCCAGCCGCGAGATCATCGCGGACTCGGTCGAGTACATGGTGAACGCCCACTGCGCCGACGCCATGGTCTGCATCAGCAACTGCGACAAGATCACGCCGGGGATGCTGAACGCGGCGATGCGGCTGAACATCCCCGTGGTCTTCGTCTCGGGCGGGCCCATGGAGGCCGGCAAGGTGGTGCTGAACGGCAAGGAGCAGGCGCTGGACCTCGTCGATGCCATGGTCGCCGCCGCCGACGACCGGGTCAGCGAGGCGGACGTCCAGACCATCGAGCGCTCGGCCTGCCCCACCTGCGGCTCCTGCTCGGGCATGTTCACCGCCAACTCGATGAACTGCCTGACCGAGGCGCTGGGCCTGTCGCTGCCCGGCAACGGTTCGACCCTCGCCACCCACGCCGACCGGAAGCGGCTGTTCGTCGAGGCCGGGCACCTGATCGTGGACCTCGCCAAGCGGTACTACGAGGGCGACGACGCCTCCGTCCTGCCCCGCGCCATCGCCTCCTTCGCGGCGTTCGAGAACGCGATGACGCTGGACATCTCCATGGGCGGCTCGACCAACACCGTGCTGCACCTTCTCGCCGCCGCCCACGAGGGCGAGGTGGACTTCACCATGGCCGACATCGACCGGCTGTCGAGGAAGGTGCCCGTGCTCTGCAAGGTCGCGCCCGCCAAGTCCGACGTCCACATGGAGGATGTGCACCGCGCGGGCGGCATCATGGCGATCCTCGGAGAGCTCGACCGCGCGGGGCTGCTCGACACCTCGGTCGGCTCGGTGCACTCGGCCAGCCTCGCCGCCGCACTGGAGCGGTGGGACGTCAGGCAGACCACCGCCAACTCGGTGCACGAGTTCTATGCCGCCGCGCCCGGGGGCGTGCCGACGCAGACCGCCTTCTCGCAGTCGCGCCGGTACGACTCGGTCGACCTCGACCGGGAAAACGGCGTGATCCGCGATGCCGAACACGCCTTCTCCAAGGACGGCGGGCTGGCGGTGCTCTACGGCAACCTCGCCGAGGACGGCTGCATCGTGAAGACGGCGGGCGTCGACGAGTCGATCCTGACCTTCACCGGCCCGGCGCGTATCTTCGAAAGCCAGGACGACGCCGTCAGCGCGATCCTGACCAACAAGATCCACGAGGGCGACATCGTCCTGATCCGCTACGAAGGGCCGCGGGGCGGGCCGGGAATGCAGGAGATGCTGTACCCGACCTCTTACCTCAAATCGAAGGGCCTCGGGAAAGCCTGCGCGCTGGTCACCGACGGCCGCTTCTCCGGCGGCTCTTCGGGCCTCTCCATCGGCCACGTCTCGCCCGAGGCGGCCGAGGGCGGCACCATCGGCCTAGTCGAGGAGGGAGACAGCATCGTCATCGACATCCCGAACCGCACGATCCATCTCGACGTCGACGACGCCACCCTCGCCGCCCGCCGTGCCGCGCAGGACGAGAAGGGCTGGCAGCCCGATGCGCCGCGCAAGCGCAAGGTGACGACCGCGCTCAGGGCCTATGCCGCGCTCACCACCAGCGCCGCCAAGGGTGCCGTCCGCGTGGTCTGAGACAGGGAGGCGCCATGGCCTATTTTGACCTCGGCGCCTACCGCCGCCCCGTCACCGCCTCCGGCCGGAAGGCGGCGAAGTGGTTCAACCGCGGCCTCGTCTGGTGCTACGGATTCAACCACGAAGAGGCGGTGCTCTGCTTCAACAAGGCGCTTGCCGCCGATCCCGGCTGCGCCATGGCCCACTGGGGGATCGCCTGGGCGGTCGGGCCGAACTACAACAAGGGTTGGGAGGACCTGTCGGCCGAGGCCCGCGCCGACATGGTGGAGACCGCGCAGCGTCACCTCGGGCTGGCCCTGTCGCTCGCGGGCAGCTGCACGCCGGTCGAGCTGGCGCTGATCGGCGCGCTCGCCGCCCGCTATCCCCGCAGCCCGCAGCTCGAGGACTATGCCCCCTTCCACACCGCCTTCGCCCGGGCCATGCGCCCGGTGCAGCGCGCCTTCCCGAACGACCTCGACGTGATCGCGATCACCGCCGAGGCGATGATGAACCGCACGCCCTGGCAGCTCTGGGACACCGCCACCGGCACGCCCGCCGAAGGCTCCGACACGCTGGAGGCGAAGGCGCTGCTGGAGCACGCCTTCGCCAGGGTCGACGGCGCCTGGGACCACCCGGGCCTTTTGCATATGTACATCCATCTGATGGAGATGTCGCCGACGCCCGAACTGGCGCTCCGGCACGGCGACCGGCTGGCCGTGCTGGTGCCGGATGCGGGCCACCTGATCCACATGGGCACGCATATCGACGTGCTGACCGGGGACTACCAGAACGTCGTCGCGCGCAACCAGCGCGCCAGCATCGCCGACGAGAGGTTCCGCGCCTATGCGGGCCCCGACAACTTCTACACCCTCTACCGCGCCCACAACTACAGCTTCACGCTGTACGGCGCGATGTTCCTCGGCCAGAAGCGCACCGCCCTCGCCGCCGCCGAAGCGCTGATCGGCGCGCTGCCCGAGTCGATCCTGCGCCCCTATGCCGACTGGTTCGAGGCGTTCATCCCGAAGAAGCAGCACGCCATGATCCGCTTCGGCATGTGGGCCGAGATCCTGGACCAGCCCCTGCCGAGGGACGCCGAGCTCTACCGCATGACGACGGCGATGACGCACTATGCCCGCGCCATCGCCTTCGCCAACACCGGCAGGCCGAAGGAGGCGCAAAAGGCCGCGCAGGTGTTCGAGGCGGCGCGGCTGCTGGTGCCCGAGACGCGGCTGCTGTTCAACAACACCTGCGCCGACCTGCTGGCCATCGCCGAGCGGATGATGCTGGGCGAGATGGCCTATCACGAGGGCCAGCACGCCCGCGCCTTCGACCACCTGCGCGCCGCCGTGGCGCTGGACGACGGGCTGCACTACGACGAGCCCTGGGGCTGGCTCCAGCCCGCCCGCCACGCCCTCGGCGCGCTGCTGCTGGAACAGGGGCACCTGGACGAGGCCGAAGCGGTCTATCGCGCCGACCTCGGGCTTGACGGCGCCCTGCCCCGCCCCTGCCAGCACCCCGGCAATGTCTGGAGCCTCCATGGCCTGAACGAGTGCCTGGAGCGGCGTGGCGAGACGGTCGAGCGCCCCCATGTGCGGGCACAGCTGGCAAAGGCGCTGGCCCGCGCCGACGTCCGGATCGGCGCCTCCTGCTTCTGCCGCGCCCGGCGATGAGGGAACCGCGCCGCTCCGCGCGTGTTGGAGCGGCATGGCCGACTCATCCTCCTCCGACTTCTCCTGGGCCCTGCCCGTCATGCGCATCGGCTACCTCGGCCGCGCGCTCGTCTATCTCGCGATCGCGGGCGTGTCGCTCTGGGCGATATGGCTGGGCGGCGAGGCCGAAGGCACCTCCGAATCCCTGTCCGAGGTCGAATCCCTGTTCGGCGGCACGTTCCTCCTGCTGGCGATCTGCATCGGCGTCGTCTGCTACGGCATCTGGCGGGCGGTGGACTCGCTCTGGGATCTCGAGGACTACGGCACCGGCGCCAAGGGCATCGCGGCGCGCTCGGGCATGATCGCGAGTTCGCTGATCCATTTCGGCATCGGCGTCCTCGCCCTGCAACTGCTGTTCAACATGGGCGGCGGTTCGTCCGACCAGTCCTCGGTCGCCAAGGGCGTTTCCGCGGCCATGGGCCTGCCCTTCGGCCCCTGGCTGGTGGGTGCCGCGGGGGCGATCACGATCGGCGCCGGGATCTACTACATGTACCAGGGGATCAGCGGCCGCTACCGCAAGCACCTGCGCGCCAACCCCGTGACCCTGAAGGCCAGCCCGGTGTTGAGCGCGGGCCTGGTCGCCAAGGGCGTGATTGTCGCGGGGGTCGGTGGCCTGCTGATCCTCGCCGCCCTGCACCACAATCCGGACGAGGCCGGGGGCACCGACAAGGTGTTCCAGTGGGCCTATACCACGCCCTTCGGCGAGACCGTCGTCGTGCTGATCTGCATCGGCCTGCTGGCCTTCGCCCTCGTCTGTCTCGTCAACGCGATCTGGCGCATCGTGCCGAAGGTCGCCGGGCCGGACGTGGAAAGCGTCGCGCAGCGCCTCAGCGACGAGGTCAGCAACGCGGTGAACGGGTGATGCGGGAGGCAAGGCGCGCCGAGCGCCGAAACCTAGCTGCCCCAGATGACCTGCACGTAGTTCATCGTCTCGCGGTAGGGCGGCACGCCGCCGTGCTTCTGAACCGCCGCCGGCCCCGCGTTGTAGGCCGCAAGCGCCAGGCGCCAGGTCTTGAACGCCTCGAACTGGCGGCGAAGATAGCGCGCGCCACCCTCGAGGTTCTGCCGCGGATCGCCGGGGTCCACCCCCAGCCGCCGCGCCGTCTCGGGCATCAGCTGCGCAAGGCCGAGCGCGCCCTTGGGCGAGACGGCGTTCGGGTTCCACCCCGATTCCTGCTGGACGAGCCGCAGGAACAGGTCTTCGGGCACGGCATGCTTGCGGGCGGCTGCGCGGGCCATGGCCAAGTAGGGGCCGTTGTACTTGCCGACGAAGCGCGGCGCGGCCCCGGCCGCATCGCGCGCCGGGATCTTCACCTTGTCCGGCCGCAACCGGTCGGAATGGGAATATTGCGCCGCCGCCCGCCCGTCCAGAACCCGCGTCTGGCTCTGGAACAGCTTCAGGCGGCTCTTCGAAGAGACCTTGACCGAGTCGGCCTGGGCCGCGCCGGATAGCACAAGGCAGGCCGCCAGCGCGAGTGCACCCCTGAAAATCATTCGCACACTGTCCGTCGTTTTGGTTGGTGGCACTATACCGATTTCGGCGGCCGTTTCCAGCCTCGCGGATCTTTAGCCGCTGTTAACCATGGCACCCCTCATGTAACACCATCGGGACGTTGAGAATCGAGAGGAGACGGCGCAATGGCGGGTTCAGTGAACAAGGTGATCCTGATCGGCAACCTGGGCCGGGATCCCGAGATCCGCACGTTCCAGAACGGCGGCAAGGTGTGCAACCTCAGGATCGCCACCTCGGAGACCTGGAAGGACCGCAACACCGGCGAGCGGCGCGAGCGGACCGAGTGGCACTCGGTCGCGATCTTCTCCGAACCGCTGGCCCGCGTGGCCGAGCAGTACCTGAAGAAGGGCTCGAAGGTCTACATCGAGGGCCAGCTCGAGACGCGGAAGTGGCAGGACCAGTCCGGCCAGGACCGCTATTCGACCGAGGTCGTGCTGCGCCCCTACCGCAGCGAACTGACCATGCTCGACGGCCGCGAAGGCGGCGGCGGTGGTGGTGGTGGCAACTACGGCGGCGGCTACGGCGGCGGTGACTATCCCGACGACCGCGACGGCGGCTACGGCGGCGGAAGCAGCGGCGGCGGCGGCGGTTCATCGCGCGGTGGCGGCGGCGGCGGCTACGGCGGCAACAACGACATGGACGACGAGATCCCGTTCTGATCGGCAGCCCTCCGCCGCAGACGCCCCCTTGGGGGCGACATCGGGTCACGGACGGCGACGACGCCTGAAATCGTCGCCGACGCGCCCTAGATAAGGGTCATGTTCCAGAGCTTCCGCATCGGCCGCCTGTTCGGCTCCGACATCCGCATCCACGGCACCTTCCTGCTCCTGCTGGCCTTCATCGGCATCGGCACCTGGGCGCAGGCGGGGACCGTGGCCGCGCTGGCGAGCCTGACCGTCGTCCTGGCCCTCTTCGCCTGCGTCCTCGCCCACGAGTTCGGCCATGCGCTGATGGCCCGCGCCTATGGCATCCGCACCCCCGACATCACGCTGCTGCCCATCGGCGGACTTGCCCGGCTCGAACGGATGCCCCGCGCCCCCGCCGCCGAGATCGCCGTCGCCCTTGCCGGTCCGGCGGTGAACCTGGTGATCTGGACCCTCCTCGTCCCCGTCCTGGGGGTCGAGACCGACCCCTACGCCCTTGCCGATCCCTCCGGTGCCTTCCTCGCCCAGCTGGCCGCGATCAACCTCGCGCTGCTGCTGTTCAACCTGCTTCCGGCCTTCCCGATGGACGGCGGCCGGGTGCTGCGGGCGCTGCTGTCGCTGCGGATGGAGCGGGTGAAGGCCACCCGCATCGCCGCGGTGCTGGGACAGGTGATGGCGGCGGGCTTCGTCGTCTGGGCGCTGGTGACGGGCCAGCTGATGCTGATCCTGATCGCGGCCTTCATCGTCATGGCCGCCCGCGCCGAAACCCGCGCCGTCGCGGCCGAGGCGCGCCCGCGAGGCCCCTGGTTCCGCCTGCGCCGCTAGGTCTCAGCGCCCCGCCATCGCGTCCGACAGCACGGCCAGCACCGCGTCTCGCGGCACGTCGCCGGTCACGAAGGCCGCGCCGATGCCGCGGGCAAGGATGAAGCGCAGCGTGCCGTCCACCACCTTCTTGTCCTGCGCCATCAGCTCCAGCAGCCCCTCGGGCCCCGGCAGATCGCCCGGAATCTCCGAGATGTCGCGCTTCATCCCCATGGCGGCGAGATGCGCGCGCACCCGCCCCGGCTCTTCCTGCGCACAGAGGCCAAGGCGCGCCGACAGCTCGAAGGCCAGCGCGCAGCCGATCGCGACGCCCTCGCCATGCAGCAGCCGGTCGGAATATCCCGTCGCGGCCTCAAGCGCATGACAGAAGGTGTGGCCGAGGTTCAGCAGCGCCCGCTCTCCCTGCTCGGTCTCGTCGCGGGCGACGATATCGGCCTTCATCTGGACCGCGCGGCGCACCGCCTCGCTCCGCAGGCCCACATCGCCCGCGGCGAGTGCGGGGCCGTTCTCCTCCAGCCACGCGAAGTAGTCGGCATCGCCGAGCAGACCGTATTTCACCACCTCGCCGTAGCCCGACAGGAACTCCCGCCCCGGCAGGGTGTCGAGCGCGCCGATGTCGGCCAGCACCAGCGCGGGCTGGTGGAAGGCGCCGATCAGGTTCTTGCCCTGCGGCGCGTTGATCCCGGTCTTGCCGCCGACCGAGCTGTCGACCTGCGCCAGAAGCGAGGTCGGCACCTGCACGAAGCGCACCCCCCGCCGCAGCACCGCGGCCGCGAAGCCGACGAGGTCGCCGATCACCCCGCCGCCAAGCGCCACGACGATATCCCGCCGCTCGACCTTCTGCTCCAGAAGCCACTCGACGCAGCGGGTGAACTGCGGCCAGCCCTTCGTCGCCTCTCCGGCAGGCAACGCCAGGGACACCACGACGATCCCCGCCGCCTCCAGCCCCGCGGTCAGCGCATGAAGATGCGCCGCCGCCACGTTCTCGTCCGTCACCACCGCGACCCGCGGGCGGTGCAGGAACGGCGCGAGATGCCCCGCCGCCCCGGCGATCAGCCCCCGCCCCACCAGAACGTCGTAGGACCGCGCGCCAAGCTCCACGCGCACCGTTGCAAACTCCGGCGAAGTCATCGTCTCTCCAACACGTCGGGGCGGGTCAGCAGGGTGTCGATCACCCGCTGCACCATGTCCTCGATCGAATAGCGGGCATCGGCCTCGACCACCAGACCGGCCTCGGCATAGGCCGGCTCGCGCTGCTCGGCGATCTGGGTCAGCGTGGCGAAGGGATCGGGCGTGCGCAGCAGCGGCCTCGTGTCCTTGTGGCGCACCCGCGACCACAGCAGCCTGATGTCGGCCTTCAGCCAGACCGCGACGGCCCGCGCCGCGATCATCTCGCGGTTGCGCGGCGACAGGAAGGCGCCGCCGCCGGTGGACAGGATGCAGGGGGTCGAGTGCAGCAGCCGCTCGATCACCTGGGACTCCTTCTCGCGGAAGAACGCCTCGCCGTCGCGGGTGAAGATCTCGGCGATGGTGCGGTTCGCGGCCTCTTCCAGCGCATGGTCGGAATCGCGGAACGGCACGTCGATGCGACGCGCCAGGGCGGTCCCCACCGAGGTCTTGCCGGCGCCCATCATCCCCACCAGGACGACCGTTTTCTTCAACTGGTATGGCACTCCGGCAGCGACCCGCTTATTGACCTGTTGAAGACTTGAATGGCGTGATCTCGCCGAAAAGACCATATATAAAACCGGCAAAAGGGCGCAGAGACCCTTACACGGCAGGACAACCCGGAAAGGGAAGACATATGGGCCGCGTGCTGAAACTGCTCCTGTTCCTCGGGATCGTGGGCTTCATCGCCCTCACGGGATACGCCTATCTCGGCGATCTCGCCCCCGAGCAGAGCGAAATCGTCGAGCCGGTGACGCTGGATGCGAACTGAGCTGCGGCGCGGCGGCCTGGCCGCGGTCCTGCTTCTGGCGCCGACGCTGGCCGGGGCGCAGCAGGACCCGCTTTCGGCGATCGGCTGGCTGTCGGACAGCGTCGTGCTCCCGGCCGAACCGGCGGCGCTGCCCCGCAGCACCCCGCCGACCGAGGCCAGCGACATCCCCTCGAACGCGCTGCCCGAGGACATCACCGTCACCCCGCTCGACGCGCCCTCGCCCGACACGGTGGGGCTGGTGCCCGCGCGCCGTCTGGGCCTGCCCGCGGACCTATGGGGCGCCTCCTCCTCGGCGGCGCTGGCGCAGAAGATCGCCCATCCCCCGGCCCCGAGCGTCCCGGCCCTGCGCGAGCTGTTCAAGAGCGTGCTGATCGCCCAGGTCGACCCGCCGCTCGATTCCCTCGGCGAGAACGCGCTGTTCCTTGCCCGCATCGACGCCCTGCTCGACCTCGGCAGCCTGCGCGATGCCGCCCGGCTGCTCGACCAGGCGGGCAAGACCGAACCGGCCTACTTCCGCCGCTGGTTCGACATCGCCCTGCTGACCGGCACCGAGGACACGGCCTGCGACCGGATGCGCGCCCTGCCCCAGATCTCGCCCACCTACGCCGCGCGGATATTCTGCCTCGCGCGCACCGGCGACTGGCACGCCGCCGCGCTGACCCTGGAAACCGCCAAGGCGCTCGGGCTCGTCGAGGGCGCCGAGGACAACCTGCTGGGTCGTTTCCTGCTGGCCGGCGACGATCAGGGCGGCCTCAGCCTGCCCCCGCTGCGCAATCCCACGCCGCTGCAATACGCGATGTACGAGGCGATCGGCGAGCCGATCTCGACCAACAACCTGCCGATCGCCTTCGCCCACGCCGACCTGCGCCCGATGATCGGCTGGAAGGCCCGGATCAGCGCCGCGGAACGGCTGGCGCGCGCGGGCGCCATCGGCGTCGACCGGCTGCTCGAGGTCTACAGCGAACGCATGCCCGCCGCCTCGGGCGGGGTCTGGGACCGGGTGGAGGCCGTCCAGCGGCTGCTGACCGCGCTCGACCGCCCCGATCCCACCGCCGTCTCCGCCGCCCTGCCGGGGCTCTGGAGCGCGGCACGGGAAGCGGGGCTGGAGGTGCCCTTCGCCGAGGCCTTCGGCCAGAAGCTCGCCACCCTGCCCCTCGACGATGCCGCCGACACCATCCGCCTGAAGCTGGGCCTCCTGTCGCCCGACTATGCCGCGATCGCCCGCGCCCATGGTCCCCGCACCGAGGAGCAGGCGTTCTGGATCGCGCTCGCCACCGCGGACATGGCGGAAACCCCGGCGCCCGATCCCATGGACACCGCCCTGCGCGACGGCTTCCTCGCCGACGCCCCGCAGCCCGACATCGCCGCGCTGATCGAACAGGACCGCAAGGGCGAGGCGCTTCTCGCCGCGCTCGACGGCTTCGCCGACGGAGCGCGCGGCAACCTCGACCGGCTGGCCGGCGCCGTCGCGGCCCTGCGCGCCCTCGGGCTCGACGGGACGGCACGCCGCGCCGCGCTCCAGCTTGCGATCTTGAGGGACGGCACATGACCGTCTCGATGCCGCGCCGCATCCAGACCTTCCTCGAAGCCCAGGCGGCCGAGCTCGACGCCGCCGAGAACACCCGACTGGCCTATGCCCGCGATCTCAAGGGCTTCGCCGACTGGCTGGAGCACCGCGCGCTGGACTTCGACACGGCGCAGCGGACGGATGTCGAGGCCTACATGATCGCCTGCGACGCCGAGGGCCTGGCCCAGTCCACCCGCGCAAGGCGGCTCTCGGCGATCAAGCAGCTCTACCGCTTCGCCTTCGAGGAAGGCTGGCGCCCCGACAACCCGGCGATCCAGATCAAGGGGCCGGGCCGCGAGAAGAAGCTGCCGAAGACCCTGACGATCGAGGAGGTCGACCGCCTGATCGACGCCGCCCGCACGCTGGGCCGCGCGGCGGAGGACCGGCTGCGCAACACCTGCCTGATGGAGATCCTCTATGCCACCGGGCTGCGCGTGAGCGAGCTGGTCTCGCTGCCCGTGGCCGCGGCGCGGGGCGATCCGCGGATGCTGCTGGTGCGCGGCAAGGGCGGGAAGGAGCGGATGGTGCCGCTCTCGGCCTCCGCCCGCGAGGCACTGGCCGCCTGGCTGACCGAGCGCGACGCGCGCGAAGAGGCGGCCGCCGAGAAGCGCCTGCCGGCGTCGAAATACCTTTTCCCCTCAAGGGGCAAGCAGGGCTTCCTCACCCGCCACCGCTTCTATGTCCTGATCAAGGAACTGGCGGTCGCCGCTGGGATCGACCCCACGAAGGTCACCCCCCACACCCTGCGCCACGCCTTCGCCACGCATCTTTTGGCCGGGGGTGCCGACCTGCGCTCGATCCAGACGCTGCTGGGCCACGCCGACGTCTCGACGACCGAGATCTACACCCACGTCCTCGACGAACGCCTGCGCGAACTGGTGCTGGAACACCACCCGCTCGCCCGCGAACCCGGCTGACGGGGCAGCGCCGGCCCCCGATGCGGGGCCACTGTGACGCCGCTGCAGCGTCACCGGCGCGGTCCCCGGAACCGGGCCTCGCTGCGCGGATCTTGAAAGCGCGGGATGCGACGCCCATAAGAGCGCTGGAGCAAAGGAAAGACCCCCCGCATGGACGCCGCATCGCCCGTATTCGACAGCGCCTTCTGGATCACCACCGGAGCGATCCTCGTGCTGCTGCTGCTTTCGGCCTTCTTCTCGGGCTCGGAAACCGCGCTGACCGCCGCCTCGCGCGGAAAGCTGCGCGCCCAGGCGGACAAGGGCAGCAAGGGGGCCGAGAAGGCGCTGAGGATCACCGAGGACAACGAGCGGCTGATCGGCTCGGTCCTGCTCGGCAACAACCTCGTCAACATCCTCGCCACCTCGCTCGCCACGGCGCTGTTCACCCGGCTTCTCGGGGACTCTGGCGTGGCGCTGGCGACCATGGTGATGACGCTGCTGGTGCTGATCTTCGCCGAGGTGCTGCCGAAGACCTATGCGATCACCAACGCCGAGACCGCCGCCTCCCGGGTCGCGGGGCCGATCCAGGTCGTGATCCGCGTCTTCTCGCCCATGGTCGGGGCGGTGCGGGCGCTGGTCCGGGGCGTGCTGCGCCTTTTCGGCGTCAACGCCGATCCGAACAGCCAGATCCTCGCCGTGCGCGAGGAGATCGCGGGCGCGCTCAACCTCGGCCATTCCGAGGGCGTGGTCGAGAAGGAGGACCGCGACCGCATCCTCGGCGCCCTCGACCTCGGCGAGCGGACGGTGGAGGAGATCATGCTCCACCGCAGCAAGATCGAGATGATCGACATCGCGACTCCCCCGGGCGAGATCCTGGCCCAGTGCCTGAAATCCTCCCACACCCGCCTGCCCGTCTTCCGCGGCACCCAGGAGGAGATCGTCGGCGTGATCCACGCCAAGGACCTGCTGCGCGCCATGTATGCGCTGCGGCGCACCGGCAACGGCGAGGATCCCTTCGACGGCTTCGACATCCTCGACGTGGCGATGAAGCCCTATTTCGTGCCCGAGACGACGACGCTCGACGACCAGATGCGCCAGTTCCTGCGCCGACACACCCACTTCGCGCTGGTGGTGGACGAATACGGCGCGCTGCAGGGCCTGATCACGCTCGAGGACATCCTGGAGGAGATCGTCGGCGAGATCACCGACGAGTTCGACCTGAACCCCGCCCCGCCGCTGAAACGCACCGAGGCCGGGGATTACATCGTCGACGGCGGCATGACGATCCGCGACCTGAACCGCGCGACCGACTGGTCGCTGCCCGACGACGAGGCGAACACCGTGGCGGGTCTCGTGATCCACGAGGCGCAGCTGATCCCGAACCAGGGCCAGGTCTTCAGCTTCCACGGCTTCCGCTTCGAGGTGGCGCAGCGGAAGGACAACCGCATCACCCGGCTGAAGATCCGCCCGCTCGGCTGATCTTTTGGGGCACCGGTTTCCTGAAGGAAACCGGACCATTTTCCTTCAGGAAAATGGCGCCGACCCTTCCGGCGCTACGGGTCCGGGAGCCGGTTTCCTCAAGGAAACCGGTCCATTTTCCTTGAGGAAAATGGCGCCGTGCCGAAAGGGCTCGCGCGGGCGGCTGGCCAGGGATGCCTCCGGCGGGAGTATTTTCGACAAAGAAGAAGCAGGGTCGGGTCAGGAGAGACCGTAGAGCGCGCCGAACTTGGTCTCCAAGTAGTCGAGCAGCGGCCCCTCGTGGGGGTCGAAGCCGCAGGCGTGCTTCACCGTCTCGCGCGGCGTCCTGAGGCCGCCGTGGCGCTGCAGGGTCTCGCGCAGCCAGGCCGTGGCGGGGCCCGTGTCGCCGCTCGCGAGATGGTCGTCGAGGTCCGGGACGGCGGCGCGAAGGGCCTGGTGGAGGCAGCCGGCGTAGACGTTGCCAAGGGTATAGGTCGGGAAATAGCCGATCAGGCCCACGGACCAGTGGACGTCCTGCAGCATGCCGTTGGCGGGACAATCCACCCTGACGCCGAAGTCGGTCTCGAACCGGGTGTTCCAGGCTTCTTCCAGGTCCTGCGGATCGAGGTCGCCCGCGACCAGCGCGCGCTCGAGGTCGAAGCGCAGCAGGACGTGGAGGTTGTAGTGCACCTCGTCCGCCTCGGTGCGGATATAGCCCGACTGCACGCGGTTCACGGCGCCGTAGAAGGCGTCGGGATCAGCGATGCCGAAGTCGCCGAACGTGTCCTTCATCAGCCCGAAGAGGTGCCCGGTGAAGGCGCGGGAGCGGCCGAGCTGGTTCTCGTAGATCCGGCTCTGGCTTTCGTGCACGCCCATCGAGACGCCGCGCCCGAGGGGGGTCAGCAGGTAGCCCTGGTCGATCCCCTGCTCGTAGGCGGCGTGGCCGACCTCGTGGATCGTCGAGTAGAAGCAGTTGAACGGGTCCGTGGCCACCGTGCGGGTGGTGATCCGCACGTCGTTGCCCGAACCGGACGAGAACGGGTGCACCGCCTTGTCGATCCGCCCGCGAGTGAAGTCGTAGCCGAAGGCCCGGGCAAGCGCGGTGGACACCTGCAGCTGGCCTGCCTCGGCAAAGGTGCCGGTCAGCCGGGGCGGCGTGACCTCCGCCCCGAGGATGCGCTCGCGCAGCGAGACGAGGCGGGGACGAAGCGCGCCGAACATCTGCGACAGCCGCGCGCCCGAGGCCTCGGGCTCGTAATCGTCGAGGAGCGCGTCGTAGAGGTCCCCGCCCTCGGCCAGCGCCGCCGCCTGCTCGCGCACCAGCGACAGCACCGAGCCGAAGGTCGGCAGGAAGGCCGCGACGTCGTCGTTCGCCCGCGCCTCGGCCCAGATCCCCTGCGAGAGGCTGGTCTGGCGCGCCAGGGCCGCGGCGAGCCTTGCCGGGATCTTGGTGTTCCGCGCGAAGCTGCGGCGGATGTGGTAGAGCTGCGCCTCTTCCACGGCGCCTTCGGGCCGGGCCGCCTCCAGCCACTCGCCGATGCGCGGATCGGTCCGGCGCGCGTGCAGCACCCCTTCCAGCGCCGAGATCTCGTCGGCCCGCTGCTCGGCCGCGCCGCGGGGCATCACCGTCTCCTGGTCCCAGCCCAGCCGTCCGGCGATCTCGCCGAGCGCCTCGGTCTCGCGCTGGAAGGACATGAGCTCGGTCATGGCGGCACTGGCGGTCATCGGGTCAGGTCTCCGGAAGAAGGGTCAGCCGCGCAGCGAGGCGGCGCGGGGGAAGCGGGACAGGTGGCGGGCCCTGACGATCAGCACCCAGAGCGCGACGGCCCCCACCTGGTGCACGATGGCGATCTGCCAGGGCGCCTGGTACAGCACCGTGCCGATCCCGAGCAGCATCTGGATGAACATCATCGCCAGCACCGCGTGGAAGGCGAAGCGGGTCGCCTTGTGGGGCGAGCGGCGGGCGCGCACGAAGGCGTAGATGCCCAAGGCGAAGACGACATAGCCCCAGGTGCGGTGCATGAACTGCACCAGCCCCGCGTCCTCGAAGAAGTTGCGCCAGAGCGGGGTGATGGTGAACGGGTCCGGCGGCAGGAGTCCCCCGGCCATCAGCGGCCATTGCGGGAAGGCGCGGCCCGCGTCGATCCCGGCGACGAGCGCGCCGAGGAGGATCTGCAGGAAGGCCGCGCCGATCAGCACGCCCGACAGGCGCACCAGCCGCGGCTCACGGCTGCGGCGGGCCTGCATCAGCTCCTTCTCGCTCCGCCCGAGGAGGAAGACGTACCAGGCGATCAGGCCGAGGATCACGAAGGCGATGCCGAGGTGCGTGGCCAGCCTGTACGACGCCACGTCCAGCGCGGTGCCCGTAAGCCCCGAGGACACCATCCACCAGCCGACGGCCCCCTGCACCCCGCCAAGCGCGCCAACGGCCAGCAGGCGCCCCGTCCAGCCCGGCGGGATCTTCCGCGCCAGCAGGAAGCCGAGGAAGCCCAGAGCCCAGACCAGGCCGATCACGCGGCCGAGCTGCCGGTGGCCCCACTCCCACCAGTAGATGCCCTTGAACTCGGCCAGGGTCATGCCCTTGTTCTGCAACTGGTATTCGGGGATCTGGCGGTATTTCTCGAACTCCGAGGTCCAGGCCGCCTCGTTCATCGGCGGCAGCGCGCCGGTGACGGGCCGCCATTCGGTGATCGACAGGCCCGAGTCGGTCAGCCGCGTCAGCCCGCCGACGGCGATCATCACCGCGACCAGCGCGAAGAGCACCATCAGCCAGGCCCGGATCGCCCGCCGCGCGCCCCTGGGCTTCGCGTCGATCATGCCGCCCGCCGCCTTCTCGCGGGGCCTGTCGGCTCCGACTTCCTCGAATATCGCTCGCTTCGCGCTCATGGCATCCTCGTCCTTCGGGCGGAGGGTATGCGGCCCCCCCGGCCCCTTCAAGTCATTCCCCGCCGGGCCCCGCTCAGCCGTCGGGGTCGCGTTGTCGCACCAGCTGGCGCAGGATGCCGTGCAGCGTCCGCACGTCGGCCTGGCTGAGCGGCATCCGCGACCAGAGGTTCCTGAGCGTGATCTTCATCGACGCCTCCTTGTGGGGCGGGAAGAAGAAGCCCGCCGCGTCCAGCCGCTCTTCGTAGTGATCGGCCAGCCGCTCGATCTCGATCCCCGTGGCGGGCGCGCTGCCGGCCCATTCCGTCGCGACCGGCGGCGTCGCGTCCTGCTGGCGGCGCCATTCGTAGGCCATCAGCAGCACGCATTGCGCGAGGTTGATCGAGGGGAAGTCCGGGTTCACCGGCACCGTGACCAGCGCGTTCGCCCGCACCACGTCCTCGTTCTCGAGCCCCGCGCGCTCGGGGCCGAACAGCACCGCCACCTTCGCGCCGCCCGCGATCAACCCGGCGGCGTGGCGCATCGCGGCCTCGGGCGTGAACACGGGCTTCGTCAGGTCGCGCCGCCGGGCCGTGGTTGCGAAGGTGAAGGCGACGTCGCCAAGCGCGTCGGCCGTCGTGTCGTGCAGCGTCGCCGCGTCCAGCAGCCGCCCCGCGCCGCTCGCCAGCGCGTCGGCCTTCGGGTTCGGCCAGCCGTCCCGCGGCGCGACGAGGCGCATCCGGGTCAGGCCGAAGTTCAGCATCGCGCGGGCACTGGCCCCGATGTTCTCGCCCATCTGAGGGTTCACCAGCACGAAGGTCGGCTGGGGCGCGGCGGTGTCGTCGGTCATGGAAATCCTCGGCGCGGGTGGCGCCGCGTGATACGCTCCAAAGGTCCGGGGATCAAGGGAGCGGGCGCCATGGCCTATGACGAGGGACTGGCAGAGCTGATGCGCGGCGATCTGGCCGAGCGCGACGACATCCGCGAGCAGCGCATGTTCGGCGGTCTCTGCTTCCTCTGGCGCGGCCACATGCTCTGCGGCGTGCACCGGGGCGGCGGGATGTACCGCGTGGGCAAGGCGGCGATGGCGCAGGCGCTCGCCCTGCCCGGCGTCGCGCCCATGGCCTTCACCGGGCGGCCCATGGGCGGGCTGGTGGAGGTCGACGACGCCGCCATGGCCGCGGATGACACCCGCGCCGCGCTGCTCGGCCTCGCCACCGCCTTCACCGGGGCGTTGCCTGCGAAGGGGTGAACGCATATAGCGGCCCTCGCACCCAAGCCCGAGGACGCCATGGCCGACCAGGACCGCCCGCAGATCTATCTCGTCACCCCCGCCGAGGCGGATCACGAGACCTTCGCCGAAAGCCTCGCCGCCGTGCTCGACCGGGTCGAAGTCGCCTGCCTGCGCCTGCACCTCGCCACCCGCGACGAGGACCGCATCGCCCGCATGGCCGATGCCCTGCGCGAGGTCGCCCATGCCCGCGACGTGCCGCTGGTGATCCAGGACCACCTGCTGCTGGTCGAGCGTCACGGGCTGGACGGCGTGCACCTCGTGGACGGCGCGCGCAACGTCCGGAAGGTGCGCAAGGATCTGGGCGCAGACGCGATCGTGGGGGCCTTCTGCGGCACGTCGAAGCACGACGGGATGACGGCGGGCGAGGCCGGGGCGGATTACGTCAGCTTCGGCCCCGTCGGGCAGACGCCGCTCGGCGACGGCAGCGTGGCCGACCCCGACCTCTTCGCCTGGTGGTCCGAGATGATCGAACTCCCGGTGGTGGCCGAGGGGGCGCTGGACGAGGAAAGCGTCGCGGCGCTGGCGCCGGTCACGGATTTCTTCGGTTTCGGCGAGGAGATCTGGAGCGCCGAGGATCCCGCGGACAAGCTCGCGTCCTTCGTGAAGATCATGTCGTAAGTGATTGATTCAAGGACGATCGCACCGTCTCGCCCAGGTGTTCGGCAAGCGCCTTGCGGCTGGTGAAATCCGCCACCCGCACCGCCGGATGATAGATCACCCGCACCGCCCCGTGACGCGGCGCCGCGAGGCATTTCAGCAGGTGCGCGCCGAAGTCCATGTCGCCCCACCACCCATAGAATCGCAGGTCGGCTCCCGGCGGCGCGGTATAGACCAGGGTCACGGCCTGAAGTTGCAGCCCGATGCTCATGTGATGATCGAAGAACGCACCGAAAAGCGTTGACTTGAAAGGAAGAACCCGAAGCCCGTCGGTCGAGGTGCCCTCCGGGAAGAACAGCAGCCGGTGTTCCGCCAACAGCCTGTCGCGCAGCAGGTCGCGCTGCGCCGCCGCCTGCCGCGGATCGCGGCGGATGAACACGGTGCCCGTCGCCCGCGCCAGCCAGCCGATGCCGGGCCAGTCCGCCACCTCGGACTTCGCGATGAAATAGACGGTGTCCGACGCGTTCAGCGCGAAGATGTCGAGCCACGAGGCATGGTTCGCCACCACCGCCCCGCGCCCCTCCATCACCCGCCCCTCGACGCGCAGGCGCAGCCCGAGGATCGCCAGCGCCCCGCGGCAGACCAGCCGGGTGATGTGCGGCGTCACGGGGCGCGCCAGCCCGCAGAGCGGCCTCTCGACCAGCCGCACGGCCAGCAGCACCAGCAAGCCGCCGAAGACCAGCACCGCCATCGGCAGCCCCCGCGCGGCGACGCGCAGCCAGCCGAGCGCGCCGATGCGCACCGGCGGCGGCGCGCTGTCGTGCCAGGTCGTGCTCACCCCCGGGCCCGGGTGTAGAAGTCGCGCTGCCGCGCGTTCATCTGACCGGTGTCCATCACCAGGCAGACGTCGGTGGTGTTAAAGGCGTGGTCGACGAAGGCGCCCTCGCCCACGAAGCCGCCAAGCCGCAGGTAGGCCTTGATCAGCGCCGGGGTCGCGCGCATGGCGGCCGGGCGGTCGATCTCGGCCTCCGCCAGCAGGTCCATCCGCTGGAAATGCCCCTCGACCGCGCGCACCCGCAGCGGCTCGGGCGCGAGGTGGCGGTGGTGCAGGATCGACAGCGGCCCGGCCAGCGCCTGCACGTCGGTGCCGTGGAAGGAGGCGACGCCGAACAGCACCTCGATCCCGTGCTCGGCGACATAGGCGGCGAGCCCGTTCCAGAGCTCCAGCATCGCCGTGCCGCCACGGTAGTCGGCGTGCACGCAGGACCGCCCCAGTTCCAGCAGCCGCCGCCCGCTGCGCCTCAGGGCGGTCAGGTCGTATTCGTCCTCGGAATAGAACTGGCCGGCCCGCGCCGCGCCCTCCTCGCGCAGCAGCCGGTAGACCCCGACCACATGGTCCAGCGCCGCGGCATCCCGCGTCTCGTCGACGAGGATCAGGTGGTCGAAGAACGGATCGAACCGGTCCCGCTCGCGCCGCGCGGCGTGGTCCACCAGCGCGCCGTCGCCCCCGAGCTCGGCGACGAACACCTCGTAGCGCAGGCGCTGCGCGGCGGCGAGATCCGCCTCGCTCGACGCCAGGCGCAGCGAGAAGGCAGGCGCGGTGACACTCATCCCGAACTCCCGGCACGAAAGCAGGCAACGTCGCGGCCTTCTACGGCAGCCCGCCCGCCCTTGGCAACCGATCCGGGTTGTTCACGAATTGTTAAGCTGTTCTAACCAAGTCTCAAGGCGGCGGTCAGGAGTCGAACACCGGCTCCAGGTCGATCCGCCCGCCGTCGATGACGACCTTGCCGAAGTGCTGGAACATGACCGTGATCTTGCCGCCGATGTTCGACTGCACCTGCCCCAGCCCCCAGTCGGGACGGTCGGGGTGGCGCACCAGCATCCCCGGCGCAAGAAGGGCGTTCATGTCGGACATCGGTTCGGCCTTTCCGGTCGGGCGGGCGCCATGACGGCAACAACGAAGGATCTCGAGGCGCTGCTCGGCTCGCGCATCTGTCACGACCTGATAAGCCCCCTCGGCGCCATTGCCAACGGGCTTGAGCTTCTGGGGATGACGGAACTCCGGCACAGCCCGGAATATGCCCTGATCGCGCAGAGCGTGGCCCATGCCAACGCCCGCGTCCGCTTCTTCCGCGTCGCCTTCGGCGTCGCCGGGCACGAGCAGCAGATCGGCGCGCCGGAGATCCGCGACCTGCTCGAAGGACTCGCGGCGGACGGGCGGCTTGCCTACCGCTGGCTGCCCGAGGAACCGCTGGCGCGGCCGCAGGTGAAGCTCGCCTTCCTGCTGCTCCAGTGTCTGGAAACGGCGCTGCCCTGGGGCGGGGAGATCGTGATCGAGGGCGACGGGCAAACCCTGACCCTCGGCGCACGGGCCGCGCGGATCAGGGCGCTGGACGGGCTCTGGGATCATTTCGACACCCCCGGCGTGCCGCCGGAGGTCGAGGCGTCGCTGGTCCACTTCCCTCTCGCCGCCCGCGCGGCCGCCGAGCTTGGCCGCCCCGTCCGGCGCGACGAGACTCCCGAGGGGGCGCCGTCGCTCAGCTTCTGACGGCGCCGCCGCCGCGCACCAGGTACTTGAAACTCGTCAGCTGCTCGGCCCCGACGGGGCCGCGGGCGTGCATCTTGCCGGTGGCGATACCGATCTCGGCCCCCATCCCGAACTCCCCGCCATCGGCGAACTGGGTCGAGGCGTTGTGCATCAGGATCGCCGAGTCGAGCCGCTGGAAGAACCGCGCCACCGCCTCGGGATCCTCGGTGATGATGCAGTCGGTGTGGTTCGAGCCGTAGCGCCGGATGTGGGCGATCGCGCCGTCGATGTCGTCGACCACCCGCGCGGCGATCACCATGTCGAGAAACTCGCGTCCCCAGTCCTCGTCCGTGGCGGCGACGGTGCCCTCGATGGCACGCAGCGTCGCGTCGGCCCGCACCTCGACCCCGGCGTTAAGCAGCGCGCGGATCACGCCCTGGCCCACGGTGTCCACGGCATCGCGGTGGATCAGCAGGCATTCGGCGGCGCCGCAGATGCCGGTGCGCCGGGTCTTGGCGTTCAGCACCACCTTCAGCGCCGTCTCGGGATCGGCGGCGCGGTCGAGGTAGACGTGCACGATGCCTTCCAGATGGGCGAATACAGGCACCCGCGCCTCGCGCTGGACCAGCCCGACAAGGCCCTTGCCGCCACGCGGCACGATCACGTCGATGGTGCCGGTCATGCCCAGCATCTCCGACACCGCCGCGCGGTCCCGCGTCGGAACCAGCTGGATCGCGTCGCCGGGCAGGCCCGCCGCCTCGAGCCCCTTCCGAAGGCAGCCATGGATCGCCTGCGAGGAATGGAAACTCTCCGATCCGCCCCGCAGGATCACCGCGTTGCCGGCCTTGAGGCACAGCGCACCGGCATCGGCGGTGACGTTCGGCCGGCTCTCGTAGATCACGCCGACGACGCCGAGCGGCGTCCTGACCCGCTGGATCCGCAGTCCGTTCGGCTGCTCCCACTCGGCGATCACGGCGCCCACGGGGTCGGCCTGCGCCGCGACCGCGCGCAGGCTTTCGGCAATGGCCCCGACGCGCGCCGCATCAAGCGTCAGGCGGTCCACCATCGCCGCCGACAGCCCCTTCTCGCGGCCGTACTCCAGATCCCTGCGGTTGGCCTCGACGATTTGGGGAACCGAGGCCTCGATCGCACCGGCGGCGGCGATCAGCGCGGCGCTCTTCGTTTCGGCGGGGGCGAAGGCCAGTTCGGCAGCGGCCGCCCTCGCGCGGGCGCCGATCTCGGCCATGAGGGCGGGAATGTCGGTCAGATCCTTCATCGTCGTTCCTTCGGAGGGGACAGCGAACGTGTGCATTCATAGCAGGAAACAAACGGGAGTCAGAGCACCATGTCGTCCCGGTGGACCAGCGCGGCGCGCCCCGGATAGCCGAGGATCGTCTCGATCTCGCGGGTGTGGCGGCCCATCAGCAGCCGCGCCTCGGCGGCGGTATAGCGGGTCAGGCCGATGCCCATGGGATGTCCGGCGGCATCGTTCAATGATACCGGATCGCCGCGCCCGAAGCTGCCGGTGACGCGGTGGACACCCGCGGGCAGCAGCGACTTGCCCGCCAGCAACGCCCGCGCCGCGCCCTCGTCGCAGCACAGCGCGCCCTTCGGCTTCATCGCGCCGATCCAGCGCTTGCGCGCCGTCTGCGGGTCGTCGAGCGGCTGGAACCATGTCGCGGCGGCGCCGGTGTCGAGCGCGGCAAGCGGATGGGCGGGCCGGCCATCGGTGATCGCCATGGCGCAGCCGCCCTGCGTCGCGGTGCGCGCGGCCATCAGCTTGGTCTTCATCCCGCCCTTGGACAGGCCCGAGCCCGCGTCGCCGGCCATCGCCTCGATCTCGGGCGTGATCCGGTCGATGACGTCGAAGCGGATCGCGTCGGGGTCGCTCTGGGGATTGGCGGAATAGAAGCCGTCGACGTCCGACAGCAGCACCAGCTGGTCCGCGCCCACCGTGACGGCGATCTGCGCGGCAAGCCGGTCGTTGTCGCCGAACCGGATCTCGTCCGTCGCCACGGTGTCGTTCTCGTTGACGATGGGGATGACGTTCAGCGTCAGAAGCTGCTCCAGCGTCGCGCGCGCGTTCAGATAGCGGCGGCGGTCGGCAGTGTCCTCCAGCGTCACCAGCACCTGCGCGGTGACGAGGCCGTGGGGGGCCAGCGCCTCTTCGTAGGCACGGGCGAGGCGGATCTGGCCGACGGCGGCGGCCGCCTGCGACTGCTCCAGCGCCAGCGCCCCGTGACCGAGGCCCAGCACCCCGCGCCCGAGCGCGATGGAGCCGGAAGAGACGAGGATCACCTGGGTGCCGCGGGACGCGGTCTGCGCCACGTCCCCGGCCAGCGCATGGAGCCAGTCGCCCCGGAAGGCGCCGGTGTCGCGGTCGACCAGCAGGGCCGAGCCGATCTTGACGACCAGCCGTCGGGCCGCGCTCAGGGACGCCACTTTTCCACCGTGTCCGCGGCCTTGCGCTCGCGCAGGCGGTTGCTGTCGATCCGGGCGCGGAGCGCGCGGAGCACGTCCTGCAAGCCCTCGCCGCTGACACCGGACATCGCCATCACCGGCCCCTCGGCGACGGCCTGAAGTGCCGCCAGCTTCTCGGCCCGCTCGTCCTCGTCCAGCGCGTCGATCTTGTTCAGCACCGTGACCCGCGGCTTCTCGGCCAGGCCTTCGCCATAGGCCTCGAGCTCGGCGATGATGGTCTCGCAATCGCCCGCCACGTCCTCGGCGGTGCCGTCGATCAGGTGCAGAAGCACGGCGCAGCGCTCCACATGGCCGAGGAACAGGGTGCCAAGGCCCCTGCCCTCGGACGCGCCCTCGATCAGGCCGGGAATATCGGCGATGACGAACTCGGTGTTGTCCACCCCGACCACGCCGAGGTTCGGCGCGAGCGTCGTGAACGGATAGTCGGCGACCTTGGGCCGCGCGTTCGAGGTGGCGGCAAGGAAGGTGGACTTCCCGGCGTTCGGCAGCCCCAGAAGCCCCGCGTCGGCGATCAGCTTCAGACGCAGCCAGAGCGTGCGCTCGACCCCCTCCTGCCCCGGGTTGGCGCGGCGCGGGGCCTGGTTGGTGGCGGACTTGAAGTGCAGGTTGCCCCAGCCGCCGTTGCCACCCTGGGCCAGCACGACGCGCTGTCCGACCTCGGTCAGGTCGGCGATCACCGTCTCCTCGTCCTCGTCCAGGATCTCCGTCCCCACGGGGACACGCAGGATCACGTCCTCGCCGGACTTGCCGGTCATCTGGCGGCCCATCCCGTGCTGGCCGCTCTTGGCGAAGAAATGCTGCTGGTAGCGGAAGTCGATCAGGGTGTTCAGCCCCTCGACCGCCTCGGCGATCACGTCGCCGCCGCGCCCGCCGTCGCCGCCGTCGGGGCCGCCGAACTCGATGAACTTCTCGCGCCGGAAGCTGATGCAGCCCGCGCCGCCGCCGCCGGAGCGGACGTAGACCTTGCAGAGATCGAGGAACTTCATCGGATCGGGCTTTCTGAGGGGCAGGATGGGCAGGCGATAAAGGGTTTTGCGTCCGGTCTCAAGGGCGGGCCGGTGCCGGGGCCTGCAAGTGCCAGACCGCCGTTTCCTGAACCCCCTGCCGCGCCGCCGAGACGCTGCTGCCCCGCCCGACCGGAACGAAGCCCGCCCGCGCCAGCACAGCCCCCGCCGAGGGGATATCGGCAAAGGGCGCGGCCCAGACCTGCGTGACGGCGAAGCGCGGCAGGACGTCGGCAAGGAAGGCCTCCAGCGCCTCGGTGGCGAAGCCGCGGCCCTGGCTTTCGGGCTCGACGAACAGCTCGCACAGGGCGCCCTGCCCCTCGGGGGCTTCGAACAGGCCCACCGTGCCGATCAGGCGGCGGCGGCGGCAGATGGCGGCGCGGAAGCCGGGGCGGCCGCGGAACCTTGCCCGGTCGAGCCAGAGCCGCGCCGCCTCCTCGCCCCAGGGCACCTTCACGTCCGACAGGCCCCGCGCGACGCGAGGATCGCCCGCGATCCGCATCAGCGCCTTCAGGTCGCCGTCGCGCAGCTCCCTGAGGGTCAGACGCTCGGTCGCCAGCGCATAGCGCCGCCGCGCCGTCCAGGTGGCGCGGTCGAGCTCCATCAGGCGCGAGGTCACGGCCTGCGACATCGCCCGCGCCTGCACCTCGCGGCTGCCGACATAGCGGAAGCCCTGCTTCGCCAGCACCCGGGCCGAGCGGTCGTTGCCCTCGAAGTGGCTGGCGTGCAGCACCTGCACCCGGCGCGGCGCGAAGCAGGCGTCGACGACCGCATCCAGCGCCTCGGTGAGATAGCCCTTGCCCCAGGCCCCGCGCGCCAGCCAGTAGCCGAGGGCGCCGTTGTGGCTGACGACGCCCTGCAATCCCCTGCCGTCGCAGATCGCCCAGGCGACGCCGGGTGCTGCGTGTTCGCTGGCCAGGAAGGCCCGCGCGTCGGCGGCGTGGTAGGGATAGGGCACCACGGATAGCCACTTGGCCACCTCGTAGTTGCCGACGCCCGCGGTGATCGCGGGCACGTCGCCGCCGTTCAGCGGCCGCAGAAGCAGGCGCGCGGTGCGCAAGGTCTCCTGCACCCGCGCCATGGCGTCAGGCGAGCTTCAGCGCATAGGTCCAGGTGCGCACCGTGGTGCCGCGGCCGACGCAATAGGTCTCGGCATCGCCGAGATAGGCGAAGCCGGCGTTGGTCAGCACCCGGGCCGAGGCCGGGTTGTCCTGGAAGACCGAGCCGAACAGCGTGCAGACGTCCTGCGGGCGCGCCGCGATCACGGCGTTGACCGCCTCCGACGCAAGGCCGCTGTTCCAGTAGGCGGGCGCGATCCAGTACCGGATCTCGGACTGGTGGCGGTCCATCCGCGTCAGGCTGAGCACGCCCAGCACCTCGGGCATCCCGGAGGCGGTGCCGTCGAGCACCCAGTCGTCCTCGGTCCGCTCGGGGCTGAGGGCGCGGGCAATGAAGGCTTCGGTCGCGCCCGGCGGCAGCGGATGGGGAATCGAGCGCGAGGAATGGGCCACCCGCTGGTCGCCCATGTAGAGGCCCAGCAGGCCGGCATCCGAACGCCGCGGCGCACGCATCACGAATCGCCCGGCCGTGATCGTCGGCTGTGCAGTGACCTGATCGAACTTCATCTCGCTCCTCCTCCCCCCGCGGCGGTCCGGCTTCGCTGCCGATGCCCGTGGCGGGGTCTCACCCTGGCAATGACTTCCGCGGACCAGCCCTAGACGGGACCGCAAAGAATCTCCCCTCTCGGCCCGCCGCGAAAAATCGCTGCGGCGTGCCTGCCGGAACAGATGGCAACGGGATCACGCACCTGCAAGTCCCGCGTCCTGTCCGGCAGGATCCCGTGGCGCGGAACGAAAAGGGGGACCGGCTGTGCCGATCCCCCGTTCGTTCTGAACCTTCGGGTCCGGCTTACTCGGCCGCCTCCGCCACCGGGAGGACCGAAATGAAGGTGCGCTGCTTCAGCCCCTTGCGGAACGTCACCTGACCCTCGACGGTCGCGAAGATGGTGTGGTCCTTGCCAAGGCCGACGCCCTCGCCCGGCCACCACTTGGTGCCGCGCTGGCGGGCGATGATGTTGCCCGGGATCACGGCTTCGCCGCCGAACTTCTTGATGCCGAGACGACGGCCGGCGCTGTCGCGACCGTTGCGGGACGAACCGCCTGCTTTCTTGTGTGCCATCTGGTGTTACTCCTTCTCGGCTGCGAGCGTCTTGGCCTGGTCCAGCCAGCCGTCACGCTCGATGCGGCCCTTGAACGAGAGCTTCTCGTCCATGTAGGCGATTTCCTCGGGGCTCCACGCGGCGATCTGGTCGTAGTGGAACACGCCGTTCTCGTGCAGCAGGCCTTCAAGCTTCGGTCCGACGCCGGAGATCTTCTTCAGGTCGTCGGCCTTGCCGTCGCGGGCCTCGGTCAGCAGGTTCGCGGGGCGGGTGCCCACCTCTTCCGCGGCCTCTGCCTTCGGCGCCTTCGCGGCCTTCGGCTTGGCGGCCTTCGGGGTGCGGTCCTGCTCGGGCTTGGCGGGCTTGTTCTTCGCGGGGCTCATCGCGGCCAGCGCGGCGGCCGACAGCGAACCGGTGCCGATCGCGGCCTTCACGCCGGTGTCGCCCGCGCCCGATTCAAGGATGTCGCCGATGCGGACCAGGGTGAGCTTCTGGCGGTGGCCCTTGGTGCGCTGCGACGAATGCTTCCGGCGCCGCTTGACGTAGTGGATCAGCTTCTCGCCCTTGATCTGGTCGATCACTTCCGCCTGGACGCCCGCGCCTTCCACGAAGGGGGTGCCGACGGTGCCGTTGACCATCAGGATCTCGTTGAACTGGATCTTCTCGCCGGCTTCGGCCGCAAGACGCTCCAGACGCAGCACATCGCCGCTCTGGACCTTGTATTGCTTGCCGCCGGTTTTCATAACCGCGAACATTCGCTTGTCCTTCTCTCTCCGCGCCCTGTGGCCCCCGTCGCCGGGTGTTCGTGCGGACCGCGTCGGCCCCCGCCTCGGACAGCGCGCCCCCGGTGGGGCGACATTGCTGAAAACGCCGGTCCGGGACATGCCCGGCCGGAGTGCGGGCTTATGTCCCGGATTCTGCGCCAAGTCAAGCGACGGGCAGCGCCGCGGCGCCCGGTTTCACGACGATATATAAGGCAACCCGCAGGCCGGGTGCGGAAAGCCGCGGCAGCGCGACTGTATACCTTGGCATACCCTTCCCCCCGCCGGGCGATTGCGCTACACGGGCGCCCATCATCCAACCGCGGAGGACTGCATGTCGAAGATCAAAGTCGAAAACCCTGTCGTCGAGCTCGACGGCGACGAGATGACCCGGATCATCTGGGACTTCATCAAGAAGAAGCTGATCCTGCCCTATCTCGACGTCGACCTGAAATACTACGACCTCGGCATGGAGAGCCGCGACGCCACCGACGACCAGATCACGGTCGACGCGGCCAACGCGATCAAGCAGTACGGCGTCGGCGTCAAGTGCGCGACCATCACCCCGGACGAGGCCCGGGTCGAGGAGTTCGGGCTGAAGCAGATGTGGCGCTCGCCGAACGGGACGATCCGCAACATCCTCGGCGGCGTGATCTTCCGCCAGCCGATCATCTGCAAGAACGTCCCCCGCCTGGTGCCGGGCTGGACCAAGCCCATCGTCGTCGGCCGCCACGCCTTCGGCGACCAGTACCGCGCGACCGACTTCAAGTTCCCCGGCAAGGGGAAGCTCACGATCAAGTTCGTCGGCGAGGACGGCACCGAGATCGAGAAGGAAGTGTTCGACGCCCCCGGTTCCGGCGTGACCATGGCGATGTACAACCTCGACGAGTCGATCATCGACTTCGCCCGCGCCTCGATGAACTACGGCCTGTCGCTGGGCTGGCCGGTGTACTTGTCGACCAAGAACACGATCCTGAAGCAGTACGACGGCCGCTTCCTGGAGCTGTTCCAGAAGGTCTACGAGGAGGAGTTCGCCGACAAGTTCAAGAAGGCGGGCATCACCTATGAACACCGCCTGATCGACGACATGGTCGCCTGCGCCATGAAGTGGAACGGCGGCTATGTCTGGGCCTGCAAGAACTACGACGGCGACGTGCAGTCCGACACCGTGGCCCAGGGCTTCGGCTCGCTCGGGCTGATGACCTCGGTGCTGATGACGCCCGACGGCAAGACGGTCGAGGCCGAGGCCGCCCACGGCACCGTCACCCGCCACTACCGCCAGCACCAGAAGGGCGAGGCGACGTCGACCAACTCCATCGCCTCGATCTACGCCTGGACCGGCGGGCTGAAGCACCGCGCCAAGCTGGACAACAATGCGGCGCTGATGACCTTCGCCGAGACGCTGGAGAAGGTGACGGTCGACACGGTGGAATCCGGTCACATGACCAAGGACCTCGCCCTGCTCGTCGGGCCGAACCAGAAGTGGCTGACCACCCAGGGCTTCCTCGACAAGGTCGATGAAAACCTGAACAAGGCGCTTGCCCTTTAAGGCGAGTGCGCCCGGAAGAACATCGGGGGCCCCGCCGGGGCCCCCTTCTGTTTCCGCCGCCGGGTGCCCGTGCGATTGAGATAATTCAGGAAACGATACTAAATCCGTTGAAGGATCAATGTAATTAATCTGGACCGATTAAATATCTTGACGCCGGTCATTGCCACCTCAAGAAAACCGAATCACCAATTGCGTCGGATTGCCCAAATTTCCGAAGAAGTCCTGAATATTGAGCCATCTAACTTTTAGGCTAGGATATTTGATCGACAATCACGCCGAAGGATCGGCCATTGTCTTCCCATCGACCGTCAATGCGACCGGGCAATCGGATCGCGCAAGAATATCGGGAATATTTTCTTGAAATTCGCCGGGCAGTTTGCCTTAATACACCTAGGGTTGCAGAGGGAGTTAACTGTGCTGTTTCTTACAACAATGGCCGCCGTGGCCGCGCTGGATTTCCTGATCTTCAAGAACTGGCGTTCGGACGACGACAACTGAGGGTTGTTTCCCGCACCTGACAAGGCAGCGACGCGGCATGTCGCGGCGAGGCGAACCGGCCCTGGCCCCGACGACATGACCAGGATGCAGAGACCATAGGATCGTCCTTCGAAGTCTCTCCATCTCATTCCCCGATCACCCCCGAAAAGAGCAAAATGGCGGCGCAACCGAGGATTGTCGACGCAATCGCGGCGTAATTGCCTCAATTTCGTCGCATTATTCGGACCCGCTTGCCTTTATCCGTGCTTCCTGCCCAGATAATGACGCAATTTGGGAAATCGGGACGCAGGAATGATCTTTCTCCTTTCCATGGCCGCCATCGCCGCAGTCGATTTCGCGCTGTACGGCAGCGCCGGCTGAGCGATTTCCATCTGGACAGGTCAACCCCCCTGCCCTAACTGCCGGGCATGACCCAGTCCTCCGCCCCCGTGAAGCACACGCTGATCGAAGACGTCCAAGGCCTGTCCCTTGGCATCTTCCTCTGCGGGCTCGGGGTGCATGTCCTGACCAGCGTCGGACTGATCACCGGGCAGACCGCCGGTCTTGCCGTGATCCTGTCCTATCTCACCGGCTGGTCCTTCGGCGCCGTGTTCTTCGTCATCAACATCCCCTTCTACGCCCTCGCCTACCGCCGCCTCGGCCCCGCCTTCACGATCAAGTCGGCGATCTCGGTCACGCTCCTCTCCCTCGTGACCGAGTTCCTGCCCGCCCACTTCGTCATCGCCGAGCTCGACCGCCCCCTTGGCGCCGTCATCTTCGGCAGCCTCGTCGGCCTCGGGCTGCTCGCGATGTTCCGCCACAACGGGTCGCTCGGCGGGCTCGGGGTCGTCGCGCTGCTGGTGCAGGACGGCACGGGGTTCAAGGCGGGCTATGTGCAGCTGATCGCCGACGCCTGCATCTTCACGGCCGCGCTGTTCCTGTTTCCCCTTCCCGTCGTCCTCTACTCCCTGATAGGGGCTGTGGTGCTGAACATGATCATCGCCTTCAACCACCGCCGCGACCGCTACATCGCGACCTGATCCTTCGCGAGGGACGCCATGCCGATCCACTATGTCTATCTCTGCCTCGCCATCCTGGCCGAGACGGTGGGCACGACCGCTCTCCAGGCGTCTCAGCAGTTCACGCGGCTCTGGCCCTCGGTCATCGTCGTCGTCGCCTATGCGCTGTCCTTCTGGCTGATGGCGCTGGCGCTGAAGGTCATGCCGGTCGGCATCGTCTATGCGATCTGGTCGGGGCTCGGCATCGTGTTCATCGCCGCCATCGGCTTCGTCCTCTTCGGCCAGCGGCTGGATGCGCCCGCCCTCCTCGGCATGGCGCTGATCATCGCGGGCATCCTCGTGATCCACCTCTTCTCCGGCACCACGCCCCACTGACGCGTTTCGTGCTGGCCTTTTCTGCGACTGCACGGTAAGGCCCCCCGACTCCGAAAAAGGCAGACCCCATGGACCTTCGCAACATCGCGATCATCGCCCACGTCGACCACGGCAAGACCACCCTCGTGGACGAGCTTCTGAAACAGTCCGGCGCCTTCCGGGCCAACCAGGCCGTGGCGGAACGCGCGATGGATTCCAACGACCTCGAGCGCGAGCGCGGCATCACCATCCTCGCCAAGTGCACCTCGCTCGAATGGAAGGGCAAGCGCATCAACATCGTCGACACCCCCGGCCACGCCGATTTCGGCGGCGAGGTCGAGCGGATCCTGTCCATGGTCGACGGCGTCGTGCTGCTGGTGGACGCCGCCGAGGGCCCGATGCCGCAGACGAAGTTCGTGACGTCGAAGGCGCTGGCCCTGGGCCTGCGCCCCATCGTGGTGCTGAACAAGGTCGACAAGCCCGACGCCGAGCCCGACCGGGCGCTGAACGAGGTATTCGACCTCTTCGCCAACCTGGAAGCCGACGACGACCAGCTCGACTTCCCGCACCTCTATGCCTCGGGACGTTCCGGATGGTGCGATGCCGAGCTCGACGGGCCGCGGAAGAACCTCGATGCGCTGTTCAACCTCATCGTCCGCCACGTCCCCCCGCCGCGCCAGGTCAAGCACCAGGACGAGCCCTTCTCGATGCTGGCCACCACGCTGTCGGCCGATCCCTTCGTCGGCCGCATCCTCACGGGCCGGGTCGAGACCGGCAGGCTCAAGGTCGGCGCGACGGTGCAGGCGCTGACCCGCCACGGCCAGAAGATCGAACAGTTCCGCGTCACGAAGATCTCGGCCTTCCGCGGCCTCGCCCCGCAGGACATCGAGGAAGCCCAGGCCGGCGACATCGTCAGCCTCGCCGGGATGTCGAAGGCCACCGTGGCCGACACGATCTGCGCCCTCGCCGTCGAGGAGCCGCTCCAGGCCAAGCCGATCGACCCGCCGACCATCACCGTGACCTTCGGCATCAACGACAGCCCGCTGGCCGGCAAGGACGGCAAGAAGGTGCAGTCCCGCGTGATCCGCGAGCGGCTGCTGAAGGAGGCGGAATCCAACGTCGCCATCCGCGTCACCGACACGCCGGGCGGCGAGGCCTTCGAGGTCGCGGGCCGGGGCGAGCTGCAGATGGGCGTGCTGATCGAGAACATGCGCCGCGAGGGCTTCGAGCTGTCGATCTCGCGCCCGCAGGTGCTGCTCCGGGACATCGACGGCGTGACCCACGAGCCGATCGAGGAAGCCACCATCGACGTCGACGACGAATACTCGGGCGCGGTTATCGAGAAGATCACCGGCACGCGGAAGGGCGAGCTGGTCGAGATGAAGCCGGCGGGCGCGGGCAAGACCCGGATCATCGCCCACGTGCCCTCGCGCGGGCTCATCGGCTATCACGGCGAGTTCCTGACCGACACCCGCGGCACCGGCGTGCTGAACCGCGTCTTCCGTTCCTGGGCGCCCCACAAGGGCCCGATCCCGGGGCGGCGGCAGGGCGTGCTGATCTCGATGGAGAACGGCGTCTCGGTGGCCTATGCGCTGTGGAAACTGGAAGACCGCGGCAAGTTCTTCATCGGCGCGCAGGAGCCGGTCTATACCGGCATGATCATCGGCGAGCACTCCCGCGACAACGATCTGGAAGTGAACCCGCTGAAGGGCAAGCAGCTGACCAACGTCCGCGCCTCCGGAACGGACGAGGCGGTGCGCCTGACCACGCCGGTCACGCTGACGCTGGAACAGGCCATCGCCTATATCGACGACGACGAGCTGGTCGAGGTCACGCCGAACGCGATCCGCCTCCGCAAGCGCTTCCTCGACCCCCACGAGCGCAAGCGCCACGCCAAGGCCGCCGTCTGACACGTCGCGCCGCGGGCAGGACGGGGACCGGTTTCCTTGAGGAAACCGGACCATTTTCCTTCAGGAAAATGGCCCCCCGCCCGGCGCGGCGGACCGCCACGCCCCGAACGCCACGCCAGGAACCGCGCGGGCGCCGGTTTCCTCGAGGAAACCGGATCATTTTCCTCAAGGAAAATGATGCCCCGCTGCGGGACCGGTGGCGTGGACGGAGAGGGCGGGATGCCTCCGGCGGAGTATTTTTCGCAAAGAAGAAGCAGGAAACCGTCAGGAGTCCGGAGCCGCGGCGAGGCGGTTCTGGTAGTCGATCAGGGTCTTGCCCTGCTCTTCCACGAAGAGTTCCGGCAGCACCTGCAGCGTGGTGATCCGGTCGACCCGGAACACCCGGAAATCCTTCCTGAGCTCGCACCAGGCCGTCACCGTCCACACCCGCCCCCAGTATTCCAGCTGCAGCGGCCGGATGCTGCGCGCGGTCTCGGCGCCTTCGAGATCGGTGTAGGAGATCCTGACCTTCTGGCGCGCCCGGATCGCCGCGCGCAGCTTCGGCATGTGGGCGAAGCCGTGGGCGGCGTCGGCGAAGGGGTAGACGGCGAAGCCCCAGCCCGTCGGCGGCGCGCTGCGGTCCTCGGGCAGCACCGCGTCGATCTTGGCCGAAAGCCCGGCCGCGGCCCGCGCGAGTTCCATATCTCCCGCCTCGCCCACCACGGCGAGGCCGAGATGCAGCGCCTCGAGCTCGGTCAGGGTCAGGTTCAGCGGCGGCAGCGTCACCGGTGCCGTCATCTGGTAGCCGAGCCCCCTCTCCCCCTGCACCGGCACGCCCGAGGCCATCAGCGTCTCCATGTCGCGGTAGATCGTCCTGAGCGACACCCCGAGCTTCGCCGAAAGTCCCTGCGCACGGTGCACCCGGCCGTCCCTCAGGATCCGGATCAGCTCGAACAGGCGGTCGGTGCGGCGCATGGGGAGAGGGTGGAACGCCGCACGCGGCCACGTCAAGCCGTCAAGGCAGCCCGCCGCGCGCGCCGATTCGCGCGGTCTGCGCCCGTATGGCCCCGCACAACTGCCATTATCCCGTCAGTTGCCAATCCGGTGTCGCAAAACCCGTTCACAGACCCGTTGCAGCGGCGAAATCCGGGGGTTTCGCGCTTTTCAGTCCCGCGCCGCTGGCATAGGAAGAGAGCCGTCCATCGGCACGCGCGCCCGCGCGGCCCCCGCATCAACGGAGCGACCCCATGTTGAACAATATCGGCCTCCCCGGCCTTCTGCTGATCGCCGTCGTCGTGCTGGTCCTGTTCGGCCGCGGCAAGATCTCGTCCCTCATGGGCGAGGTCGGCAAGGGCATCACCGCCTTCAAGAAGGGCGTGAGCGACGGCACCAAGGAACTGGAGGACGGCTCGGACAGCGTCGAGCACCGCCAGGCCCGCGACGAGATGCCCGCCCCGGCCGTCCACACGGACAAGGAAAAGTCCTGAGCCATCCGGCAGGAGCCTGAGCGATGTTCGACATCGGCTGGACCGAACTCATGGTGATCGGCGTCGTGGCGCTGATCGTGGTGGGCCCGAAGGACCTGCCCGGGATGTTCCGCACCCTCGGCCGCTTCACCGGCAAGATGAAGGGCATGGCGCGGGAGTTCCAGCGCGCCATGGAGGATGCCGCGCGCGATACCGGCGTCGACGACGTGGCGAAGGATCTGCGGAAGGCCACGTCGTCCAAGTCTCTGGGCCTCGACGCGCTGAACAGCGCCGCCGACAAGTTCGAGAAGTGGCAGCCCGGCATCGCGCCGAAGACCGGCCAGCGCACCGGCGACAAGCCCCAGCCGAAGACCTATTCGGGTCCGGCAACCGAGAAGCTTGCCGCCGACCGCGCGGCCCAGGGCGAGGCGCGCCGCGCCGCCGCCTCCGAGCCGGGCACCGCGCGCCCCGCGGGCGAGCAGGGTCCGGTCCCCGATCCGAACGCGCCCGACACGACCGCGCCGAAGGGTGACGCATGAGCCAGCACGACGAGCTCGAGGATACCGGCGCGCCGCTGATCGAGCACCTGGCCGAGCTTCGGACCCGCCTGATCCGCTCGGTCATCGCCTTCATCGTCGGCATCGTCCTGGCCTTCGCCGTGGCCGAGCCGATCCTGCAGTTCCTGCTGCACCCGATCGAGGAGACCCTGCGCAACCTCGGCGATCCCGCGCCGACGCTGCAATACACCTCGCCGCAGGAATACCTGTTCACGCTGTTCCGAATCTCGATGGTCTTCGGCTTCATGCTGGCCTTCCCGGTGATCGGCTACCAGATGTGGCGGTTCGTGGCGCCCGGTCTCTACCGCACCGAGAAGTCGGCCTTCCTGCCGTTCCTCATCGCCTCGCCCGCGATGTTCCTGATCGGCGCCGCCTTCGCGCAGTTCGTGGTCACGCCGCTGGCGATGAAGTTCTTCCTCGGCTTCGCGGACGTGAGCTCGATCTTCACAGCGATCCTGAAGAACGCCGTCTCGTCCGACCTGCCCGGCAATGCCGCCGTGGCGGTGCCGCCGGTCGAGGAAGGCGTGCGCATCACCTTCTTCGGCAAGGTGAACGAGTCGCTCGACATCACGCTGAAGTTCATCCTGGCCTTCGGGCTGTGCTTCCAGCTGCCCGTGCTGCTGACGCTGATGGGCAAGGCGGGGCTGGTCTCGTCCCGCGGGCTTGCCGGGGTGCGCAAGTATGCCGTCGTCGGCATCCTCGTGCTGGCGGCCGTCGTGACCCCGCCCGACGTGGTGACCCAGCTGATCCTCTTCACCGTGGTCTACGGCCTCTACGAGATCTCGATCCAGCTGGTGAAGCGCGTCGAGAAGCGGCGCACCGAGGAGCTGCGCGCCGAAGGCGTGCTGGGCGAGGACGAGGAGCTTTGGGACGATCTGGAAGACGGCGAGGACGAGCCCAAGGCATGACCAAGAAGACCCTGCGTCGCATCGCCGAGGCGCTGGAGCGCATGTCGCCCCCGCCCCTCGCCGCCCCCGACTTCGCCGCGGCCGAGGCCTTCGTCTGGCATGTCGCGCCCGACCGGCTGGTGCCGGTGTCGAAGGTGAACCGGGTGGACCTGCCGTTGCTCGTCGGCATCAACCGCTCGCGCGACACGCTCCTGGCGAACACCCTGCAGTTCGCGAAGGGCCTGCCCGCCAACAACGCGCTGCTCTGGGGCGCACGGGGCATGGGCAAGTCGAGCCTCGTGAAGGCGATCCATGCCGAGATCGTGGCGCAGGGCCTTCCGCTGAAGATTGTCGAGGTCCAGCGCGAGGACCTGCCCAGCATCTCGCGCCTGCTCGGCCTCCTGCGGGCCGCGCCGTTCCGCTTCGTGCTGTTCTGCGACGACCTGAGCTTCTCCCACGACGACGAGCACTACAAGTCGCTGAAGGCGGTGCTCGATGGCGGGATCGAGGGGCGGCCGGACAACGTGGTTTTCTACGCCACCTCCAACCGCCGCCACCTGATGCCCCGCGACATGATCGAGAACGAACGATCCTCGGCCATCTCGCCTTCCGAGGCGACCGAGGAGAAGGTCTCGCTCTCGGACCGCTTCGGCCTGTGGCTGGGCTTCCACCCCTGCACCCAGGACGAGTACCTTGCCATGATCCGCGGCTATTGCGACGCCCACGGGGTCGAGATCGACGCCGGCACCCTGCGCGCCGAGGCGATCGAGTGGCAGGCGACGCGGGGCGGACGCTCGGGGCGCGTGGCCTGGCAGTACTTCACCGACCTTGCAGGGCGGCGGGGCGTCGCGCTCGACTGAGGCGTTTTGCCGAAATAACTTTTGGTGCCTCCGGCGGGGATATTTGGAAAGCAAAGATGACGGGGGTCGGCGCTCCCATCCCTGGTCGTTCGGGCTCCGCCCGTCCGAAGGGGAAACGATCCGCCGGATCGTTTCTTTACCCCTTCGAACTCCCCGCCGGAGGCTCCCGCCCTCTCAGGCCGCGCTGCGTCTTGGGAACACGAAACACCGTTCCCGCCGGATCATCAGCCAGAGCGGCGTACCCTTCTTCGGCAGGAACACCGAGGGCACGGTCGCCGTCATCAGCGACCCGTCGTAGTCCAGCCGGAACTCCACCAGGCTTTCCTTGCCGATGAAGCGCGCCCGTTCCACCGTGGCGCGGGCCGGCGTACCGTCGACCGCCGTGGGCAGAGGGCCCCGGCCGCCGCGGTCGAAGTCGATGCGGACGTGCTGGGGGCGGATCACGATGTCGACCGGCGTGCCGTCGGCCACGCCGGGCGCCAGGAACTGCCCGAAGGCGGTTTCCGTCAGCGCGCCCTGCACCACGCCCTCGATCACGTTGATGTCGCTGAAGAAGGCCGCCGCGGCCTTGTCCACCGGCGCGTTGTAGATGTTGTAGGGCGCGCCCTGCTGGACGATCCGCCCGCCGCGCATCAGCGCGATCTCGTCGGCCATGCGCATCGCCTCTTCCGGCTCGTGGGTGACGAGCAGAACCGCCGTCCCCTCCTCCTTCAGGATCAACAGCGTGTCGTCGCGGATGCCGTCGCGAAGCCGGTTGTCGAGGCCCGAGAACGGCTCGTCCATCAGCATCACCTTGGGCCGGGGCGCCAGCGCGCGGGCCAGCGCGACCCGCTGCTGCTCGCCCCCCGACAGCTCGTGCGGATAGGCGTCGATGTAGCGGCCGAGCGCCACCCGTTCCAGCAGTTCCTCGACCCGGGCCCGCTGCGCGGCCTTCGGCCCCTTCAGCCCGAAGGCGACGTTGCCCGCCACCGTGAGGTGCGGAAACAGCGCGAAGTCCTGGAACATGAGCCCGACCGAGCGCCCCTCGGGCGGCACCCGCGTGACCGTGTCGCAGACCAGCCGCCCGTCGACCCAGATGCGCCCCGAGTCCTGCATGTCGACGCCCGCGATGATCCGCAGCGTCGTCGACTTGCCGCAGCCCGAGGGGCCGAGCAGGCAGGTCACCTGCCCCGGCATCACCGACAGCGACACGTCGTCCACCACCCGGCGGCCCGAGAAGCTGCGGGTGATGTTCTCGATCTTCAGGCGGGGGGTGACGTCCTTCACCGGGGCCTCCGGACAAACCCGAGCGTTTGCGTCGGGCAAGCCGGAGGTAGCAGCAGGGCCGCCGGGCTTCAACCCCGCCGCAGTCTCAGAGAGTCGCGTTGATCGCCCCGCCATCCAGCAGGATGTTCTGCCCCACGATGAACCCGGCATGCTGCGAACAGAGGAAGGCGCAGGCCTGCCCGAACTCCGCTGCCGTGCCGTAGCGGCGGGCGGGCACCGTCGCCGCACGCTCGGCCCGCGCCTCCTCCATCGAGATGCCGCGCGCCTTCACCACCGCCTCGTCCAGGGCGGTGGCGCGGTCGGTGTCGTGGATGCCGGGCAGCAGGTTGTTGATCGTCACGCCATGGGGCGCCACCTGCCGCGCGGTCCCGGCAACATAGCCCGTCAGCCCGGTCCTTGCCGCGTTCGACAGGCCCAGCACCGCGATCGGCGCCTTCACGGACATCGAGGTGATGTTGACCACCCGGCCCCAGCCCGCCTCCATCATCCCCGGAAGCGCCGCCTTCATCAGCGCGATGGGGGTCAGCATGTTGGCGTCGAGCGCCTTGATGAAGTCCTCCCTCTCCCAGTCGCTCCACATCCCCGGGGGCGGCCCGCCGGCATTGGTGACGAGGATCGCGATCCCCCGCGCCTTCTCCAGCACGGCGCGCTGTCCGTCCGGCGTGGTGACGTCGCAGGCCACCGTCTCGACCGTGACGCCGAAATCCGCCCGGATCGCCGCTGCGGCTGCTTCCAGCGCTTCGGCACCGCGCGCGTTCATCACCAGATCGCACCCCGCCTCGGCCAGGGCGCGCGCGCAGCCCAGTCCCAGCCCCTTCGAGGACGCCGTGACCAGCGCCCGACGTCCCGCAATCCCCAGATCCATTCCCGTCCCCTCCGTTTTCGGTGCGGCCCAGCTTGGGACGGCGCCCGCAGCCGCGCAAGGGGGCGCGGCGGCGTCACGATTCGGCGTGCCGCGCCTTGTGGGCAACAATCGCGCCCGGGACGGGGGATAGATCGGGCCAGCGGGACAATCGTGATCGGGAGCGCGACGAAACTGCCGTGCAATTGACCGATCTGCAGCACGCTCTTAACGTCCGGACGCTAGGGTGAGGCGGCAGGACGCGACCGGCAGGCAGCCGGCAGTGCGTCGGTTTCCGGTGGACGGGCGGTGTGATGCAGGGTGGCAGCGACATGCAGGGCGAACCGGCACAAAGCCTGCCGGTGTTCCATGCCACCCAGTTCACCGCCATCGACGGCGCGAACCTCGGCGATCCGGTGAGCTTCTTCGACGAGTTGAACCTTGGCGACGTCTACATGCTGTCGCGCACCGCGCGGCGTCGGCGCCTTTCCGTGACGCCCCGCAAGGACGGCCGCTGGCTGTCGGTCGCCGCGGGAACGGAGTGCGCCCGCCCCGGCGCGGCGCTGCACCTCGACTGCTGCGCCACTCTGATGTCGCCCGACGGCACCACGCTTGAGGCGCTGATCCTGGTCGAGCTCGATCCCGAGGAGCGGGCCGTCGCCGACATCTGGCTGTTCCCGATGGCCAAGCTGAAGCCCAAGACCGGCTACGCGCTGGTCGCAGTGGACCGTGCCGCTGCCCGTGCCCGCTTTGCCGAGGCCGCCTGCGTGTCCTTCACCCGCGGCACCCGCATCACCCTCGCCTCGGGCAGGATGGTCCCGATCGAGGAGCTGGAGGTCGGACAGGCGGTGCTGACCCGCGATCACGGGCCGCAGAAGATCCGCTGGATCGGCCAGCAGACGGTGCGCGCCCTCGGGGCCTTCGCGCCCATCCGTATCGCCGCCGGTGCGCTCCGGAACGAGGCGGACCTGATCGTCAGCCCCAACCACCGGCTGTTCATCTACCAGCGGCGCGACGCGCTGAAGGCGGGCCGCGCCGAGGTGCTGATCAAGGCGAAGTACCTTCTGAACGACGACACGGTGACCCGCACCGCGGGCGGCTTCGTGGACTACTTCCAGCTGCTCTTCGACCGCCACGAGATCATCTATGCCGAGGGCATCGCGGCCGAGTCGCTGATGGTCGACACCCGCACCCGCCCCGTCCTGCCCTCCGAGATGCAGGCGGGACTGGCCATCCACGGCGACCATGCCGCCCTGCCGGGCCACGACCTGACCGTCGACCGCGAAGCCGCGCCGCGGATGGTCGACCTGCTGCGCAGCGCCACCCGCGCCTGAGACGCGGCGCCCGGTTCAGCCGCCGGTATAGAAGAACTCCTCCCGCACGATCTTGCCATCGGCGACGTGATAAATGCCGACCTCGCGCATCCGGGTCCGCTGACCGGTCTGCTTCATGGTGCTGTCGGCGTCGAAGATCACCGCGAACCGGTCGTCGCCGTGCAGGTACGGGCCGTCCGCCGTCATCTCGTGCACCTCGAAATTCTCGTTCCACCAGGCGTGCTTGCCGCGTATGGCGTCGAGCCCGGCGCTCACCCGGTCCTGTCCCGGGGGTGCGCCGGCCTCCACCGAGACCGCGTCGTCGGCGTAGAGCCGCCCGAGGTTCTCCTCCTCGCGGTGCGTGCGGCAGCCTTCCACCAGAGCTTCGGCAATGTCCTTCAGTTCCATCTCCGATTCCTTTCCGATGTTCACCCAATGTTCCAAGGATACGCCCGTTTCGCAAAGCTGGGAAGCCGGGAAATCGGGCCCGGCCGAAGACAGCGCGACGATCCCGCAAAACCGCCGCGGGGCGGGACAGCCCGATTGCGCATGGCACCGCCCGCCGCTATATCCGCGCAATGCTAGACCGCGCCTCAAATGCCCCCGCCCTGCCGCCGGAGATCGCCCGGCGCCGGACCTTCGCCATCATCTCGCACCCCGATGCGGGCAAGACGACGCTGACCGAGAAGTTCCTGCTGTTCGGCGGCGCGATCCAGATGGCCGGCCAGGTCCGCGCCAAGGGCGAGGCGCGCCGCACGCGGTCGGACTTCATGCAGATGGAAAAGGACCGGGGCATCTCGGTCTCGGCCTCGGCCATGTCCTTCGATTTCAAGGAGTTCCGCTTCAACCTCGTCGACACGCCGGGCCACTCGGATTTCTCAGAGGACACCTATCGCACGCTGACGGCCGTCGACTGCGCGGTGATGGTGATCGACGGCGCGAAGGGCGTGGAAAGCCAGACCCAGAAGCTGTTCGAGGTCTGCCGCCTGCGCGACCTGCCGATCCTGACCTTCTGCAACAAGATGGACCGCGAAAGCCGCGACGTCTTCGAGATCATCGACGAGATCCAGGAAAACCTCGCCATCGACGTGACCCCGGCAAGCTGGCCCATCGGGATCGGGCGCGATTTCCTCGGCTGCTACGACATGCTGCACAACCGGCTGGAGCTGATGGACCGCGCCGACCGCAACCGCGTCGCGGAGTCCATCAGGATCGACGGGCTGGACGACCCGAAGCTGGCGCAGCACGTGCCCGCGGCCCTGCTCGACAAGCTGAAGGAAGACATCGAGATGGCGCGCGAGCTGCTGCCGCCCTTCGACCGGCAGGCGCTGCTCGACGGGACGCTGACGCCGATCTGGTTCGGCTCCGCGATCAATTCCTTCGGTGTGAAGGAGCTGATGGACGGCATCGGCGAATTCGGCCCCGAGCCGCAGCCGCAACGCGCCGAGCCGCGGCAGATTTCCCCCGACGAGACAAAGGTTTCGGGCTTCGTCTTCAAGGTGCAGGCCAACATGGACCCGAAGCACCGCGACCGCGTCGCCTTCGTCCGCCTCGCTTCGGGGCATTTCCAGCGCGGCATGAAGCTGACCCATGTCCGTTCGAAGAAACCGATGGCGATCAGCAATCCCGTGCTGTTCCTCGCCTCCGACCGCGAACTGGCCGAGGAGGCCTGGGCCGGCGACATCATCGGCATCCCGAACCACGGACAGCTCCGCATCGGCGACACCCTGACCGAGGGCGAGAGCATCCGCGTCTCGGGCATCCCTTCCTTCGCGCCGGAACTGCTCCAGAACTGCCGCGCGGGCGACCCCATGAAGGCCAAGCACCTCGACAAGGCGCTGTCGCAATTCGCCGAGGAAGGCGCGGCCAAGGTGTTCAAGCCGATGCTCGGCTCGGGCTTCATCGTCGGCGTCGTCGGTGCCCTCCAGTTCGAGGTGCTGGCGAGCCGGATCGAGCTGGAATACGGCCTGCCCGTCCGCTTCGAACCCTCGCAGTTCACCTCGGCCCGCTGGGTGTCGGGCAAGCGGGACGCTGTGGACAAGTTTGTGAATGCAAACAAGGGCCACATCGCCCACGACAACGACGGCGACATCGTCTATCTCACGCGGTTGCAGTGGGACATCGACCGGATCGGGCGCGATTATCCCGACGTCACCCTGACCGCGACGAAGGAAATGCTGGTCTGACAGCGGCTTCCCCGTCAAAGCTCAGGAAAAACATGCGCTTGGGCGCGGTCCGATGCAACCCGATGGACACTGTGGCGTTGACCCCGGCGGCGCTTTGCAGTAGCCACGGGCGCAGCGTGCTATCCATGTGGATAAGACTGGCCATCCGGGCCGCCGCACCCTCGACGCACGGGCCACGAGACTCGGTCCGTTAACCTTCGGATCCGAATGACAAATTTCTCTGACCTGAACCTCGACCCCAAGATTCTGAAAGCCGTGGACGAAGCGGGCTACACCACGCCGACGCCGATCCAGGCCGGTGCGATTCCCGCGGCCCTGCAGGGGCGCGACGTGCTGGGCATCGCCCAGACCGGCACCGGCAAGACGGCAAGCTTCGTGCTCCCGATGATCCACCAGCTGGCCCGCGGCCGCGCAAAGGCGCGGATGCCGCGCAGCCTGGTGCTGTGCCCGACCCGCGAACTGGCCGCGCAGGTGGCGGAAAACTTTGACACCTACTCGAAATACGTCAAGCTTTCCAAGGCCCTGCTGATCGGCGGCGTGTCTTTCAAGGAGCAGGACGTGCTGATCGACCGCGGCGTCGACGTGCTGATCGCGACGCCCGGGCGGCTTCTGGACCACCAGGAGCGCGGCAAGCTGATCCTGAACGACGTCAAGATCATGGTGGTGGACGAAGCCGACCGGATGCTCGACATGGGCTTCATCCCGGATATCGAGCGGATCTTCGGCCTGGTGCCCTTCACCCGGCAGACCCTGTTCTTCTCGGCCACCATGGCGCCCGAGATCGAGCGGATCACCAACACCTTCCTGTCCAACCCCGAGAAGATCGAGGTCGCCCGCCAGGCGACCGCCTCGGAGACGATCGAGCAGGGCGTGGTGATGTTCCGCGCCTCGCGCAAGGACCGGCAGGCGAGCGAGAAGCGCGACGTCCTGCGCGCCCTGATCGACGCCGAGGGCGACAAGTGCAGCAACGCGATCATCTTCTGCAACCGCAAGATCGACGTCGACATCGTCGCGAAGTCGCTGGCGAAGCACGGCTATGACGCGGCGCCGATCCACGGCGACCTCGACCAGTCGCAGCGCACGCGCACGCTGGACGGCTTCCGCGCCGGCAGCCTGCGCTTCCTCGTCGCCTCCGACGTCGCGGCGCGCGGGCTGGACGTGCCCGCGGTGAGCCACGTGTTCAACTTCGACGTCCCCTCCCATGCCGAGGATTACGTGCACCGGATCGGCCGCACGGGTCGCGCCGGGCGCGACGGCAAGGCGATGATGATCTGCTCGCCCTCCGACGAGAAGAACCTCGACGCCATCGAGAAGCTGATCGACCGGCCGGTGCCGCGGATCGACAATCCGCTGGGCGCCACCCCGCCCGCGGCCGACGATGAGGCGCCGGCGAAGCCCGAGAAGCGCAGCCGCAGCCGCACGCGCAAGAAGCCCGAGGCGGAGCCTGCACCCGAGGCGGCGAAGGCCCCCGTGGAAGCGGCCCCGCAGGCCGAGAGCACCCCGGAGCGCAACGAGGAGCGGCCGCGCGGCGGTCGCGGCGAGCGGCGCGGCGGCGAGCGCAACCAGGACCGCGGCGGCGACAACCGCGTGGTCGGCATGGGCGATCACCTGCCCAGCTTCATCGCGATGAGCTTCGACGAACGCCGCGCGGGCTGATCTTGCTGCGCAAGGCCCTGATCTGCTTCGGTCTTTGCATCGCGCCACTCTCGCCGGTTGCGGCGCAGGAAAGCTGCGCCTCGGTGGTGAATGGCGAGCTGGTGGTGTTCGATCCGTCCTTCCAGGCCCCGCAGGACACGGTCAGCCGCCGCGAACGCCTGCTGTCCTGGCCGGGACGGAAGCTCGACTCCCTGCGCGGCCGCCCGCCCGCCTGCGACAGCCAGACGATCATCGCCTACCTCGGCCAGACCATCCCGGCCGACCAGATCGACGGCTACTGCCTCAGCGAACAGGGCGAGGACGGCTTCCTGCTGCTGCCGGGCGAACGGACCTATAACGGGCGCTGCGCGAAGACGGCCTGCGAGCGGGTGAACGCCACCAAGGACAGCGCGCTGGCCATCGCCGGAACCGCGGCGCGCGGGGCGGCGGACAAGGCCCTGGGCATCGAGCGGGAGGAACCCGAGGAGGCGCCGAAGAGCCTGATCCACAGCTCGGGCGCGGCGATCCTGACGGGGACGTCCGGCTATATCACCTCGAACCTCGGGGCGATCGGCAGCAGCCTGACGGCGGCGCTCTCGACCCCGGCGATCCTCGCGGCCACCGCCGTCACCGTGGTTGCCGTGGGCGGCGCGGTCTACGTCTGCAGCGAATGCCCCACCGGTAACGCAACGAAAAAGCCCCGGAGCATCGCTCCGGGGCTTTTCTTCTGCAGGGATGCGCGGCGGGTCAGGCCAGCTTCGCGTCCATCGTGATCTCGGCGTTGAACAGCTTTGAGACCGGGCAGCCTTCCTTGGCTGCGGTCGCCGCCTCCATGAACTTCTCCTCGCTGGCGCCGGGGATCTTCGCGGTCACGTCCAGGTGCACCTTGGTGATCGCGAAACCGCCGTCCTTCTCCTCGAGCGACACGGTGGCCTTGGTGGCGATCTCGTCCGCCGTCAGGTCGTGCTGGCCCAGGATCATGCTCAGCGCCATGGAATAGCAGGACGCATGGGCGGCGCCGAGCAGCTCCTCGGGATTGGTGCCCTTGGCGCCCTCGAAGCGGGTGTTGAAGCCGTAGGGCTGGTCGGACAGCACGCCGGTTTCGGTCGAGACGTGGCCCTTGCCGTCCTTCAGACCGCCGGACCATTTCGCGGAACCACTCTTCTTGATCATGTCGTCTCCTTTCCATGACTGCGCCGCAGCGGCAGAGGGGCGCGCGCCGGTTGTCCGACGTGCGCCCCGCGCCTCTGCGGTCGAACCGGCCAGCGGACCGGCTTACCTATGTCATGGAACAAACGCGCGGGACCCTCCGATGGTTTCCCGCGCGTGCCGATTTCAGCTCAATCGGCTGACCACCACCGTCACCTCGGGCTTGCGGCCGATCTCGTCGTTGGCGGACTGGCGCGTGGTGCGCTTCAGCAGCTCGTCGAGCTTGTCGTCGTCGATCAGCACCCTGTCGTCGGCACGGGCCACCGCCTGCGCAAGATCGGCCTCCAGCACGTCGACCAGCGGCGCGCCCGAGCGGCCGGTTTCCGGCAGGCCCATGATCTCGACCCAGGGCTCGCCCAGAGGCTCGTCGTTCTCGTCGATGATGAGCGTGACGATGGCGTGGCCGTTCAGCGCCATGCGGATCCGGTCCCGCACCACGCCATCGAGCGCGCCGATCTGCACCGAGCCGTCGAGGTAGGTGCGCCCCGTCTCGACGTATTCCACGACCTTCGGCGTGTTGCCCGAAAGCGCGACGCAGGTGCCGTTCGGCGCCAGCACCGACATCCGCCCCGCGTTCTGCGCCAGCTTCGTGTGCTCGCGCAGGTGGCGGTGCTCGCCGTGCATGGGGACGACGATCTGCGGGTTGACGATGTTCTGCAGCTCCAGCAGGTCCGGCCGGTTGGCGTGGCCCGAAACGTGGTACATGCCGTTGTTGTCGTCCACCACGTCGACGCCCATCTCGGAATAGGCGTTGATGATGCGGATCACGCCGCGCTCGTTGCCGGGGATGACCTTGGAGGAGAACAGGAAGGTGTCGCCGTCCGCCATGGACAGCCCCAGGTACTTGCCCCGCGCCAGCTGGGCCGAGGCCGCCCGCCGCTCGCCCTGCGAGCCGGTGACGATCAGCATCAGCGCCTCGCGCGGGATCTCGCGGGCATCCTCGACCGTGACGGTGGAAGGGAAGTCGCTCAGCACCCCCGCCTCGACCGAGGCCTCGATCATCCGCCGCATGGCGCGCCCCAGAAGGCAGACCGAGCGGCCCGCGGCCACCCCCGCCTCGGCCAGGGTCTTCACCCGCGCGACGTTGGAGGCGAAGGTGGTGGCCACCACCATGCCCTTCTGGGACGAGATCAGCTTGGTGATCTCGGGGCCCACCGTCGCCTCGGACCGGCCGGGATGGCCGGAGAAGACGTTGGTGGAATCGCAGACCAGCGCCAGCACCCCGTCCTTCGCCACCTCGGCATAGAGCTTGGGATCGAAGGCCTCGCCCACCACGGGGGAATAGTCGAGCTTGAAGTCGCCGGTATGGATCACGCGGCCCTCGGGCGTGTCGATCACCAGGGCCGAGCTTTCGGGGATCGAGTGCGAGATCGGCAGGAAGCCCACCTCGAACCCGCCGACCTTGTGGGTGGCGGGCCAGGGCTCGACCACCTTCACGTTGGCCGGATCCTGCCCCTGTTCCTCCATCTTGCGCTGCGCGTGGATGGCGGTGAAGGCGCGGCAATAGACCGGCGCCTTCAGCTGCGACCAGAGGTGGCCGATGGCGCCGACGTGGTCCTCGTGGGCATGGGTGATGAAGATGGCGTCCAGCCGGTCGGCGCGTTCGGCCAGCCACGAGACGTCGGGGAAGATCAGGTCGACCCCGGGGCTGCCGTCCATGTCGGGGAAGGTCACGCCGCAGTCGACGAGGATGTAACGCTCTTTCCCCGGCTGGCCGTAGCCGTAGACATAGGCGTTCATGCCGATTTCCCCGGCGCCGCCGAGGGGCATGTAGATCAGGTGTTTGGTACTCATACGCTATTGTTTTCCTTGTTATAGCGATGGATCACGGTCAGGCCGTGAATCGTCAGTTGGTCTTCATAGGCGTCGAACAACGCCTCGGTCTGCTGGAACAGGGGCGCCAGCCCGCCCGTTGCGATGATCTTCATGGGACGGTCGCGCTCGGCCTTGATGCGGGCGCAGATCTCGCGGATCAGACCGATGTATCCCCAGAAGATGCCGCTTTGCATGCAGGCCACCGTGTTGGTGCCGATCACGCTTTGCGGCTTGGAAATGTCGACATGGGGCAGAGCCGCCGCCGCCTGGTGCAAGGCTTCGAGCGACAGGTTCACCCCGGGAGCGATCACCCCGCCGATATAGGCCCCGTCCGATGCCACCACGTCGAAGGTGGTCGCGGTGCCGAAATCGACGACGATCAGATCGCCTCCAAACAGATCGTACCCCGCGACGGTATTTACAAGGCGGTCCGGACCGACGGCCGTTCCCTGGTCGACCCTGACGTCGATCGGCAACAGGCAGTCGGGCTTTCCCACCACCAGCGGGCGGCAGTTGAAGTAGCGGTCGGCGAGGACGCGCAGGTTGAAGACGACGCGCGGCACGGTCGAGGAGATGATGACCTCGGTGATATCGACGTCGATCTTGCGGAAGGCCATCAGCGAGGACAGCCAGACATAGTACTGGTCCGCTGTCCGCTGCCATTCGGTCGAAGTGCGCCAGGTGGCGACGAACGAGGTGCCGTCCCAGACGGAGAAGACGGTGTTGGTGTTGCCGCAGTCGATGGCCAGAAGCACGGGCGCGCCTCCCTAGAAGTAGATGTCGGCGGCGGGGATGGTCTGTCGGCCGTCGGGCGTGTCGAGCACCAGCTGCCCGGCCTCGTCGATGGTGACGAACTTGCCCACGATCTCGGCGGTGCCGGTGCGCGCGGTGATGACCTCGCCCAGGCGGGCCGCGTTCCTGAGCCACTTCTCGCGGATCGGGGCGAAGCCCATCTGCTCCAGGATCATCTCCTCGGTCGCGTAGAACCCGGCCAGCTCGGTCAGGAAATCCTCGGGCAGCACGGGGCTGCCGCCCTGCGCCGCCAGCCCCACAGGCGGGAAGGCGGCGTCGCGCACCTCCGGCGCCTCGCCGAGGTTCACGCCGATGCCGATGGCCAGCCAGTTGGTCTGCCCGTCGGTGCTGGCACTTTCCAGCAGGATCCCCGCAACCTTGCCGTTGTCGAGCAGCACGTCGTTCGGCCACTTGTTGGCCAGCCGGTCCCGCTCGATGTGCAGAGCCAGCGCCTCGAACAGGGCGTTGGCCGCCATGAAGCTGCGCAGCGCCGCCCAGCCGGCGACGCCGCCGGGTCGCATCACGAGCGTTGCGGCGAAGTGCCCCGGCGGGCTTTGCCAGGGGCGACCCCGCCTGCCCTTCGCCGCCGTCTGGCGATGCGCCATGATCCAGGTCGGATGCCCCAGTTCCGGCGCGATGCGCGCGGCATGGGTGTTGGTGCTGTCGACCTCGTCGAGGATCAGGCGTTCATACCGCTCCGGCCAGAGGTTCGCCCCCGCGGGTTCAGTTGACAAGGGTGGCCGCCGCCGCTGCCGCGGCGCCCTCGATGCCGAAGAGGTTCACGACCCCCAGCACCATCGCCGCCGCCGAGACCATCAGGAAACCCCAGAGCACCGGCGAGCCGCCCGCCTCCAGCGCGTCGTCGTCCTTGCCGAAGTACATCAGGAACACGATCCGGAGGTAGTAATAGGCGCCGATGGCCGAGGCGACGGCGGAGAGGCCGACGAGCCAGTAGAGATCGGCGTCGATTCCCGCCTGCCAGACGCCAAGCTTGGCGAAGAAGCCCAGCATCGGCGGCACGCCCGCAAGCGAGAACATCAGGACCAGCAGCGCCAGCGCCCTCAGCGGCTCGCGCTTGGCGTACATGTTCAGTGAGGAGATCTCGACCACCGGCTGGCCGTCCTTCTCCATCGACAGGATGAAGGCGAAGGTGCCGACGTTCATCGTGACGTAGACCGCCATGTAGATCAGCATCGACTGCACGCCGAGCGCGGTGCCCGCGGCGAGGCCGATCAGCGCATATCCCATGTGCGAGATCGACGAATAGGCCATGAGCCGCTTGATGTTGTTCTGCCCGATCGCCGCCACGGCGCCGAGGAACATCGAAGCGATCGCGATGGCCGAGACGACCTGCTGCCAGTCGCCGACGACGCCGCCGAAGGCATCGTGCATCACCCGCGCGAACAGGCCCAAGGCGGCGACCTTGGGCGCGGTCGAGAAGAAGGCGGTGACGGGCGTGGGCGAGCCTTCGTAGACGTCGGGCGTCCACATGTGGAACGGCGCGGCCGAGACCTTGAACGCCAGGCCCGACGCGATGAACACCAGCCCGAACAGCAGGCCGAGCGGCGCCTGCCCCTCGCCCACGGCGGTGATGATGCCCGAGAACAGCGTGGTGCCCGCGAAGCCGTAGGTCAGCGAGCAGCCATAGAGCAGCAGGCCCGAGGACAGCGCGCCGAGGACGAAATACTTCAGCCCGGCCTCGGTCGACTTGATGCTGTCGCGGCGCAGGGCGGCGACGACGTAGAGCGACAGCGACTGCAGCTCGAGCCCCATGTAAAGGGTCATCAGGTCGCCCGCGCTGACCATCACCATCATGCCGATGACGCCGAGCGCGACGAGGATCGGGTATTCGAACCGCAGGAGGTTGCGGCGGGCCATGTAGCCCTCGCTCATCAGCAGGACCGCGGCGGCGGAGAACAGGATCATCACCTTGGCGAAGCGGGCGAAGCCGTCGTTCAGGAACATGCCGTGGAAGCCGGTCTGCGCCTCGCCGCCCCGGAGCGAGATCCAGACGCCGATCACGGCGAGAACGGCGGACGTCACCCAGACCAGCACGGGCCCGAGCTTGTCCTTGCCGCCGTACACGCCGAACAGCAGGGCCGCGAGCGCGTAGAGCGCCAGCAGGAACTCGGGCAGGATGGTCTGGAAATCGGCAGAAGTCATCTTGGCTCTCTCACTTCCGGCTCAGTGGCTTTCGGGGGCGGCGTCGGCGACGGCGGACCCTCCGGCATCCACGAGGGCTGTCTGGTATCCCGACACCATGGCCTCGACCGAGGGGCCGATGATGTCGGTGACGAGGCTGGGATAGACCCCCAGCAGCAGGGTCATGGCGACGAGGGGCGCGAAGATGATCCGCTCGCGCCGGTTCATGTCGGTGATCGAGCGCAGGCTCTCCTTGATCAGGTCGCCCATCACGACCCGCCGGTAGAGCCAGAGCCCGTAGGCCGCCGAGAGGATCACGCCGGTGGTGGCGACGGCAGCGACCCAGGTATTGGCCTGGAACATGCCCATCAGCGTCAGGAACTCGCCCACGAAACCCGAAGTGCCGGGCAGGCCGACGTTCGCCATGGTGAAGAACATGAAGATCATCGCATAGGCCGGCATACGGTTCACGAGCCCGCCGTAGGCGTCGATCTCGCGCGTGTGCATCCGGTCGTAGATCACGCCGACGCAAAGGAAGAGCGCGCCGGAGATGAAGCCGTGGGACAGCATCTGGAAGATCGCCCCGTCCATCCCCTGCTGGTTCGCCGCGAAAATCCCCGCGGTGACGTATCCCATGTGCGCGACCGAGGAATAGGCGATCAGCTTCTTCATGTCGCTCTGCGCCAGCGCCACGAGCGAGGTGTAGACGATCGCGATGGCCGAGAGCCACAGCACCAGCGGCGCGAGGAGGTCCGAGGCGACGGGAAACATCGGGAAGGAGAAGCGCAGGAAGCCGTAGCCGCCCATCTTCAGCAGGATCGCCGCCAGCACCACGGACCCCGCGGTCGGCGCCTGCACGTGGGCGTCGGGCAGCCAGGTGTGCACCGGCCACATCGGCATCTTCACCGCGAAGGACGCGAAGAAGGCGAGCCAGAGCAGCGTCTGGAGACCGCCGACGATGTGGATGCCGAGCACCGAGAACTCGGAACTGGCGAAGTTGTGCTGGAGCAGCTGCACGATGTCGGTGGTGCCCGCGTCGACGATCATGGCGATCATCGCCACCAGCATCAGCACCGAGCCGAAGAAGGTGTAGAGGAAGAACTTGAAGCTGGCGTAGATCCGGTTCGCCCCGCCCCAGATGCCGATGATCAGGAACATCGGGATCAGACCGGCCTCGAAGAACAGGTAGAACAGCACGAGGTCGAGCGCGCAGAACACGCCCAGCATCAGTGTCTCCAGCAGCAGGAAGGCGATCATGTATTCCTTGACCCGCACCTTCACGTCCCAGCAGGCCAGGATCGTGATCGGCATCAGGAAGGTCGTCAGCATCACGAACAGGACCGAGATCCCGTCGACCCCCATCTTGTAGTGCAGGCCGAGAAGCCAGGGCTTGTCCTCGACGAACTGGAAGCCGGTGTTCGACGGATCGAAGCCGAACAGAACGAACAGCGACAGCAGGAACGAGGCCGAGGTGGCGATCAGCGCCATGTACTTGGCGTTGGTCTGCGCGGCCTCGTCGTCGCCGCGCAGGAACAGGGCCAGGATGACCGCCCCGAGCGCCGGGATGAAGGTGATGATGGAAAGCAGGTTATCCATGGTCAGGCTCCGGACGGCGCGTCTTTTCGGCGGCGTGGGTCGTGGTCTCGGTCTGGTCCGCCGTCAAGCGGCCGTGGCTCGGGTCTGTCGGCACGCTCATCCTCCGATGGTCATCCAGGTGATCAGGATCGCGATCCCGAGGACCATGGCGAAGGCATAGTGGAACAGGTACCCCGACTGCGCCCGCCCCGCGAGGCGGGTGAAGAACGGAATGATCCCCATGGCGATGCCGTTGATCGTGCCGTCGATCACGCTGCCGTCGCCGCGCCGCCACAGGAGGCGGCCAAGCGCCTTGGCCGGGCGGACGAAGACCGCATCGTAGATCTCGTCGAAGTACCACTTGTTCAGCAGGAAGCGGTAGAGCGCGGGCTGGTTCTCGGCCAGGTTGCGGGGCCATTCGGGGCGGCGGATGTAGAACACCCAGGCCAGCGCCAGGCCAAGCAGCATGGCGATGGTCGGCGACACCGCGACCCAGGCGGGCGAATGGTGCGCGTTGTCCAGGACGTGGTTGTCCGGCCCCATGTAGATCGCGCCCTCGCCCGGTGCGCCGCCGAAGGCCGCCTCGTGCTCGCCCGCTTCCGCCTCGGGTTCGGTGACGGCCTCGGCGGCCTCCCCGGCATTGCCGTGCTCCAGCGCCTCGACCGCGGCCCCGACGCCCTCGTGCTGGGCGCTCGCCTCGGTCGGGATGCCGAAGAAACGGCCGACCTTGTCGTGGTCGCCGAAGAACGGGCCGAACCAGATCATCCCCGACAGCACCGCGCCAAGCGACAGGACGCCAAGCGGCACCAGCATCGACATCGGGCTTTCATGGGCATGCTCGTGGGTGTGCCTGTCGCCCCGCGCCTCGCCGAAGAAGGTCATGAAGATCAGCCGCCAGGAATAGAAGCTGGTGAAGCCCGCCGCGACGACCAGCAGCCAGAAGGCATAGATGCCCGCCCCGCTTGCCGCGCCGTAGGTGGATTCGATGATCGCGTCCTTCGACAGGAAGCCTGCGAAGCCGATGTGGGTGAAGGGGATGCCGACGCCGGTGATCGCCAGCGTGCCGATCATCATCGCCCAGAAGGTATAGGGCAGCTTCGTGCGCAGGCCCCCGTAGTTCCGCATATCCTGCTCGTGATGCATCCCGTGGATGACCGAGCCCGCGCAGAGGAACAGGAGCGCCTTGAAGAAGGCGTGGGTGAAGAGGTGGAACATCGCCGCCGAATAGACGCCGACCCCCGCCGCCGCGAACATGTAGCCGAGCTGCGAGCAGGTGGAATAGGCGATGACGCGCTTGATGTCGTTCTGCACCAGGCCCACCGTCGCCGCGAAGAAGGCCGTCGTCGCGCCAAGGACGGTGACGAAGGCGGTGGCGTGGGGCGCGAACTCCATCAGCGGCGACATGCGGCAGACAAGGAAGACGCCCGCCGTCACCATGGTCGCGGCGTGGATCAGCGCCGACACCGGGGTCGGGCCTTCCATGGCGTCCGGCAGCCAGGTGTGCAGGAACAGCTGCGCCGACTTGCCCATGGCGCCGACGAACAGCAGGAAGCAGATCACCTCGACCGCGGTCAAGTCGGTCCACAGGAACCGCAGCTGCGTGTCCGCAAGCTGGGGCGCTGCCGCGAAGACGTCGGAGAAGTTGATCGAGTCGACGAGGAAGAAGATCGCGAAGATCCCGAGCGCGAAGCCGAAGTCGCCGACCCGGTTGACCACGAAGGCCTTGATCGCCGCCGCGTTGGCCGAGGGCTTGCGGAAGTAGAAGCCGATCAGCAGGTACGAGGCGACGCCGACGCCCTCCCAGCCGAAGAACATCTGCACGAGGTTGTCCGCCGTCACCAGCATCAGCATCGCGAAGGTGAAGAACGACAGGTAGGCGAAGAAGCGCGGGCGATAGCTCTCGCCTTCGCGGAAGTTGTCGTCGTGGGCCATGTAGCCGAACGAGTAGAGGTGCACGAGGCTCGACACCGTGGTGACCACGATCAGCATGATCGCCGTCAGCCGGTCCAGCCGGATCGCCCAGTCGGTGGAGAGCGAGCCGGACTCGATCCAGCGCAGGATCTGGATCCGCTCCATCTCGCCGTCGAAGGAGAAGAAGACGATCCAGGACAGGAGCGCCGAGAGGAACAGCAGGCCCGTGGCCGTGTACTGGGCGGGCTTCTCGCCCATGAACTTCCAGCCGAAGCCGCAGATCAGCGCGCCGACGAGGGGGGCGAAGAGGATGATGGTTTCCAACGGTTCAGCCTTTCATCACGTTGACGTCTTCAACGTCGATGGTGCCGCGGTTGCGGAAGAAACAGACGAGGATGGCAAGGCCGATGGCGGCCTCGGCGGCGGCGACCGTCAGGACGAACAGCGTGAAGACCTGTCCGACGAGATCGCCGAGGAAGGAGGAGAAGGCGACGAAGTTGATGTTCACCGCGAGCAGCATCAGCTCGATGCTCATCAGGATGATGATGACGTTCTTGCGGTTCAGGAACAGGCCGAAGATGCCGATGACGAACAGCGCGGCGGCGACGGTGAGGTAGTGTTCAATGCCGATCATGTTCAGTTTTCCCCGCTGTAGTACCCATTGGCGACAAGCCCGCCCACGATGACGGCGACGGCGATCGCCGTGACGGTGCCCGCGTTCAGCTTCACAGCCCCTGCCCCGGCTTCACGTCCCGGATCTCCATGGCGAGCTTCGGATCGCGCATGATCTGCGCCACGATGTCCTGCCGCTTGACGTCGGCGCGGTGGCGCAGGGTCAGCACGATGGCTCCGATCATGGCGACGAGAAGGATCAGCCCGGCAAGCTGGAACAGCAGCAGGTAGTCGTCATAGACGAGCTGACCCAGCATCGCGGTGTTCTCGGCCCTGCCGTAATCGGCGGCGACGGCGGCGCGCAGGGACTCGGCCTGGTCGGACGCCTGCCAGACCCCGAAGGCGATGCCGAGCTGCATCAGGATCACGATCCCGATCAGCAGCGCGAGCGGCATGTACTTCGCCATCTCCGCCTTCAGCTCGGCGAAGTCGACGTCCAGCATCATGACCACGAACAGGAACAGCACCGCCACGGCGCCGACGTAGACGATCACCAGCAGCATCGCCACGAACTCGGCCCCGAGCAGCACGAACAGCCCCGCCGAGGACAGGAAGGCGAGGATCAGCCACAGCACCGAGTGCACCGGGTTGCGCGCGACGACCACGAACAGCCCGGCCGCGACCACGGTGATGGCGAAGAGATAGAATGCGAAATCCGCAGCGCCCATGGTTTCAGTTCCTCGTTCCTGCGGGCCTCTTGCGGGCCCTGTTCACGTTACCGGTAGGGCGCGTCGATCTCGAGATTGCGCGCGATCTCGGCTTCCCAGCGTTCGCCGTTCTCCAGGAGCTTCTGCTTGTCGTAGAACAGCTCTTCCCGGGTCTCGGTCGAGAATTCGAAGTTCGGCCCCTCGACGATCGCATCCACCGGGCAGGCCTCCTGGCAGAAGCCGCAGTAGATGCATTTCGTCATGTCGATGTCATAGCGCGTCGTGCGGCGCGAGCCGTCGGCGCGGGGCTCGGCGTCGATGGTGATGGCCTGGGCGGGGCAGATCGCCTCGCAGAGCTTGCAGGCGATGCACCGCTCCTCGCCGTTGGGATAGCGGCGCAGCGCGTGTTCGCCGCGGAAGCGGGGCGACAGCGGCCCCTTCTCGTGCGGGTAGTTCAGCGTCGCCTTGGGCGCGAAGAAGTATTTGAACCCCAGCCCCAGCCCCTTGAACATGTCGAAGAGCAGGAAATACCGGGCGCGGCGTGCGTAGTCGACGTTAGCCATGGATCAGCCTCCCACCGCCCAGCGGGCGTAGGCGCCGCCGAACAGTCCGAAATGTGCGAAGAACGAGACCAGCACCACCCAGGCGAGCGAGAACGGAAGGAACACCTTCCAGCCAAGGCGCATCAGCTGGTCGTAGCGATAGCGCGGCACGACCGCCTTCACCATCGCGAAGAGGAAGAAGAAGATCGCCATCTTGCCGACCATCCACAGCGCGCCGTCCGGCAGACCCGGGATCGGCGACAGCCAGCCGCCGAAGAACAGCAGTGTGGTCAGCGCGCACATCAGGAAGATCGCGATGTATTCGCCCGCCATGAACAGCAGGAACGGCGTCGAGGAATACTCGACCTGGTAGCCTGCGACGAGCTCCGACTCGGCCTCGGGCAGGTCGAAGGGCGGGCGGTTGGTCTCGGCCAGGGCCGAGATGAAGAACAGGAACACCATCGGCAGGTGCGGCAGCCAGTACCAGTTCAGCAGGCCGAGGTTGCCGTCCTGCGCCCGCACGATGTCGCCGAAGTTCAGCGACCCGGTCGAGATGATGACGCCGATGATGATGAGGCCGATCGAGACCTCGTAGGAGATCATCTGCGCGGCCGAGCGCAGCGAGCCGAGGAACGGGTACTTCGAGTTCGACGCCCACCCCCCCATGATCACGCCGTAGACCTCGAGCGAGGAGATGGCGAAGACGTAGAGGATGGCGACGTTGATGTCGGCCAGAACCCAGGTGTCGGTGAAGGGGATCACCGCCCAGGCGATCATCGCCAGCACGAAGGACGTCATCGGCGCCATCATGAACACCGCGCGGTCGGCGCCCGCGGGAATGACGATCTCCTTCACCACATATTTCAGCGCGTCGGCCACGGTCTGGAGCAGCCCGAAGACGCCCACCACGTTCGGGCCCCGCCGCATCTGCACGGCGGCCCAGATCTTGCGGTCGCCGTAGACGAGGAACAGCAGCGAGATCATCACGAAGGCGATGACCATCAGGCACTGGGCCGCGATCAGCAGGGCAATCCCCGGTCCGGTCGAAAAGAAATCAGCCATTCTGTCTCACACTGTCCTGTTTCACGTCGGGCCTTCTCAAACAGTCGGTATGCCGCTTTCCCGGCATCTCGCAACGACGACTTCGGCGTCGATGGTCTTCAGTCCGTCGGGCAGCGCTGGCGAGATGGTGTAAACAGCATCGCCGCGCCAAAGGCCACCCTCTTCATCCACATTCGTCCGGACGTGCCGGGCGAATCCGTAGCCCCGGATCAGGGCATACTGCGCCGCCGCACATTCGGCATAGCGCGTCACGTCGGCCGGTGTCAGCGCGCCCCGCGCCTCGACCAGGAAGTTCACCAGATCGCCGTCCAGGAGGCGCGTCTGCACCCCGAGGTAATCCGGCACCAGCCCCAGATCCTCCACCGTGGGATTGGCCGGGGCGCAGCCGCCCGACACCAGGGCGGCCATCAGCAGGGCACTCGTCACGCGAATCGTCGTCTACTCCGCGGCCAGCTGCGTCTTGCCCCGGGCATGGGCGTTGGCGCTGAGCTCGGCCATCAGCTGGCTCGCGCGGGCGATGGGGTTGGTCAGGTAGTGATCGCGGATCGCCGGGGCGAAGTCGGAGTCCGTCACCTTGCCGCCGCTCACCGGCTGCCAGTCGTTCTCGGCCACCTCGTCGATCAGGGCAAGGTGGGGCACCGCCTTCACCAATGCCTTGCGCAGCTCGGCCAGCGAGTCGAACGGCAGCGTCGCGCCCATCTCGGCCGAGAGCGCGCGCAGGATCGCCCAGTTCTCCTTGGCCTCGCCGGGGGCGAAGCCCGCGCGCAGGGAAAGCTGCGGACGGCCCTCGGTGTTGACGAACAGCCCCTGCTCTTCCGTCCAGGCGGCGCCCGGCAGGATGATGTCGGCCCGGTGCGCGCCGCGGTCGCCGTGGCTGCCCTGGTAGATCACGAAGGGCCCGTCCGGGATGTCGCCCTCGTCCGCACCGAGGTTGTAGACCACCTCGGCCCCGTCGAGCGCGGCGGTGATGCCGCCCTCGGTCACGGCGCCGACGTCCATCGCGCCGACGCGCGACGCGGCGGTGTGCAGGATCAGAAGCTTCGCCCCCGCCGCCTCGGCCGCCTTCATCGCCCGCGCCAGCACGGCCTCGCCGTCCTCGCGCGCCAGGGCGCCCTGGCCGACGATCATCACGCCGGGCACGTCCTTCTTGTCCGAGTGGTCCATTTCGGCCAGCTCGTCCATCGCGGCGGCGCCCCGGCCGAAATGGTGATAGTCATAGGTCAGGTCCATCGCCGGGCCGACGACGCCGACCTGTGCGCCCTTCAGCCAGGCCTTGCGGATGCGCGCGTTCAGCACCGGCGCCTCGACACGGGGGTTGGTGCCGACCAGGAGGATCATCTTCGCATGGTCGATGTCCTCGATCGTCGCCGTCCCGACATAGCCCGAGCGGTTGCCCGCGGGCAGCTTGGCGCCGTCGGTGCGACACTCCACATGGCCGCCCTGCCCCTCGATCAGCTGCTTCAGCGCGAAGGCGGCCTCGACCGGGGCCAGGTCGCCGATCACGCCGGCCACCTTCTTCCCCTTCATCGCCGCCGCCGCCGCGGCCAGGGCCTCGGGCCAGGTGGCCGGCTTCAGCTTGCCGTCCTTGCGGATGTAGGGCCGGTCGAGCCGCTGGCGGCGCAGCCCGTCCCAGACGAAGCGCGACTTGTCCGACAGCCACTCCTCGTTGATGCCGTCGTGGTTCCTCGGCAGGATCCGCATCACCTCGCGCCCCTTGCAGTCGACCCGGATGTTCGAGCCGAGGGCGTCCATCACGTCGATCGTCTCGGTCTTCGTCAGCTCCCAGGGGCGGGCGGTGAAGGCATAGGGTTTCGAGGTCAGCGCGCCCACAGGGCAGAGGTCGATGATGTTGCCCTGCAACTCGGAATCGAGCGTCGCGCCGAGGTACGAGGTGATCTCGGCATCCTCGCCGCGGCCCGTCTGGCCCAGCTCCGGCATCCCCGCCACCTCGGTGATGAAGCGGACGCAGCGGGTGCAGGAGATGCAGCGGGTCATCGACGTGGCGACGAGCGGGCCGAGGTCCATGTTGGTGCTGGCGCGCTTCGGCTCGCGGTAGCGCGAGAAGTCGACGCCGTAGGCCATCGCCTGGTCCTGGAGGTCGCACTCGCCCCCCTGGTCGCAGATCGGGCAGTCGAGCGGGTGGTTGATGAGAAGGAACTCCATCACCCCTTCTCGCGCCTTCTTCACCATGGGCGAGTTGGTCTTGATGACGGGCGGTGCGCCCTCGGGCCCCGGGCGCAGGTCGCGCACCTGCATCGCGCAGGAGGCGGCGGGCTTGGGCGGGCCGCCCACGACCTCGACCAGGCACATGCGGCAGTTGCCGGCGATGCTGAGACGTTCGTGATAGCAGAACCGCGGGATCTCGATCCCGGCTTCCTCGCAGGCCTGGATCAGCGTCATGGCCGGGTCGACCTCGATCTCCATGCCGTCGATGACGATCTTGCGCAGGTTGCTCATGGCGGGGCCCTCCAGAAGGCCGGACAGCCTTGGCGGCCGCCCGCGTGATGCTTGCGGCTACGCTGCACATGCAGCGCGAACCGGTCCCCCCTGTCTTGGAGCAACTCCGCCCGGACTGCAACGCCGTTTGCCGCGCCTGCGGCAGCACGCCCCGATAATTCTGCCGGGGCGCGCGCCCTCAGCGGCAGGAGAAATACATCTGCCAGGCGTCGAGCTTCAGGCGGGAGTGACGCTTGACCGACCGGAGGCCGAGGTCGTGCTGCCCGAGGCGCGCGCAATGGACCCGCCCCGCGTTCACCGCGGCGACCAGCGCGGCCGCCTTCGGCACGAGGTTCGGCGTCACGAGGACGCTGAACTGCCCGCTGTGACCCGATTCCACGATCTGGGTCTTGCGCGCGAACAGCGCCTGGGCGTTCGGATGCGCCCCGAGGCCGCTCGGGGCGTAGATGCCCGGCACCTCCCGGACATAGGCCACCGCGGCCAGCGGCAGGCAGAGGGCAAGGACGGCGGGAAGGGCAAGACGTTTCATCAAATCACTCCGACAAGAGGCGGCCGGCAGGGGTGTCGGCCGCGATTTCCTCCCGCCCGACGGCGCAATAGCCCTCGGGGGAGCCGGGCTTGGCGCCCCGCTTGGCCAGGTCGGCGCGGATACGCGCGCGCAGGGCCTCGCGCGCGGGCTTGTTCTTCCGCAGCGCGGTGATCTGCGCCTCGGAATACCCCGCCTTCTCGGCATAGCTCTTCAGCGACATGAGGTAGTTCCAGGCGCGCACGAGGCGAGGGGAAATCGTCGGGCAGTTCTTCCGGATCTCGTCGGCAAGGCCGATGTTGTAGAAGCCGTCGACCACCACCGGGTTCTTCTCGAGGGGCACCAGGGCCTGCGCCTGCGCCCCGGCGAATGTCGTCGCGGCCAGCGCCGCAGCGGTCAGAAACTGTTTCATCAAGGACTCCGTCGTCGCGTTTCGGGTGTCCGCACACTCCGCTCCGCGCCCGCGGGCGCGATGCCAAAGATGGCCCGGGACGGCCCGATTTTCAAGCGTGACGGCGGCTACCTGCCGGTACAGCGCCCGCTGTAGACGGTGGTTCCATCGGCCTGCGGCACCCCCTGCCAGTCGCCAGAGGCGTCGAGCGTCCAGTCGATCTCGGCCGTGCCGAAGGTGGTCACGCAATAGGCGGTGCCGGGAAAGCGGATGCTTTCGCGCGTCGCCTCGATGTCCGCGCCCTGCGCCATCAACCGCACGCGGAACGACCGCGGATCTTCCTTGTTCTTGTCCAGCTTCGCCTCGAACGGCAGCGCCACGTCCGGTTCCGCCGGTCCGAATCCCAGACGCTTTCGGATGCCGCAGCCCTGGACCAGCCCGATGGCGAGGATCAGTCCGACCAGGACGGCCCGGCTTGAAAGATGGCGTGGCATGTTCACTCCCGTGTCCCTTCCTGCCGCCTCAGGCGTCCGAGCCGATGGCGGAATGCACCGGTGGGTATACCGGCTCTTTCTCGATCACCAGAACGGAATCGTGAACGTGCAGGCCGGAAATTCCCATGACCGGGGCGCTGCCGCCACTGTGGTAGGGCGCGTGCATGTCGGCGATCCAGCCCGGAAGCTCGGAAAACAGGTTCGCCCGCCGCCCGGGGCCGCCGCCGTAATCGGGCCAGTAGGCGGTGTGCAGGTCCTCGATCATGTAGAGACCGCCCTTGGCGAGCGCGGGGAACAGCACCTCGAAACTGGCGCGGATGTGCTCCATGACGTGACTGCCGTCGTCGAGCACCACGTCGACGCCGCCCATCTCGTCCAAGACCCGGCGCAGGAAGGCGGCGTCGGCCTGCGAGCCGATGCGCACCTGCCCCGCCTGCCCGTCGAAGGCGGCGCAGGCCGGGTCGATGTCGATGCCGAAGATCACCGCCTCGGCCCCGAAGTAGCGCCGCCACATCTGGAGCGAGCCGCCCTTCGAGACGCCGATCTCGAGAAACCGCAGCGGCCGGTCGCGGAAGCGCGCGAAGTAGCGGTCGTAGAGCGGGATGTAGTGGTGCCACTTGTGCACCACCGGCCCCGCGTTCTGCGCGAAGATGTCCAGCAGGTCGCCGCCGAAGCCGTACTTGTCGCGGATGTCCCCCGCGGGATCGGCGCCGTCGTAGGCGAAGGCGCCGATGGTCGAGGGGGATTTCTTCCCGAAGAAAGGCAGTCGCACTACTCGGCCGCCACCGCGCTGACGCGGGCCCGCTTGTGCTTGATCCGGTCCTCGATCTCGTCGCGGAAATGCCGGATCAGGCCCTGGATCGGCCAGGCGGCGGCGTCGCCCAGGGCGCAGATCGTGTGCCCTTCGACCTGCTTCGTCACGTCGAGCAGCATGTCGATCTCGGCCGGGTCGGCATCGCCCTTCACCAGCCGGTCCATGACCCGCATCATCCAGCCGGTGCCTTCGCGGCAGGGCGTGCACTGGCCGCAGCTCTCGTGCTTGTAGAAGGCCGCGAGGCGCCAGATCGCCTTGATGATGTCGGTGCTCTGGTCCATCACGATCACCGCCGCGGTGCCAAGGCCCGACTTCTGCTCGCGCAGCCAGTCGAAGTCCATGATCGCCTCTTCCCGCATGATCTTGCCGGGCAGGCAGGGCACGGACGAGCCGCCGGGAATCACCGCCTTGAGGTTGTCCCAGCCGCCGCGGATGCCGCCGCAATGCTTCTCGATCAACTCCTCGAAGGAGATCGACATCGCCTCCTCGACGACGCAGGGGTTGTTGACGTGGCCCGAGATGGCGAACAGCTTTGTGCCCGCGTTGTTCGGACGGCCGAAGCCTGCGAACCACTCGGGGCCGCGGCGCAGGATCGTGGGGACGACGGCGATGGATTCCACGTTGTTCACCGTGGTCGGGCAGCCATAGAGCCCTGCACCGGCGGGAAACGGCGGCTTCATCCGCGGCATCCCCTTCTTGCCCTCGAGCGACTCGAGCAGCGCGGTCTCTTCCCCGCAGATGTAGGCGCCGGCACCGTGGACCAGGAACAGGTCGAAGTCCCAGCCCGAGCCGCAGGCGTTCTTCCCGAGGTAGCCGGCGTCGTAGGCCTCGTCGATGGCGATCTGCAGCGCCTCGCGCTCGCGGATGTATTCGCCGCGGATGTAGATGTAGCAGGTATGCGCCTGCATCGCGAAGGAGGCGATCAGCGCCCCCTCGACCAGCGTGTGCGGGTCGTGGCGCATGATCTCGCGGTCCTTGCAGGTGCCCGGCTCGGATTCGTCGGCGTTGATGACGAGGTAGGCGGGCCGCCCGTCGGATTCCTTCGGCATGAACGACCACTTCAGACCCGTGGGGAAGCCCGCGCCGCCGCGTCCCCGCAGCCCGCTCGCCTTCATCTGGTCGATGATCCAGTCACGCCCCTTGCCGAGGATCCCGGCGGTGCCGTCCCAGTGGCCGCGCGACTCCGCCCCCTTCAGCGAGCGGTCGTGCATGCCGTAGATGTTGGTGAAGATGCGGTCTTCGTCTTTCAGCATAGTCTCTTACCTTACCTGTCCCGGCGCTTGCGCCAGACCCTGAATGTCACCACCAGTGCCCAGACCATGGCGGCCAGGGCGGCGAAATCGGCGAGGAACGTGAAGCGCACCGGGATCATGCCCTGTGCCCCGGCGCCCTGGATCAGCAGCCAGCCCAGCATGGTGCCCGCGATCACGAACCCCGCGAGACGCTGCTGGCGGGCCAAGGACCGGTCCGCGCCGTCATCTTCGCTCATCTTCCTTCCTCGCGGCCCGCGCGGGGTGGCGTCAGGTCGGATCCGCCCGGGCCGCTGCCTTGGGAAACAGGGCAGCGGCCTGTGGCGGGACCGTCAGTGCACGCCGCCGTCGCCGACCCTTCTCGAAAACTCGGTTTCCTCGCCGGAGGCCAGGACCTTCGCCTGCGACACCCATGCGTCGCGGCTGACGCGGCCCTTGAACCCTTCGAGGTGATCGTCCACCCAGGCCACCTCGGCCGGGGTCCAGGCGGCGATCTGATCGTAGTGGTAGAAGCCCATGGAATGGCACAGCTCTTCCAGCTTCGGCCCGATCCCCTTGATCCGCTTCAGATCGTCCGCGCCGCCCTCGCGCGGGGCGTCCAGCGTCTCGGGCTTCTTCTCCTCGCCCGGCGCCACGCGGTGCATCTGCGCCTCGGACGAGCTGCCCGTCGCCTCGGGCGTGTCGATCACCGCGGCGGCAGTCGACGCATCGGGGGCCGGCGCCATCTCGGCCGCGGAACGGCCGGTGTCGGACGAGGGCGACTCGCTCTTCATCTGCGAGGGCGTCACCGTTTCGGTCGCGTGACCGGAATGGCCCGGATGGCCGCCATGGCCCGAATGGGACGAGGAGGTGGCGGTCGGTGCGGCTACGTTGGGAGCGGGGGCGCGGGTCTGGAGGGCGAGGCTGCGATCCGACGGCTTGCGGTGGAAGCCGAGGACCAGGACGACCGCCACGGCGATGGCCACGAAGGCCGCCAGGAACAGCGCGGGGGAGAAGTTGTAGTCACCAACCACCATGAGCGCCACGAAGGCCACGAACCCCACCGTCCCGGCCAGCGCACCCACCATCAGCATGGTGCCCTGTGTCTGTTTCGACATCACTTCTCTCCCTGTCCCAATGATCTGAACGTCATCACGACATAGTATTTAGCGCGGATTGGTCAGCCTGTCTCCTATCTCGATGCGAGTCGGCGCGCCTGGGCCACCCAGTCGTCGCGCACGACGCGGCCCTTGAACCCTTCGAGATTGCGGTCGACCCAGGCGATTTCCGCCGCCGACCAGCCCGCGATCTGGTCGAAGTGGAAGATGCCGAGATCGTGGAGCACCGACTCGAGCTTCGGCCCCACGCCCTTCAGCTGCTGGAGATCGTCCGCCTGGTCGCCGCGCGCGCCGGGCAGCGGCTCGGGGCGGCGGGTGTCCTCGTCGGCCAGGTCGGCCGCCGCGCGGGTCTCCTCGGAGCGCTCGGCATGGTCCGCGATCGTCGCGTCGGTCTTGGGCGCAGGCGCGGGATCGTCGGTGGCGGGGCGGGCCGAGGATTCCTCGGTCGCCTCCTGCTTGGTGACGCCGGTCTCGTCGACGCTGGCATTCGCCGCGGGCTCCGGTCCCTTCGGATGGTCGCTTTCCTCGCGGATCCGCGCCACTTCGGCGTCGCTGGGCGTGTCCGAGGGGGTCTTCTGCCGCCATGGCGTCACCAGCGGCACCTCGGTGCCGTCGATCCGCTTGATCGTGTCCTGCAGCCGCACGGCCAGCGCCGCGCTGGAGTTGTGCTCGGGCCGGCCGTCGGCGTGGTCCTTCAGGCTCGTCAGGCCCGACTTCGGCTCGGAGGCATAGCGGCCGTTCTGCGGGCCCGGCACCGGCACCCTGCCCTCGGCCAGTTCGTCGAGGATCTCCTCGAACCGCTCGGCGGTCAGATCCTCGTAATAGTCCTTGCCGATCTGCGCCATCGGCGCGTTCGCGCAGGCGCCGAGGCATTCGACCTCTTCCCAGCTGAACCGACCGTCCGCCGACAGGGCATGGGCCGATTTCGCGATCTTCTTCCGGCAGACCGCAATCAGGTCCTCCGCCCCGCAGATCATGCAGGAGGTGGTGCCGCAGACCTGGATATGGGCAACGGAGCCAACGGGTTGCAGCTGGAACATGAAGTAGAAGGTCGCGACCTCCAGCACCCGGATATAGGCCATGTCGAGGATCCGCGCGACTTCCTCGATCGCCGGGCGGCTGAGCCACCCCTCCTGCTCCTGCGCCCGCCACAGCAGCGGGATCACGGCGCTGGCCTGCCGGCCCTCGGGATACTTGGAGATCTGCCCTTCGGCCCAGGCCATGTTGGCTTCGGTGAAGGCGAAGGAGGCGGGCTGTTCGGCGTGGAGGCGGCGAAGCATCGTGCGGTCCTCTTGTCAGTCGGTCGTGGCGCCGCACAGGGCGGGCGAAAGGGTGGCGACATGGCCCGAGACCGTCAGGTCCCCGGCGTCGTGAAGCGGATAGACGATGGCGCGCAGCTGCGCATCGCTGAGGTCGAGCGAAGAGAGCAGTTCCGGCACGTCATCGTTCGAGAAGCTGCAGCCGTTGTCGCGGAAGCGGGCGATCACCTCGTCCCGCGGCGAAGGCACCGGCTTTTCCGGCGGGCAGAGCGAGATCGGCAGGCTCAGCACCCCCGCCGCGTTCTGGCTGGCGGTGCCGTCGAGCATCAGCTCGGTCAGGGTCGAGCGCACGAACTCGGGCGTGAAACCCTGCGGAGAGAAGACGTCGGCCACCCGGCCGGGCGCGATGCTGCAATCGTGGGCGGCAAGGACGGTATAAAGCGCCTCGCGGCTCTGCCCCGCCCCGGCCATGGCGGGCAGCAGCAGAAGCAGCGTTGCAGCGGAGAGGGATCGTCTCACCTGTCGATCTCTCCGAACACCACGTCCATCGTGCCGATGATCGCCGCCACGTCGGCCAGCTGGTGGCCCGAGGCGACGTGGTCCATCGCCTGGAGGTGCAGGAAGCCCGGCGCGCGCAGCTTGGCGCGGTAGGGACGGTTCGTTCCGTCGGCCACGAGGTACACGCCGAACTCGCCCTTCGGCGCCTCGACCGCGGCATAGACCTCGCCCTCGGGAACGTGGAAGCCCTCGGTGTAGAGCTTGAAGTGGTGGATCAGCGCTTCCATCGAGGTCTTCATGTCGATGCGCGTCGGCGGCGAGATCTTGCCGCGGGTCATCACCGGGCCCTTCTCGTGGCGCAGCTTCTCGCAGGCCTGCTTGATGATCTTCACCGATTCGCGCATCTCCTGCATCCGCACCAGATAACGGTCGTAGCAGTCGCCGTTCTTGCCCACCGGGATGCCGAACTCGAACTCGTCGTAGCACTCGTAAGGTTGCGCACGGCGCAGGTCCCAGGCCATGCCCGATCCGCGCACCATCACGCCGGAGAAGCCCCAGTCCAGCGCCTCCTGCTCGGTCACCACGCCGATGTCGGCGTTCCTCTGCTTGAAGATGCGGTTCTCGGTCAGGAGGCCGTCGATGTCGTCCATCACGCTGCCGAAGGCGTCGGCCCAGTCGTCGATGTCCTCGATCAGCTGCGGCGGCAGGTCCTGGTGGACGCCGCCCGGGCGGAAATAGGCCGAGTGGAGCCGCGCGCCGCAGGCCCGCTCGTAGAAGACCATCAGCTTCTCGCGCTCCTCGAAGCCCCAGAGCGGCGGCGTCAGCGCGCCGACGTCCATGGCCTGGGTCGTCACGTTCAGCAGGTGGTTCAGGATCCGGCCGATCTCGCAGTACAGCACCCGGATCAGCGAGGCGCGGCGCGGCACGGGGGTGTTCGTCAGCTTCTCGATCGCGAGGCACCAGGCATGTTCCTGGTTCATCGGCGAGACGTAGTCGAGCCGGTCGAAGTACGGCAGGTTCTGGAGATAGGTCCGGCTCTCCATCAGCTTCTCGGTCCCGCGGTGCAGGAGACCGATGTGCGGATCGCAGCGCTCCACGATCTCGCCGTCGAGCTCCAGCACCAGCCGCAGCACGCCGTGGGCCGCCGGGTGCTGGGGGCCGAAGTTCAGGTTGAAGTTGCGGATCTTTTGTTCGCCGGTCTGGGCGTCGTCGAATTGTCCGTCTTTCATATCAGACCTCCAGGTCAGACCCTTGCCATGTTCGCCAGCCACGCCTCGGGCAGGCTGCGGCCCATGGTGCGGGCCACGAAATCGTATTGCGGCGCCAGCCACGCTGCCGCCTTGTCGCGCAATGGCCCCGGCATGTCCAGCGCCCCTCCGGCATGGACGCGGCGCGCCGTGTCGCCCTCGACCGGGGCGATGCCGAGGAAGGCGCAAAGCCGCGTCATCCCGCCGCCGCCGAAGATGTCCTCGTAGAACAGCACCAGCAGCTTCTCGGGCGCCACGGCGGTGCGAAGCCTGGTCAGCGCGGCGCGATAGTCGCCGCGGTTCCCGATCTCGGTCTCTTCGCCGCGCAGCGTGCGATTGAGGATATTCCTCGCGCGTTTCGGGTCAACCGTGCCGTCCGGGCCGCGTCGTGCGGCAATCATGCGCACGTGGGACCAGAGCCGCGCCACCGGATCGCGCATCAGGTAGACGAATCGCACGTCGTCCGTGAGAGCCGCCATCGCCCGCAGCCGCTCTTCCGGGAGCAGCGCATAGGCCGGGGTCACGTCGCCCACCACCCGCGCGCCTTCGGCCCCCGCGGTGAGATAGCCGAGATAGGCTGCCGGATCCTCGCCCTCGCGCTCCAGCACGGCAAGCCAGTCGTGGCGGTCCTTCAGCCGTTCGGCCAGCGCGGGCAGCTTCGTCGCCGGTGCCGTTTCAATCCGCGCGGCCAGCTGGTCGCAACTTGCGCGGATCTCGCGGATCTGCCCGGCCCGCCTGCCGAGGTCGAGCGCGTCGAAATAGTGCAACTCCTTGACCGAGCGCAGGTGGCACTCGGGGTGGCCGGCCAGCGTCTCGTGCAGCCAGGAGGTGCCCGACTTGGTCGCGCCCACGGCCAGGAGGAGGACGGGTGCGCCCACCCTGCCCCTCAGCGCCCCGCGCCCGCCGTCCGGTTCACTTCGCGGCCTCTTTCGCCTTGTCGTCGCCGGGCAGGATGTAGTCGGCACCTTCCCAGGGGCTCATGAAGTCGAACTGGCGGTATTCCTGCACCAGGTTGACCGGTTCGTAGACGACCCGCTTCTCGGCCTCGTCCCAGCGAACCTCGGTATAACCGGTGGTCGGGAAGTCCTTCCGCAGCGGATGGCCGCGGAAGCCGTAGTCGGTCAGGAGGCGGCGCAGGTCCGGGTGGCCGGTGAAGAGGATGCCGAACATGTCGAACACCTCGCGCTCGAACCAGTTGGCCGAGGGGTGGACCGAGATGATCGAGGGGATCATGTCCTCTTCCCGGGCCGCGACCTTCAGGCGGATCCGCTGGTTCTGGTACATCGACAGGAAGTGATAGACGACGTCGAACCGCGCCTCGCGCGCCGGGTAGTCGACGGCGGTGATGTCCACCAGCGTCGAGAACCGGCAGGTGCGGTCGGTCTTCAGGAACTCGGTCAGCGACACCAGCGAGGACGGCGCGATCTCCATCGTCAGCTCGCCCCGCGTCACCGCCCAGGAGATCACGCAGTCGGGCCGCTTGGCTTCGATGTGGGCGCCGAGTTCGTTCAGGGCGGCTTCGGACATTCTGACGCTCCTTAGCGGGTGATGGTGCCGGTGCGGCGGATCTTCCGCTGCAACTGGAGGATGCCATAAAGCAGCGCCTCGGCGGTCGGGGGGCAGCCCGGGACGTAGATGTCGACCGGCACGATCCGGTCGCAGCCGCGCACCACGGAATAGCTGTAGTGATAGTAGCCGCCGCCGTTCGCGCAGGAGCCCATGGAGATGACGTACCGCGGCTCGGGCATCTGGTCGTAGACCTTGCGCAGCGCCGGGGCCATCTTGTTGGTCAGCGTGCCCGCCACGATCATCACGTCGGACTGGCGCGGAGAGGCGCGGGGCGCGACGCCGAAGCGTTCGGCATCGTAGCGCGGCATCGAGGTGTGCATCATCTCGACCGCGCAGCAGGCCAGCCCGAAGGTCATCCAGTGCAGCGAGCCGGTGCGCGCCCAGTTGATGATGTCGTCGGTCGAGGTCAGCAGGAAGCCCTTGTCGGTCAGGTCCCGGTTCAGGTCCTGCACCGTGACCTCGCGGTCGACCCCGGCGGTATTGGTGCCCGTCATTGCCATTCGAGGGCTCCTTTCTTCCATTCGTAGGCGAAGCCGACCGTCAGCACGCCGAGGAACACCATCATCGACCAGAACCCGACATCGCCAAGGTCCTTGAACGCGACGGCCCAGGGGAACAGGAAGGCGATCTCGAGATCGAAGATGATGAACAGGATCGAGACGAGGTAGAAGCGCACGTCGAACTTCATCCGCGCGTCGTCGAAGGCGTTGAAGCCGCATTCGTAGGCCGACACCTTCTCGGGGTCGGGGTTCCGGACGGCCACCACGGCGGCGGCTAGGATCAGGATCAGCCCCAGGCCGATGGCCATGCCCAGGAATATCAGGATGGGGAGGTATTCTCTCAGAAATCCGTCCACGGTCAGCGGCTCCTTCGTGCGGGTCCGTCTGCACGGACGCTCGGCTTCTGGTCTATCTACGCACCGGGCCCGACAGGGTCAACCGAGGCGGATGAGGCTTATTGTCCGGGGATCGGGTAGAACGCCCGCTCGTACAGCAGCTCGGCCCCCTCGGGCGGCAGGGCGCCCTGGAAGGCGGGCCGCTCGGTGATGCGCTGGTACCATTCGGCCACCGCCGGAAACGCGTCGAGCGAGGCGAAGTGGCGCGCCATGTAGACGGCCTGCCCCACGCAGATGTCCGCCGCCGAGAAGCCGCTGGTCAGCAGGTAGTCGCGGTTCTCGACCGGGGTCGAAAGCCGCCCCTCGATCGCGGCATAGCACTTCTTCAGCCGCGCCGCCTCGAGCTTCATCACCGTGGGCGAGCGCATGTGATCCTCGTAGAGCATGATGTGCTGCTGGGTCAGGCTGGCGGTGTGCTGGCTGATGGTCTCGGCGAAGTGCAGCCAGACCAGGTAATCGGGACGCTCGATCTCGCCCTGGATGCGGCCGAGCTCGCGCTCGGGGAACCTCTCGCACAGCACCTCGACGATGGCGCCGCTCTCCCACAGCGTCTCGCCGTTCATCTCCAGCGCGGGGACGCGGCCTGCCGGGCTGCGGGTCAGGAATTCCTCGGATCTCAGCGACTTGTCGAAGGGGTGCACGCGCAGCGAAAATTCGATGTCGAGCTCGTTCAGAAGCCACAGGACGCGCATCGAGCGGGTCTGGTGGCAGTGGTGCAGCGTTATCATGGGACGCCTTTACCTGCTTTGGTGCGGGAAGGATAGCGCAAGGCGGTCCTTTTGCAATCGCAGCATCCTCAGCCCCGCCGCCAGAGCCGCCCGATCTCGTCCCGCAGGATGCGGGCGATCTGGTCGCAGTCCTCCGGGCTGAAGGTCAGCGGCAGGCGCATGTCGATCAGGCCCGCAAGGATCCGGTCGGTCTCGGGCAGCTCCTGCCCCCCGGCATAGCGCCAGTCGCGGTAGGTCGAGGTGAAGCCGGCGGGCGCGGCGGCGCCGAACCATTTCAGCTCGACCCCCCGCATTTGGCAGTTCCCGACCAGCGTGGCGACGGCCTCCGCCGTCCAGTCCGGCAACAGGAACTGGAACGAGGAGCCGACGAACCCCTCGCGCGGGTCGCGCGCGATCAGCGCGAGTCCCGGCAGATCGGACAGCGCCGACTCGATCCGCCGGTAGCGCGCGTTCCACCCCTCGCGCCGCGCGGCGAGAAGCGGCAGCTGGGGGCGCAGGATCGCGGCGCGCAGGTTGTCCATCCGCCCCGAGATGTTCGGCGTGTCGTACTTCAGCCCCTCGAAGGCCTCGGGCGGCGGCGCGGCGCGGTGGCGGTCATAGAGCATGTAGCTGCCCGACAGCAGCACCGCCCGCGCCATCGCCGCGGCATCGTCGGACACCAGGAAGCCGCCCTCGCCCGCGTTGACGTGCTTGTAAGTCTGCATGGAATAGCAGCCGATCGCCCCGTGCCGCCCCGAGGGCGTGCCGTTCCAGTCCGCGCCCATGGTGTGGGCGCAGTCCTCGACCACCTTCACCCCGGCCCCGTCGCACAGCGCCATCAGCGCGTCCATGTCGCAGATGTGGCCGCGCATGTGGCTGAGCAGCAGCACCTTCGCGTCGGAGCTTCCGATCCTCGCCGCGAGGTCGTCGAGGTCGATGGTCAGGTTCCGGGTCACGCCGACGAAGACCGCCCGCGCCCCGACCGCGGCGATGGCGCCGGGCACGGGGGCGAGGGTGAAGGCGTTCGACAGGACGAGATCGCCCTGCCCCACGCCGAGCGCGCGGAGCGCCGTCGCCATGGCATAGCCGCCCGAGGCCACGGCAAGGCAGCAGCGGGCGCCGGTCAGCGCCGCGAACTCCTCTTCCAGCAGCGCCGTCTCCCCCGCCTCGCCGGGCGCGAGGTTGTAGCGGTGCAGCCGTCCGTGGCGCAGGACGGCGAGCGCCGCCGCGATCCCCTCTTCCGGGATCGGTTCCTGCTGGGTAAAGCTGCCGGTGAAGACTTCCATCGCCCTAGCCGATCAGCCCGGCCACCACGCGGCCGAGATCGTCGAAATGGTCCAGCGTCGCCTCGGGCGCGAGGTCGCGCACCGAATCCCTGCCGGGACCGAAGGTCACCAGCACCGAAGGCACGCCGGCATTGCGCGCCGTGTCGCGGTCGGTCTTCGTGTCGCCGACGAGGACAGAGCGTTTCCGATCGCCCCCCGCCCGCTCCACCGCAAGGAAGAACGGCGCCGGGTCGGGCTTCCTGACCGGCAGGGTGTCGGCCCCGACGAGAGAGGCGAACCAGTCGCGCGCGCCGAGCTGCACCATCAGCGCCTCGGCCAGCGCCTCGGGCTTGTTGGTGCAGATGCCGACGGCATAGCCCCCTTCGCGCAGCGCGGCGACGGCCCGCTCGACCCCCGGATAGAAGGCCGTGTGCACCCGGATCGCCTTGGCATAATGGCCCAGAAGCAGCGGATATTGCTCCTTTATCAGATCCTCCGGCGTCCCCATCCCCAGCCGTTCGAACCCGAGGGTCAGCATCGCCCGTCCGCCCCGGAGCGCGGTGCCCTTGTCCCGCGCCACCTCCAGCACGTCGCCATGTCCGAGGTCGCGGAAACAGGCGTTGGCGGCGGCGATCAGGTCGGCGCCGGTGTCGGCGAGCGTGCCGTCGAGATCGAAAATCACCGTGCGCATCTACGCCTCCCCTATGCCGTCAATCCTGAAATCCGACGAAACCATGTTTGATCCGATGGCCCCTTGCGACAGGGCGGGCAAGGGGTAAAACGGCAACAAGCAAAAGGAAAGAGCAGTCCATGGCCACTCACCTCATCGTTCTGGCCGCAGGTCAGGGCTCGCGCATGCAGTCGGACCTGCCCAAGGTGCTGCACCGGCTGGGCGGCGTGCCGCTGTTCGCCCATGCCCTGGCCGCCGGCGCCGCGCTGGAGCCCGAGCGGCGGGTGCTGGTTGTCGGCCACGGCGGCGAACAGGTGCGCAAGGCGGCGGCGAAGCTCGACCCCGGGATCACCATCGCCGAGCAGGCGGAACAGCTCGGCACCGCCCATGCCGTCGCGCAGGCCCGTGCCGCGCTGGCGGGGGCGGAGGGCACGGCCTTCATCCTCTACGGCGACACCCCCTTCGTGCGCCCCGAGACGCTGGAGCGCTTGGCCGAGGCGCGCGCCGCGGGCCACCACGTCGTCGTCTCGGGCTTCACGCCCGCGGATCCAGCACGTTACGGCCGGCTGGTGATGGACGGCGACGCGCTGGAGCGGATCGTCGAGTTCAAGGACGCCACCGAGGCCGAGCGCGCCATCGGCTATTGCAACGGCGGCATCATGGCGGTCGACGCCGCGCGGCTGTTCGACCTGGTGGACGCCATCGGCAACGACAACGCCGCCGGGGAATACTACCTGACCGACATCGTCGAGATCGCCCGCGCCCGCGGCCTCTCGGCCACCGCCGTGACGATGGACGAGGCCGAGACGCTGGGCATCAATACCCGCGCCGAGCTGTCGCGCGCCGAGGCGCTGTTCCAGGCGCAGGCCCGCGCCGCCGCGCTGGAGAACGGCGTGACGCTGGTCGCGCCCGAGACGGTGTTCTTCGCCCAGGACACGATGATCGGGCGCGACGCGGTGATCGAGCCCAACGTCGTCTTCGGCCCCGGCGTCACGGTGGAATCCGGCGCCACGATCCGCGCCTTCTGCCATCTCGAAGGCTGCCACGTCGGCGGCGGCGCCGAGGTCGGGCCCTTCGCCCGCCTGCGCCCCGGTGCGGAGCTTTCGAACGACGTGAAGATCGGCAATTTCGTCGAGATCAAGAATTCCGAGATCCTCGACGGCGCGAAGGTCAACCACCTCTCCTATGTCGGCGACGCGACGGTGGGCGAGAAGGCGAACCTCGGGGCCGGCACCGTGACCTGCAACTACGACGGCGTGTTCAAGCATCGCACCCAGATCGGCGCCCATGCCTTCATCGGCTCCTCGACCATGCTGGTCGCCCCGGTGAAGGTCGGCGCCCACGCGATGACCGGCAGCGGCACGGTCGTCACCTCGGACGTGCCGGACGGCGACCTGGCCATCGGCCGGGCGCGGCAGGTGAACAAGCCGGGTCTCGCCCGGCGGATGATGGACCGGCTGAAGGCAATGAAGGCGGCAAGGCAGAAGGAAACGACCTGATGTGTGGAATTGTCGGCGTTCTGGGCAGGCACGAAGTCTCGCCCATCATCCTCGAGGCGCTGAAGCGGCTCGAATACCGCGGCTATGACAGCGCGGGCATCGCGACGGTGAACGACGGCGTGCTCGACCGCCGCCGCGCCGTGGGCAAGCTGGTGCACCTCTCCGACCACCTGGTGCACAACCCGCTGGCCGGGAAGGCCGGCATCGGCCACACCCGCTGGGCCACCCACGGCGCCCCGACCGAGTTGAACGCCCATCCCCACAAGGCCGGCCCGGTCGCGGTGGTCCACAACGGCATCATCGAGAACTTCCGCATCCTGCGCGAGGAACTGGGCACCGACCACGAATCCCAGACCGACACCGAGACGGTGGCCCAGCTGGCGCGCCACTACATGGAGCAGGGCCACGACCCGGTCGAGGCGACGCGGCTGACGCTGGCAAGGCTCGAAGGCGCCTTCGCCCTCGCCTTCCTGTTCGAGGGCGAGGAGGACCTGATCGTCGCCGCGCGCAAGGGTTCGCCGCTGGCCATCGGCCATGGCGACGGCGAGATGTTCGTCGGAAGCGACGCCATCGCGCTGGCGCCGATGACCAACCGCATCACCTATCTCGAAGAGGGCGACCGCGCCGTGGTCACCCGGACGTCGCTGACGATCTACGACCGCGAGGGCAACATCGCCAACCGTCCGCTGAAGGTGCTGAGCGCCGAACAGACGCGGGTGGAAAAGGGCGGCCACCGGCACTGGATGGCCAAGGAGATCGCCGAGCAGCCGGTGGTGCTGGCCGACGCCATCGCCCATTACCTTCCCGGCGACAGCATCCAGCTGCCCGACGTGAACCTCGACCTCGCGGGGGTCGAGCGCATCGTGATGGTCGCCTGCGGTACCGCCTATTACGCCTGCGTGACGGCGAAATACTGGTTCGAGCAGCTGGCGCGGATCCCGGTCGAGGTCGATGTCGCCTCCGAGTTCCGCTATCGCGAGCCGCCGATCGCGGGCAAGACGCTGGCGATCTTCGTCAGCCAGTCGGGCGAGACGGCCGACACCCTCGCCGCCCTGCGCTACTGCCGCGACAAGGCGCAGGTGCTGGCGGTGGTGAACGTCCCCGAAAGCTCCATCGCGCGGGAAAGCGACGTGATGCTGCCGATCTTCGCGGGCACCGAGATCGGCGTCGCCTCGACCAAGGCCTTCACCTGCCAGCTGACGGTGCTTGCGATCCTCGCCATGAAGGCCGCCGCCGACCGGGGCGTGATGGACGGAGAGACGCTGGCGCAGCACATCGCCGCGCTGCGCACCCTGCCGGGCCTGCTGAACCAGGCGCTGGCCCGCGACACCCAGATCGCCGAGATCGCCCGGAAGCTGGCCGAGGCGCAGGACATCCTGTTCCTCGGCCGCGGCGCGATGTTCCCGCTGGCGCTGGAGGGTGCGCTGAAACTGAAGGAAATCAGCTATATCCACGCCGAAGGTTATGCGTCGGGCGAACTGAAGCACGGCCCCATCGCGCTGGTCGACAAGCATGTGCCGGTCATCGTGCTCGCCCCCCGCGACGCGCTGTTCGACAAGACCGTGAGCAACATGCAGGAGGTTATGGCCCGCAGCGGAAAGGTGCTGCTGATCACCGATGCCGAGGGTGCCGCCGAAGCCTCGGCCGGGACGTGGGACGTGGTGGTGATGCCGGCGATCCAGAGCTTCCTCGCGCCGATCCTCTACGCGATCCCGGCACAGCTTCTCGCCTATCACACCGCCATCGCCAAGGGCACCGACGTGGACCAGCCGAGGAACCTCGCCAAGTCCGTGACGGTGGAGTGACGCGCGCGGCGCCGACCGCGGATCAGTCGGCGTAGACCACCAGCGTCGGCAGGTCGGTGATCGGCGCGTCGAGGTTGCGCAGCGCGGCGAGCGACACCTGGCTGCCGCCGGTGGCCGGGCCGTCGAGCGGGATCAGCTCGACCTTCGTGGACTTGCCGGTGGCGGGATACTCCAGCCGTCCCGATCCGGGGGCCGAGACCAGCGGCGTCTTGATCCAGAACCCCGACTTCGTGGGATCGCCGAGCGAGGCGACGGTTTCGCCCAGCCGCTTCTCGCCCGCCTCGGGCGCGGCGGCGGCCTTGGCGCGCTGTTCGGCGGTCGTGGTGTCGAAATCCTCGGCCGTGCGCGCGGCGGCGGAAGGGGGCGGCGCGGTCACGACCTCGCTCACCTCCGAGGGCAGTTCGGCGCTGCCGGGCTGGGGGGTGGTGGTGGCGTCGAGCGGCGCCTCGGCGCCGCCGCCGGGGCGCAGGAAACCGGGGGCCTTCATCTGGGCGCAGCCGGTCAGGACGATCAGCCCGAGGGCCAGCGAGGGGAACAGAAACCTTTTCATGGCAGCAGCCTATCCGGGCGCATCGGGGCAGACAACGGGCAATCCCCCTTGCGGCGGCACTTCGCCCTCCTTAGGTTTCAGGGCATGAATGCACCCCTGATCGACCCGTTCCAGCGCGCCATTTCCTACCTGCGAGTCTCGGTGACGGACCGCTGCGATTTCCGCTGCGTGTACTGCATGTCCGAGAACATGACCTTTCTGCCGAAGAAGGACCTGCTGACGCTGGAGGAACTGGACCGCATGTGCTCGACCTTCATCGGGCTCGGCGTGGAAAAGCTGCGCATCACCGGGGGCGAGCCTCTGGTGCGGCGGGACATCATGACCTTCTTCCGCGCCATGACCCGCCACCTCGACAGCGGCGCGCTGAAGGAGCTGACGCTGACCACCAACGGCTCGCAGCTCGAACGCTTCGCCGCCGACCTCCACGCCGCAGGGGTGCGGCGGGTGAACGTCTCGCTCGACACGCTGGACGAGGGGAAGTTCGCCGAAGTCACCCGCTGGGGCCGCCTGCCCCAGGTCCTGCGCGGCATCGACGCGGCGCAGAAGGCGGGGCTGAGGGTCAAGATCAACGCGGTGGCGCTGAAGGGCTTCAACGACAGCGAGCTGTTCGAACTGACAGAGTGGTGCGCCGCCCGCGACATGGACCTGACCTGGATCGAGGTCATGCCGATGGGCGATCTCGGCAACGAGGACCGGCTGGACCAGTACTGGTCCCTGAAGGACCTGCGCGCGCGCCTGGCCGAGCGCTATACCCTCGTCGACCTGGCCGAGCGCACGGGCGGGCCCGCCCGCTATGTCCGGATCGAGGAGACGGGCCAGAAGATCGGCTTCATCACGCCGCTGACCCACAACTTCTGCGAAAGCTGCAACCGGGTGCGGCTGACCTGCACCGGCGAACTCTACATGTGTCTCGGGCAGGAGGACATGGCCGACCTGCGCGCGCCGCTGCGTGCCTCGCCGCAGGACGAACTGCTGGAAGACGCCATCCGGCGCGCCATCGGGCGCAAGCCGAAGGGCCACGACTTCGACTATTCGCGCCAGCGCGCCGACGGCCAGATGAGCCGCCACATGAGCCACACCGGCGGCTGAACAGGCCGGCGGTCCCCTTCCGCATCACTCTGCGCGGTCGCCGTCTTCGCCGCCTTCGAGGTCGTGCACCGGGAACAGCATCGCAACCTCCGTGCCCTTGGCGGGAGCGCTGGAGAGCGTAAGGGCACCGTTCGACCGGCGGCAGAAGCTGCTGACCATCGCCAGACCCAGCCCCGAGCCGGCACCGGCCTCCTTCGTGGTGAAGAAGGGGTCTGTCGCGCGTTCCAGCGTCGCTTCGTCCATGCCCTTCCCCGTGTCGGTGACGCTCACCCGGACATGCATGGCCAATGCCTCGCCGCAGGTCGCCGCGGGGGCGGGTCCGACCCGGGTCGCCACGCGGATGCTGCCGCCCCCCGGCATGGCGTCGCGGGCGTTCAGCAGCAGGTTCAGCAACGCCTGCTGGAAGCCCGCCACATCCACCAGCACCAGGCTGTCCGTCAGGGCCAGGTCGGTACCGACAGCGATTCCCTTTCCGTGCAGGCGCGAGAACATGCCGAGGGTCTCCGGGATGTGATCGTCAAGCACCACGGCGCGCGGCCGCAGGCGCGACTCGCGGCCGAAGGTCAGGAGCTGGCGTGTCAGGTGCGCGCCCTGGGTCGTGGCCGCCAGCGCCTCGTCGCGGTGCAGGCGATCGGAGGCGGACAGGGCCGCCCCGTCCATCAGTTCGAGGTTGGCCAGGATGACGCTCAGCGTGTTGTTGAAATCGTGGGCAACCTCCAGCGCCAGGCGGCCCAGGGTCTCGGTCCGTTGCGCCCGCGCCGCCGCCATCTCGCTCCGGTCCCGCGCGGTTTCGGCCGCCACCAGCCGAGTCTCAAGCGAAAACGCGCGCCGTTCGGCCGCCTCGGCGAGCGCGGTGACATGCAGCATCGCCCCGGCGGCAAGGGCCGTCATCGAAACGGTCAGGAGGATCAGCCGCAGGTCGGTATCGAGCAGCCCAGCCCGCGTCGCGAAAAGCCCGAGACCGCCAAGCAGGATCGGCAGCAGGACGATGACGGGCGCGAGCCGCCGCACCCCCGCGCCGCCGGGTTCGCGTCCGGACAGGGCACTGGCCCATCCCGTTCCGGAGCGCAGCAGGAGCAGCGCGGCGCACAGGCAGAGCAGGCACAGCGCGGTGGACGGCGACATGGCGCCGAGAACGGGATCATGGCGCAGCGCATCGGAGGCGAAGGGTGCGCCCGAAAGGCGGAGCGTCGGCAGGCAGAGGCCCAGCACGTCAGCCAGGACGGCCACCCCCTGCCCCCGGCGCCGGGCCAGCCACGGCGACACGAGGCTGACCGCCAGCAGGAGGAACCCCGCCATCGTCGCCAGGGCCATGTCGGCATGGGCCGCGGGATCGCGGAAACGGTGCATGACGATCTGCTCGCCCAGGACGGTCAACAGAACCGCGGTGCCGCACAGCGCCGCCGGGATCCCGTCGCGGCCACGCAGCACGCTCCACGCGCCGGCGGCCCCCAGAAGCAGGCACAGCGCGGTGGTCGGCGCCCCGTCCGGCCGAAGCGTCAGACCGACCCCGATCAGCCCCCCGGGCAGCAGGACGGAAACGGCGAACACCGCCACGGCGAGGATCAGCAGGCGGGCGACAAGAACGGCCGTCCCGCGATCCGGGGATCGCAGGACAAACTCTGATGAGCTGGACACGGCAGGGACTTTCGGCTTCCGGCGTCCGGTAACGGACACCACGAATGACAGGAGCGGTTGAGCTTCGGGCGAGGCGCACAATTTCCGGGTGTTTCCCGGCACAATCTATTGGACGGCTCAACAATGCCAAATCTCATATCGCCGGAGGCATCTCATCTGGAAACGATGCTTTGTCCCGCTTTCACGACATTGCCCTATGGCACCGGGACGCGCCGTCGGGGCATGTCGGTCAGGTCGTCCGCGGTGCCGCCCCGGTCTTGCGTCGGGGCGCCGCCGGGCCGGTGTCAGCCGACTGTCTCAGCCCACCGGCATCCGCTGTTCGGCGATCCCCGCCCACCAGGAGCAGCCCGCCGGGATCGCCTCGTCGTTGAAGTTGTACTTGGGGTGGTGCACCCCGGCTGTATCCCCGTTGCCGACCATGATATAGGCGCCGGGACGCGCGTTCAGCATGAAGGCGAAATCCTCGCCGCCCATCACCTGCGGCGCCTCGTCGCAATCGCCCGAGACCGCCTTCGCCACCTCGGCCGCGAACTCGGTCTGCTCCTCGGAGTTGACCATCACAGGGTAGTTGCGGGTGTAGTTGACCGTGGCCGTGCAGCCCATGGCGGCGGCGGTCCCTTCGGCGATCGCCGTCAGCCGCGCCTCGGCCATGTCCTGCACCTTCGCGTCCAGCGTGCGCACGGTGCCGCGCAGCACGACCTGGGGCGGGATCACGTTGAAGGCCTGGCTTTCCGACTGGATCGAGGTGATCGAGACCACTAGCTGGTCCACCGGGTTCAGGTTCCGCGCCGCGATGGACTGCGCCGCGATCACGACATGGCTGGCCGCGACGACGGGATCGTGGGTCTCGTGCGGCTTCGCGGCATGGCCGCCCTTGCCCTCGATCACGATCTCGAAGTGGTCGGCCGCGGCGAAGAAGGCGCCGGGGCGGATCGCGAAGCTGCCCACGGGCCGGCCGGGCCAGTTGTGCATCCCGTACACCTCCTGGATGCCGAACTTCTCCATCATGCCGTCGTTGACCATCTCGCGCCCGCCGCCGCCGCCTTCCTCGGCGGGCTGGAAGATGACCACCACCGTGCCGTCGAAGTTCCGCGTCTCGGCCAGGTACTGCGCCGCGCCAAGCAGCATCGCCGTGTGCCCGTCATGGCCGCAGGCATGCATCGCCCCCTTCGTCTCGGAGGCATAGTCGAGCCCGGTCGCCTCGATGATCGGCAGCGCGTCCATGTCCGCGCGCAGCCCGATCACCTTGCCCGAGTTGGTCCTGCGCCCCTTGATGACGCCGACGACGCCGGTCCTGCCGATCCCCGTCACCACCTCGTCGCAGCCGAAGGCCTTCAACTTCTCGGCGACGATGCCGCTGGTGCGGTGGGTGTCGAACTGAAGCTCCGGGTGGCGGTGCAGGTCGCGCCGCCACTCTGTGATGTCGGCGTGCAGTTCGGCGAAGCGGTTCTTGACGGGCATGGCGGTTCCTCTCGTTCGTTGCGAACGAAGCCTGTCACTGACCCGCGCCGCGGTAAAGGGCCCTCAGGCAAGTCGCGTCAGCACCGCCAGATAGCCGACGTAGCCGCCCAGCAGCAGCGCGCCGCGCCCCCGGCCGAGCCGCGCACCGAAGCGGGCGAAGAGGATCAGCAGCAGCGTCGCGCCGCACATCGCCCAGATGTCGAACAGAGCGATCTGGCGCGGCACCTCCAGCGGCTTCACCAGGGCGGTGACGCCGAGGATGCCGAGGACGTTGAAGATGTTGCTGCCGACGATGTTGCCGAAGGCGATGTCGCTGCGCCCCTTCAGCGCCGCCATGACGGTCGTCACCAGTTCGGGCAGCGAGGTGCCGACGGCGACCACGGTCAGCCCGATGATCGCCTCGGACACGCCGAGCGAGTCGGCGATGCCGATCGCGCCGCCGACCAGCAGCCGCGCGCCGAGCAGGATCAGGCCCAGCCCCGCCGCGAACAGCAGCAGCGAGACGGGCATCGTGTGGGCCGGCGCCTCGGGAATGTCGGCAGTGGCTTCGGGCAGGTTGCGGCTGTCTCTGAGCGCCCGCCAGACATAGAGCGCCAGCAGCAGCACGAAGGCGGCGCCGACGCCGCGCCCGATGCCGCCCCAGAGCGTCACGCCGAGGGCCAGCGCGGTCGCCGCGGCCAGCACCGCGCCGTCGCGCCGGAACTCCCGTGCGTTGATCAGCACCGGCGCCATCAGCCCGGCGACGCCGAGGATCAGCAGGATGTTGCAGATGTTGCTGCCGACGACGTTGCCGACGGCGATCCCGGGCGAGCCGTCGAGCGCGGCCTGCACCGATGTGAAGAGCTCGGGCATCGAGGTGCCGAAGCCGACGAGTGTCAGCCCGATCACGAGGGGGGAGAGACCCGAGCGCAGGGCGACGGAAACGGCGCCGCGCACGAGGAGTTCGCCGCCGGCGACGAGGCCGGCGAAGCCGAGCAGGATCAGGAGGATGTCCATGGAAGTTCAGTCCGGCGCGTGACGTGGGGCCGACGCTGCGCGAGGCGCCGGCCGGTGGTAGCTGTGGTGGCGCTCGGCGTGCCGCAAGGAGGGCGCCGGAATATTTGCGCAGCGTGTTCCGGGCCCCGGCGGGCCTTCGCCGACGAGCCCGCGGGAGGGCCTCTCCGCCTCAGCCGCCGGTGGCCTCGGCCAGCCTCGCGACGGTGGCGAGGTTGCGCGCCGTGCCCGCCCGCGCCGCCGGGATCACCAGCTTCGAGCGGCCCATGCCCGAAAGATAGTGGACATGGATCTCGCGACCGATCACCTCGAACCGCTCGTCCTGCCGGCCCTTCGCCTCCAGCGCCCCCGCCCCGAGGGGCGGCGCGTCGAGGAACACCACGGCGACCCGGGCGGGCGGACAGTCGCGGAAAGGTGAGGCGGCGAGCGCCGCGGCGATCTCGGGCCCGGTGCGCAGGATCACCTCCGGCGCGACGCCCATGCACTGCGCCAGCCCGTCGCCGAGGGCGGCGCGGATCGCCCACTCGTCCGCCTCGCTGCGGAACACCGCGTTGCCCGAGGCCAGCACGGTCGAGACGTCGCGAAACCCGGCCGCCTCGCAGACCGCCCGCAGGTCGGACATCTTCAGCCGCCCCGTGCCGCCGACGTTGACGGCCCTCAGAAGCGCGACCCGCCAGGTCAAGTGCAGAGCGAGTCGACCACCTTCGCCACGAAGGCCTCGCCCGCCTCGAACTGGGCGATCTCGATGTATTCGTTCGGCTGGTGCGCCTGGGCGATGTCGCCGGGGCCGCAGACCACGGCGGAATAGCCGCGTTCCTGGAACTGCCCGGCCTCGGTGCCGTAGCTCACGACGTGCGATCCGTTGTCGCCGGTCAGGCTGCGCACCAGGCGTTCGGCCGGGCCGTCCTGCTCGGGTTTCAGGGGCGGCACGGACGAGCGGTGGTCGACCTCGATGAAGGCCGTGGGCTGGATCTTCTGCATCGCCGCCTCGACCTCGGCCACCTTCGCCATGTAGCGCGCCTTCCAATCCTCCGGATCGTCCCCCGCCACGCAGCGGAACTCCATGGCGAAGACGCAGTCCTTTGCGGTGATGTTGCGCGCGGTGCCGCCCTCGATCGTGCCGACATGGGCGGTGGTGTAGGGCGGGAAGAACACCGAGGCGAGCGGCGAAGGCGTCGCCGCCGCGCTGGCCGCGTTCTGCTGGTTGCACCACTCGATCAGCTTCGCCGCCTCCATGATCGCCGAGACGCCGGTGGGCAGGAGCGAGGAATGCACCTCGAACCCGTGGACATGGGTGACGATGGCGGCGCCGCCCTTGTGCCCCGTCACGGTCTTCATCATCGACGGCTCGCCGATGATGGCGGCGGCGGCGCGCGGCAGGTGCTGCACCATGTCGTCGATCATCGGCGGCGCGCCGGTGCAGCCCACCTCCTCGTCGTAGCTGAGCGCGATCTGGAGCGGCCGCTTCACCCCCCGCTCCAGCGCCAGCGGCACGGCCGAGAGCGCGAGCGCGTCGAACCCCTTCATGTCGCAGGTGCCCCGGCCATAGAGACGGCTGCCCTTCTGCGTCACGGTGAACGGATCGGTGTCCCAGGCCTGCCCGTCCACCGGCACCACGTCGGTATGGCCCGACAGCACGATCCCCCCCTCGACCTCGGGCCCGACATTGGCATAGAGCGCGGCCTTCTTCCCCGTCTCGTCGTAGACCCGCCGCGCCGTGACGCCGAAGCCGTCCAGGTATTCCTCGACCCAATCCACGAGGTCGAGGTTGCTGTCGCGGCTGACCGTCGGGAAGGCGACGAGGCGCTCCATGATCTGACGGGCGGTGAGGGTCTGCATGGCGGGCTCCGATTCAGGGGTGACGGGCGGAGGGTGAGCCGCCGCGCGGGCCGGGTCAAGCGGGCCTGCCCGATCTTTGGCCAGTTGCTGAAAGTTGACGCAGGGATTTCGGATTAATGGTTGTCGCCTCGCATTTCTCGGGTACAAGTTTTGACAACCACCGGGGGGCATGACCCCATCGGGGACAAGAACAAGAGACCGACTGGGGAGTCATACATGCCCGATGGGGCCTTGCCCGTCCTTGATGTCAGGGACCTCAAGACCGTGTTCAAGACCCGCTCGGGCGAGGTACACGCGGTCAACTCCGTCAGCTTCGATCTGCGCCCCGGCGAACTTCTCGGCGTCGTGGGCGAATCCGGCTCGGGCAAGTCGGTGACGATGATGTCGCTGATCGGCCTCCTGCCCTCGCCCCCGGCGGACGTGCGCGCGGGCCAGGTGATGTTCGGCGGGCGCGACCTGCTGGCGGCGGACGAGGCGGCGCTGCGCGGCATCCGCGGCGCGCGCATCGGCTTCGTCTTCCAGGATCCCATGACCTCGCTGAACCCGGTGTTCAACGTCGGCTTCCAGATCATGGAGCCGCTCAGGAAGCACATGAAGCTTGGCAAGGCGGCCGCCCGCGACCGCGCGGTGGAGCTGCTGGAGCTTGTCGGCATCCCCGACGCCCGCCGCCGCCTCGGCGACTATCCGCACCAGTTCTCGGGGGGGATGCGGCAGCGGGTGATGATCGCCATCGCGCTGGCCTGCGATCCCGAGGTGCTGATCGCGGACGAACCCACCACGGCGCTCGACGTGACGATCCAGGCGCAGATCCTCGAGCTGGTGAAGGAGCTGCGCGAGAAGCTCGGCATGGCGATCATCTGGATCACCCACGACCTCGGGGTGATCGCGGGCATCGCAGACCGGGTGCTAGTGATGTACGGCGGGCAGGTCGTGGAACAGGCGCCGGTGGGCGAGCTGTTCAGGAACCCCCAGCACCCCTACACCCGAAGCCTGCTGAAGACCGTTCCCTCGGTCAGCGGCGAACGCGCCAAGCGGCTGCAGGTGATCGAGGGCCAGCCGCCGATCCTCCACGCGCCGCCCGACGCCTGCGCCTTCCGCGCCCGCTGCGCCCACCGGTTCGACCGCTGCGACCGCGAGAACCCGGCCCGCTTCCCCGTCGGCCCCGCCCACGACGCCGCCTGCTTCTGGGATCCCGCCACCGGAGGGCCCCGCCATGTCTGACCGGCTCCGCCGGT
>NZ_PNOS01000014.1 GCF_002869745.1 Oceaniglobus roseus
ACTCCAGGTCCGCATAGCCGTCCTCAACGGCTACACCGCGCTCGGCATCCCCGTCACAGAGGCCGTGGGATAAGTCTGTCCGGGGAAAGGGGAACCTCGGTCGCCAGGTGATTTGCGCAACAGAGCCACTACGAGGAGACGAGCCGCGCGGCTCATCGCCTCGGGCAGTAAAGCGGTCCGAAGCGAGAGACAGAAAAACTTTTGGCGCCCCCTTTTTGCGATGACGTCGGGTAAACGCTTGCGAAAGTAATAAATGCGGCCTCGGCGCTGGAGGTAGGGGCCGGCCGGACGGCGCCGGGCACCGGCACCCCCCGCGCTTGGCCGCGAGGCCGTTTGTGTCATGGCGTGTGTCACAGGCTCGGCGGAGTGTGACACAGGGTTTTGGGACAGGGGCCTGTCGACCCAATATTCTTGGGCTTTTTGCGTCTGATTGGGAAACATGGCTGGGGTGGTAGGATTCGAACCTACGATACACGGTACCAAAAACCGATGCCTTACCACTTGGCTACACCCCAACGGTGCGCGGTTTCTACTGGGGGCCGTCGGGCGGTGCAAGGCAAAAAATGCGTGGCGACGACAGCTTCCGGAACGGCCCTCACTCGGTCGGGGCCTCGCGGCGCAGGAGGTCGGGATTCGCCTCGTCGCGGCGCTCGTGGGCGATCATCTCCTCCAGCGCCACGTCGTCCTTCGCGTCGACATCCGCCGCCACCGGGGCGCCGGGCAGGGGGCCCACGGGACCTGGCCGGGCGGGAGCGGGGGCAGTAACTTCGGGCAGGCCCACGTCGCCGTCGAGGCGCAGGCCGTAGGTCGCCTCGGGCACCCGCACGCCCGAGGCCTCCACCGCCGCCTTCACCAGGCGGAAGGCCTCGCCCCGGGCGCGCAGCAGCGATGTCGTGCGCTGGTCGATCCAGCCGGTCACGGTGAACTCGACCCCGCGGTCGGTCAGACCCTCGATCCAGACCGAGATGCCCGGCTGCTCGAGCGTGAAGGGCAGGGCGGCGACCGTTTCCTCCATCAGGCTGCGCACCGCGGCAAGGTCGCTGTCCGGGGCCACGGGCAGCGAGAACTGGAAGCGGCGTTCGGCGTTGCGGGTGAAGTTGACGATGCGGCTCTTGAACACCGTGGCGTTGGGGATGCGGATGTGGTTGCCGTCGAAGCTGAGCAGGATCGTCGCCCGGCTGGTCAGGCGGATCACCTTGCCCTGGTCGCCGTCGATCTCGACCGCGTCGTTGGGCTGGAACGGCTGGCGGATCGACAGCATCACCGAGGCGATGAAGTTCTCGACCGTGTCGCGGACGGCGAAGCCGATGGCGAGGCCGATGATCCCGGCGGCGCCGAGGATCGTGCCGAGCAGGGCCGTGGCGTTCAGGATGTCGAGGGCGACGACGATTCCCGCGACGGCGAAGACCAGCCGCACGATCTGGCGGTAGATGTCGGCGATGAAGGCATTGGGGGCGATCCGGTCCCAGGGGCGCTGCAGGCGGGCCAGCAGCAGGCCGATCGCGAGGATCGCGCCCGCGACGGTCAGCGCCACCAGCAGCAGCGGCAGCGCCGCGGCGCCCTGGCGCAGCCGCACCAGCATCCGCTCGGCCGCCGGGTTCAGCCGCTTTGCCAGGTCCGTGGTCTCGACCACCTCGTTCTGCACCGTCAGAACGCCGTCGATGCCCGCCACCAGCGTTTCCAGCCGGGCCAGCGCGTTGGCGTCCAGCACCTCGCCGGTCAGGGTCACGATCCCCGAGCGCACGGTGACATCCACCGCCTCGTAGCCGTCGAGTTCGATCAGGATGCCGCGGATGCGCTCGGCGATGCGGGCGTCGGTGGCGATGTCATCGGCGAGGGAGACCTGTCCGGCCTCGCCGTCGGGGGTGGCCTCGGGCCTGTCCTCGGTGGTCGTGGCGCCGCCGTCGGCGGCGCGGGTGTCCTGGGCGGGCACCGGCGCGGCCGTCAGGAGGCAGATCGCGAGAAGGGCGCCGGTCAGGCGGAAAAGGGAAATCATGGAGCGGCGTGCCTTCGGTCTTCGTCGCCGAAGGTTAGCCGGGCCGGAGCGGGCAGGGAAGCCCCGGCCGGGGGGCCGGGGCGCGCGCCGTCAGGCCGAGACCTGTTCGCGCAGGATCGACGCGGTGAGCGAACACATCAGGTAGATTCCCGAGAAGATCAGGAAGGCCAGCAGCGTGTTCTCGAAGGCGCGGGGATAGGTCGCCTCGTCCGGCGGGATCGGACTGACGCCGACCGAGAGATAGCGTACCTGGCGGTTCGCCTCGATCCGCGCGGTCTCGAGCTGCTGGAGCGCCTGCTGCATCATCAGCGTCCGGGTCTGGAGATCGACCTCGGCCATGCGGAGTTCGCTGCTGACCTGCGCCAGCGAGCGGCCGTCGCCGGTGCCGTCGGTCAGCTGGCCGCGCAGCGAGGCGACGAGCTTCTCCAGCCGCTCGATGTCGCCGCGCACGCCGTCGACCCGGGCCTGGTTGGGGCGGCGGTTGTCCAGCAGCTGCTGGAGCTGCAACCGCTTCTCCTGGAGCTGGACCTCGAAGGTGGTGATCTGGCTCATCACGCCGCCGCTTTCGGCGCGGGGGTCGAAGACGCCCAGCTGTTCCTGCAGGTCCAGCACCTTCTGCTGGGCCGCCTGCATCTTCGCCTCGGCGTCTTGGTAGCTTTCCATGGCGCCTTCCATCTGGTCGGCGCGCAGACGCTGGGTCAGGTTGTCGATCTGCTCCTCGGCATAGGCGATCATCTTCCGCGACCACTCGGCACTCAGCTCCGGATCGGGGGCCACGACCTCCATCTTGATGATCCCCTCGGAGGGGTCGTAGCCGATTTCCACGTTGCTGCGGAACACCTTGTAGGCCTGTTCGTTCGTGGCGTCGGCCGGCAGGCGCTGGATCGGGTCGATGGCGGGATCGGCGAAGACCTTCTTGAAGCCAACGTCGCCGTCGAGGCGCATCATCACGTCGCGCGACTGGAGATAGCTCTGGACGGTGATCGAGTCCTGGCTGGTGGCAAAGCCGGTGCCCGAGAACAGACCCGACAGGGCGCCGCCGCCGCCGCCGCCGCCCTCGTTCTGCTGGATCACGAACTCGGACTTGGTGGCGTACATCGGGGTGGCCATGGCGTAATAGTAGTAGCCCGCCAGCAGCGTCGGCAGGCCGACGAAGAAGGCCAGCCGCACCAGCAGCAGCAGCGACTTGCGGCGGCGGCGGCGCGCGATGTCGCGCTGGATGCGGCGGATCTCGGCCATGCGGTCGGCGCGGGGATCGGCGTGCCGGACCTCGGTCGAGGGGACGGCGCCGGGGGCGACCGTCTGCGGCAGCTGCACGCGGCTTTCTCCCACCTCGCGGCCCGTCTGCCGCGTTTCGCCCTGGCCCGCGTCGGGCACCACCAGTTCCAGCATGTTCGCACGTTCGAACGGGTCGATGCCCCGGGCCCGCAGCTGGCGCACCGCCTCGAAGTCCGACGTCGGGGTCAGGCCGTGCTTCTGCGCCAGGCGCCGGGCCATCCGTAGCTGGCGGCCGGTCAGCCCCTCCCGGCGCAGGGCGTTGATGTCCTCTTCGGCGGCAAGTTCCCCGGGGTCGGCGATCCGCGCGTCCTCGGCCGGGGTGGGGGAGTCGTTGGCGGGGGCGCGGGCGGCGGTATCGCCCGGCTCCAGGATCGGCTGCACCCGCGGGCGGCGCGGGGCGGTCTCGGGCGCCTGCCGCTCCGCGCGCGCGGGGACGGCGTCCGGGGTCGCGGGGGCGGCGGGCAGGTCGTCCTCGATCACCATGGCCAGCGGACTGGAACGGCGGATGCGGAACTTTCTAACCTTGGGTTTCGTAGTCATAAAGTGCCTTCGCCTCTTCCAGTGTGTCGAACATCTGCAACTGTCCGTTCATCAGGACGGCCGCGGAGCGACAGAATTTCTCGAGCGTCTGGGCCTGGTGCGACACGATCACGATGGTCGCGTTCTCCAGCCGTTCGCGCAGCAGCGAGCCGGCCTTGCGGTTGAATTCCACATCCGTGGTCGAGGGCATGCCTTCGTCGATCAGGTAGATGTCGAACTCCAGCGCCAGCAGCAGCGCGAAGCTGAGCCGCGAGCGCATGCCGGCCGAGTAGGTGCCCACCGGCATGTCGAAGTATTCGCCGAGGCCGCAAAGCCAGCGGCAGAACGCCTCGAGGTAGTCGGGGTCGATGCCGTAGAGCTTGGCGATGAAGCGCGCGTTCTCGGTGCCCGAGAGGCGGTTGATGACGCCCCCCATGAAGCCGAGCGGGAAGGAGATGCGGCTGGTGCGGTTGATCTGCCCCTCGTCCGGCTTCTCGAGCCCGGCCATCATGTTGATGATCGTGGTCTTGCCGGTGCCGTTCGGGGCGAGGATCCCCAGGGAATTGCCAAGCTCGATGCGGAACGAAGCCAAGTCCAGGATCACCTTGTGATGCGATCCCGTCCAGTAGGACTTGCTGACGTTCTCGAACTCGATCATTCGCGCCCCGGCGCATTGCGGTGGGTTCGGTCACAGTAGCGCAACTGTGGTTAACCCAACACCTACAGATCCAATTCGGCCAGATTAAGCCCGATTCCGGGCACTGTCTGCGGCCCTGCACGCAATTTTGACAGATCCCTGCACAATCGAGCCAGGGCGACGGCGCCCCGGGGGGCACCGTTGCGCCATGATCGGGCTCAGCCGGTCTGCTTTTCGACTCGCGCGATCTTGCCCGCGATGATCGAGACGATGGCGGCCGCGAAGCTGAAGAGCGCCCCCATCTTCGCCGCGTCCTGCACCGGCCCGCCCGGGAAGGCGACCGAGGCGACGAACAGCGACACGGTAAAGCCGATGGCCGCGACGCAGCCCACCACCACCAGGTCGACCGAGCGCATGCCCTTCGGCAGCCCGAGCTTCAGCGGGTAGGCGGCGATGTAGCCGAACAGGAAAATGCCCACCGGCTTGCCGATCAGCAGGCCCGCCAGCACCAGCCAGGTCGGTGCGCCGATCGAGTTGAACTCGACCCCAGCGTTCAGCAGGCCGAAGAAGAACAGGATCACCTCGACGGGATGCTTCAGCAGGTGCTCGGCATGGTTCAGCAGGTCGGTCAGGTACTGCTCGGCCTCGCTGAAGATGCCGAAGGCGCGGTCGGCGTGGGGCAGGGTCGGCACGATCGGCAGGAGGCCAAGCGCGGGGTGCAGGCCGCTTTCCTGGAACGCCCACCAGCTGATGCAGCCCGCCACGAGGTAGGGCCAGAACGACAGCTTCTCGCGCACCCAGGTCGAGTTCGGGCGCACCTCGTTGTGGCGGTCCAGCCGCCGCGGCAGCCAGTTGAACAGGAGGAACACGATCACCGCGGCGGCGAGCGAGATCAGCAGCATCTGCGGCGCGAGATCGCCCGAGGGATAGAAGATCGCGAGGATGATCAGGCCCGCGGCATCGTCCGCGATGGCCAGAAGCAGCAGGAACCGCACCGCCGGATGCCCCGCGCCGAAGACGATGCGGCCGACGAGATAGGAGAAGGCGATGTCGGTGGCCGTTGGGATCGCCCAGCCGCGATGAACCGCGTTGAACGTGTCCGACCCGAGGAACAGCGCGAGGCCGAGGTACACCGTGATCGGCCCGAGCATGCCCCCGAGCGTCGCCACCAGGGGCGTCGCCGCCTTCTTGCCGCGCAGCGAGCCGTTCTGGAGGATCACCGCCTCCCAGACCTCCTTCGCGGCGATGGCGAAGAAGAAGGCCATGAGGACGTCGTTCACGAGGTAGTGGAAGCTCAGCACCTTTGTGGTGTCGCCGATGCTGTCGATGTGGAAGTCCTCGCCGTAGGCGGCCAGCCACTTGCTGGCGTCGGTGCCCACCAGGTCGTTGAACCACAGCGGATAGTCGACCATGTGGTGATAGCTGTGGGGATCGACGTTCGCCCAGACCAGCGCGATCAGCGCGCCGAAGATCAGCAGCAGCGAATAGTTGGTGACGAAGTTCCAGACGCGATACATGTGGCGGTGTCCCCCAGGCCGTTTTGTCCGAAAGGGGTACGCGATCCCCTATCCTTGGGCAACCGGACAGGACGGACCCGCCGGGACATCCGCGCAGATTCCGCGCAAATTGTGCACATCTGCCCGCTGCGAAGGAATGGGCCCCGCCCCGGGCGCGCTCAGGCCAGCGCGCCCCAGGCCAGCCCGGCGAGGATCGCGCCGGTCATGGCGAGGCCGATGTAGGCGGCGAAGACCCGCGGCTTCACCAGCGCCCAGACGGCGATGGCCGCGGGGATGCAGCTGACCCCGCCCGCGATGACGAAGGACATCGCCGCGCCCGGCGCCATGCCCTGCACCAGCAGCGCGTCGACCAGCGGCACCGCGGCATAGCCGTTCAGGTAGGCCGGTCCGCCCACCAGCGCGCCCATCAGGATCGGCTTCAGCCCCGTGCCGCCGAGGAGCCCCGCCACCGTCTCGGCCGGGACATAGGCCAGCATCAGCGCCTCGAACAGATAGGCCAGCAGCAGCCACTTAGTCAGGAACAGGCCGTTCTCGACCGCCGTGTCGCGGAAGGTCTCGCGCCGGGGCGCCTCGGTCCAGAAGGTCCAGACCGGCTTGCCCGCAAAGGGTTTCCTCGCGCCGCAGCAGCCCTTGCGCGCGGGTTGCGGCTTCAGCGGATCGGCGAAGACCGGGCTCGCCTTCAGCGCCATCACCGTCGCCCCGCCGAGAAGCCCGATGGCGACGGCCGCGATCGTCTTGGCCAGCGCGAAATCGAAGCCGAGCGTGGCCGAGGTGATCAGGAACATCGCCGGGTCCATCAGCGGCGAGGCCAGCCAGAAGGCCATCACGGCCGAGAGCGGCGCCCCGAGCGCCAGCATCGCGGCGACGAAGGGGATCACCTCGCAGGAGCAGAAGGGCGACAGCCCCCCGAGCAGCGCGGCCAGCGCGATCATCCTGACCTCCCGCCCCTCGAAGGCACGGGCCAGCAGCGTCTCGGCCCCGCTCGCCTTCAGATATGCGACGGCAAGGACCGCGAAGACGATGAAGGGCAGGGTGTGCAGGAAGGATCCCGCGGCTTTCGCGACGATCTCCGGCGCGGCGGCCGTGTCGAGCAGCGCGACGGCCAGCACCACGGCGACCGAGGCCGTCCAGGCCGAGAAGGTCCAGCCCGGCAGTTTCCGGCGCGGGGCGGGGGCGGTGGTGATGTCAGCCATGGTCGTGCTCTCCGGGCGTGGCGCAATCGGCGCAGCATTCGGTCAGAAGATATCCCGACAGGGCCTGCACCCGGTCGAAGGCGGCGGCGGCGCAGATGATCGAGCGGCCCTGCCGGGTCTGCTGCACCAGCCCCGCCTGGGTCAGGATCCGCAGGTGGTGGGTGAGGGTCGAGCCGGTGACGCCCGCGGCAGCGCCGAGCGCGCCGATGGAGAGCCCCGGCGGCCCGGCGCGCACCAGCACGCGCAGCACGCCGAGGCGCTGCTCCGACCCGAGGGCCGCGAAGGTCGAGGCGGCTTCCTCGATGCTGAGGCCACAGGCGGGGGTCAGGTCCATGGCGCGATTCTCCCTCTGTTCATTTCGATAATCTTAGAAATATGGAAATCGCGCAAGCCGCATTTGCCGATGCCCCCCGCGACGCCTATGTGCCGCCCATGTCCGTTCCCGACCGCCTTGCCGCCTGCACCCTCTGCGCCGACCGCTTCGCCGCCACGGCGACCGCCCACCGGCCCCGCCCCGTGGTCTGGTTCCGCCCCGGCGTTCGCATCCTGATCGCGGGGCAGGCGCCCGGCGCGCGGGTCCATGCCTCGGGGCGGCCGTTCAGCGATCCTTCGGGCGACCGGCTGAGGGACTGGACGGGGCTCGACGCCGAAACCTTCTACGACCGCGACCGCGTCGCCATCGTGCCCATGGGCTTCTGCTTCCCGGGCTACGACGCCAAGGGGTCCGACCTGCCGCCCCCCGCGATCTGCGCCCGGACCTGGCGGAACGCGGTCATGGACCACATCGGGCATGTGCCGTTGACCCTGCTCGTCGGCGGCTATGCCCAGAAGTGGCACCTCGGCCCCGGCACGGTCGCGGCCCATGTCGCCGCCTGGCGCGACCATGCGCCCGCCGTCTTCCCCTTGCCTCACCCGTCCTGGCGCAATACCGCGTGGCTGCGCAGGCATCCGTGGTTCGAGGCCGAACTGCTGCCCGCCCTGCGCGCCCGCGTCGCCGAGGAGATCCGATGACCCCGCTTGACCGCGCCCACGCCGCCATGGAGGCCGCGCCCGAGGACGATGCCGCGCGCCTGCGCTTCTACGAACGCCTCGCCGATGGCGAGCTGTTCCTGCTTCTCGCCCGCGACTCCGACGGCGAGACGCTGGACCCGGACGTGTTCGACACCGCCGACGGCCGCTTCGTGCTGGTCTTCGACCGCGAGGACCGGCTCGCCGCCTTCACCGGCCGCCCCGCCCCCTATGCCGCGCTCTCGGGGCGCAGCGTGATCGCCATGCTGGCGGGGCAGGGGCTGGGCCTTGCCCTGAACCCCGAGGCCGCGCCCTCGGCCACCCTGCTCGGGGCAGAGGCGGTGGACTGGCTGCACGCGACGCTGGCCCGGGTGCCCGACACGGTCGAGACCCGCCCCGAGGAGGTGAGCGCGCCCCGCGGCCTGCCCGAGGTGCTGCTGGGTGCGCTCGACACCAAGCTCGCGACGGCGCGGGGGCTGGCGTCCTCGGCCTATCTCGCCGGGGTGCGGTACGACGGCGGCGGGCAGGGGCACCTGCTGGCCTTCGTCGGTGCGCTGCCGGGGGCGGAACCGGCACTGGCCCGGGCCGCGGGCGAGGCGCTGACCTTCTCGGGGATCGAGGCTGGGACGCTCGACGTCGCCTTCCTTGCCGCCGCCGATCCGCTGGCGGCGCGGCTCGCCCGGGTCGGGCTGCGCTTCGACATCCCGAAGGCCGAGGCCGCGGCCCCCGTCGCGCCCGGAATGGATCCGGAGCGGCCGCCGAAGCTGCGCTGAACGGTCGGCGGGGGTGCTGGCGGAGAAGTCGGATGCCTCCGGCGGGAGTATTTGTACAAAGAAGAAACAGGGGAGTTTGAGATTCCCCGTGGTGCCGCTGGGTTGACATCGGCAGGCACGGGGCGCGGCGCAAGGGACCGGGTCCCTGCGCCGGACCGGCCCGGGATCAGTAGCCCGCCGCGCGGTCGACGAGGTGCAGCAGGGGCTGGCCCGCCTCGCTGCGGGCGATGTTCGCGGCGATGGTCTGGGCTGCCGTGTCGGACCGGGTCTCGCTGGCGATGTGTGGGGTGACCGTCACCTTCGGATGCGCCCAGAAGGGGTGGTCGGGGGGCAGCGGTTCGGTCCGGAAGACGTCGAGCGTGGCATGGGCGAGGTGGCCGCTGTCGAGCGCGGCAAGCAGGGCCGCGTCGTCGATCAGGGGGCCGCGGCCGGGGTTCAGGATCACCGCGCCCTCGGGCAGCAGGGCGATCCTTTCGGCGTCCAGCAGGTTTTCCGTCGCCGGGGTCTGGGGCAGCAGCAGGACGAGGAAGTGGGAGGTCGAGAGCACCTCGGAGAGCCCCTCCGCGCCATGATGGCAGGTGATGCCCGGCACGGCCTTCTCGCGGCGGCTCCAGCCTGCAACGGGAAAGCCGAGCCCGGCCAGCGCCTGTCCCGAGGCCGCGCCGAGGGCGCCGAGGCCGAGGATGCCGACCTGCCGTTCGCGCGCGAGCGGCGGCAGCCGGGGCGTCCAGCGGCCGTCCTGTCCCTTGATGTCGGCGTCGAGGTTCAGGAGGTGGCGCAGGACGTGGCCCGCCACCCACTGCACCATACCCTCGGTCAGGCCGGTGTCGACCATCCGGGCCAGCGGCTGTGTCAGCGTCGGGTTGCCGACCACCGTCTCGACCCCCGCCCAGAGGCCGAGCACGCCCTTGCAGGCGGTGTAGGGCGTGAAGTCCGTCACCGGCCCGTTCGGGGCGAAGACGATGTAATCGACCGTCTCGGGCGGATGCGACGTGGCGAGGTCCACGTCCAGCCCCTCGGCGGCGAAGGCCCGCCGCAGCGGCGCCTCGTACTCGTCCCAGCGATCGGGCCTCGCGGAGAACAGGACGCGGATCATCGGCCGCGCGGCCTGTGCACGTGGGCCGACTGGGTCAGCCCGAAGGCGACGAGCAGCACCAGCATCGCCGAGCCGCCGTAGCTGACCATCGGCAGCGGCACGCCGACCACGGGGGCGAGGCCCATGACCATCGACATGTTGATCGCGAAGAACAGGAAGAAGGTCGTCCCGATCCCGAGCGTGAGGAGCGAGCCGAACCGGTCCTTGTTGGAGAAGGCGGAGTAGAAGCAGAACAAGATGATGAGTCCGTAGAGCACGAGGAGGGAGGAGGCGCCGAGAAAGCCGAACTCCTCGGCCAGCGTGGTGAAGATGAAGTCGGTGTGCTTCTCGGGCAGGAAGTTCAGCCGCGACTGCGTGCCCTGCATGAAGCCGCGTCCCGTCCAGCCGCCCGAGCCGAGGGCGATCTTCGACTGGGTGATGTGGTAGCCTGCGCCGAGCGGATCCGACGAGGGGTCGAGGAAGGTGTCGATCCGGCGGAACTGGTAGTCCTTGATCAGCTGCCAGTCCGTCCCGCGCGACGCGAAGACGGCGAAGACCAGCCCGCCGACCCCGGCGATGACCACGCCGAAGTACCACCAGCTGACCCCGGCGAGGAACATCACCGTGCCACCCCCCGCGACCAGCAGGATCGCGGTGCCGAGGTCGGGCTGCTTCAGCACCAGGAAGGTCGGCAGCAGGATCAGGATCAGCGGGATCGCCACCCAGAGCGGATGCGACGTCCTGCGGATGTCGAGCCAGTCGTAATAGGCGGCCAGGATCATCACGAGCGTGATCTTCGTCAGCTCCGAGGGCTGGAGCCGCATGAAGCCGAGGTCGATCCAGCGCGTCGCGCCCATGCCGGTGGTGCCAAAGAACTCGACCGCCAGCAGCAGCAGGATCGACACGCCGTAGGCGAGCCCCGCCATGTTGCGCCAGAACCAGATCGGCACCATGGCGATGGTCAGCATCGCCGCCATGCCGAGGGCGAAGCGCTTCATCTGCGGCTCGGCCCAGGGTTCGAGCGAGCCGCCGGCCACCGAGTAGAGCATCAGGAAGCCGACCGAGGCGACCGCCATCAGCAGCAGGATCAGCGGCCAGTTGAGATAGAGGATCTTCGACAGGCCGGTGGGCACCCGCTTGACGTTGTATTCGAGGTAACTCATGCGCTTCCCCTCAGGCCCGGTCGCGGCCGGGGCTCGCCGCGCTGTCGCGCAGCACCAGCTTCGCCTGCATCTCGCGGATCTTCCCGCGCTGGTAGGACGGATAGGCCTCGATCGGCGGCATCCCTCCGTACATCGCGTAGAGCAGCACGTCGCGCGCCAGCGGCCCGGCCACCGAGGATCCGCCGCCGCCGTGTTCGACGACCACAGCCGCGGCGTGGGTCGGGTTCTCGAACGGGGCGAAGGCGACGAAGAGCGCGTGGTCGCGCCGCTCCCACGGCAGGTCGCTGTTCGAGGTCACGCCGCGCGCCCGCTCGGCCGCGGTGATGTTCCTGACCTGGCTGGTGCCCGACTTGCCGGCCAGCTTGTGGCCGTCGGCGTCGATCCTGACCGAATACCCGGTGCCGCGGCGGGTGTTGGCGACCGCGTACATGCCCTTGCGGACCAGCCGCAGGTGATTTTCGTTGAAGCCGAGGGGCGAGGCGCCGACGATCTCGGTCTCGATCCCGTCGATGGATTTCACCAGCCGCGGCATGATCGCGTTGCCCGAGGCCAGCCGCGCGGTCATCACCGCCAGTTGCAGCGGCGAGGCCAGGACGAAGCCCTGGCCGATGGAGGCGTTGAGGCTGTCGCCCACCAGCCAGTCCTTGCCGTAGCGTTCACGCTTCCACTGCTTGTCCGGCATGATCCCGCCGGTGACGGCCGACATCGGGATGTCGAACCGTTCGCCGAATCCGAAGCGGCGCGCCACCTCGGCGATCTTGTCCACGCCGATCTTCTGCGCCATCTCGTAATAGTAGACGTCGCAGGACTGCTGGAGGCTCTTCTCGAGGTTGACGTAGCCGTGGCCGCCGCGCTTCCAGCAGTGGAAGCGGCGGTCGCCGACCTTGGTGAAGCCGGGGCAATAGGCCGTCTCTTCCGAACTGATGCCGCTTTCGAGCGCGGCGAGGGCGACCATCATCTTGAAGGTCGAGCCCGGCGGATAGGCGCCCTGCACCGACTTGTTGGCGAGCGGGCGGTACTTGTTCTCGGTCAGCTCGGCATAATCGGCGCTGGAGATGCCGCGCACGAACTTGTTCGGATCGAAGGTCGGGGCCGAGCCGATGGCCAGCAGGTCGCCCGAGCGCGGATCCATCACCACCGCCGCCGCGCTTTCCTCCAGCATCAGCCGCGCCTCGACGAAGTTCTGGAGGTTGGTGTCCACCGTCAGTTGCAGGTCCGACCCCGGCACGCCGTTGTCGCGGCCAAGCTCGCGCATCACCCGTCCGGCGGCGTTGACCTCTATCCGCTTGCTTCCGGCCTTGCCGCGCAGGTCGCGTTCGTACTTGTTCTCGACCCCGGTCTTGCCGATCTGGAACTTCGGGATCTGGAGCAGGGGATCGTTGTCCTCGATCCGGTTCAGGTCGTAGTCGCTGACCGGGCCGACATAGCCCACGATATGCGAGAAGTCGGGGCCCAGCGGATAGTGCCGCGTCAGGCCAACGTCGGGGAAGATCCCCGGCAGGGCAGGGGCGTTGACGGCGACGGTCGCGATGTCCTCCCAGCTGCGCTGATCGGTCAGGGTCACGGGCACGAAGGGGCTGCGGCGCTGCATCTCGCGCAAGCTGCGCTCCAGCTCGTCGGGGTCGAGGTAGATCAGCTGGCGCAGCCGGTCGATCACGGTGTCGACGTCGCCCGCATCCTCGCGCACGATCACCACGCGGTAGTTCTGGGTGTTCTCGGCCACCGGGATGCCGTTGCGGTCGAAGATCAGCCCGCGCGCCGGGGCGATCAGGCGCATGTTGATGCGGTTCTCCTCGGCCAGCAGGCGGAACTCGTCCGCCTGCTCGACCTGCATCTGCCGCATCCGCCAGCCCAGCACGCCCAGCATGCCCGCCTGCAATCCGCCCAGTACCAGCCCGCGCCGGGTGATCTTCCTGGCCGAAGCCTCGGTATCCTTAGGGGATCGCTTCATGCCCTGTGTCCCAATGCGTCGGCCTCGCCCGGGGCCATCTTGTGCACGCCGAAGGCATAGCGCGACACCAGCACCACCAGCGGATAGCCGAGGATCGAGGTGACGAGCTGCAGCGCCGCCATGCCGACGGGCGGGTGCGGCACGAAGAAGATGGCGAGGATCAGCGCGTTGCCCATGGTCATCAGTCCCAGGATCCCGCTCACCATGAACCATTCGACGAGAAAGGGAAGGTCGCGGCTCAGATGTTCGCGGGCGCGCAGGAACTCGAGCCCGGCGAGGGTCAGCGCCGACCAGAGGCCGATGGGCCGCAGGAACAGGATGTCGGTGAACAGGCACACCAGCGCCACCAGCAGAACCGGCACGTAGGACGGGCGGCGCAGCACCCAGGCGAAGGCGAGCAGCGCCAGGATGTCCGGCCCCGGGAACCGCGGATCGCCCAGGCGGAAGGGCAGCAGCTGGACGAAGACCACCACCATGGCGATGGCCACGAACAGCAGCCGGTAGGCGATCCTGCGGCGGGCGACGGGATCAACCATCGGCATCCCCCGTCACGATGGGAGCGATGGCGCGCTGCGGCACGACGAGGGTGCCGGGGTCGGTGATCGACTCGGCCGCGTGGCTTCTCAGCACCCGCAGGAACTCCAGCCGCTCGGAATCGGCGGCGAGGCGCACGCGCAGCTGCCGGTCGGTGCCCAGCACCACCTGGCCCACCAGCAGCCCCGCCGGGAACACCCCGCCGTCGCCCGAGCTGATGACCCGGTCGCCGGGGCGGACCGCCTCGGGCGCCTCGAGGAAGTCGAGCAGCGGCAGCGGCGTGTTGTCCCCCGCCAGGATCGAGCGCTGGCCGGAGGGCTGGATCGTCACCGGGATGCGCGAGTTGTTGTCGGTCAGCAGGATTACCCGGCTGCTGCTCTGCCCGACGCCCGAGACGCGGCCGACCAGCCCCAGCCCGTCGGTGGTGGCCCAGCCGTTCTGGATCCCGTCCCGCGCGCCGACGTTCAGCAGCACAGACTGCCGGAAGGGCGAGCCCGAGTCGGCCAGCACCACGCCGGTGATGTAGGTCAGCGAGGGGTCCAGCCGCACCTTGTTCAGGTCCAGAAGCTTCGCGTTCTCCTGTTCCAGCTGGAGCGCCGCTTCCTTCCAGGCCTTCATCTGCTGGAGTTCGCGGCGCAGCTCCTGGTTCTGCTCGTAGATCCGGGTGTAGCTCTGGAAGTTCTCGACCATCAGCGCGACCCGCGTCACCGGCACCAGCGCCCAGTCGAAGGACGGCACGACGCGGTCCACCACCTGCGCGCGGAAGCGTTCGGCCCGCGGGCTGTCGATGCGCCAGAACAGGAAGATCGCAAGGCACAGGCCGATGATCCCGAACGCCAGGATGCGGCGGATCGGGCGGACATAGGTATCGCTGGTCCCTCTGTCGCGTGCCATGGGCCTGTCCCGTGCTGCGGGTCGATGGGCGGAACGGTCCCGCCGCTCAGCTGTCGTAGTCTATCACATGCCGGAGCTGCTTTTCGTATTCCAGCGCCTTGCCCGTGCCGAGGGCGACACAATTCAGTGACTCGTCGGCCACCGAAACGGCCAGCCCCGTCTGCTCCCTGAGCGCGAGGTCGAGGTCGCCGAGCAGCGCGCCGCCCCCGGTCAGCATCACGCCCCGGTCGACGATGTCGGCGGCGAGGTCGGGCGGAGTCGCTTCCAGCGCGATCATCACCGCCTCGCAGATCGCCTGCACCGGCTCGGCCAACGCCTCGGCCACCTGGGCCTGGTTGATCTCGGTCTCCTTCGGCACGCCGTTCAGCAGGTCGCGCCCCCGGATCATCAGCGCCGCGCCGCGCCCGTCGTCGGGCATGCGCGAGGTGCCGATGGTGGTCTTGATCCGCTCGGCCGTCGCCTCGCCGATCAGGAGGTTGTGCTGGCGGCGCAGGTAGCTGACGATCGCCTCGTCCATCCGGTCGCCCCCGACCCGCACCGAGCGGGCATAGACGATGTCGCCGAGGGAGAGCACCGCGACCTCGGTGGTGCCGCCCCCTATGTCGACGACCATGTTCCCCGTCGGATCCGTGATCGGCATGCCGGCCCCGATGGCCGCCGCGATGGGCTCGGCGATCAGCCCGGCGCGCCGCGCGCCGGCCGACAGCACCGACTGCCGGATCGCCCGCTTCTCCACCGGGGTGGCGCCGTGGGGGACGCAGACGATGATCTTCGGCTTCGAGAAGGTGGTGCGCTTGTGGACCTTGCGGATGAAGTGCTTGATCATCTCCTCGGCCACGTCGAAATCGGCGATGACGCCTTCGCGCATGGGCCGGATCGCCTGAATCGAACCCGGGGTGCGGCCCAGCATCAGCTTCGCGTCCTCGCCCACGGCAAGCACCTGCTTGCGCCCTTCCTTGATGTGGAAGGCGACGACCGAGGGCTCGTTCAGCACGATTCCCCGTCCCTTGACATAGACCAGCGTGTTGGCCGTGCCGAGGTCGATCGCCATGTCGGACGAGAACAGACCGGTAAAACTTCCCATCGGCGCGTTACCCCTTGAAAGATGGTTCTGGCCCCGCGACTCCACCCCCCGCAGGTCCGTCCGGCTTATAGGCAGGCGGCCGGGGACGGGAAAGGCCCGATTGGCGGCTTTCGGCCAATTCCCGCGTGCCGGGGCCTTCGCCGGCACGGTCGAAATGCCGCATCCGGCAGCCGTGTTGCGGGAAAAGTGAAAAGCTGCCCCGGGCCTCAAGGGGTCCGGGGCGGCGGAATGTTCGAAATTGGAAGGCCGGGCAGGGTGTGGCATTTTCAGCGCCCGCCCCGCGAAATCCTCTGCCGACGCGGCGTCGGCAGGTCGGGACGGCACCATGGATGCCGTCCCGAAACGCGGCGATCAGCCGGCGTCCTTGTAGCTCACGCCCTTCACGTCGGCATCCGGTCCCGACATCGCGCGGCGCAGCAGGAGCCGGTTCAGCGCCGCGACATAGGCCTTGGCCGAGGCGACGACGGTGTCGGTATCCGCCGACTGCCCGGTCACGATGCGCCCGTTCTCCTCCAGCCGCACGGTCACGGTGGCCTGCGCGTCGGTGCCCTCGGTCACCGCGTGCACCTGGTAGAGCTGCAACCGCGCGTCGTGGCCGACCACCTGCTTCACCGCCTTGAACGCTGCATCCACCGGCCCGTCGCCGGTGGCCGTCACCTGGTGGTCCTTGCCGTCCATGGTCAGCGTCAGGTCGGCCGACTGCGGCGCCTCGGTGCCGCAGATCACCCGCAGGAACTTGATCGAGATCCGCTCGGCGTCGCTGCCCGCCTGGGTGCGCATCAGCGCCTCCAGGTCCTCGTCGTAGACTTCCTTCTTGCGGTCGGCGAGCGCCTTGAACCGCACGAAGACGTCGTTCAGTTGGTTGTCGGCCAGTTCGAACCCCAGCTCCTTCAGCTTCGAGCGCAGCGCGGCGCGGCCCGAATGCTTGCCCATGACGATGTTGGTCTCCTTCAGACCCACGTCAGCGGGACGCATGATCTCGAAGGTCTCGGCGTTCTTCAGCATCCCGTCCTGGTGGATGCCGCTCTCGTGGGCGAAGGCGTTCTTGCCCACGATGGCCTTGTTGAACTGCACCGGGAAGCCCGACACCGTCGCCACCCGGCGCGAGATGTGCATGATCTTGGTGCTGTCGACGCCGGTGGTCCAGGGCATGATGTCCTTCCGGACCTTCAGCGCCATCACGACCTCTTCCAGCGCCGTGTTCCCGGCCCGCTCGCCCAATCCGTTGATCGTACACTCGATCTGGCGGGCCCCGCCCGCGACCGCCGCCAGCGAGTTCGCCGTCGCCATGCCGAGGTCGTTGTGGCAGTGGGTGGCGAAGATGACCCCATCGGCGCCCGGCACCTCGGCGATCAGCCGCCGGATCAGGTCGGCCGATTCGACCGGCGCGGTATAGCCAACGGTGTCGGGAATGTTGATCGTCGTCGCGCCCGCCTTGATCGCGATCTCGACGACCCGCGCCAGGTAGTCCCACTCGGTCCGCGTCGCGTCCATGGGCGACCACTGGACGTTGTCGCAGAGGTTCCGCGCATGGGTCACGGTGTCGTGGATCCGCTCGGCCATCTGGTCCTTGTCGAGGTTCGGGATCGCCCGGTGCAGCGGCGAGGTGCCGATGAAGGTGTGGATCCTCGGCTGCTTCGCGTGCTTCACCGCTTCCCAGCAGCGGTCGATGTCCTTGAAGTTGGCGCGGGCCAGGCCGCATATCACGGCGCGCTTGCTGCGCTTCGCGATCTCGCTCACCGCCTCGAAATCGCCTTCAGAGGCGATGGGAAATCCCGCCTCGATGATGTCGACGCCCATGTCGTCGAGCAGTTCGGCGATCTCCAGCTTCTCGGCATGGCTCATGGTGGCGCCGGGGGACTGTTCGCCGTCGCGCAGGGTGGTGTCGAAGATGAAGACGCGGTCTTGGTCCTGGGGGGTCTCTTGGCTCATCGGAAAGCCTCCTTCAGATAGGGGTCTTGGCGGCTCTGGGGGCGCCGGAAACGCCGGAACACGGCTGTTCCACAGGTTTGATCGGCAGGACGTCCAACCTCACGACGTCAACGGACGCGCGGGGCTGACCTTGCATGGCATCGAACAGCCCGAGCGTTCCGGCCAGGTTGATCTTCTGCATGGGAGGGGTCCTGTGGCTGATCCTGGGTTCCGACGCTGTCCAAGCCGAGCGGCCGCGCCGGAAGGCACGCTCAGCAGAGGCTAAGAAGCAGCAGACCGCGCAGGCCGGGCGCCGCCGGACGGGCGGGCAGGGCAGGGATATGGGCGCGGTGTTCCATGGGCCGCACTATAACCCCGGTGCGACAAAAGAAAACCCCCGATTGACGGAGAGGCAGCCGCCGCTAGCTGCCCCGGCATGACAACGGAAAAGCGACAGGCGCTCGTCACCGGCGGCGCGAAGGGAATCGGGCGGGGCGTGGTGCACGACCTGCTGGAACACGGCTGGCAGGTGGCGGCCATGGACGTGGACGGAACGGCGCTCGACGCGCTCGGGGAGGCGCCGGAACTCACGCGGATCACCGGAGACGTGGCAGACGAGGGGGCGGTGAAGGCCGCCGTCGCGCGGCTCGACTGGCTGGATCTGCTGGTCAGCAACGCCGGGATCGCGGGGCCGGAGAACGGACCCGTAGAGGATCTGTCGCTCGACGAATGGAACCGCAGGATCGCGACCAACCTCACCGGCAGCTTCCTGATGGCGAAGCATTGCGTCCCGAAGCTGCGCGCGGCGCAGGGCAGCATCGTCGTCGTCACCTCGACACGCGCCTTCATGTCCGAACCGCATACCGAGGCCTATGCCGCCAGCAAGGGCGGCCTCACCGCGCTGACCCACGCGCTGGCCGTCAGCCTCGGCCCCGCAATCCGCGTCAACGCCGTGGCGCCGGGCTGGATCGTCACCGGCGATCCGGGCGAATTGCGCCCCGAGGATCACGCCCAGCACCCTGCGGGCCGGGCGGGGACGCCCGCCGACATCGCCGAGGCGGTGCGCTATCTCGCCGATGCGGGCTTCGTCACCGGCCAGACGATCACGGTGGACGGCGGCATGACCGTGAAGATGATCTATGAGGAATGAGCGATGAGGGCCCTGGTGATCGGCGCCTCGGGCGGCATCGGTGCGGCCATCGCGACCGAGCTCCGGGACCGCGGCCATGACGTCACCGCCCTGTCGCGCAGCGGCGACGGCCTCGACGTGACGGACGAGGCGAGCGTGGCCCAGCATCTCGGCCGCCTCGACGGTCCGTTCGACCTGGTCTTCGTCGCCACCGGCGCGCTGGTCGTCGATGGCCACCAGCCCGAGAAGTCGCTGAAGGCGCTGTCGGCCGAGGGGCTTTGCGGCCAGTTCGCCGTCAACGCCATCGGCCCCGCGCTGGTTCTGAAGCACGCGCTGCGCCTGATCCCCCGCAACCGCCGCGCGGTCTTCGCGGCGCTTTCGGCGCGGGTCGGGTCCATCGGCGACAACGGGCTGGGCGGCTGGTATTCCTACCGCGCGTCCAAGGCCGCTCTGAACCAGCTGATCCACGGTGCCGCCATCGAGATCGGGCGCACCCACAGGCAGGCCATCGCCGTCTGCCTGCACCCCGGCACCGTGGCGACCGATTTCACCGCCGGATACCCCGACCACGACAAGGTGACGCCAGCCGCCGCCGCGAAGAACCTGCTCGACGTGATCGACGGACTGACGCCCGACCAGTCCGGTGGCTTCTACGATTATGCCGGGAAGGAGATCCCCTGGTGAGCCGCCTGATCCTGATCCTCGGCGACCAGCTCTCGCCCGAGATCGCCGCGCTGAAGGCGGCGCAGAAGGGCGATGTCATCGTCATGGCCGAGGTCGCCGACGAGGCGAGCTATGTGCCCCACCATCCGAAGAAGATCGCCTTCCTCTTCGCCGCGATGCGCAAGTTTGCCGCCGCCTTGCGCGACGATGGCTGGGACGTCGCCTATACCGAGCTGGACGATACCGACAATTCCGGCTCGATCCCCGGCGAGCTTCTGCGCCGGGCCGAGCAGTATGGAACATCCGAGGTCATCGCGACCGAGCCCGGCGAGTGGCGCCTGATCGAGGCGCTGAACGACATGCCGCTGAAGGTCCGCCAGCTGTCCGACGACCGCTTCCTCGCCTCCCACAGCGAGTTCGAGGCCTGGTCGAAGGGGCGCAAGGAGCTGCGGATGGAGTATTTCTACCGCGAGATGCGGCGGAAGACCGGCCTTCTGATGGAGGGGGACGAGCCCGCGGGCGGCAAGTGGAACTTCGACCACGACAACCGCAAGCCCGCCCCGGACGAGGTCGATTTCGGCGGGCCGATGCAGTTCACCCCCGACGACACGGTGAACGAGGTGCTGGAGCTGGTCGAGGCGCGCTTCTCCGACAATTTCGGCGAGCTGCGCCCGTTCTGGTTCGCCACCGACCGTGGCCAGGCGCGCCGGGCGCTGACCCATTTTATCCGGAACGCCCTGCCGAAGTTCGGCGATTACCAGGATGCGATGCTGCGCGACGAGCGATTCCTCTACCACGCCGTCGTCTCGATGTACCTGAACGCGGGCCTGCTGCACTTGCGCGAGATCTGCGAGGCGGCAGAGCAGGCGTGGAAGGACGGCGAAGCTCCGATCAACGCCGTCGAAGGCTTCATCCGCCAGATCATCGGCTGGCGCGAATACATGCGGGGCATCTACTTCCGGGAAGGGCCGGATTACACCCGCCGGAACGCGCTGAAGCACGGGCGCAGCCTGCCGCCGATGTTCTGGGGTGCAGAGACGCGGATGCACTGCATCGAGAAGGCGGTGGAGCAGACCCGGACCGAGGCCTATGCCCACCACATCCAGCGGCTGATGATCACCGGCAACTTCGCCCTGCTGGCGGGGATCGACCCCCACGAGGTGCACGAATGGTACCTTGCGGTCTATGCCGATGCCTATGAGTGGGTCGAGGCGCCCAACGTCATCGGGATGAGCCAGTTCGCGGACGGCGGCATCGTCGGCTCGAAACCCTATGTCTCGTCGGGCAACTACATCGCCAAGATGTCGGATTACTGCAAGTCCTGCGCTTATTCCGTCAAGGAAAAGACCGGCGAACAGGCCTGTCCGTACAACCTGCTGTACTGGGCCTTCCTCGACCGCCACCGCGACCGCTTCAAGCCGAACCCGCGCATGGCGCAGATGTACGCGACCTGGGACCGGATGGATGCCGAAAAGCGGAAAACGATCCTGTCCGAGGCCGAGACCTTCCTGAACCGCATGGCCCAGGGCGCGACGGTCTGAGCCGCGCCCTTGTCACCCCCTACTGCGTTTCGGACGGCGTTTCGGACGGCGTTTCGGTCTGCGGCTGATCGGGCTGGGTCTGGCCGCCCTGTTCCGTCTGCTCGGTCAGGACGCCGCTCTTCCAGGCGCCCGAGGCCTCTTCGCCGCTGGCGTACTTGATCGTCCCCTGGCCCTCGCGCTTGCCCTCGACGAAGGCGCCTTCGTAGACGTCGCCGTTGGCATAGGTCGCCACGCCCTCGCCGGAGATCTCGCCGTTCTCCCAGTTGCCGACGTAGCTGAAGCCGTCGGGCATGGTGATCTTGCCGCGCCCCTGGCGCTGGCCGTCGACGAAGCTGCCCTCGTAGATCGTGCCGTCGGGATAGGTGGCGACGCCCTGGCCGTTCCTCTTTCCCTCCTTCCAGTCGCCCACGTAGGTGTAGCCGTCGGGATAGGTCATCGTGCCCTTGCCGTCGTTCTTCGCGTCCTTGAACCCGCCCTCGTACACGAGGCCGTTGGCATAGGTCGCGATTCCCTCGCCCTCGATCACCCCGGCCTTCCACTGGCCCTCGTAGGTGCTGCCGTCGGGATAGGTGATCTTGCCCGAGCCGTCGGCCAGGTCGTTCCTGAACTGCCCCTCGTAGACCGAGCCGTCGGGGTAGGTGACGGTGCCCGTCCCCTCGATCCGCCCCGCGACCCAGTCGCCGGTATAGGAATAGCCGTCGGCGCCGGTGAAGGTGCCCTGGCCCTCGCGCTGGTCGCCCGCGAAGGCACCGACGTAGACATCGCCGTTTGCATAGGTGACCTTGCCCTGGCCCTGCCGTTCGCCGGCCACCAGCTCGCCCTCGTAGACGTCGCCGTTCGGCTGGGTCAGGACGCCCGTGCCGCTGATCTCGCCGTCCTTCCAGCTTCCGACGTACTTCAGTCCGTCGGGCATGGTCAGCGTGCCTTCGCCTTCGCGCACCCCGCCGACGAGGTCGCCCTCGTAGATGGCGCCGTCGGGATAGGTGATGGTGCCGCGGCCTTCCTTCTCGCCGTCGACCCAGGCGCCGTCGTAGACATAGCCGTTGGGCGAGGTCATGCGGCCGATCCCGTGGTGCTGTGCGTTGCGGAACCCGCCCTCGTAGGTCACGCCGTTGGCATAGGTTGCGATGCCCTGGCCCTCGATCTTGCCGTCGACCCAGTCGCCCTCGTAGGTGCCGCCGTCGGCGAAGGTGATCTTGCCGATCCCGTCGGGCTTGCCCTTGGCGAACTGCCCCTCGTAGATCGAGCCGTTGGGGAAGCGCGCGGTGCCCTGACCCCTGATCTCGCCGTCGACCCATTCGCCGGAATATTCGTAGCCGTTCGGCAGGCGGTAGGTGCCGGTGCCGTTCTGGCGGCCGTCCTTGAACGTGCCCTCGTAGACGCCGCCGTCGTCGTACTGCTTGGTCTGAACCTCGCCGCTGTCCTGCGCGATGGCGAAGCCGGTGCCGAGCCCCGCCGCCAGAACCGCCGTCGTCAGCCGGAGGACCCGGCCGGACCGTTTGGTCGCTCTGTATCGCACGTCTGCCCCCATCGTTCCGAACGGCCCCTGTTTCGCCGCGTCCCCGAACCTAGCCGCGGCCCGGAAACGCCGCAACGCTTTTTGCCCCGCCCGGCGGCGGCTCGCCTTCCCATTCCCGCGCACTCTGCTAGATCGGCACCCAGCGAAAGGAAGCCCGATGCCCGACCCGATGACCGAACCGTCCCGCGAGACCGGCCGCGACAGGTTCCGCCTGACGCTTGCCCAGCTGAACCCCACGGTGGGCGACATCGAGGGCAACGCGGCCCTCGCCCGGGACGCCTGGGAGAAGGCGCGCGCGGCGGGTGCCGACATGGTCGCGCTGCCCGAACTCTTCATCATCGGCTACAACCCGCAGGACCTGGTGATGAAGCCGGCCTTCCACCTGCACGCCATCGCCGCGATCGAGCGGCTGGCGCAGGACTGCGCCGACGGTCCCGCGCTGGCCATCGGAGGCCCCTGGATCGAGGGGGCGGAGCTGTTCAACGCCTATCACATCTGCCGGGGCGGCAAGGTGACCTCCCGCGTGCTGAAGCACAACCTGCCGAACGAGACGGTGTTCGACGAGGTGCGGGTGTTCGACAGCGGCCCCCTCGGCGGGCCCTATTCCGTCGGCAACACCCGCGTCGGCTCGCCGATCTGCGAGGACGCCTGGCACCCCGAGGTGTCCGAGACCCTGGCCGAGACGGGGGCCGAGTTCCTGCTGGTCCCGAACGGCTCTCCCTACTACCGCGGCAAGCTCGACACGCGCTTCAACCACATGGTCGCGCGGGTGATCGAGACGGGGCTGCCGCTGATCTATCTCAACATGGTCGGCGGCCAGGACGACCAGGTGTTCGACGGCGGCTCGTTCGGGCTGAACCCCGGCGGCAAGCTCGCCTTCCAGATGCCGATGTTCGACGAGACGCTGGCCCATATCGACCTCGTGCGCGGGGTGAACGGCTGGCGGATCGAGCAGGGGCAAGAGGCGCCGATCCCCGATGCCTGGGAACAGGACTATCGCGTCATGGTCACGGCCCTGCGCGACTACATGAGGAAGAGCGGGTTCAGGAAGGCACTGCTCGGGCTTTCGGGCGGCATCGATTCCGCACTGGTCGCCACCATCGCCGCCGACGCGCTCGGCCCCGGGAACGTCCGCTGCGTGATGCTGCCCTCGGAATACACCTCTCAAGGCTCGCTCGACGACGCGAAGGAGGTGGCGAAGCGGCTCGGCTGTCCCTACGACTTCGTGCCGATCGACGCGGGCCGGGCTGCGATCACCGAGACGCTGGCGCCGCTGTTCGAGGGCCGCGCCCCAGACCTGACCGAGGAGAACATCCAGTCCCGCCTGCGCGGCCTGCTGCTGATGGCGCTTTCCAACAAGTTCGGCGAGATGCTCCTGACCACCGGCAACAAGTCGGAGGTCGCGGTCGGCTATGCGACGATCTACGGCGACATGGCGGGCGGGTACAACCCGATCAAGGAGCTCTACAAGACCCGCGTCTTCCAGACCTGCCGCTGGCGCAACGAGAACCACCGCCCCTGGATGAAGGGCCCCGAGGGCGAGGTGATCCCGCCGAGGATCATCGACAAGCCGCCTTCGGCGGAACTGAGGGCCGACCAGAAGGACGAGGATTCGCTCCCGCCCTACGAGGTGCTCGACGCGATCCTCGAACAGCTGATCGACCGCGACGCCGCGGTCTCCGACGTCGTCGCCCTGGGCTACGACAGGGAGACGGTGAAGAAGGTCGAGCACCTGATCTACATCAGCGAATACAAGCGCTTCCAGTCCGCGCCCGGCGCGCGGCTGACCAAGCGCTCGTTCTGGCTCGACCGCCGCTATCCGATCGTCAACCGCTGGCGCGATCCCTCCTGAGCGCGGGCGGGCGTCGCCCCTGGCGCTCACCTTCAGACGGTGGGCTGCGTCACCCGCCGGACGCCTCCGGCGGGAGTATTTTTGCAAAGAAGAAGCCGGAGGCGTTTCTCTCGCGCCCGCAAGGGGCGGGGGGGCGAGGGGGCCCGGCATCCGGGCCCCGTGCCTTTTCGGGACGCGTCAGCCCTTCAGCATCATCTGGTAGGTCTCGGGCACGAAGCGGAAGCCGTCCTCGCGCGTCTCGACGAAGCCGAGGCCGGGGAAAGGCATGTGGTAGCCGACGAGCGGGATGCGATCCGTCGCCACCATGTCCAGGATCTTGCGCCGCGTCGCCGCCGCCGCGGCCTTGTCGACGTCGAAGGACACCTCCCAGTCGGGGTGGGCCAGCGACCAGACATAGTGGTTCGCGGTGTCGGCCATGATCAGCAGGCGGTCCGACCCGGATTCGAGGTGATAGACCATGTGTCCCGGCGTGTGGCCGAAGGCGGCCATGGCGGTGATGCCCGGCACCGGCGAATCGCCGTCCTTCACGAAGCGCATCTTCTCGGCCAGCGGCGCGACCTTGGTCTTGAAACCCTCGTTGTCCTGGCCGCTCCAGTAATCGTACTCGGCCTGGCCGGTCACGTAGGCGGCATTGGCGAAGGTCGGGGCGTCGCCGTTCATCAGCCCGCCGATGTGATCGCCGTGCATGTGGGTGATGACCACGGTGGTCACGTCCTCGGGCGCATGGCCCGCGGCGGCCAGCGCGGCGGTGACGCCCTCGGCCCCCGTACCCGTGTCGAACAGCACCAGCTCCCCGCCCGCCTTCACCACGGTCGGGGTGAAGAAGAACTGCGCGGCGTCGGCGGGGATGAAGTTGGCCCGGCTGACCTCGGCAAACTCCTCGTCGGGCACGTTCAGGCCGAAGATCTTGTGCGGCTCCTCCACCGTCCGGGTGCCTGCGAGCAGGGTCGAAACGGTCATGTCGCCCATGGCGAAGGTGTTCTGGATCGGGGCGGACGTGGCCTCGGGCGCGTGGGCGGCGGCCTCGGCGCGGCCTGCGAGGCCCGGCAGGAGGCCCGCGGCGGGCAGGGCGGCCCCGGCAAGAAGCGCGGCGCGGCGGGTGATGGTCGGCGGCGTGTCGGTCATGGTGCTCTCCCGGCGTTGAAGGATGGGCGGGAAGCTAGGGCGCGGCCCGGCAGCGTCCATGACCGCACCAAGGCTGTGCGCGGATGCGGAGGGCTACTCCCACCACCGGTCGACGGAGGCGATGTCGTCGTCCGACCAGCCGAGGTGGTGGGCCAGTTCGTGGACGTAGACATGGGTCACGATCTCGCCCAGCGTCACGTCGCCCCGGGCCGCCCACTCGTCGAGGATCGGCCGGCGGAAAAGCCAGATCGTGTCGGGGCCGCGGGGCTGGTCGGCCACGGACTTCTCGGTCAGGGGGATGCCGTCGTAAAGGCCGGTGAGGTCGAAGGCGTCCTCGATCTCCATCTCGTCGAGCAGCGCGTCGGGGGCGAAATCCTCGACCCGGATCACGACCGAGGCGGCGGCCGCCGCGAAGGCGCGGGGCAGGGCGACGCGGGCGGCTTCGGCCAGCGCCTCGATATCGGCGAGGGAGGGGGCCTCGAGGGTGGAGAGGTCGGTGTCGCTCATGGCGCCATCTAGGCCCCGGCGGCGGGGCGCGGCAACGGGAAAGGCGCGCCGGACGCGCCGCGCCCTGCGGCTTTTCTGGACAAGCGGGCCCGCCTGTGGGAACACCCGGGCCAACAGGAGACCGCCCATGACCACCACCCGCTTCGCCCCGTCGCCCACCGGATACATCCACATCGGCAACCTCCGCGCCGCGCTGTTCAACTGGATGATCGCGAGGAAGGCCGGGGGCACCTTCATCCTGCGCCTCGACGACACCGATCCGGAGCGCAGCAAGCAGATCTATGCCGACGCGATCCAGGAGGATCTGGAATGGCTGGGCCTGACCTGGGACCGGATCGAGAAGCAGTCCGACCGGCTGGACCGCTACGCCGAGGCGGCGGAGGAGCTGCGCGGCAAGGGGCGGCTCTACGAAGCGTTCGAGACGCCGACCGAGCTGGACCTGAAGCGCAAGAAGCAGCTGAACATGGGCCGCCCCCCGGTCTATGACCGCGCGGCGCTGGCGCTGTCGGACGAGGAGAAGGCGCGGCTCAGGGCCGAGCGCAGCGGCCACTGGCGCTTCCTGCTCGACATCGAGCGGATCGAGTGGACCGACGGCATCCTCGGCGACCTCTCGATCGACGCAGGGTCGGTCAGCGATCCGGTGCTGATCCGGGGCGACGGCCAGGTGCTCTATACCTTCGCGTCCAGCGTCGACGACATCGACATGGGCGTGACTGACATTGTCCGCGGTTCGGACCACGTGACGAACACCGCGACCCAAATCCAGATCATGCAGGCCCTGGGCGGCACGCCCCCGAACTTCGCCCACCATTCGCTGCTGACCGGCCCCCAGGGCGAGGCGCTGTCGAAGCGGCTTGGCACGCTGGCTCTGCGCGACCTGCGCGCGGCGGGGATCGAGCCCATGGCGATCCTGTCGCTGATGGCGCGGCTCGGCTCGTCGGACCCGGTGGAGCTTCGCACCAGCCACCAGGAGCTGCTGGACGGCTTCGAGCTGTCGAATTTCGGCTCGGCGCCCACGAAGTTCGACGCCGAGGACCTGAAGCCGCTGACCGCGCGCGCCGTGGCCGCCATGCCCTTCGAGGCGGTGCGGGACGAGATCGCGGCGCTGGGCGTGCCGGACGACCTTGCGCCGCGCTTCTGGCAGGTCGTGCGCGAGAACGTCGAGACCCGCGCCGACATGGCCGGCTGGTGGTCGATGTTCCGCGACGGCGCCGCGCCCGAGCTTGCGGGCGAGGACCGCGACTTCGTGGCCGAGGCCTTTGCCCTGCTGCCGCCGCCGCCCTATGACGACACCACCTGGGGCAGCTGGACGACGGCGGTGAAGGAGAAGACGGGCCGGAAGGGAAAGGCCCTGTTCATGCCGCTGCGGCTGGCCGTGACCGGGCGCACCCGCGGCCCGGAGATGGCCGAGGTGATGCCGCTGCTCCAGAAGGCGCCCGCGCTCTGATCTTCCCGCGTCCGGATTGATCCGGAAGCAGCGCCTTGCGGCAGAGCTTTTGAAATGTCGCGCCTTTCGGCAGAGCTTTGAAATTGGCGCGCCTTGCGGCAGAGCTTTTAGATTGGCGCGCCTTCGGCGCGACACCATGTCCCCATCCCCGCCTTGCGGCGGGAACGGGTCCGTGGGCGCCCGTGTTCAGGCCTGGGCGCCCATGGCCCGCGAGAGCTCGGCCGCGGCGCGGGTGACGTGGCCCGCCAGCGCCGGGATGCTGGCGACATCGACCCGGCTTGTGGGCCCCGAGACCGAGATGCCCCCCACGGTCTCCCCCAGTGCGTTCGTCACCGCCGCGGCGATGCAGCGCATCCCGGTGTTCTTCTCCTCGGCATCGACCGAGTACCCGCGGCTGCGGATCGTTTCGAGATTGGCCGCCAGCGCCTCGGGCTTGACCAGCGTGTGCGGGGTGAAGGGCGTGAGCGGGGTCCTGGCGAGATAGCGGGCGAGGCGGTCCTCGCTCCAGCGCGCCAGCAGCGCCTTGCCGATGCCCGAGGCGTGGAGCGGCGAGAGCGAGCCCGGCGGGAAGAAGGCGCGGATGGTCGCGTGGGTTTCGGCCTGGGCGACGAAGAGCACCTGGTCGCCGCGTTCGATCCCGAGGTTGGCGGTCTCGCCCGTGGCCTCCATCAGCGCGCGGAGCGTCGGGCGGGCGGTTTCCACCAGCGAGGTGCGGCGCAGGAAGGCGGCGCCGATCAGGAAGGCGCCCGCGCCGATGGCCCAGGTCTGCGCCGCCTCGTCGAAGTCGGTGAGGCGGCGCGCCTGGAGCGTGACCAGCACGCGGTAGAGCGTGGCAGGCGATTCGCCCATCTCGGCGGCAAGGCCCGACAGGGTGGCGGAGCCGAGCCGCGCGAGGGTCTCCAGTACCTGCACCGCCCGGTCCAAAGACTTCACGGTGTTCTGGGCGGTCTTGTCGTGGAAGGCGCGGGGGCGGCCGCGGCGGGGGCTGCTGTCGTCGGCGGGCATGTCCGGCTGCTCCGTGAAAAACCGTTTCGCTGGATGAAAAAGGCAAGGCGCTGACCTTGCAAGGGAAATCGGCGCGTTTCATTTTTGAAAAACGATTTCAAAAAAATTGCGCATGTGGTGGGAGAGGCGTAGACCACATCCGACGCAAAGAGGAGGTTGCGATGAGCTTTCAGAACCCGGTGTTCATTCCCGGCCCGACCAACATCCCGGAAGTGATCCGCAAGGCCTGCGACATGCCGACCGTCGACCACCGCTCGCCCATCTTCGGCAGGATCCTGCACCCCGTGCGCGAGAACGTCCGCGCCGTGCTGAAGAGCGAAAGCGCCTCGGTCATCGTCTTCCCGGCGACCGGCACCGGCGGCTGGGAATGCGCGATCACGAACACGCTCTCCGCCGGGGACAAGGTGCTGATGGCGAGGAACGGCATGTTCTCGCACAAGTGGATCGACATGTGCCGCCGCTTCGGGCTGGAGGTGCAGGTGGTCGAGACTCCCTGGGGTCAGGGCATCCCCGCCGACACCTTCGGCGCGATTCTGGCCGAGGACAAGACGCATACCATCAAGGCCGTGCTCGCCACCCACAACGAGACGGCGACCGGCGTCGTCTCGGACATCGCGGCGATCCGCCGGGCCATGGACGGGGCCCATCATCCGGCGCGGCTGCTGGTCGACGGGGTCTCCTCCATCGGCTCGATGGACTTCCGCTTCGACGACTGGGGCGTCGACGTGGCGGTGACGGGCAGCCAGAAGGGCTTCATGCTGCCCGCGGGCCTGGCCATCGTCGGCTTCTCCGAAAAGGCGAAGGCGGCCGGGGCCACGGCGGGCCTGCCGCGCTGCTTCTTCGACATCCGCGACATGGAGAAGGGCTACCAGGTCAACGGCTATCCCTACACGCCGTCGGTGGGCCTGCTGAACGGGCTCAAGATGTCGTCCGAGATGCTGCTGGACGAGGGGTTGGAGAACGTCTTCGCCCGCCACCGCCGCATCGCCACCGGCGTGCGCGCGGCGGTCGAGGCCTGGGGGCTGAAGCTCTGCGCCGAGTCCGCGGACGTCCAGTCCGACACGGTCAGCGCCGTGATGACCCCGCTCGGCACCGAGGTCGTCGGCCAGGCCGCCAGCGTCTACGACATGGCGTTCGGCGTCGGCCTCGGCGAGGTCGCGGGCAAGCTGTTCCGCATCGGCCACCTCGGCAACCTGACCGACGCGATGATGCTGAGCGGCCTCGCCACGGCCGAGATGTGCATGGCGGATCTCGGCATGGACATTACATTGGGCTCGGGCGTGGCCGCGGCCCAGAAGGTCTATGCCCGGGGTCGCACGGAGACGGCAAAGAAGGAGGCCGCGTGATGAAGGATACCGGCGACATGATCATCCCGACGTTCGACGACGTCATCGCCGCGCACGAGCGGATCCGGCCCCATATCCACAAGACGCCGGTGCTGACCTCGTCCTACCTGAACGAGCTGACGGGGGCCGAGCTGTTCTTCAAGTGCGAGAACTTCCAGAAGGCCGGCGCCTTCAAGGTCCGCGGTGCCTCGAACGCCGTGTTCGGCCTGCCCGACGACATGCTGGAAAAGGGCGTCGCCACCCACTCCAGCGGCAACCACGCGCTGTCGCTGTCCTACGCGGCGGGGCGGCGGCGGATCCCCTGCCACGTGGTGATGCCGCGGACGGCGCCGCAGGCGAAGAAGGACGCCGTGCGCGGCTACGGCGGGATCATCACCGAGTGCGAGCCCTCGACCTCAAGCCGCGAGGCCGTGTTCGCCAAGGTGCACGCCGAGACGGGGGCGGATTTTGTCCACCCCTACAACGATCCCCGGGTGATCGCGGGGCAGGGCACCTGTTCGCGCGAACTGATGGAGCAGGTCGAGGGACTGGATGCCGTGGTCGCGCCGATCGGCGGCGGCGGTATGATCTCGGGCACCTGCCTGACGCTTTCCAACATCGCGCCGGGGGTCGAGATCTATGCCGCGGAGCCGGTCAATGCCGATGACGCCGCACGGTCCTTCCGCGCCGGGCACATCATCGCCGACGACGCGCCCGACACGGTGGCGGACGGGCTGAAGGTGCCGCTGAAGGAGCTGACCTGGCACTTCGTCTCGCGCCACGTGACCGACGTGCTGACCGCGACCGAGGACGAGATCGTCGACGCGATGCAGCTGACCTGGAAGCGGATGAAGATCGTGATCGAGGCCAGCTGCTCGGTTCCGCTGGCGGTGATCCTGAAGAACCCCGAGGTGTTCCGCGGCAAGCGGGTCGGGGTCATCATCACCGGCGGCAACGTGGACCTCGCGAAGCTGCCCTGGATGGGGATGCCGGGCTGAAGCCCGGCCTACGCCACCCTTTCGGCGTAGGATGGGTGATATCACCCATCCTGCCTGCAGACATCATGGGAGAGACAAGATGAAAGACGTGAACTTCGACGACTACGAGGTGGGCTACGACATTCCCGCCGCCATCGGCATGGACGAGAGCGAGATCCAGACGCCCTGCCTGGTCCTCGACCTCGACGCGCTGGAGCGCAACATCAGGAAGATGGGCGATTACGCCAAGTCCCACGGGATGCGGCACCGGGTGCACGGCAAGATGCACAAGTCGGTGGACGTGGCGCTGCTGCAGGAAAAGCTCGGCGGCTCCGTCGGCGTCTGCTGCCAGAAGGTCAGCGAGGCCGAGGTCTTCGCTCGTGGCGGCATCAAGGACGTGCTGGTGAGCAACCAGGTCACCGACCCGACCAAGATCGACCGCCTGGCGCGGCTGCCGAAGCTCGGCGCGCGGACGATCTGCTGCGTCGACGACATGGCGAACATCCCCAACCTTTCGGCGGCGGCGGTGAAGCACGGCACAGAGATCGAGTGCCTGGTGGAGATCGACTGCGGCGCCGGGCGCTGCGGCGTGACGACGACGCCCGAGGTTGTGGCGCTGGCGAAAGCCATCGACGCGGCCGAAGGGCTGAAGTTCGCCGGGCTCCAGGCCTACCAGGGCGCGATGCAGCACCTCGACAGCTATGACGAGCGCAAGGCCAAGACCGACATCGCCATCGCCATGGTGAAGGACGCCGTGGCGGCGCTGAAGGCCGAAGGGCTGGAATGCGCCATCGTCGGCGGCGGCGGCACCGGCTCCTACTACTTCGAAAGCGCCTCGGGCGTGTTCAACGAGCTTCAGTGCGGCTCCTACGCCTTCATGGACGCGGACTATGGCCGCATCCTCGACAAGGATGGCAACCGCATCGACCGCGGCGAATGGGAGAACGCGCTGTTCATCCTCACCACCGTGATGAGCCACGCCAAGGCCGACAAGGCCATCGTCGATGCCGGCCTGAAGGCGCAGTCGGTCGACTCGGGCCTGCCCGTGGTCTACGGCCGGGACGACGTGAAATACGTCAAGTGTTCGGACGAGCACGGCGTGGTGATGGACCCCGAGGGCAAGTTGAAGGTCAACGACAAGCTGAAGCTGGTGCCCGGCCACTGCGACCCGACCTGCAACGTGCACGACTGGTACGTGGGCGTGCGCAACGGGAAGGTCGAAACGCTGTGGCCCGTTTCGGCCCGCGGCAAGGCGTTCTGAGCGCGGGGTTTTCGAGTATCTGGAGCAAGAAAGAGCAGGGGGGTGGTTCTGCCGCCCCCTTCTTCATGGAGGAGAGCGGAATGTTCATTGTACCCGAGGCGGCCATCGGCGGCCTGATCACCCCCGAGGCGAGTTTCGACGCGGTCGAGGCGGTCTTCGCCGCGATGTCGTCCGGAAAGGCCTACAACTTCCCGGTGATCCGCGAGGCGATCGGCCACGGCGACGCGCTCTACGGCTTCAAGTCGGGATTCGACCGGGAGTCGCTGGCGCTTGGCCTGAAATCCGGCGGCTACTGGCCCGGCAATGCCGCGAAGGGGCTGACCAACCACCAGTCCACGGTGATCCTGTTCGACGCCGACACGGGCCGGGTCAAGGCGCTGGTCGGGGGGAACCTCCTGACCGCGCTCAGGACCGCGGCGGCGAGTGCGGTGTCGATCAAACACCTCGCCCGGAAGGACTCGAAGGTTCTGGGGATGATCGGCGCGGGCCACCAGTCGGCCTTCCAGATGCGCGCCGCGGTGAAGCAGCGGGACTTCGAGAAGGTGATCGGCTGGAACTTCCACCCCGAGATGCTGCCCCGCCTCGCCGAGACGGCCGAGGAGCTGGGCCTGCCCTTCGAGGCGGTGGATCTCGACCGCCTCGGCGCCGAGGCGGACGTCATCGTCTCGATCACCTCCTCCTTCGATGCGATCCTGAAGGACGCGCAGGTGAAGGACGGCACGCACCTCGCCTGCATGGGCACCGACACCAAGGGCAAGCAGGAGGTCGAGGCGGCGCTGGTCGCCCGCGCCACGGTCTTCACGGACGAGGTGGCGCAGTCCACCACCATCGGCGAGGCGCAGCATGCGGTCGCGCAGGGGCTGAAGCAGGCTGGTGACATCGTCGAGATCGGCGCCGTCATCAACGGCGACCACCCGGGACGCAGCAGCGACGGCGAGATCACGCTGTTCGACGGGACCGGAGTCGGCCTTCAGGACCTTGCGGTGGCCCAGGCCGTCCTCGACCTCGCCATCGAACGGGGCGTGGCGCAGGACGTCGCGTTCTGAACCCGTTTCCGCCCGGCGCGATTCTTCGCGCCGGGCGAAGGCTCCGGTGACGCCGCCGCGCAGAATTTGTGCAGCGCCTTCCCCAGCGGCAACAAAACGTGCAGCCCCCGCGCCCTTGCGGCGTCAACCATCCCGTATTTGCGGTTTCGCTTCGTTCCCGCCCCGTTACCGGATTGGGTTGATCCAAGGGTCATTTCCGACCCTTGAGGATGTGCGGTGGCGAGCGTTCTTGGCGGTCCGTCACCACCGCACCGATGCAACTGGCGTTGCGGGGGCAGTCGACCACGGCGAGCGGCCTTGTGCAAGGGCCGCCGCCGCGCGTGCGGTCCTTGCGCGCCCTGACAAGGACGAGATCACGATGAATTTCAGGAAGGTGACGGCACTGGGGGCCACGGCCCTTTCGCTGCTGCTGGCGGGGGGCGCCTTTGCGCAGGACACGATCAAGGTCGGCGTGCTGCATTCGCTTTCGGGCACCATGGCCATTTCCGAGACGACGCTGAAGGACACGGTCCTGATGCTGATTGACGAGCAGAACAAGAAGGGCGGCGTGCTGGGCAAGCAGCTGGAGGCCGTGGTGGTCGATCCGGCGTCGGACTGGCCGCTCTTCGCGGAAAAGGCACGCGAGCTTCTGACCGTGCAGGACGTGGCGGTGATCTTCGGCTGCTGGACCTCGGTCAGCCGCAAGTCGGTGCTGCCGGTGATCGAGGAGCTGAACGGCCTGCTGTTCTACCCGGTGCAGTACGAGGGCGAGGAAAGCTCGAAGAACGTATTCTACACCGGCGCCGCGCCGAACCAGCAGGCGATCCCCGCCACCGACTATTTCCTCGACGAACTCGGGGTCGAGAAGTTCGCCCTGCTCGGCACCGATTACGTCTATCCGCGCACGACGAACAACATCCTCGAGGCCTACCTGAAGGACAAGGGCATCGCGGAAGAGGACATCTTCGTCAACTATACCCCCTTCGGCCATTCCGACTGGTCCAAGATCGTGGCCGACGTCGTGGCGCTCGGCGCCGACGGCAAGAAGGTGGGCGTGATCTCCACCATCAACGGCGACGCCAACATCGGCTTCTACAAGGAACTGGCGGCGGCCGGCATCTCGGCGGACGACATTCCCGTGGTCGCCTTCTCGGTCGGCGAGGAAGAGCTTTCCGGCCTCGACACCTCGAACCTCGTCGGCCATCTCGCCGCCTGGAACTACTTCCAGTCCGCCGAGAGCCCCGAGAACGAGGAATTCATCAAGACCTGGCACGCCTTCACCGGCGACGACAGCCGGGTGACCAACGACCCGATGGAAGCCACCTACATCGGCTTCAACATGTGGGTGCAGGCGGTCGAGGCGGCGGGCACCACCGACGTCGATCCCGTGACCGAAGCGATGATCGGCCAGACCTATCCGAACCTCACCGGTTCCACCGCCGAGATGCTGCCGAACCACCACCTGACGAAGCCGGTGCTGATCGGCGAGATCCAGGCCGACGGCCAGTTCGACATCATCAGCGAGACCGAGCCGGTGCCGGGCGACGCCTGGACCGACTACCTGCCGGAGTCGGCGGTGCTGGAGGCCGACTGGGCCGAGCTGAAGTGCGGCATGTACAACACCGAGACGAAGACCTGCGTGCAGACCAAGTCCAACTACTGAGGCGGCACGACCCGGGGCAGGGCGCCTTGCCCCGGGCAGCCTCCGAGCAGGACCAACCCAAGTGATCCCATTCCGCGCCCTGGCGCTTGTCTGCTGCCTCATCGCGGGCCTCGCCCCCGCAGCACGCGCCCAGTCCCCCGACAGCCCGATTCAGCAGCTCCTTCAGGAGCACAGGGCGGTGATCCTGAAAAGCTCCCGCACCAGCATAGGCCCCGCCATCGACGCGCTGGCCACAAGCGGCCTTCCGGAAGCGCGGGCGGTGCTGAACCAGTGGCAGGACAAGAACCTCTGGGTCAGGAAGTCCGACGGCCTGTTCGTCTTCGGCCAGAAAGCCGACGGCGGCCTCGGCCTTGTCGACATCACCACCGGCGAACGGTTCGCGGTCGAGGACCCGAAGACGCTCGACCAGCTGAAGCCGAACAGCGGCATCCGCGGCCTGATCGGCGCCGCGCTGGTGCAGTTCCAGCTGACCGACCCCGACCCGAGGAAGCGCGCCGAGGGCCTCCGGGCCATCGAGCGGCGGCCCAAGGACTCCCATCTCGAAGCGCTCAGGAAGTCGATCCCGTCCGAGACCGACCCGGGCCTCCTTGCCCGCAAGGAACGTCTCGAACGCCTCCTGACGATCCAGTACGGCGCCCCCGCGGACCGCGTCGCCGCCATCGAAAGCTTCCGCGGATCCCTCTCCGTCGACGTCCGCGCGGCGCTGAACCCGCTCCTCGCCACCCGCGTGGTCCTGGCCGAGGATGCCCCCGCGAACGCCAATGTCGCGCGCCCTGTCGTGCCGGGCAGCCCCGAGCTCTCCCGCGACCAGGCCTTCGACCTCCTGGCCGAGGCACGGGGCCTCGCCCGCCCGCCCGATGCCGCCGCCCGCAAGGAGGCGATGATCGCCCATATCGACAACGGCGCCGTCGGCGGTGTCCCCGTCGCAGCGCTCGACACCGACGCCGCCCGCGACCGCGCCTACACGGCCCTCGCCGAGGCGGGTCTCGTCCCCGCCTGGTCGCCCGCCGACACGATCGACACCGCCCTCGACGGCGCCGAGTTCCTCGCCCTCTACCGCGAGCCGGACCCTGCCGTGACCGCCGCCGCCGAGGAAACGCTGAAATCCATCGAGACGAAGCTCGCCCTGAACCAGGGCCTCGACCTCACCCTCGACGCGCTCTCCCTCGCCTCGATCTACTTCCTTGCCGCCATCGGCCTGGCCATCACCTTCGGTGTCATGGGCGTGATCAACATGGCCCATGGCGAGTTCATCATGATGGGCGCCTATACCGGCTACGTCGTGCAGCAGGTGATCCCCGACTACACGCTCTCGCTGATCGTCGCCCTGCCGCTCGCCTTCTGCGTCACCGCGGCCGCCGGCATCGCCATGGAACGGCTGGTGATCCGCCACCTCTACCACCGCCCGCTGGAGACGCTCCTCGCCACCTTCGGCATCTCGATCGCGCTCCAGCAGCTGGCGAAGACGATCTTCGGCACCCAGGCCCGGCCCCTGACCTCGCCCGGCTGGCTCGACGGCGCCTTCACCCTGAACGACGTGGTGTCGATCAGCTACATCCGCATCGCGATCTTCGTCCTGGCGCTCCTCTTCCTCGCCCTGTTCCTCTTCATCATGAAGAAGACCCGCCTCGGCCTCGAGGTCCGCGCCGTCACCCAGAACCCCCGCATGGCCGCCTCCATGGGGATCAACCCGGGGCGGATCAACATGCTGACCTTCGCCCTCGGCTCCGGCATCGCGGGCATCGCCGGCGTCGCCATCGGCCTCTACGCCAAGGTCACCTCGGAAATGGGCGCCGACTACATCGTCCAGTCCTTCATGACTGTGGTGGTCGGCGGCGTCGGCAACATCTGGGGCACCCTGATCGGTGCCACCGGCATCGGCTTCCTGCAGAAGGGGATCGAGTTCCTGAACCCCTCCAACACGCTGGCCGCCCAGACCTACATGATCGTCTTCATCATCATCTTCATCCAGTTCCGCCCCAGGGGCATCATCGCCCTCAGGGGCCGCGCGGCAGGAGACTGACCATGCACCGTCCGACCCTGCTCCGGCTCTTCCTCCCGCGCCCGACACCCATCCCACCGGGCGCCCTCGGCCCTGCCGCCACCACCCCGGAGGCGCCGCAATGACCCGCCCGGCCACACCGACCGGCCAAGGCAGCCACGGACCGCGCCCCGCCGCACGCCCTCTGTGCCACCGCCCCTCCCATCTTTGCTTCACAAATATCCCGGGGGGTCCGGGGGGCTGGCCCCCCGGCAGCGCAACCCATCCCGTCCGCGACAAAGGCCGCACCGTCGCCCCGGGGGGTGCGGGGGGCCTGCCCCCCGCCGTCGCGACGCCGGAGGCGGCGCAATGACGAAGTCCTTCCTGGCCCGCAATCCCTCGGTCCTCGCCTTCCTCCTCTGCCTCGCGCTGTTCACCCTCGGCGTCACCGTCCTGTCCGAAGGCCTCGGCCTCAACCTCGTCTCCACGAGCTTCGTCAAGACGCTCGGCAAGACCCTCTGCCTCTGCCTCGCCGCCATCGCCATGGACCTCGTCTGGGGCTACTGCGGCATCCTCTCCCTCGGCCATTTCGCCTTCTTCGGCCTCGGGGGATACGCCATCGGCATGTGGCTGATGTACGAGCGCACGCGGCTGATCGTGGTCGACAGCCTCGCCAACGCGCCCCTGCCGCCGACGGAGCAGGAGATCGCCGACGCCATCGGCACCCAGATCTTCGGCGTCGTCGGCAGCGCCGAGTTTCCGCCGGTCTGGGCCTTCGCCCACAGCCTGCCGCTGCAACTCGTGATGGTGGTGCTCGTCCCCGGAGTCCTCGCCCTCGTCTTCGGCTGGCTCGCCTTCCGCTCCCGCGTGACCGGTGTGTATCTGTCGATCCTGACCCAGGCGATGACCCTCGCGCTGTCGCTCTACCTGTTCCAGAACGACAGCGGCCTCAGGGGCAACAACGGCCTTTCCGGCCTCCAGAATCTTCCGGGCCTCGCCGACACCCCGCAATCCCTCGTCTCGCTCTGGTTCTTCTGGGCCTCCGCGCTCGCCCTCGCGCTCGGCTACCTGCTCGCCGCCTGGGTGGTCTCGGGCAAGCTCGGCTCGGTGATCCGCGGCATCCGCGACGACGAGGCGCGGGTGCGCTTCCTCGGCTACCCGGTCGAGACGTTCAAGCTCTTCGTCTTCACCCTCACCGCGATCATCGCCGCCATCGCGGGCGCCCTCTACTACCCCCAGGCCGGCATCATCAACCCGGCCGAGATCGCGCCCATCGCCTCGATCTACCTCGCCGTCTGGGTCGCCATCGGCGGGCGCGGCCGCCTCTACGGCGCGGTGATCGGCGCGGCCTTCGTGTCGCTGCTGTCGACCTTCTTCACCGGCGGCCAGGCGCCCGACCTGAACCTCGGGGTCTACACCGTCAAGTGGGTCGACTGGTGGCTGGTGCTGCTCGGCCTCTCCTTCGTGCTCGTCACCCTCTTCGCGCCGAAGGGCATCGGCGGGCTGTTCGACCTCGCCGCCGGGATCCGCAGCCCGAACCGGCGCGGCGCCGACCTCGGCCCCGACCAGGGCAGCTTCCGCGAGAAGGAGGCCGAGACGTGACCCAGCTCCTCGAAGTTTCCGGCGTCTCCGTCAGTTTCGACGGGTTCAAGGCGATCAACAACCTGTCCTTCTCCATCGGCCCAGCCGAACTCAGGGCGATCATCGGGCCGAACGGGGCGGGGAAGACCACCTTCATGGACATCGTCACCGGCAAGACGAGGCCCGACGAGGGCAGCGTGCTCTGGGGGGAAGAGCACGTCTCGCTCCTCGGCCTCTCGGAAAACCGCATCGCCCAGGCCGGGGTGGGGCGCAAGTTCCAGCGCCCGACCGTGTTCGAGGACCAGTCGGTGTTCGACAACTTGATGATGGCGCTGAAGAAGCCCCGCGGCCCCCTCGCCACCCTGCTGTTCCGTCCCTCCGAGGCCGACGTCGCCCGGGTCGGCGAACTGGCGCGGGAGATCGGCCTTGCCGACGCGCTCACCCGCAAGTCGGGCGAGCTCAGCCACGGCCAGAAGCAGTGGCTGGAGATCGGGATGCTGCTGGCGCAGGAGCCGCGCCTGCTGCTGGTCGACGAACCCGCCGCCGGCATGACGCTCGCCGAGCGCGAGCACACCACCGACATCCTGGTGGAGGCGGCGAAGACCCGCGCCGTGGTGGTGGTCGAGCATGACATGGAATTCGTGCGCCGCCTGAACTGCAAGGTCACGGTGCTGCACGAGGGGTCGGTGCTGGCCGAGGGCAGCCTCGACCATGTCACGGCCAACAAGGACGTGATCGACGTCTACCTGGGGCGCGGCTGATGCTCGAAGTCAACGACCTTACCCTGCACTACGGCGGCTCGCAGATCCTGAACGGCGTGTCGCTGACCGCCGCGAAGGGGCAGGTGACCTGCGTCATGGGCACGAACGGCGTCGGCAAGACCTCGCTCCTGAAGGCGATATCGGGGACGCACCCCCGGTCCGGCGGCACCTATCGCCTCGACGGCGAGGAGATCGGGAGGGTGCCCGCCCAGGTGCTGGCGCAGAAGGGCGTCGGCTATGTGCCGCAGGGGCGCGACATCTTCCCGCTGCTGACCGTGAAGGAGAACCTGGAAACCGGCTTTGCCTGCCTGCCGAAGTCCGAACACCGCATCCCCGACCGGATCTACGAGCTGTTCCCGGTGCTGAAGGACATGACCGCGCGGCGCGGCGGCGACCTTTCGGGCGGCCAGCAGCAGCAGCTCTCCATCGCCCGGGCACTGATCACGAAGCCGAAGCTCCTGCTGCTGGACGAGCCGACCGAGGGGATCCAGCCGAACATCATCCAGCAGATCGGCCGCGTCATCGCGCGGCTGAGGGACGAGGGCGAGATGGCGATCGTCCTGGTCGAGCAGTATTTCAGCTTCGCCTATGACCTCGCCGACCGGTTCAATGTCCTCGAACGCGGCAGCGTGAAGCTCAGCGGCGCCAAGTCCGAGATCCCCCGCGAGACGCTCCAGAAAACCGTGTCCGTCTGAGGTTCCGTGCGACTTCGCCGCGTAACTTTGCCGCTTTTGCGGGGGGGCGCGACCTGATAGATACGCGAAGGCGCCATGTTGGTTTGTGTAAAGGGTATGGATGACGGTGGACGACACCCCCGAGGACGAGGGCGAGCTGATCGCCTGCCCGCAGTGTGACGCGCTGTACCGGGTCGTGTCGCTGGACCATGGCGAACGCGCCAACTGCACCCGTTGCCACACCGTCCTGATCTCGTCCCGCCGCCGCGCCTTCGCGCGGGCCGCCGCCCTGTCGCTGACGGTGGTGGTCCTGATGATCGGCGCAACGATCTTCCCGTTCCTGTCGGTCAGCGTCGCCGGGCTGACCAACTCCAGCTCGGTGCTGGATGCCGCGCTCGCCTTCGCGGGGGGGCCGATGTTCGCGCTCTCGGTCGCCGTGGCCGCGCTGATCGTGCTGATCCCCATCGCCCGCTCGGTTCTGGTCCTCTACGTCCTGACCCCGCTGGTCTTCGGCCGCAAGCCGTTCCGCCACGCCGTCGACGCCTTCCGCTATGCCGAGGCGATGCGCCCCTGGTCCATGGCCGAGATCTTCGTGATCGGCGTCGCCGTGGCGCTGGTGAAGGTCGCCGACCTCGCCCGCGTCGGCTTCGGCCCCGCCTTCTGGATGTTCGCCGCGCTGGTCGTCGTGATCGTCGTGCAGGACAGCTACATCAACAGATGGACGATATGGAAAGCGCTCGACCGCAGCAGACAGTGACCGCGAGGGGCAGCGGGCTGGTGGCCTGCACGCGCTGCTCGCGGGTCTGGCCCGCCGACCGCGACATCTGCGGCCGCTGCCACGCGCCCCTGCAATCGCGCGACCCCACCGCGCTCAGCCGGGTCTGGGCCTGGATGGCGGTCGGCATCATCTGCTACATCCCCGCCAATCTCTACCCGATGCTGCTGACGCAGACGCTGCTGTCGACCTCGAAAAGCACCATCATCGGCGGCGCGATCGAGCTGATCCACCACGGCGCCGTCGGCATCGCCATCATCATCATCGTCGCCTCGGTGCTGATCCCGATGGGCAAGTTCGTGGCCATCGCCTATCTCGCGCTCAGCCTGAAGCACCAGGTGAAGCTGTCGGCCGCCGCCCGGCACCGGCTCTACGAATATGTTGAGTTCATCGGCCGCTGGTCCATGATCGACGTATTCGTGGTGGCAATCCTCAGCTCTCTCGTGCAGTTAAGCGCCGTCGCGGCGATCAATCCGGGGCCCGCCGCCATCACCTTCGCGCTGTCGGTCATCTTCACGATGCTCTCGGCGCAGAGTTTCGACCCCCGCTCGATCTGGGACGCCGAAGAGGAAGACACAGAGTGACCGACGCCCCCGAACTTCACGTCCGCCCGGCCAGGCGATCCTGGCGCGACCGCATCTCCTTCATCTGGGTCGTGCCGATCGGCGCGCTTCTCGTCTCGCTCGCCGTCTTCTGGCAGAGCTTCGCAAGCCAGGGCCCGATGATCGAGATCGCCTTCGACAACGCCTCGGGCGTCAAGGCGAACGAGACGGTGCTGAAATACCGCGACGTGCAAGTGGGCGTCGTCGAATCCGTGAGCTTCAGCGACAACCTCGGCTCGGTGCTGGTCCATGTCCGCGTCGACAAGGACGTCGCCGAATACGTCGACGCCGACGCGCAGTTCTGGGTCGTGCGCCCCGAGGTGACGGCACAGGGCGTCTCGGGCCTCGACACCGTGCTCTCGGGCGTCTTCATCGAAGGCACCTGGAACAACGAGAAGGGCGAGCCGCAGAGCAGGTTCGACGGCCTTCCCAAGGCACCGCTCGTCCGCTCCGACCAGCAGGGCACCGCGATCACGCTGCGCACAAGCTCCTCCAAGGGGCTGGGGGAGGGGACGCCGATCCTCTACCGCGGGATCGAGGTGGGCCGCGTCGCCAACCTCCGGCTCTCCGACGACGGCGTCTCGGTGCTGGCCGACGGCTTCATCCGCGCCCCCGAGGACCGGCTGCTGACCTCCGCCACCCGGTTCTGGGACACCTCCGGCTTCTCCTTCTCCTTCGGGGCACAGGGCGCGCAGCTGAACGTCTCCAGCCTCGCCTCCCTCGTCTCGGGCGGCGTCGCCTTCGAGACGCTGGTCTCGGGCGGCAACGCCGTCGACGACGGCGCAACCTTCCAGCTCTACGACGACGAGGACAGCGCCCGCGCCAGCCTCTTCACCGACGGGGCCGAGGGGGTGACGCTGAACCTCGCCGTGATCTTCGAGGGCGCGGTCAGCGGCCTGACCAACGACGCCGACGTCGAGTTCCAAGGGATCAAGGTCGGCAAGGTCACGGCCATCACCGGCCTCGTGGATCCCGACCGCTTCGGCGACAACGCCGTGCGCCTGCTGGCCACGCTGGAGCTGTCCACCTCGAAGCTGGGGCTTCCGGCCGACGCGACCGAGGAAAGCGCACTGCGGTTCATGCAGGACGCGGTGCGGCGCGGCTACCGCGCGCAGCTCCAGAACGCCTCGCTGCTGACCGGCGGGCTGAAGGTGGCGATCCTGCTGCCCGACACCATCGGCCCCCAGCCCTCGGCCAGCATCGACATGAACGGCGAACCCTATCCGATCCTGCCCTCGATCCCGGCCGAGATCTCGGACTTCGCCGACACCGCCGAAGGCGTCTTCAACCGCATCAACAACCTGCCCATCGAGGAACTTCTCAGTTCGGCCGTCGACGTGCTGGACAGCGTCAACGTGATCCTCTCCGACGACAATGTGAAGCGCACCCCCGAAGAGGTGCTGGCGCTGCTGAACGACGTGCGCAGCTTCGTCGGCTCGGAACAGGTGCAGGGGCTGCCGGTCCAGGCCTCCGACATGATCGCGACGCTGAACGAGGGCGCGAACGAGTTCGAGGCGATCCTGCAGAGCGTGCGCGAGGCCGGCACGGTGCAGGCCCTGACCGATGCGCTGAACGCCGCCTCGGACGCCTCGGAAGCGGTCATCGCCTCGGTCGCCGACGTGCCCGAGCTGATCACCAGCATCGAGGAGGTGGCCGCCAGCGCCGACAACCTGATGACCACCGCGAACAACCTGCCGCTCGACGAGCTTCTGACCCGCGCCAGCACGCTTCTGACCAGCGCCGACACGCTGGTGAACAGCGAGGGCGTGCAGCAGCTTCCGGTGCAGCTTGGCGCGGCGATCCAGGAGGCGCAGGGCGCCATCGCCGACGTGCGCAGCAGCGGCGTGATCGAACAGGTGGGCAGCACGCTGACCTCCACCGAACAGGCGGTGCAGCGCGTCACCGAGGCGCTGCTGCCCGTCATCGACGCTGCCGAGCAGACGGTGGCGCAGGCCAACACCTCGCTTCAGGGCGTGCCCCAGCTGATCGAGCGCATCGACGGCGTGGCGCAAAGCGCCGACGCGCTGCTCGTCAAGGCCGACCAGCTGCCGCTCGACGACCTGGTGAACCAGGCCAACGACGTCATCGCCTCGGCCAACGCGCTGCTGAACGATCCGGGGACGAAGGCGCTGCCCGGCCAGCTGGAATCCGCCGTGCGCCAGGCGCAGGGGGCGATCACCGACATCCGCACCTCGGGCCTGATCGCGGGGGCGAACGACGCGCTCATCACCACTTCGGCGGCGGTGCAGCGGATCACCGACGCGCTGATGCCGGTGCTCGACTCGGCCAGGACCGCCGCCGACAGCCTCAGCGCCGCCACCAGCGACCTGCCGGCCCTGGTCGAGCGCGCGAACGGCATCGCCACGCAGCTGGAGGAGCTGGCGAACACCGCCGCCGACCTGCCGCTGGAGGAGCTGGCCAACCGCGCCACCGACCTCGTGAACAGCGCCAACACGCTGATCTCCTCCACCGACAGCCAGGCGGTCCCGGCCGCGCTGAACGGCGCTCTGGCGCAGGTCGAGGCGGTGCTGGCCGAGGCGCGGGCAGGGGGGCTGATCGAGAACGCCAACTCGACCCTCGCCGCGGCCGAGCGGGCCGCGGGGTCGATCGCGACGACGTCGGACAACCTGCCCGAACTGCTGAACCGGATGAACCGCCTGCTGGCCGAGGCCGAGACGGTGATCTCGGGCTACAGCAGCGACGGCACCTTCGGCAGCGAGACCCGCTCGACCCTGCGCGAGATCCGCGACGCCGCCAATTCGGTCAACTCCCTGGCCCGCGCGATCGAGCGCAATCCCAATTCCCTGCTCTTTGGACGCTGACATGAAATCACTGCCCGCCCTTGCCCTCGTCCTGGTCGCGCTCGGCGCCTGCTCCTCTGCGCCGGTCCTGCGCTATCCGGTGCCCGACGTCGCCGACGACGCGACCATCGGCGTCGGCGTACGCTCGCTGGAGGTGCGCGAGGCCGACCTGCCGCTCTACGCGGGGCTCGAGACGATCGCGATCGAGGGTCCGAACGGCGAGCTGATGACCGATCCGAACCGTCTCTGGGCCGACGATCCCACGCGGGCGGTGACGCAGGGGCTGGCCGATGCGCTGTCCTCGATCACCCGCGCCAAGGTCGCGGCCGAGCCCTGGCCGCTGTCCGACCTGCCCGACGCCCGCCTCGAGGTGCGCTTCTCCAAGGCGCTCGCCTCGGTCGATGGCCAATACCGCATGGCCGGGCAGTACTACATCTCGTCGCCCTCCGGGAACCGCCGCGAGGTCGCCAAGCCCTTCGAGGTCGCCGCGCCCTACAACCCCGAGGACGTGCGCACCATCGCCACCGCCCAGGCTCAGGCGATCCGCGAACTGGCCCGGATCATCGCGCGCGGCGGTCTCTGAGGCGCCGCAGCGGTATCCGGCCGCCCAGCAGGCGGATGGCGCCGCGCAGGCATCTGGCAGATGGCGCCGCGCAGGCATTCCGACGACCGCCACAGCGCGTCCGACGCGAAGGAGCCGCACGCCCGCATCCCGCCTGCGTGCCCCCCGCGCCGACCGTGATCTGCCGAACATGACCCGCCGACCGTGACCTGCCGGCCGTCGCCCCGCCAGGGGTCCGCGCGTCGTCCCGTCCGCGCGGCCCCCTGACGTGCCCGGTCCTGCCCGGCGCGGGAGCGTCGGCGGCCCGCCACACCGCTTCCGTCATCCCCGCGGGCGGTCCCGGAGGGTCGGCCCATCCCCGGACCGCCCCGGCCCGTGCGCCGTCCTTCACCGCGAGGTCGGCGGGGACGGCACCGCGCAGGGGGTGGCGACCGGACTGGCACATTCGGCGCCAACAGGCCGCCACGGCCATGCGCCAGTCCCCTGTTCGAGGGACGGGCGCATGCGATCCGTGAAGGGGCGAGGCCGGGCTCCTCCCGGCTCTGCCGCTGGCGGACACCGTGGTTCCCGGCATCCAGCCCAGATTCTCCGGACTGACACCGTTCTAGCGGTCTCAGCGTAAACAAATCCTTAACGGCAATTTCAGCCTTCGAGCCAGATCGTCACCGGCCCGTCGTTGACCAGCGCCACCGCCATGTCGGCGCCGAAGCGCCCCGTCGCCACGCGCACGCCGAGCTCCCGCAGCGCCTCGGCCAAGGCCAGGTACAGCGCTTCGCCGACCTCGGGCCGCGCCGCCGCGGAGAAGCCGGGCCGGTTCCCGCGCGAGGTGTCGGCGGCCAGGGTGAACTGCGACACCACCAGCGCGCCGCCGCCGCAATCCAGCAGCGACCGGTTCATCTTGCCCGCCTCGTCCCGGAAGATCCGCAGCTTCGCCGCCTTGGCCGCCAGCGCCCCGGCCTGTTTGGCCGTGTCGCCCTCCATCGCGCAGACGAGGATCAGAAGGCCCGGCCCCGTCTGCCCGACGACCTCGCCCGCGACCGAGACCGACGCCTCGGACACCCGCTGCAGAAGCGCCCGCATCAGAGCTCGTCGCGGCGCGGCGGGTTCGCGCCCGCCCGGCTGACTGTCACCGCCGCCGCGCGGACCCCCAGCGTCAGCGCATCGCGCACCGCGTCCTCGGGCAGGTTCCGCACCCCGTCCCGCGTCAGCAGCCCCGCCTTGGACAGGGAGGCCAGCACGCCCGCGTTGAACGTGTCGCCCGCGCCGACGGTGTCGGCCACTGTCACCGGCGTCGCCGCGACCGAAACCGCGCCCGCGGCGATGAATCCCGTCGCGCCCTTCGCCCCTTCGGTGATGCAGACCAGGGACGGTCCCTTCTCCAGGATCCCGCGCGCCAGCCCGGCGATGTCGCCCGGCCCTTCCAGCCAGTGCAGGTCGTCGTCCGACAGCTTCACGATGTCCGACGCCGCCAGCATCCGCGCGATCCGCCCGCGATAGGCAGCCTCGTCGCGGATGAAGCCGGGGCGGATGTTCGGATCGCACATCACCACCCGCTGCCCCGCCTCGCGCCGGGCCAGCGCCTCGTAGGCCATGCCGCAGGGATCCACCACCAGCGAGATGCCGCCGAAGAACAGCGCCTCGGTCTCCTCCCCGAGTTCCGGCAGGTTGTCGGGCGACAAAAGACGCCCCGCGGTGTTCTCGTCGTAGAAGGCATAGGTCGCCTGGCCCTCCACCAGCTTCACGAAGGCAAGCGTGGTGGGATGGTCCGACCGGTGGGCGGGGGCTGCATCGACGCCGGAGGCCGCCAGCGTCTCGACCAGGATCTCGCCGAACATGTCGGTGGACAGGCCCGAGAAGAAGCCGGTCGCCACCCCCAGACGGCCAAGCGCGATGGCGGTGTTGAACACGGCGCCCCCGGCGTGGGGCGCGAAGGCCGCTTCGCCCTCGGCGGTGGTCCGGGGCAGCATGTCGATCAGGGCTTCGCCGCAACAGAGGATCATCGGGGCTCTCCTTTCCGCTTGTTACACGGTGTTAGCGCCACCAGCGTTCCCGCGCCAGCCTCACCGGTTCTGCGCGTAGAAATAGCCGAAGACGCCCGCCACAATCAGGCCCGCGATCACCGCCAGCGCGATCTTCACCGCCGACCACGGCCGCTCGCCCTGCACCCGGCCCGTCTGTCCGTTCACCACGAAGCGATAGGTGGTGCCCTTGTACTTGTAGGCCGCCAGCCACACCGGCAGCAGCACGTGCTTGAAGGTCACGTCCGAGATCCGCGTCTGGATGTCGTGGATCCGCTGCCGGTCGCCGCCGATGTCGAAGCGCACGTCGCGTTCGATCTGGCGGTCCATGATTGCGCGCGCCTCGGTGAAGCCGTCGGTCAGCTCGACCTGATAGGCCTCGGCCCGGAAACCCGCCAGGAAGGCCGGCGCATAGGGCGTCAGCGCCGTCAGGTCCCAAGGCTGGAGCGCATCGGTATAGGTCTTCGGCAGGGATTTCGACGCCAGCACCAGCACGTCGTCGAAGAACCGCGCCACCCGGCCCGCGGCCGAGTACCAGCGCACCCGTTCCACCTGCACCGTCTCGCGTTTGCCGTCGCGCATGACGGTCTGCGTCTCGTAATAGACGATGCCGCGCTCGCCGCGATAATCGCTCTCGGTCCCGGCGTCGAAGGTCCAGTAGGGGACATAGATCCCCTGCATCCGCCGCCCCTTGCGGGCATACTCCGTGAGCCCGTTCGGCGCGAACCAGAGCGAGCCCAGCCAGTCCGTCATCGCCTGCCGCGCCTGCCCCTCGTCCAGCGCGAAGGGCACGAGACCGCGTGGCTTGATGTGGCGGTTGGCGCCGGTGCCGGTGACGACGGGCGTGGCGCAGAACGGGCATTCGGTGGCGTGGACGTCGGGCTTGAACCCGATCTCGGCACCGCAGTTCGGGCAGGAGGTGACGCGCGTCTCCTCCATCTCGGCCTCGGGCAGGCGCGCCTCGATCGCGGCGCGGAAGTCGAGTTCCCGGATCGGGGCCAGCTGCGGCTTCGGCCCGTTGACCGGCGTCTCGTTGCCGCAGTGATCGCAGACCATCAGGCCGCGGGCCGGGTCGAAGCGCATGTCGGCGCCGCAGGCGTCGCAGGGGAAGCGGTGTTCGGTCTTGTCCATGGGCTCAGGCGTGTATCCGGTAGAGGGGCAGGGGCCGCACGCGCGGCACAGGCAGGATGCCGGCGGCAGGGGTGCTTTGGCGCGCGGGCCGGGGCGGGCGCGCTGTCACGGACCCTCGGCGACGACCGGGACGGCGGCATAGAGGGACGGGTCGAGGTTGGCCAGGTTCACCCCTGCGCGGTCGAGACCGGTGTTCGGCAGCCAGTGCGTGACCGCGCCGCAGACGAGACAGCGGTGGAACTCGATCCGGCGGCTGGCGCGGAGGTAGACCTGGGTCTCGCCGGTCACGGTCACGCTCGACCGCCTGTAATATCCCCAGCGGGCGCCGATCCGCTGGCACCAGCCGCAGGGGCAGGCGTTGACCTCGTCCGGCAGGCCGGGCGCGGTCACGGTGACGGCGCCGCAGTCGCAGGTGACGGTCAGCACTCCGGTTCCCTCACGCGCCGGGGGGCGGGGGCGGCGGCATGACGGTGAAGAGCTGCGCCAGCTCCGTCACCTCGCCCGCCCGTTTCCAGCCGTCCTGGCCTTGCGTCCAGACGTGGGTCTCCCGCGTCAGGCTGCCGTCGGTCACCATGCGCCCGAGGGCCGCCTTCGAGAACGGACCCCGCGTCGCGCCGTTCTCGGCGATGTGCCAGACATGCTCGACCGGCGGCGGCGGCGGCGGGGGCGGCGCGGCCATGCCGGATGCGGCCGCCGGGGCGGGGGCCGCGGGCGCCGCACGGGGGCCCCAGGGGCCCGCGTTCGCCATCTGCCCGCCCATCGCCATGCCAAGCCCGGCGCCCATCCCCGTCGCCATGGCCGAACCGGCGGCGCTGTCGGCATTGCCGAGCGCCTCGGCCGCCTGGAACTGGGTATAGCGGTTCAGGTCGCCCACCACCCCCATTGAGGTGCGCCGGTCCATCGCCGCCTCGACCGCCGGGGGCAGCGAGATGTTCTCGATGTAGAGCTCGGGGATCACCAGCCCGTAGGCGGCGATGGTCTCGGAGATCTTTCCGGCGACGAGCTTCCCCAGGTCCTCGGTGTTCGCCGCCATGTCGAGCACGGGAATCCCGCTCGTCGCCAGCACGCGCGAGAACTCCTGCACGATGATGTTGCGGATCTGGAAGCTGATCTCGTCCATCGTGAACTCGCCGTCGGTGCCCACGATCTCGGTCAGGAACCGACCCGGATCGCTGACCTTGACGCTGTAGGTGCCGAAGGCGCGCACCCGCGTCGGCCCGAACTCGGGGTCGCGCAGCATGATTGGGTTCTTGGTCCCCCACTTCAGGTCCGCGAACCGGGTGGTGTTGACGAAGTAGATCTCGGACTTGAAGGGCGAGCGGAAGCCGTGGTCCCAGTGCTGGAGCGTCGTCAGGATCGGCATGTTGTTCGTCTCGAGCATGTAGAGCCCGGGGGTGAACACGTCGGCCAGTTGCCCCTCGTGGACGAAGACGGCGGCCTGCCCCTCGCGCACCGTCAGCTTGGCGCCATACTTTATCTCGTGGCCGTAGCGCTCGAACCGCCAGACCATGGTGTCGCGGGTGTCGTCGGTCCAGTGGATGACGTCGATGAACTGTCCGGAGAGGAAATCGAAGATCGACATCTCAGCAACCTCCCCGCCTGAACGTCCCCGCGCCCCCGGCGCGGCCCGGGAAGGTTCGCAGATCGTCTCTCATGGCTGTCTCCCACTGTCGCCCGACCCGCCCCGAAGGCCGGATCCTGCCCTGCCTTATAGCCCGTCGCGCCTGTCCCTGCCATCCGGTTTCCCGGACGCCCCGCGCGTGCCATCGCCCCCGACGCGGGGCGCCATTTTTCTTCAGAAAAATGGTCCGGTTTCCTTGAGGAAACCGGCACCCGCGCCCGAAAGACGGCGCGGCGGCCGGGGCGATGCGGGCCGCACGACTGGGGCGGGGCCGTTTTCCTGAAGGAAAACGGACCGGTTTCCTCAAGGAAACCGGCCCCCGGCCTCAGCTGTCGCCGCCCAGAAGCTCCGCCGCGATCTCCTCGGCCACCGGGCGCGCTTCCTCCTCGCTCATGCCGACCCGCATCCGCGGGTCGTAGAGCATCTTCAGCATCAGCTCGTCCTGCGTCGTCAGCAGCGCGAACTCCTCGTCGTCGTTGAAGATCGAGGGTCGCGCCGAGGGGCTGTCGTTCGGCAGGCCCAGACCCTGCGCCAGCTCCTCGTGGATGCAGGAAAGCCGCAGCAGGTCGGGGTTCTCGGCGCGGATGAAGGCCACCGCGCTGGAATAGGCGCCGTCGCTGCCCGCCCGGGCGAAGACCACGCAGTAGTCGCGCTGCGGCAGCTCGGTGATGGTGCGCACGTCGGCCTCCGACAGGCCCGGCAGGCGCGTGCGCAGCACCGGGGCCAGCGCGCGCCGCTCGTCCTCGTTCATCACGAAGACGTGGAAGTTGCCGCCCCGCCCGACCTCGCTGATCGGCAGGCCGGTCACGCGCGACAGGCGCGCGGCATAGGCGGTGATCGCCGCGCGGTCCGCGGAGCGGATGCGGTTCGGCACCGTCTCGCCGAAATCCACCTGCATCCGCACCGGCGTCTCCCAGCGGCGCAGGACCGAGGGCGTGGTCCGCGCCACCAGCCCGCCGCCGACCCGCGCGTACTCGTCGTAGAGCGCGATCTTCAGGAAGTTCTCGACCAGCTGCCGCCGCCCGTAGGGCGTGTCGCGGCCGCCGCCGTCCTTGCGCAGCAGGCCCTGGGACAGAAGCCCCTTCTCGACCCGCGCATAGTACTTCTCGAGCACGAGGCTGTCCGACGAGCGCACCTCGGGCGGCGCCTCCGGCTTCGGCGGCGGGGCGGGCTGGAGGTTTTCCGGGCGGGCAGGGGGACGCGGCACCGGCGTCACCGGCTTCGCCACCTCGCAGCCCGCCACCGCGACGCCCAGCGTCAGGACCGCCGCCGCCCTCGACCAGCGCACCATGGTTCAGCCTTTCGAAAGCGTGCCGGAGCCCGCGCCGTCGCTGCGGGACCGGGCGGCGGCGAGGGTCGACTTCAGCTCCGCCTCCATCGTCTTCAGATCCTGCTCGGCCGCGGCGCGCCGCGCCTTGCCCTCGTCGGCGATCTGCAGGCTCTCCTCGATCGTGGCGATCAGGTCGGCATTAGCTGCCTTCACCGCCTCGATGTCGAAAACGCCGCGTTCCATCTCGGCGCGCACGGTGCGGTTCGCGTCGCGCAGCTTCTTCGCGTTGGCCCGCAGAAGCTCGTTCGTCAGGTCGTTCGCGCCCTTCACCGCCTCCGCCGCCTCGCGGCTCCGCTGGATGGTCACCGCCTGCGCCAGCTGCGTCTCCCACAGGGGCACGGTGTTCACGAGGGTCGAGTTGATCTTCGTCACCAGCGACTTGTCGTTCTCCTGCACCAGCCGGATCGAGGGCAGCGACTGCATCGTGACCTGCCGCGTCAGCTTCAGGTCGTGCACCCGCCGTTCCAGGTCGTCCCGCGCCGCACGCAGGTCGCGCAGCTCCTGCGCCTCCATCACCCCCTCGGGATCGGCGGCGGCGGCGACCTCGGCCTCCTTCGCGGGAATCGTGTCGGCATCGAGCCGCCGGAGCTTCTCCTCTCCCGCCGCGATGTAGAGCGCGAGCTCGTCGTAGAAGGCCAGCGTCTTGTCATAGAGCATGTCGAGCGACTTGATGTCCTTCAGGAGCCTGTGCTCGTGCTCCAGCAGGTTGCCGGTGATCCGGTCGATCTGCGCCTGCACGTCCTCGTATCGCGCCACGAACTTCGCCATCGGCGCGGCGCGGCCCAGAAGCTTCTCCCACCAGGACCGGTCGCGGCGCACGTCCAGCTCGGAGATCGAGAAGCCCTTGATCGTCGAGACGATGTCGCGCAGCGAATCCCCCGCCGGGCCCACGTCCTTGTTCCGGACGTCCGCCAGCATCGCCTGGCTGATCGTCTGCAACTCGGCCTGGGCCGCGGCGCCGAAGCCGACGATCGAGTTGGTGTCGGAGATGTCGATCTCCGCCACCCGCTTCTCGATCTCGGCGGCGACGGCGGGTTCCGCCTGTTCCAGCGGCACGACATCGGCCTTCGGTTCGGGCAGGATCACGGCGGCGGTCTCCTCCACCTCGGGGGTCTTCTCGGCGGCCTTGTGGCTGACGGTCTTGGACATGGGCGAACGCTCCGGGTTGAATCGCTTGAACTATTCTGCGGCGCGGGTGCGCACGCCTTCCTGCGCCAGGCGGTCGCGCAGCACCTCGATCTCGACGTCGAGGTCGGTGCGGTCCTCCACCAGCAGCTTCTCCATCCGCTGGGTGAATCCCTGCTCGAGATCCTTCAGCAGGGCAAAATAATCCTGCCGCGCCTTCGCGTCCTGGCTGCGGGAATAGAGGTCGGCGAACTTCACCGTCGCGTCCTTCGCGCCCAGAAGATAGACGCCGAGGTACTTGCGCGCGCCGGTCAGGTCGCGCGGATCCTCCTCGACCTGGCGGCACATCCTGCGCGCGGTGAGCTGGAACCGCTCGACCCGCGCCACCGCCTCGCGGTCCTTCGCGCGCAGGATCGCATCGTGCATCTCGCGCAGGTGCGCCTCGGCCTCGTCCACCACGGCCGCCACCCGGTCGGCCTGGAAGCTGTCGACCCCCTCGGCGCCCTTGTCTCGCAGCGGATCTGCCCCGAAGGCGAGGAAATGCAGCCCGGCCCCCAGCACCGCGAAGATCGCGGGCGCGACCGGATCGCCGCCCAGCCCCGCGACGGCCAGGCCGAGCCCGGTCAGCACGCTCGCAAAGATCTTCCGCGGGATCGCCGGGCGCTTGGCGACGCTGCGCGCCGCGTAGGCTTCCTGCGCCAGCACGCCCTGCTTCGTCAGGTAGGCCGCGCCCATCAGGATGCCGAAGGCGACGAGGTTCAGCGCCAGCCCCACCGGCTCCTTCGCAAAGGCGAGCGGCAGCAGCGGGAAGGGGGCGATGAACAGCGCGTTGATCCGCCCGCCCGCGGCGCTGCGCCGCCTGCCTTCCCAGCCGGACGCACCGGACGCGGGACGCGGCGCCGCCTCCGGCGCACCGCCGGGGCTGTGCTTTCCGCCGTAGCGCTGCGCCATCTCAGGCGCCTCCCCAGATCGCGACGTAGAAGATCAGCGCGCAGAGCAGCACGAAGGACAGTTTCTGCATGAACCCGTTTCCCAAGTCATCCGTATGCACCCGGTCGCGCCCTGCGCGCGCCGTGGCCGACACGGCCCGGGTGACGCCCCAGGCCCCGTAGGCCAGCACCGCCAGCGCAAACGCCACGATCACAAATCTCGCCATCGGAGCCGCCCCCGTTCTTCCCGTGCCACGTTAATCCAAGCCGCCGGTGCTGCCCAGAGCATCGGCGGCGGCGCGCCGATGTCCGACGTGCCCCTGTGGAGATAACGGCGCAGGGTGCGGTTTTGAACGTGCCCGACACGAAAAAGCCGACGCCGTTGCCGCCCGGGCGCTGCCGTGGCGTCAGCGCTTCGGCCGGGCAGGGCCGTCGCCCTTGCGCTCGGGGCGGCGGGCGGGGCGCTGTGCGGCGCGCCCTTCGCCCGGGCGGCTGCGCTTCGGCTTCAGCCGCTCGGCGCCGCCTTCGCCCAGCTGGTCGCGCAGCACCCGCGCCTTGACCTCCTCCACCGCGCCGGGCTTAAGGTCGTTCAGCCGGAACGGCCCGTAACTGACCCGGATCAGCCGCGACACCGGCAGGCCGATCGACTCCATCGCGCGGCGGATCTCGCGGTTCCTGCCCTCGCGGATCCCCACCGTCAGCCAGGCGTTCGCCCCCTGCTGGCGGTCGAGCGTCACCTCCATCGGCTGGAACTTCTCGCCTTCCAGCACCAGCCCCCGGCGCAGCGGCGCGAAGGACTCGTCCCTGGGATAGCCGTTGACCCGCACCCGGTACTTCCTGAGCCAGCCGGTCGAGGGCAGCTCCAGCCGCCGCTTCAGCGCCCCGTCGTTGGTCAGCAGCAGCAGGCCCTCGGAGGTGATGTCGAGCCGGCCGACCGACATCACCCGCGGCAGCTCGGGCGGCAGGTTGTCGAACACCGTCTCGCGGCCCTTCTCGTCGCTCGCCGTCGTCACCAGACCCGCGGGCTTGTGATAGAGCCAGAGCCGCGCCGGTTCCGGTTCTTCCACCGGCTTGCCGTCCACGGTGATCCGGTCCGACGGCGTGACGTTCAGGGCGGGGCTGCTGATCGACTTGCCGTTGACCGTGACCCGGCCGTCCTCGATCATCCGCTCCGCCTCGCGGCGCGAGGCGACGCCGGCGCGGGCCAGGACCTTGGCGATGCGCTCGCCGGGCGGGGTGGGGGTGTCGCTCATGTCCCTGCTCTAGCGTGCCGCGGCCTCCGGGGGAAGGGCATCGCGCGGCACGTCGCACTTTGCGTCGCCCCATGTCGCTTCTGGTGGCGACGGACCCCGCGGCCCGTGCCCTGACTGGCCGCGACAGGGGAGGACAGCGCATGAAGGTCGGTTTCATCGGGCTTGGCAACGTGGGCGGGAAGCTCGCCGGGAGCCTTCTGCGCAACGGCATCGACCTCGTGGTGCACGACCTCGATCCCCACCTCGTGGAAGGCTTCACCGCCCGCGGTGCCGCGGCCGGGGGCAATCCGGCGGCGATGATGGCGGCCTGCGACGTCGTCATCACCTGCCTCCCGAGCCCCGCCGCCTCGGCCGTGGTGGTCGAGGACATGCTGCCCCAGGTCGGCCCCGGCAAGATCTGGCTGGAGATGTCCACCACCGACGAGGCCGAGGTGAAGCGCCTCGGCGCGAAGATCGCCGAGCGGGGCGGGCAGGCGGCCGACTGCCCGGTCTCGGGCGGCTGCCACCGCGCCGACACCGGCAACATCGCGATCCTCGCGGGCTGCGACCGCGCGACCTTCGAGACGGTGCTGCCGCTCCTCACCATCATGGGCCGCAGGATCCTGCACACCGGGCCGATCGGCAGCGCCTCGATCCTGAAGGTCATCACCAACTACCTCGCCACCGCCAACCTCGTCTCCGTGACCGAGGCGCTGACCGTCGCGGGCGGGGCGGGGATGGACCTGCGCACCGCCTACCACGCCATCGCCATCTCCTCGGGCACCTCCTTCGTGCACGAGACCGAAGGCCAGGTGATCCTCAACGGCTCGCGCGACATCTCCTTCACCATGGACCTCGTGAAGAAGGACATCGGCCTGTTCCAGGCCGTCGCAGACCGCGCGGGCGTGCCGCTGGAGCTGAACCCGCTCCTGATCTCGATCTTCGACGACGGCATCGCCCGCTTCGGTCCGCGCGAGCTGTCGCCGAACATCATCAAGCGGCTGGAAGAGGCCACCGGCCTCGACATCCGCGCGCCGGGATTCCCCCCCGAGATGACCGACACCGAGCCGGAGGAGCGCGGCGCCGAAGTCGTGCTCTGACCGGCTCGATTTCTGCCGGCAGGCAGGCTAGGAGGGCGCGATCCGTGCAGAGGAGCGCGCCCGTGTCCGACGTCATCGCCATCATCGCCCCATCGACCCCGCGCCGCGCCTTCGGCACCGGCGCGCTGGCCCTGCTGGGGCTGGTCCTGCTCTGGATCGCCGCCACCACCGCGCCGACGCTGCCGTGGCGGCTGGGGCTCCTGGCCTTCGGGGCCGTCGCGCTGTTCGGCGCGGTGCGGATGTGGCAGGCGACGTCCCGCCGGCTGGAACTGACCGAGCACGAGCTGCGCGAAAGCACCGGCCGGGTGCTGGCCCGGGTCGAGGACATGAGGGGCGTCGACCGCGGCGTGTTTGCCTTCAAGCCCTCGAACGGCTTCGTTCTGGTGCTGGACACGCCCGCACCCCGGGCCTGGGCGCCGGGGCTGTGGTGGCGCATCGGACGGCGCGTGGGCGTGGGCGGCGTGACCTCGGGCACCGAGGCGAAGGTGATGGCCGAGCTCCTGGCGACGCGCATCGCCGCGCGCCGCGGCTGACCCCGTCAGCTGTCGGTGCCCTTCGCCAGCAGGTCGAGCCCCCCGTAGTTGTAGCTGTTGCCGTCGTCGTGGTTGCCGTCGTTGATGTAGTCGCCCGGATTGCTATCCGACCACAGCAGTTGCGGCACGAAGCGCGGCGAGGTGATGACGCGGTTGAAGAACTCGGACTTGCCGAGGCCGACGTTGAAGGGCGGCTCGTACTTCAGCCAGGTCTCGACGATGATCGCACTGTCGGCATTGGCCAGCGCCGGGATGCTGGGCGCCATCGCCTGCATGTCGCTCTGCTGCAACTGCGGATGCCCGACGCCGCGCACCTGCGACCAGACCAGCTGGTAGGTGTTGTTCGGTTCATCCCAGTACACGACCGACACGCGGACCGTGGTGGGATGCTGCGCCGCCGTCAGGAATTCGTAGAACCGGCCGATCCCGGTGATGAACTTGCCGTCCACCGGATTCCACTGCCGGGTCAGCAGATCGCTGATCGTGTAGGTGGCCCGCAGGTTCAGTGTCTGGGTGCGATAGCTGTCGACGAAGGTGTAGGTCGCGAGCATGCCCCAGATCAGGATCGGCAGGATCAGGACCGTCTCGATGGAATAGCTCCCGTCGGTATTCTTCCGGAAACGGCGGAGTGTTCTGCGGATCTTGCCGGGCTGTTTCATGTCGGTTCATTCACGAAGAAGGTGGATGCGATCAGACGATAGCCGCCGCCCGCGGCCACGGGCAGGATCTTGCCCAGGCCGGTGTTCGGGAAGATCGGATCGTGCAGCACGCAGAAGCGCAGCAGCATCGCCTCGTTCTTGGCCCCCGAGTGGTAGTTGACGACCGGATTGAGCGCCTGGGTGCGGTCCACGCACTGAACCGAGCCCTCGGAGTAGATGAAGTCGCGGGGATCCACCGGACCCATCTCCAGCATGATGTCGTCGAGACAGTTCGAGATCAGCAACACCTCGTCGCAGACGGCGGCCTTCAGGGCCTCCGGATCCCTGTAGGCGGGATTGCCGAGCCGCAGCTCGCGCACCGCGATGTCCATGGCGCGTTCCAGCATGGCCTGACGCAGCTGGATCAGACCCATCTCGGCCGACATCATGAAGAAGCCCATCATGATCGGAAACATCAGCGCGAATTCGATCGAGGCCACGCCCGACTCGCATCCGGCGAAACGGCGAAGGCGGAGGAAGATTCGCTTCGTCACTGGATCAGCCTCAGCTGGTTGATTGTGCTGGCGATGGCCGAGAAGGCATATACGATGTCCTGGCCGTCCACGTCGAAATAGTGGTTGGGAGAGGAGGCGCACTGCTTCATCAGGATCGCGTTCTGCTCCTCCACCTCGAAGGCGACGCTGAACACCAGGATCCCCTCGTCCTTGGCGGCCTGGCAGATGGCCTTCATCCGGTTGTCCTTGGTCTGCGGATCCACATAGGAATAGGGCGCGCCGAACCAGCTGTAATAGGTGTTGGAATTGTTGTACTGGCGGTACCAGTTGTAATAGGCGTTGTAGCCCAGCGACGCCGCCGACCAGAGCTCCTGGTAGGACAGCTGGTGCGAATAGGAATCGCCGCCGTCGCGGGCGCTCTCCCAGCGGTCGGTGCGCGCGATGTACCACGGTTCGTAGTAGCGGCCGTCGCGGTCGGTGTCGCGGTACTCCTGCGCGTCCACCGAGAAGCGCCAGGTGCCGTCGCTGTTCTGGCGGCCCCAGACGTCGCTCATCCCCGAATTGTAGTTGTCGTTCAGCGTGTACTGCGCGGTGTTCTCGCCGTCGGTCATCACCACCAGCACCTTCATGCTGTTCGGCCGGTTGAAGGCATAGGGCCGTCCGCGGAAGGTCTCGGCGACCTTGCCCGCGTCGATCAGCTTGTCGGTGAGGTTCTGGAACGACGGGTCCAGCATGGCGGCGCCCCACTTCAGGCCCACGTCGATCGAGGTGTTCCCGTCCGCGGTCAGCGCGTCGATCTGGTCCAGCAGCTTCTGCTTGTCCTGGGTGATCGGCTGCGCCTGGGCGGGGGCATCGGTGCGGCACACCGGCGAGGCGGGCGGGCTGGTGCGGGTCCAGGGATCGAAATGGCCGGTCTGGTGGCGGGTGCTGCCCGGCACGCCCGTCGAGCTGAAGTCGCTGGTCTGGAAGTCCACGCAGTTCGAATAGGGGTTGCGGAAGCTCAGGTTCATGTTGTCGGTGACGGTCCTGCCGACGTTGACCTGGGTCGAATAGGGCACGATCGAGATCGACACCTCGCCGTCCGTCGAGGCCGACCGCTCTTCCGACAGCACCGTGTTCACGAAGCTCTTCGCGGCGTTCTTCATGTTGCCGAGGCGCCCGGCGCTGTTCATCGAGCCCGAGACGTCCAGCACGAGGGAGATCTCGATGTCGCTGATGTCCTCGCGGGCCGTGCCGCGGGCGAAGGCCGACAGGCTGTCGACGCCGACGGAGTTGACGAACATGGTCGCCACGCTCTGCGAGGAGGTCGCCGTGACGGTGCGGGAATTCAGGTTCTCGACCACGTTCACGGTGTTCAGTTCGTCCTCGAGCCCGGCCTTCTTGAAGTAGTCGCGCACGACCGATTCGGGATCGAGCTTCTGGTCCAGGTCGGCGGCGGCCAGCACCGCCGTGTCCACCGTGTTCTGGAGCCTCAGGCGTTCGAACTCGCTGCGCATCAGGTCGACCGAGATGCCGCCGATGAGGAGAATGGCCATGAACAGGTAGAGTCCGAACACGATCATCGAACCGTCTTCGTCCCGTCCGAACCTCGAAAATGGTGCCCACGGGGTCATCCTCGCCCCGTGACGCGCCCGTTCCGCCCCCGCGCACGTCCTGAACTTCATCCCTGCCGTCCCGCTGTAACGATCGCCGGTCGGAATCGCCGGCCAGAAACCTCTAGGGGGGGTCTGCGTCGTTATTGAGGCACCAACGTGGCAGTTGCCAAAAATTTGCGGGTATCGAAACGATAACGGCCCCCTGGGGACAGGAGGCCGTCTGGCCGGTCCGGCGGAATGCGCGGGATCAGGTGATCGAACCGCTCCCGTCGTCCCACTTCAATTGCGGTGAATAACGCGGAGACGTCACGACGAAATTGTAGAATGTCGTTTCGGACAATCCCATCACGAATGGCGGGCGGTAATCCATCCAGGTTTCCACGACGATGATGGAATCGCCATTCGCGGTGATCGGCAGCCGTGGCGTGACCGTGGCGGCATCGGCGTCGCTCAATGCGGCGTGGCTGCCGCGGCTTTGCGACCAGACCAGGTCGAAGTCCGTTTCGTCCGCGTTGTACTTGAAGACCGAAACACGCAGGGAAATCTGATAGGGGCGATTGATGAGAAACGTCAGCAGCCGGTCGGTGCCGTCGATGAAGGACGCATTGACCGGATCCGTTTCCCGCGACAGCACGTCGCCGATGGTGTGGGCGGCCTTGATGTTCACGTTGGCCAGGCGAAGTCCGTCGAAATAGCTGAAGAATGCGAGAACCCCCCAGGCCAGCATCGGCAGCAGGAGGATCGTCTCGACGGAATAGCTGCCTTCGCTGTTGCGAAGGAAACGGCGCAGGGGGGTCTTGAACATCGAAGTGTGCCTTTCAGGGCTCGTTCACGAAGGCCGAGGTGGAGATGGCGGCATATTGCCCGGCGGCGTCCTTGGGCATCATCAGCCCGAGGCCCGTGGTCGGGAAGATCGGGCTGGCCTTGAAGCAGGCGCGCACCAGCATCAGCTCGCTCGGCTGGCCGGGGATGTAGCGGGTGATCGGCTTGATCTCGTCGCTGCGGTCGACACATTCGGCGTCCGCGCTGATCGTGGTCCAGCTGCTGCGCGGCACCGCCCTGAGCTCGACCATGACGCTGTTCATGCAGTCGGGCAGCAGCAGCGCCTGGTCGCAGATCATCTGCTTGATCTGCTCGTGGGTCGGCGGCGTCGAGGGCGACAGGCGCACCGCGCGCGTGGCGATGTCCGTGCCGCGCTCCAGCATGACGTGACGCAGGTTCAGAAGGCCCGCCTCGGCCCCCGACATCATCATCCAGACCACCGGGGTGACGAGGATGATGAACTCGATGGTCGGGCCGCCGTCCTCGTTCCGGGTGAAGCGGCGGAAGGGGCGGGCGAGGGCGTTCAGCAGGCGCTTCATTGGGTAAGCCTCAGCTTGGTGATCGAGTTGGCGATCTGGTCGAACGCCTGCTCCAGATCGTTGCCGACGACGCGGATGAAATAGTTGGGCGTGCTCGCGCAGCGGCTCATCACGTTGGCCGAGTGATCCGTCACCTCGAAGCCGATGGTGAAGATCGTCGCGCCCTTCGTGCGCAGCTGGTCGCAGAGCGTCAGCTGGCGGCTGTCCTTGACGTTGCCGTACACGGGGGTCCAGACGTCGCTGTAGAACTGGTTCATCCGCCAGTTGGAGTTCCAGCGCGCCCGCACCCAGTAATAGGCGAAGTGGCGCACCGACATCTCGTTCCAGAGACTGGAATAGTCCAGCTGCACCGGCGCGATGTTGATCGGGGTCAGCGCCGCGATCAGCGCCGCCTTGTTCGCCGCGCGGGCGGTGGCGGTGCCTCCGGTCACCACGTTCAGCTCCGACAGGGTCTTGCCCACGGGGTCGTTGGTGAAGCTGCGGCCGATCTCGATGTCCTTGTCCAGCCCGGTCAGAGCCTTGGGTATCCAGAAGCCCGGGGTCCAGTACTTCTCGCCCCATTTGCCGTCGCCGTCCTCGTCGCCCACTTCCGGCGTGTACCAGGAATAGAACCGCATCGGCAGCAACGGCACCGGCTGCCAGCGCCAGACGCCCGAGGGGCCGGTCTCGTAGGCCGGGTTGATCTCGTCCTGCTCGGTGTTGATGCCGTCGGTCAGCACCACGATGTATTTCTGCGTGTTGTCGCGGCCCCAGGCATAGGGACGGTCGCGATAGGCGCTGTCCACCTGGCCGCTGTCGATCAGCGCGCTGGTCAGCCCCTGCGCGCTGGGGTCGAGGAAGGCCGCGCCCCACTTCAGCCCGATCTCGATCGAGGTGTTGCCGTTGGCCGTCATCGCGTCGATGCGGTTCTTGATCTCGGCGGGGTCGTTCATCACCGGGCGCACGACCAGCTCGTTCTCCGACCGGCAGACGTAGAGTCGCGGCTGCTGGTCATAGTACCACTGGTCGAACGAGGCCGCCTGGTCATAGGCGTTGCCCCCACGGATGTCGGTGCCGCCGAAGTCGGCGTCCTTGAACGACAGGCAGTGCGAGAAATCGTGCTTCTTGGTGACGTTCAGCGCGTCCATGATCACCGGCCCCGCGTTGACGTGGGTCGAGTAGGGCACGAGGTTCACCGTGATCCGCTCGGGCGCGGTGCCGGAATAGATCTTGTCGATGAACCGCTTGGCCGCCGATTTCAGATCGGCAAGCTTGGACGCGCTGCCGACGGCCGAGCTGGGTTCGTTCATCGAGTTCGAGACGTCGAGGACCAGCGAGATCTCGATGTCGTTGATCACCTCCGTGGCGGCCGAGACCGAATGCGGCGTCAGGGTGTCGACGCCGCTGTAATTCATGAAGTTCATGAACATCGTCTTCTGCAGCTTCTCCGTCTGGATCGACACCGACCGTGCGTTCGCATTGCTGCTGACGTTCACGGACTTGACGTAGTCGCCCATGCCCTCCTTCTCGAAATAGCTGGCGACCACGTCCTCGGGGGGCAGCGTCTGGTCCAGGTCGGCGGCGGCCAGGGCCGCGCGGTCGCCGAGGTTCTGCAGCCGGGTGCGGTTGTTCTCGAACACCATGATGTCGATCGAGAGCCCCGCGACCAGAACCATGGTGATGAAGAAGAACAGCGCCAGGATCGTCATCGACCCGTCGTCGCGATTGAGGAAACCGGAAAGCCTTCCGCGGTCGGCCTGTCTGATATCCATCGGATCACCCTGACTGCCCCATTTGAGGCGAAGTTTCATACAAGTTTCAGCTTTGGGATCCGGAGAGGCGCCCCGAATGTGGCGCGATTGAGGCAGGCAATCCGTCACGCGGGGTTTGGCGGCGTACCCGGAGACAGCCCGTCGCCGGGGCCGGAATTGTCGAGCTACGGGCAACAGGAGCAAAACCGCTTTTCAATTTAAGGTTGCGGCGCATCCCCGGCATCTTCCTGAGCGCGAACGAATCGATCGCGCGAGGTGGTCGCGCGGAACGAGGCGTGATTTAAGTCGAATCGTGGCAGGATCGGGGCCTTTCCGATCCCGCGCCTTGCTAGGGAGGGCAGGATGACGAACCAGCACCGGGAACCGAGTTTCCGCGAGTCCGTGGATCTGATGTTCAACAGGGCGGTCGCCCTGATGGACCTGAGCCCGGGCCTCGAAGAGAAGATCCGTGTCTGCAACGCGACCTACACGGTGCGCTTCGGGGTGCGGCTGCGCGGCGGCATCCAGACCTTCACCGGCTACCGCTCGGTCCATTCCGAGCACATGGAGCCCGTCAAGGGCGGCATCCGCTTCTCCCTCGGCGTCAGCCAGGACGAGGTCGAGGCGCTGGCGGCGCTGATGACCTACAAGTGCGCGCTGGTCGAAACCCCCTTCGGCGGCTCCAAGGGCGGCCTCTGCATCGACCCCCGCGCCTATGACGAGGACGAGCTGGAGCGGATCACCCGCCGCTTCGCCTACGAGCTGATCAAGCGCGACCTCATCAATCCCAGCCAGAACGTCCCGGCCCCCGACATGGGCACGGGCGAGCGCGAGATGGCCTGGATCGCCGACCAGTACGCTCGGATGAACACCACCGACATCAACGCCCGCGCCTGCGTCACCGGCAAGCCGATCAACGGCGGCGGCATCCAGGGCCGGGTCGAGGCGACGGGGCGCGGCGTGCAGTACGCGCTGCGCGAGTTCTTCCGCCACCCGGGCGACGTGGCCCGCGCGAAGCTCTCGGGCAAGCTCGACGGCAAGCGGATCATCGTGCAGGGCCTCGGCAACGTCGGCTACCACGCCGCCAAGTTCCTCTCCGAGGAGGATGGCGCCCGCATCGTCGCGATCATCGAACGCGACGGCGCCCTGACCTCGAACACCGGGCTGGATGTCGAGGACGTGCGCGCCTGGATCGCCGGTCACGGCGGCGTGCAGGGCTATCCCAACGCCACCTACACCGAGAACGGCGCGGCGGTGCTGGAAGCCGAGTGCGACATCCTGATCCCCGCGGCGCTCGAAGGGGTCATCAACCTCGACAACGCGGCCCGCATCCAGGCGCCGCTGGTGGTCGAGGCGGCGAACGGACCGGTCACGGCGGGCGCCGACGAGATCCTGCGCCAGAAGGGCACGGTGATCGTCCCCGACATGTTCGCCAACGCGGGCGGCGTCACCGTCTCGTATTTCGAATGGGTCAAGAACCTGTCGCACATCCGCTTCGGCCGGATGCAGCGCCGCCAGGAGGAATCGCGCCACGAGCTGCTGATCGACGAGCTGGAGCGCCTGTCCCGCGATCGCGACCTCGGCTGGACCCTCTCGCCCGGCTTCAAGGAGAAGTACCTCCGCGGGGCAGGGGAGCTGGAGCTGGTGCGCTCGGGCCTAGACGACACCATGCGCGCCGCCTACCAGGCGATGCAGGAGGTCTGGCACGAACGCGAGGGCGTCGACGACCTGAGGACCGCTGCCTATCTCGTCTCGATCGGCCGCGTCGCCGCCTCCTACCGCGCCAAGGGCCTCTGAGGGCGCACTACAGCGCCGATTGCGCGGCCCCCGCCCGCAACGCTACTCTCTCCGGTGTCTTCCCGCACCGGAGAGAGTCGCCATGCCGAGGGATCTTGCCTTTTCCTGCCGCTGCGGCAGCCTTGCGGGCGTGCTGCACGACGCCTCTCCGCGAAGCGGCTGCCACCTGATCTGCTACTGCGCCGACTGCCGCGCCTTCGCCCGCCACATGGGCGTCGCCGACAGGCTGACGCCCGGCGGGGGAAGCCAGCTGTTCCAGGCGCTGCCGGCGAAGATCGGGATCACGAAGGGCGCCGAACTCGTCGCCTGCCTGCGCCTGTCGCCCAAGGGCCTGCACCGCTGGTACGCCGCCTGCTGCAACACGCCGCTCGCCAACACCGTCGGCACGCCGAAGGTCCCGCTCGCGGGCCTCTGGGTGCCCCTGTTCGCCGATCCCGCCGCCCTCGGACCCGTCGTCACCCTGGGCTTCACGAAGATGGCCCTGAAGGAACCCGGCGCCCCGAAAAAGGACAGGGGACTCGTGCGGATGCTGGGCGGTCTCCTGATGCGCTCCGCCGCGTCCTACGCCGACGGAACCGCCCGGATCTCCCCCTTCTTCACCGCCGACGGCACGCCGGTGGTCGCCCCGAAGGTGATCGACCCCGCCGCGAAGGCCGCCGCCTACGCCGCCTGAAGTGCCGGTGCAGACCCGACATCCGATGTCGCAAACGGCGATGGAAGCGCCCCTGCGCCCGCGCTAGGGTGCCGGTGAAGCAGCGGAGACACGGCGTGCGATACTCGGCCCTGAGGATCCTGAAGGAAGGCCTGACCGGCAACCGCGGCTGGAAACCCGTCTGGCGCGATCCCGCCCCGAAATCCGAATACGACATCGTCATCATCGGCGGCGGCGGTCACGGTCTCTCCACCGCCTACTACCTCGCGAAGGAGCACGGGCTCACGAACGTCGCCGTGCTGGAGAAGGGCTATATCGGCGGCGGCAACGTGGGGCGGAACACCACCATCGTGCGCGCGAACTACTTTCTGCCGGGGAATTCAGAGTTCTACAGCCATTCCCTCAAGCTCTGGGAAGGGCTCGAGACCGACCTGAACTACAACGTGATGCACTCCCAGCGGGGGCTCATCAACCTGTTCCACTCCGACGGCCAGCGCGACGCCTTCGCGCGCCGCGGCAACGCCATGATCAACCGCGGCGACGACGCGGTGCTGCTCGACCGCGAGGGCGTGCGCAAACACCTCCCCTACCTCGACTTCGACAACGTCCGCTTCCCGATCTACGGCGGCCTCCTCCACCCCCGCGGCGGCACCGCCCGCCACGATGCCGTCGCCTGGGGCTATGCCCGCGGCGCCGACGGCCGGGGCGTCGACCTGGTCCAGAACTGCGAGGTGACGGGCATCGACGTCAATGGCGGAAAAGTGCAAGGCGTCCGCACGTCCCGAGGGGTGATCCGGGCGAAGAAGGTCGGAATTGTGGTGGCCGGCCGCTCGGGCCAGGTGGCGGCCATGGCGGGCATGCGGCTGCCGATCGAGAGCCACATCCTCCAGGCCTTCGTCACCGAGGGGCTGAAGCCGGTGATCGACCATGTCGTCAGCTTCGGCATGGGCCATTTCTACATCTCGCAGTCCGACAAGGGCGGCCTCGTCTTCGGCGGCGACCTCGACTTCTACGCCTCCTACGCCGCACGGGGCAACCTGCCGATGAAGGAGCACGTGATGGAGGCGGCGATGACGCTGATGCCGGTGATCGGCAAGGCGAAGGTCCTGCGCTCCTGGGGCGGGATCATGGACATGACCCCCGACGGCTCGCCGATCATCGACCGGACGGGCATCGACGGGCTCTACATCGATTGCGGCTGGTGCTACGGTGGCTTCAAGGCGGTGCCGGGCTCGGGCTTCGCCTTCGCCCACCTGATCGCGCAGGACGGGCCCCACGCATCGGCGGCGAAGTTCCGTCTGGACCGGTTCCGCACCGGCCGCGGCCTGATGGACGAGGAGGGGACCGGTGCGCAGCACAACCTGCACTGAAACGACCGGCGATGCGCGGGACGAGGGTGCGGGACCGCGGCTCTGCCGTCTTGCCGAAGGCAAGCTTCGGCCAGACCCCCGGGATATTTGTGAAGCAAAGATGGACGCACGTTTGCGCATGATCGGCGGTGCCGCGTGAGACTTCGGTGTCCCCTGTGCGGAGAGCGGGACATCCGCGAGTTCTCCTACACCGGCGCGGCGGTGCTGGCCCACCGGCCTGCGCCCGACTCGGGGGAGGCGGCGTGGGACGACTATGTTCATCTCCGCGAGAACCCGGCGGGCGAGACGCGGGACCTCTGGTATCATGTCTCGGGCTGCGGCGCCTGGCTGGTGGTCACGCGGGACACGGTGAGCCACGCGGTCCACACCGTGGAGCTGGCGGCCCAATGAGGATCGCGGGGAAGGGTCCGGGCGATCCGGCGCGAAAGGTGCGCTTCACCTTCGACGGCAGGGTCGTCGAGGGGATCGAGGGCGACACAGTGGCGTCGGCGCTGCTGGCCAACGGCGTCAGGCTGATGGGGCGGTCGTTCAAGTATCACCGGCCGCGCGGCGTCGTGACGGCCGGGTCGGACGAGCCGAACGCGCTGGTGACCGTCGGGCGGGGCGCGGCGCAGGTGCCGAACGTGCGGGCGACGGTGCAGGAGATCTCCGAGGGGCTTGAGGTCCGGAGCCAGAACCGCTGGCCGTCGCTGGCCTGGGACGCGATGGAGGTGAACGATGTCGCCTGGCCGTTCCTGTCGGCGGGCTTCTACTACAAGACCTTCATGGGGCGGCCCGGCCTCTGGGAGAAGCTGTTCGAGCCGCTGATCCGCCGTGCCGCGGGGCTCGGGGCGCTCTCGGGCGAAGCGGCGCGCGACGACAGCAGCCGCGCCTTCGCCTTCTGCGACCTTCTCGTGATCGGCGCCGGGCCCGCGGGGCTCATGGCGGCGCTGACCGCGGGGCGGGCCGGGGCCGATGTCATGCTGCTGGACGAGCAGGTGCGTCCCGGAGGGCGGCTGCTGGACGAGGACTGCGCGGTGGGCGGCCTCCCGGGCGCGGACTGGGTGGCGCAGGCGGTGGCCGAGCTCGACGCCCTGCCGAACGTGCGGCGCATGGCGCGCACCACCGTGACCGGCGCCTATGACGGCGGCACCTACGGCGCCCTGCAGCGGGGCGCGCCGGGCGCGCGGGTGCCCGAGACCTTCTGGCGGATCGTCGCGCGGCGTGCCCTGCTCTCAGCCGGGGCGCTCGAGCGCTCCATCGCCTTCCGCGACAACGACCGGCCGGGGATCATGGTCGCGGGGGCGGTGCGCAGCTTCCTCCACCGCTACGGCGTGGTGCCGGGGCGGTCGGTGGCCCTGTTCTGCAACAACGACGACGCCCACCGCACGGCGCGCGACCTGGCGGCGGCGGGGGTGCGGATCGCCGCGGTGATCGACACCCGCCTCGGCATCGCCACCGATGCCGATTGGCCGGTCCTTGCGGGGGCGGAGGTGATCGGCACCTCTGGGCGACTGGGGCTGGAGGAGGTGACGGTGCGGCAGGGCGATCGCATCCGCCACGTCCGCACCGACGTGCTGGCCGTCTCGGGCGGCTGGAACCCGGCGGTGCACCTCACCTGCCACATGAACGCTCGGCCGGTGTGGGACGAGTCCATCGCCGCCTTCGTGCCCCCCAAGGGCGCGGTGCCGGGACTGAGCGTCGCGGGGGCGGCGGCGGGCGTGTTCTCGACCCGCGACGCGCTGACGGGCGGAGCGGAAGGGGCGGCGGCGGCGCTCGGCGAAATCGGCATCGACGCCGCGCTGCCGGAGATCCCCGAGGCCGAGGATGCGCCCTACGTCATCGCCCCGCACTGGCTGGTGCCGGGCAAGGGGCGCGCCTGGCTCGACCTGCAGAACGATGTCACCGTGAAGGACGTGAGGCTCGCCGCGCAGGAGAACTTACGTTCGGTCGAGCACATGAAGCGCTACACCACGCAAGGCATGGCGACGGACCAGGGAAAGGGGAGCAACGTCAATGCGCTGGCGGTGCTGGCCGATGCGACGGGCCGCGGCATTCCCGAGACCGGGACGACCACCTTCCGCCCGCCCTATACCCCCGTCTCCATCGCCGCCATGGGCGCGGGGGCGCAAGGGGCGGGCTTCGCGCCGCAGCGGTTCACCACGTCGGACGCGCAGAGCCGCCGGATGGGCGCGCCGATGGTCGAGGCGGGGCTCTGGTACCGCCCCTCGTATTTCCCGAAGGCGGGCGAGGCGACATGGCGCGAGGCCTGCGACCGCGAGGCGACGATGGTGCGCACCACGGTGGGGGTCTGCGACGTCTCGACCCTCGGCAAGATCGACCTCCAGGGGCCCGACGCGGGGGCGTTCCTCGATTTCGTCTATACCAACACCTTCAGCACCCTGAAGGAGGGCCGCGTCCGCTATGGCCTGATGCTGCGCGAGGACGGGCATGTCATGGACGACGGCACCACCGCGCGGCTTGGCCCCCGGCATTTCGTGATGACGACGACCACCGCGGCGGCGGGCGCGGTGATGAAGCATCTCGACTTCGTGCAGCAGGTGCTGCGGCCGGAGCTGGACGTGCGGTTCTGCTCGGTGACCGAGCAGTGGGCGCAGTTCGCCGTCGCCGGGCCGCGGTCGCGGCAGCTGGTGAACCGGCTGCTGGAGACGCCCGTCGACAACGACAGCTTCCCCTACATGGCCTGCGGCGCGGTGACGGTGGCGGGGGTGGCGGGGCGGCTGTTCCGCATCTCCTTCTCGGGCGAGCACGCCTACGAGGTGGCGGTCCCCGCCCGGTACGGCGAAAGCCTGTTCCGCCTGCTGGTGGCCGAGGCCGAGGCGCTGGAGGGCGGGGCCTACGGGATGGAGGCGCTGAACGTGCTGCGGCTCGAGAAGGGCCATATCACCCACGCCGAGATCCACGGCCGCACCACCGCCTTCGACATCGGCATGGACCGGATGATCGCGCCGGCCAAGGACTGCATCGGCAAGACCATGGCGGCACGTCCCGGCCTTCTGGGCGAGGCGCGCGAGCAGATGGTCGGCCTGCGGCCCGTGCGGCGGGATGGCCGCTTCACCGCGGGGGCCTTCCTGTTCGCCGAGGACGCGCCGGCCGACAGCGACCACCAGCAGGGCTACCTGACCTCGGTCGGTCATTCGCCCGCGCTCGGGCACGCGCTGGCGCTCGGGTTCCTCAGGAACGGCAGGGCCCGCATGGGCGAGCGGCTGAGGATGGTGGACCATCTGCGCGGGGTCGAGACGCTGTGCGTGGTCTCCGATCCCGTCGCCTTCGACCCCGAGGGAGGGCGGCTGCGTGGCTAGACTTCAGGAAACCACCCCCGCCGCGGGGCTTGGCGCGGTCGAGATCGGCGGCTGGCGGCTGGCCGAGGCGGCGCCGGTGCCGATGGCGCTGGTGATGCCGCTGAAGGGGCAGGGCGCGGCGGTGTCGGAGGCCATGGAGCAGGCCCTCGGCACCGGCTTCCCGCAGCCGGGCCGCACCGCGCGCAACGGCGAGACCTGGGCGATCTGGGCAGGGCGGGAGCAGGCGCTGGTCCTCGGCGCGGTGCCCGCGCTCGACGGGGCCGCCGTCACCGACCAGTCCGACGCCTGGGCGATGTTCGACCTTTCGGGGCCGAACGTCGACCGGGTGCTGGCCCGGATCTGCCCGGTGGACCTGCGCCCCCGCGTCTTCCCCGAAGGCGCGACGGCGCGCACCCTGCTGGGCCACATGAGCGCCAGCATCACCCGGATCGCCCCCGAGACCCTCCGGATCCTCGTCTTCCGCTCGATGGCCCGCACCGCCCATCACGAGCTTGCGCGGGCGATGGAGCAGGCGGCCTTCTGACCGCCCGCCGGGGGGCCGGGTTCAGACCTGCTCGACCGTCACCTTGTTCGAGTAGAAGGCGAGGTGCCCGGCGATCTCCTTCGCGCCGTCCTTCGGCGTCTCGTAGCTCCAGGCGGCGTCGCGGATCAGCTCGCTCTTGGTCTGCACCGAGTAGTAGGAGGCGTCGCCCTTGTGTGGGCAGTGGGTGGACGATGGCGATTTCTCGAGGAAGGCCATCGCGATGTCCTCGCGCGGGAAATAGATCACCGGGGCAAGGTCGCCCTCGCTCAGTTCCAGCGCGCGCGTGGTCTCGCCGATGACGGCGCCGCCCGCGCGCACGACCCACGTCGAACCCAGCTCCCGGATCTTGATCTCCGCCATACCTTGCCTCCCCGCACCATTATGGAACCGCGAGCCTAGCAGGGCGCGCGTGACAGGACCATGTCAGATCGGCGCGGTCGCGCGCAACAGCCAGTCGCGCACCTCCGCGCCGACCCGGTCCTTCAGCCGCTCGGCCACCTCGGCGTGATAGCCGTCGATCCAGGCGCGCTCCTGCGGCGACAGAAGCGCGGTGTCGATCAGGCGTCGGTCCAGCGGCGCGAAGGTCAGGGTGCGGAAGGCCAGCATCGCGCGGTCGTCCCCGCCCTCGATAGGCGCGGCCTCCTCCACGGCGACGAGGTTCTCGATCCGGATCCCGAAGGCGCCCTCCCGGTAATAGCCGGGCTCGTTGCTCAGGATCATCCCCGGCTCCAGCGGCACATCGCTGATCCGGCTGATCCGTTGCGGCCCCTCGTGGACCGAGAGGTAGACGCCGACGCCGTGCCCCGTCCCGTGGTCGTAGTCCAGTCCGGCGGTCCAGAGCGGAAACCGCGCCAGCGCGTCCAGGTCGCGCCCCGCCAGACCCTTCGGCCAGCGGGCCCGGCTGACGGCGATCATGCCCTGCAGCACGCGGGTATAGCAGGCGCGGTGCTCGTCGGTCGGCTGGCCGATGGCGATGGTGCGGGTGATGTCGGTGGTGCCGTCCTCGTACTGCCCGCCCGAATCGACCAGCATCAGCTCGCCCGCTTGAAGCGCCCGGTCGGTGCCGGTGGTCACGCGGTAATGCACGATGGCGGCGTTGGGGCCCGAGCCCGCGATGGTGTCGAAGCTGATGTCCTTCAGCGCGTTGGTGGCACGGCGGAAGCCTTCCAGCGCGCGCACCACCTCGGTCTCGGTGACGCGCTTGCCGCGCTCCGCGATCTCCTCGCCCTGCTGGTCGAGCCAGTGGAGGAAGGCGCACATCGCCGCGCCGTCCCTCAGATGCGCCTCGCGGGTCGCCGCGATCTCGGCCGGGGTCTTGCGCGCCTTGGCGAGGATGCAGGGATCGGCGTCCCAGGCGATGGCGACGCCCGCCTCCTCCAGGATCCGCGAGACGGCGAGCGGCGCCGTCGCCTTGTCCACCCTGACCGGCCCGCCGAGGGTCGAAAGCGCGCCCTCGAAGGCCGCCACGGGGAAGATGCGGACCTCCGCGCCCAGATGATCCTCGAGCCCCTCGAACTTCGCCGGGTCGGCGAAGACCGACACGGCGCCGTCGTCGCCGAGCAGGGCGAAGCACTGGACCACCGGGATCTTCGGCAGGTCGGCGCCGCGGATGTTCAGCAGCCAGCAGACCGAATCCGGCAGCGTCAGCACCGCCGTCGTCTGCCCGGCGCCCTTCAGCACCTCGGCCATCGCCGCCCGCTTGTCGCCATGGCTTCGGCCCGCGACGGTTTCCGGAAACACGGTGGCGCGGCCCTGCGGCGGGGCGGGGCGGTCTTCCCAGATCGCGTCCACCAGGTTGCGCGAGGGCACCAGTTCCACGCCGCTCCTTTCCAGCGCGGTGCGCAGCGTCTCGATCTCGCCCGCGGTGTGCAGCCAGGGGTCGAAGCCCAGGCGCCCGCCCGCGGGCAGATGCTCTGCCAGCCAGGGTCCGGCTTTGGTCTCCGGCCAGTTCACAGGTGTGAATTCGTCCGCCACCTGCGCGCGCACCTGCACCCGGTAGCGGCCGTCGACGAAGACCCCGGCGATGTCCTTCAGCACGGCACAGAACCCGGCCGAGCCGGTAAAGCCGGTCAGCCAGGCCAGCTTCTCGTCGCAAGGGGCGACGTATTCGCCCTGGTGCGCGTCGGCGCGGGGGACGAGGAAGCCGTCCAGCCCCTCCGCCGCCATCGCCTGGCGCAGGGCCGCAAGCCGCGGCGGCCCCTGGTCCGGAGAGGTGCTTGCCTCGAAACTCTGGAACATGCCCGACCCTTCCCCGCGCCTGTGGCTCTTTGCTGCCGGAAACCCCTGATAATCCGCGGCCCTGCGCCCGCGCTCAGCTTGCCCGCTTCATCCCCACGACACGGGCCCGCGCCCGGGGATCGCTGTCGAACAGCGAGGCGAGCTGTTCCGTCATCGCGCCGGCCAGCTGTTCGACATCGGTGATCGTCACCGCGCGGTGGTAGTAGCGCGTCACGTCGTGGCCGATGCCGATGGCCAGAAGCTCCACCGCCTTCTTCCGCTCGACCATGGCGATCACGTCGCGCAGGTGTTTTTCAAGGTAGTTGGCCGGGTTCACCGACAGGGTGCTGTCGTCCACCGGCGCGCCGTCGGGGATCACCATCAGGATCCGGCGCGACTCGGGCCGGTGCGAGATCCGGCGGTGCGCCCATTCCAGGGCCTCGCCGTCGATGTTCTCCTTCAGCAGGCCCTCCTTCATCATCAGCCCGAGGTTCGTGCGGGCCCGCCGCCAAGGGGCGTCGGCGCTCTTGTAGATGATGTGGCGCAGGTCGTTGAGCCGCCCCGGAGCCTGGGGACGCCCGTCGGCCAGCCATGCCTCGCGCGCCTGTCCGCCCTTCCAGGCGCGGGTGGTGAAGCCCAGGATCTCGACCTTGACCTGGCAGCGCTCCAGCGTCCGCGCCAGCACGTCGGCGCAGATCGCGGCGATGCTGATCGGGCGGCCGCGCATGGAGCCCGAGTTGTCGAGCAGCAGCGTCACCACGGTGTCGCGGAATTCGGTGTCGCGCTCGACCTTGAAGGAAAGCGGCGTGGTCGGGTTGGCGACGACCCGGGCAAGGCGGCCGGCGTCCAGCGTGCCTTCCTCCAGGTCGAACTCCCAGCTGCGGGACTGCTGCGCCTGGAGGCGGCGCTGCAGCTTGTTCGCCAGCCGCCCCACGGCGCCCTTCAGGGGTTCGAGTTGCTGGTCGAGGTAGGCGCGCAGGCGTTCCAGCTCGGCCGGCTCGGCCAGGTCCTCGGCGCGGATTTCCTCGTCGTGCCTGTCGTTGTAGACGCGGTAGTTCGGATCGGCCGCGGACGGGGGCGCCGGTGGCGGCGGCTCCATCGGCGCTTCGCCGTCGGGCAGCTCGGCCTCGTCGCCCATCTCGGTGTCGGCCATGTCGTCCATGGTGACGGTGGCCTGCGAGGGATCCTCGGTCTGCTCCTGGGACTGGTCGGGCGAGGCCTCGCTGTCCTCGCTGTCGTCCTGGTCGTCGCCCTGGCTGTCGGCGTTCTCGGGGTCGTCGCTGTCCTCCTGGGCCGCCTCGTCGTCCTCGGGATCCTCCATGTCCGGATCGTCGCCCAGCTGGTCGCCGTATCCGAGATCCTCGATGATCTGGCGGGCGAAGCGGGCGAAATCGGCCTGGTTGGCGAGCTTGCCCTGCAACCCCTCCAGCGTGCCGCCCGCCTTCTCCTCGAAGAAGCCGCGCCACAGCTCCATGATGTTCGACGCGCCCTCGGGCAGGGGGCGGCCGGTGGCGAGGTGGCGGATCATGTAGCCCGCGGCGACCGACATCGGGGCATCGGCGGCCTTCGTCACTTGGGCATAGCCCTTCTTCATCGCCTCGTTGGCGATCTTGGCGTCGATGTTGCCCGCGGTGCCTGGCATGGTACGCGCGCCCACCGCCTCGCAGCGGGCTTCCTCCATCGCCTCGTAGAGGTCGCGGGCCATCTGGCCCTGGGGCGCGTAGCGATTGAAGGTGGCGGCGTCGTGGTGGCGGCGGCGCAGCGCATAGGCGTCGGCGGTGCCGCGGGCCAGCAGCACCTCGTCGCGGTTCAGGCGGCGGCTGATCTGGGGCAGGCGCACCGACTCGTTGCTCATCCCCGGCGGGTCGACCGAGTAGGTGACCGTCATCTCGGGGTCGTTCGCCATGACCTTGGTCGCCTCGGCCAAGGCCTTCTTGAACGGGTCGGCGGGGTTGTCGCTGGGCTTGCTCATGGGTCAGATAAAGCACTGCGGCCCTGCCGGGGCAAGGGGCGCGGCCGATACAAAAAGGGCGACCCCGCAAGGGGCCGCCCGACACTCGTTAAATGACTTCCTGCAATTCCGGGGAACGCTGGATCAGTTCTTCGGAGCGGTGGCGTCGCTGCCGGCCGCATTCGAGTTGTCCATGGCGCTGGAGTTCTCCATCGACCGCTGGGCGCTGTCCTGCTGCTCCTTGGTCACGAACTCCGGCGCGGCTTCCAGGTCGTCGCGGGTCGCCGAGGTGACGAGGCGGGTGTCGCCGTTGTCGGCGGTGGTGACCGAGAGGCTCGACATCTCGACGGCCACGTCCTTCTCGCCAAGGCCGAGGAAGCCGCCCACGCCGATCACGACGCCGTCCACCTTGCCGTCGAGGTTCACGATCAGGTCGTTGATCTCGCCGATCGATTCATCCGCGGTCGAGTAGACGTTGCTGCCGAGAAGGTTCTTCGCCAGCACGGTGTTCTCGCCCTGCATGGTGATCTGGCCTTCGACCGGCTTGGCCTGCTCTTCGCCCGCGGCCATGTCGGTGTTCTCGGTCGCGGCCGGCTCGGTCGCGGTGGTCGAGGCGGCGGGATCCGCCGTGCCCTGCGCCATGGTGTCATTCGACGTGGTCGCGTCGGGGGCGGTGCTGTCCTGCGCCATGTTGGTGTCGGAGGACGTGGTGTCGTTCGACGTCGCGGCGGCATCGCCCTGGGCCATGGTGTCATCCGACTTGGTGTCGTCGGTGGCGGCGGCATCGCCTTGCGCCATGGTGTCGCCCGACGCGTTGCTGTCGGTCGTCGCGGCGGCATCGCCCTGCGCCATCGTGTCTTTCGACGCATCGCTGTCGGTGGTGGCGGCGGCGTCGCCCTGGGCCATCGTGTCGCCCGACGTGCTGCTGTCGGTCGTGGCCTCGGCGCTGGCGTCACCCTCGGCGGTCATCTTCGGCACTTCCGAGCCGACCTTGTTGGTGGCTTCGGTGCCCGACAGTTCCTCGGTTTTCGCCGCGTCGCTGTCGGTGTTGGCGGTCTGCGCATAGAGCGCGGCCGGGGAAGCCGCCAGGGCGGCGATGAGGGTCAGACGGCTCGCGGATTTCATGAAGCTGTTCATCGTGAGTCTCCAGTTGGGTTGGGTGGGCGCTCCGCTCGCAAATCAAGGGCGCTGTCCACCTTTGCATGCACAACCGGCCGTCGGATCGTTTGGTTCCCGGAGGTCATCGCGGACGTTTACGGCCGTGTAAGTTACTGAAAGTAATGGGATCAGGGTGTGGGGTGCGGCGGAATGCCTCTCTTTTGCGCAGAAAATTGCCGCTGCGTCAGGCGTTCCGGCAGGGAACGGCCGGTTCCCCCGTCCGCCAGCGTGGGAAGCACCGCACTGGGCCTTGCGATGGCGCTTGTCGGGGCATGGTGGCGCCGGTATCCTTCGGCCACGCCCCCGCGTCCGGCGCCGTCCGGGGCAGGGGCCGAGTCATCGTCCCGGCCGATCGGGTCCGGGCAACCCTGATTCACAGTATCGTCGTGCCGGGGCAGGACCGTGAAGCGGTCTCTCCGGCCGTGCCGGGAGGGAAGACCATGGGCAAGGGCGACAACCGCAAACCCAACAAGGAAGCGAAGAAGCCGAAGAAGGAGAAGCTGGCCGCGCAGGCCGCGAAGACCGTCAACATCGGCAGCAAGAAACCGGCCTGAGGCCGGGTCCGTCGCCGGTCGGCCCGCCTGCGCGGGCCGGTCGGCACCGTATTTCGGGGATCAGCGGCGGCTGGCGCTCGCGGCGCTTTCCGGCAGCTCCTCGTCGAAGCAGCGCTGGTAGAACTCGGCCACCGTCTCGCGCTCCAACTCGTCGCACTTGTTCAGGAAGGTCACCCGGAAGGCATAGCCGATGTCGCGGAAGATGTTGGCGTTCTGGCCCCAGGCGATCACCGTGCGCGGCGACATCACGGTGGACAGGTCCCCGTTCATGAAGGCGGTGCGGGTCAGGTCGGCCACCGTCACCATCTGGCTGATGGTCCTGCGGCCCTTCTCGGTGTTGAACGAGGGCACCTTGGACAGGACGATGGCGACCTCGGCATCGTGCGAGAGGTAGTTCAGCGTCGCCACCAGCGACCAGCGGTCCATCTGGCCCTGGTTGATCTGCTGGGTGCCGTGGTAGAGGCCGGTGGTATCGCCGAGGCCGACTGTATTGGCCGTGGCGAAGAGGCGGAAGTACGGGTTCGGCGTGATCACCTGGTTCTGGTCCAGGAGCGTCAGCTTGCCGTCGACCTCCAGCACCCGCTGGATCACGAACATCACGTCGGCGCGGCCCGCGTCGTATTCGTCGAAGACGATGGCGGTCGGATTCCTGAGCGCCCAGGGCAGGATGCCTTCCTGGAACTCCGTCACCTGCACGCCGTTCTTCAGCTTGATCGCGTCCTTGCCGATCAGGTCGATCCGGCTGATGTGGCTGTCGAGGTTCACCCGCACGCAGGGCCAGTTGAGCCGCGCCGCGACCTGTTCGATATGGGTCGACTTGCCGGTGCCGTGGTAGCCCTGGATCATCACCCGGCGGTTGTGGGCGAAGCCCGCGAGGATCGCCAGCGTCGTGTCGGGGTCGAACTTGTAGGTCGAGTCGAGGTCGGGCACGCGATCGGAGCGCTCGGCGAAGCCACGGACGTGCATGTCGCTGTCGATCCCGAAGGTCTCGCGCAGGTCGATGTCTTCGGTGGGTTTCGCGTGAATGTCGATCGTTCCGTCGGCCATCGTGTCATCCTTCCCGGGGCATCGGTTCACCGGCCGTGCCGGTCAACGCGCACGGTGGTGCAACATATCCTTGATGCGTGCAAGGGGACGAATCGCGGTTTTGCGCAGTTGGAACTGGTCAAGTCGCGCCGGGTTTGCTCTAACCTGAAGAAACCGGGGGGAATTGGATGAGCACACCGCAGGAGATCGAACGGCTGATCCTGGGCACCGCCGACGGTGACCGGACCGCCTTCCTTTCGCTCTACGATCATACCAGCGCGAAACTATACGGCATCTGCCTGCGTGTGTTGAAGGACAGGGCCGAGGCGGAGGATGTGCTCCAGGAGGTGTTCCTCAAGATCTGGCGCAACGCCGACCGCTACCGCGCGAACGGGTTCAGCCCGATGACCTGGCTGATCACGGTCGCCCGCAACGGCGCGATCGACCGGCTGAGGGCCCGCCGGGTCAAGGCCGAGGATCTGGACGTGGTGACGGAAGTGCCCGACCACGGCCCCACCCCCGAGGCCGCCGCCGTCGCGTCCTCGGAAAGCGCGCAGGTGCATCGGTGCCTGGGCGAGCTGGAGACCGACAAGGCCGGTGCCGTCAAGGGCGCCTACCTTGAGGGACTGACCTACCAGGAGCTTGCCGAGAACTACGGCGTGCCCCTGAACACCATGCGGACCTGGCTGCGCCGGAGCCTGCAGAAACTGAAAGAGTGCCTGACACGATGAGCGGCGAGAGCGAAGAGGAGCGGGACGACGACGTGCGGGCTGGCGAATACGTCCTGCACCTGCTCGACCCTGCCGAGCGTGCCGCCTTCGAGGCGCGGCTGGAGGTCGAGGGCGGGTTGCGCCAGCGCGTCGCCCTGTGGACCGAGAGCTTCGCCGCCCTGGCCGCCGAGGTCGCCGAGGTGGCGCCCCCCGCCGCCCTGCGCCGCCGGCTGGAGCAGGCCATCGCCGCCGCGCCGCGGGCCGAGCGTCCGGCGCAGCCGCGGGCCAGCCGGTTCTGGGGCCGCCTTGCCGGCATCGCCGCTGTGGCGGCGGTCGTGGTGGGCGTGTTCGTCGCGCTGAACCGCGAGACGCTGTTCGGCCTCTCGCCCGCCATCTACATCGCCGACATGGAGTCGGCGGACAGCCCCTTCGTGCTGCGCGCGGGCTATCACCCCGACGAGGCGGCGCTGGTGGTCAACCGCAGCGCGGGCGAGGTGCCGCCGGGCCGCGTGCTGGAACTCTGGCTGATCGCGCCGGGGGCGAGCGCGCCGGTGTCGCTGGGCGTCCTGCCCGACGAGGACAGCGTGACACTGACCGTGCCCGAGCCGCTGCGCCCGGTCCTGGCCGGCGCGACCCTCGCGATCAGCGACGAACCGCCGGGCGGCTCGCCCACCGGCGCGCCGACCGGCAGCGTGCTGGCCGCGGGACCGCTGAACAGCGTCTGATCCGCAGGCATCCCTCCGGGCAGGGCGTCATCGTCCTGCCCGGTTGCGCGAGCTGACACGCCTTCGCCGTGCGGATGCAAAAAACCTTCCATCGACCTGAAACTTTCGCGGCCGACGCTCCGTGGCTCTCAGCAACCGGACCGGAAGTCCGGGCCGCGGGTTCCTTCGCACGGGTCCGCGGCTGTGGTTCACGAGTGTTGCGAGTAACGAGTGCGGCGTCGCCCGGTCCCTTCGAGGGAGCCCTTCGGGGCAACCGGGCGGCGCCTCCAGCGAAGGAGTGCGGTCATGCGGGCGCGCATGCCCCTTGCCATTTCGATCGAGACCTGTGCCCTGGCCGGCCTTCTGCCGCCCGACGACGCGCCCTCGGATTTCGCTGTGGCCCGCAGCGCGGCCGAGTGGCGGGCGATGCTGAGCGGGCCGGAATACCGCGTGCTGCGCGAGGACGCCACCGAACCGGCCCATTCCAGCCCCCTCGCCGGGCGCAGCGCCGCCGGGATCTATGCCTGCCGGGGCTGCGACGCGCCGCTCTACGGCTCGGCGGCGAAATTCGATGCCGGCACCGGCCGCCCCACCTTCGCCCGCGCCCTGCCGGGCGCCGTCCTGCGGCGCCGGGTCGGCGGGTTCCTCCCGGGCCGCCGCGTCCTCTGCCGCTGCGCGCGCTGCGACAGCCACATCGGCCGCCTGGTCGAAGCCGATTCCGCCGGGCGGGGCGAGCGTCATGTGCTGAACGGAACGGCGCTGGTGTTCCCCCGCGCCTGAGCCGCCCGCCTCAGCGTCCGTGGCTTCGGTCGTAGCCGCTGATCCCAGGCCCTTCCCACCCTTCGAGAGCGCCCTCCGGCGGGGCGAAGACCTCGACCAGCAGCGGAAAGCAGGCCTGCGCGTCGCTGGAATGGCTGGCGCTGCAATCGCCGCCGGGGCAGGTCGAGAGCGCGCCGACAAGGTCGATCTCGGCGAAGAACTCGATGTGATCGCCGGGGCGCACCGGGCTGGCCTTCATGAAATAGCGGTGGGTGTCGCGGGTGAAGCCCGTGCACATGAAGACGTTCAGCACGTCGTGGACATGCAGCTCGGCCTCCCTGACCGGCAGGCCCGTCAGGTCGGCCAGCGCCCGCGCCAGGTTGGAATGGCAGCAGCGGTGGTACTGCCCGCCCGAAAGCAGGTGGTTGGTGTAGGGATCGCAGCGCGTGCCGATCACGTCGTGCACGCCCGCGCCGTCGTCGTCGAACCCGTACCAGCCCAGGGTGTCGGCGACGATGGTCGCCATGGGGCGGAGATAGGGCATGACGCTCCACAGCCGGTCGCCGGTGGTGACATGGGTCGCGTGCAGCGCCCGCGTCTTGCCGGAGAAGAACCGCTCGGCCAGGTTGTCGGCGTGCCAGAGGTTCAGGTCGCCCACCTGCGGGCCCTCGACGCTGGTGATGCGGAAGAGGTGGCCCTTCGGCACGCGGAACGCCCGACCGTCGCGCGGCGGCACGGTGACGCTGTCGACCAGCAGCGCCCCGTCGCGGGCGCGCGCGTAGAAGGCGGGATCGACGGCCGGCAGCTGGTCCACGGTGTAGGTCACCACCGGCCGGGCCCGACGCCGCGCGTCGGCATCCGCGGGGGCGGCGGGGGTGGTCCAGGATGTCATGGCGGGGCTCCTTGCGTGGCAACGGACGGATCGCCGGAAATCTATACGCAACATGGCGACGTGCCACCGTTATCGGCAGACCAGCGGTCGTATCGTCAAGGGAGGCGGGGGCGCGTACGGACCCGACGGGGACTGCTTCGAGCGGAACGGAACCGGCCGGACGGGGCAGGGAGCGGTTGAGATCGTTCCGCAAGCCGTCCGGGGATCGGAATCCTTCTCAACCGTTGCGGCTGCGCAGCTTTGCCTGCAACTGGCGCGCGAGATCGAGAAGGCGTTCGGGAACATCTTCCTGCTCGATCTTCTTCAACTGCTGCTGAACTTCCTGATCCAGCTCGTCCCCGGAGATCGGCAGGGGCGTGTTCTTTACGGTCATCGCTTCAAACTTTCGTTGTGCATCGCATGCGCGATGTCCCTGATACGGTCCGGCACGGCCCATGGATCAAACCCGGCCGCAACGCTTTCCCGCAGTCATGCTGCCGGAACATTTCGCACAGGCTCTTGTTCCCTGCGTCGCACGAGCGGAATCGCAATCAGGAGGAGCGGCGAGCATGGCATTGCTCTCGAACGACATCCAGACCCTCGAGGATCTCTACCGGCTCGTGTTGCAGGACGTCTACCATGCCGAGACGCAGATCCTCGAGGCGCTGCCCGGCATGATGGACAAGGCCGCCGACCGGCAGCTGCGCGAGGGCCTGCGGCAGCACCTGGAGGAAACCCGCGGCCATGTCGACCGGCTGGACCAGGTCTTCGCGCGGATTGGCGAGACCCCGAAGGACGTCGCATGCCCGGCCATCGACGGCTTCCTGCGCGAGGCGAAGGACCTCGGGATCGGGGAGGGGAGGGTGCGCGATGCCGCGCTCGCCGCCGCGGTGCAGGCCGTCGAGCATTACGAGATCGCCCGGTACGGCACGCTGATCGCCTGGTCGCGCCAGCTCGACCGGATGGAATGCGCGCGTCTGCTGGGGGAGACCCTGAAGGAAGAGAAGCAGGCGGACGACGAGCTGACGCGGATCGCGGAAAACCACCTGAACGCCGCAGGCTGAGCGGCCCGGCGCCCGCCGAGGACCGAAACCGCGAGGCGCGGGCCGGGGAAGTGTTGGCGGGACGCGGCCCGCGGACGGCACCCGTGACCCTCCGGCGCGCGGGCAGGCGTGCAGTCATCCGGCGTCTCGCTCCTGTTCGCGCGTGTCCGGCCCCTCTCGCCGCGCCACGGTCGGGCCGTGGTCTGGCCCTCGGAACGGGCCGAGCATCGACCTGTTCCCGCGGCCTCCGCCCGGGGCCGCCCGCTTGCGACATGCTGTCCGGAACAATGCCTGTTGCCCTTGGTTGGGATGGAAACCGGAAGGACGGCATCCATGGCATCTTCATCCGACGACGGCTCCGGCCCGGCGCGCGCGGCACAGCTTCGCGAGCGGATCGACAGGGGCGGTGCGGGCGACAAGGTGTCGGTCTCCGACCCTGCCGCCGCCCCCCTCGGCACCGACGACGAGGCCGCCGGCACCCCGCCCACCATGGAGCAGGTCGAGCGCGCGGCGCGGCTGGAGACGCGGGCGGCGATGGACGACGAGAAGAGGACTCCGGAGGAGCTGCAGAGCGGCCAGCCCTTCGCCCGGACCGCGGCCTTCGTCGCCATAGCGGTCGCGCTGGCCGTCCTTGTCTGGTGGCTCTTCCTTCGCTGAACGGAAGGAGCGAGGTGATGACCCGGTGTCCGTGCCGACGTCGAAGCCGGGCCGCTCGCGTCGGCGGCGGTTGCGGCATCGCGAGGGACAGGGTGGCTCCGTTTGCAGGGGACCGCCTGTTGGCGTCTCCTGGTCCGGACACCGTGGTGCGCGGCCGCGCCAGCCGGTCCGGCGAACTGCCCTGCTGCGTCGGAACCCGAACGCCGGAGCCCTGACATGGAAACCGACGAGCGTACCCTCCATCTGACCGAAACGCCGCGCATCCCCCGCGACGGTCTCCTCCTCGGCTGGGGCGCGATGGTGCCCTTCGCGCTGCTGGCCGGCGCGGGCTGGTGGGACGCGGGCTGGACCGCAACGGCCGCGGCGGCCGCGCGGCTCTGGGGGGCGGCGATCCTGCTGTTCTTCTCCGGCGTGCGTCGGGGTCTCAGCTTCCGCACCGAGGGCGGGCCGCGCCCGCGCCAGCTTGTCGTATTCGCGCTGCTGTTCTGCCTCGGACTCGGCGCGCTGCTCCTGCCGGTCCTTCCCGCGCTCCTCCTGGTGGCGGGCGCATTCGCCGCGATGGCCGCGGAAGATGTCGAGGCGGCGCGGCGGGGCGAGGTGCCGCTCTACTTCCGCCGTCTGCGGCCGCCGCAGATGACCTTCGCGGTGCTTTCGGTGCTGCTCTGCGCGGGGATGGCCTGGGGCGCGTGAGCGGCGCCCCCGGCGAGGTTCCGCGCTTCCTGCACGGCGTCCGCGGCGGGGCCGCTCGCGGCGGCGGACCTGCGGCAGGCCTTCGCCGCGCTCACGGGGACCGAAGGGCCCGGAGCGCGGTCTGGAACATAGCCGACTGCTGCCGGTTCGGGGCCCATGCGCAAGAACGAGGTCCCGACATGCCATGCCAGTCCTTTGCCGCCCTCCTGCCGGCCGCCTTTCCCCTCACCGCCCTGCCGTCCGCGGCGCAGGAGTCGGACTGCCCGCCGGGCCATGACGCGTTGCAACAGGCGGTGCGCTCCGGCGTGAAACCGGCGGGCGGACCGGCCAACGGCGGGCTCGAGAACAACGGATGGGGTGTCGTGGTGAACCGCCGCGGACAGGTCTCGCCCGGCAGGAGCGATGGCATCGTCTACGACCTGCGGCCCAACGGAAAGAGCGCTTCGGACTACGGGCACGGGACGTGCACGGGAGGCGAGCCGAAGATCGCGGTCGAGATCGGGGCCGGAGTCATCCCCGAGCGGAAGAGCGCCGGGATTTGATCCCGCGACCCTGATCCCGTACCGAACAGCGAGAGACCCTACCATGCCAGACGACTCCCGACCCCTGCCAGAGGGCCCGCGCCGGTTCGTCCCCCGGGCCCGCGCGGTGCAGTGGCTGTTGCTGGTGATCGCGGCGATCCTCACGGGCTGGGCGCTGCGTGCCGTCGAAAGCGTCGCGGTGACGGTGGTGCTGTCCTTCTTCCTCGCCCTTGCCGTCCAGCCGGTCGACCGGATGGCGGCGGAGCGGCTGCCCCGCCGGGCGGCCTGGCTGGGTCACCTGCTGGCCCTGAGCGTCGTCGTGGTCGTGGTGCTGGCCTTCCTCGGGAGCCTCTGGGTCGCGGCGGGGCAGGTGATCGAGCGGTTCGATCACATGGACATCATGGAACTGCTGCCCGATGCCGGGCTCGAGGCGGCGACCGGGAACGAAGGCGAGGATCCCCTTGGAAGGGTCTACGCCAACGCGCTGCGGTCGCTGGCCTCCACGGCGGTCGAGCAGGTGCCGATGCTGGCGCGCAGCGTGGTGGACATGGCCGGAACGACGCTCGGCGGGCTGATCCTGATCCTGTTCATGACCCTGATGATGCTGATCGAGGCGCGGCAGTGGCAGATGAAAAGCGCCGCCGTCCTGCCGGACGGCGGGACCGGTGTCCTGCGCGACTCCCTGTCGGTGGTGGCGGTGCGGCTCAGACGCTATCTGCTGACACGGGCCGTCCTCGGCCTCCTGACCGGGGGGCTCTATGCCCTGTGGCTCTGGCCGTTCGGACTGGACCTGCTGTTCGTCTGGGCGCTGCTGGCGTTCCTGTTGAACTTCGTGCCCACCATCGGCTCGCTGCTCTCGGGCATCCTGCCGGTGCTCTATGCCTTCCTGCAGAAGGACCCCGGTCAGGCGTTCCTGATCGGCGGCGGCATCTTCGTGATCGAGCAGGTCATGGGCAACTACGTCGATCCGCGGATGCAGGGGCGGCAGATCTCGGTCTCGCCGCTGGTGATCCTGGTCGTCCTTCTGTTCTGGACCTGGTTCTGGGGGGCGATCGGCGCCGTGCTGGCGGTGCCGATGATCATGACGCTGATCATCGTGCTGACGCAGTTCCGCGTGGCGCTTCCGGTCGCGCTGTTGCTCAGCAGCGAGACCTCCTACGAGGATCTGGAACGCGTCGCCTCGGGACGGCAGCCCGGGTGAGGGCGCCGGTTCCTGCGTCCGGCGGCCCGGTTGCGGGCGGGGCCGGGTGAGCGCGCTCGACGTGCCCCTGCTGGTCTGCGGTGCCTGCTGACCGAAGCGGCGGACGTGGCGCTGTCCGAGTGGCTGCTGCGCATCCCGCTGCGGGAGGTCGTCGGCGCGGTCGTCATCGGCATCGTCTGCGGCGAGGTGGCCGGGCGGCTTCTGACCTGGGCCTGCCGCCAGCCGTTCAGCGAGACCCATTCGATCACCACCATCGGCCTCGCTCTGCGTGGCGTGCCCTCGGCTGGAGCGGCGTGGCCTTCGCCGTGCCGGTCCCGACCCTGCGCCGCGATGCTGGACCGGCACGCCACCTGCATCCGCGCGCAGGGCGAGGACATGCCGGAGATCCGGGACCGGGCGTGGCCGGGCCCGCGGTGACACCACTGCCCTGCCACGGGCCGGGTGTGCTCAGCGGCGGCCTTCCAGTTGCCTCAGCGCGCTGCCGATGGCCTCGGCGCCGTAGGGCTTGGCCACGTGGGGCCGCGGGAAGCCGCTGTGGCGCAGCTCTTCGGCCTCGTAGCCCGAGGTGATCGCGAAGGGGATGCGCAGCTCCTTCAGCCGCTCGGCCACGGGCAGCGCCGACTCTCCGTGCAGGTTCGCATCGAGAAGCACCGCGTCGACCGCGCCGGGGTCTTCCAGCTGCTGGAGGGCGCGCGACAGGGTTCCCGCCATCCCGGCGACCTCGTAGCCCAGTTCGGCGACGATCCGTTTCAGGTCGATCGCGATCGCCAGTTCGTCCTCGACGATCAGGATGCGGCGGAGGAGTGGGTCAGGCATCGTCGTGCAACTCCAGCTTCACATGGTATCGCAGACCGGCGGGATCATAGTCCACATCGACCTCGGCATCCAGTTCGTAGGCCAGGCCCTGTTGCAGGATCAGCGAGCCGAAGCCGGTGCGCGTGGGCGGGTGGACCTCGGGGCCGTCGGATTCGACCCAGTCGAACTTCAGGGTCCGCCCGTCGCGGACCCAGCTGACCCGCACCCGGCCCTCGCGACAGGAGAGGGCGCCGTATTTCACCGCATTGGTGCAGAGCTCGTGGATCGCCAGCGTGAAGGAGATCGCGGCGTCGGGCTTCAGTGCCACGTGGGGGCCCTGCAACGTCACCTGCCCGCCATCGCGGTCGGTGATGCTGAACAGGGACCGCTCGACCAGGTCCCTCAGGTCGGCGTTGGACCAGTTCCTGCGGGTCAGCGCGCCGTGGGCCTCGGACAGCACGCCGATCCGGGCGCTGAAGGCGGCGATGAAACGGTCCATGTCCGGGCTGTAGAGGCGGGTCTGCTGGGCGATGGACTGCACCACCGCCAGCATGTTCTTCACCCGGTGGTTCAGTTCGCCGACCAGCAGGCGCTGGCTTTCCTCCCACTTCCGCAGCTCCGTCACGTCGCGCACGAGCCCCGAGCCTCGTGGTGGCCGATCCGCGCCGGGCGCGGTGAAGGCGCCGGTGCCATGGATGATGCGAAGCCCGTCCTGCCGCAGGATGCGGTATTCCACGTCGAAGGAGCGGGCCTCCCGCGATGCGGCCTCGATCTCGTCCCGAAGGGCGGCCCGGTCGTCAGCATGTACCCGGTCGAACCAGTCCGAGACCCGGGTGTCGTCGGGGCCGAGGCCCAGCATCTCGCGCCCCCGGTCGTCCCAGTCGGCGCGACCGTTGCCCAGCTCCCAGGTGCCCCATCCGAGGTCGGCGGCCCTTGTCGCCAGCACCAGGGCATCGCGCGCCGCCCGAAGATCCTCCTCGTTCCGGCGGCGGGCCGAGATGTCGCTCGCCGCACCGAACCATTCGACGATGCGGCCCTCCTCGTCCTCGACCGGGATCGCCCGGGTCAGCCTCCAGCCGATGTTCCCGTCCGACAGCCGCACCCTGTGCTCGGTCTCGAACGGGGTGCGCCCGGCGATCGCCGCCTCGACCATGGCCCGGATGGACTCGCGCTCTTCGGGCAGGATGTAGGCTTCGACCCAGTCCTTGCCGGCGGCGTCGGCGTTCGGAGGAAAGCCGCGCCCCATGATCTCCTGCGTGTCGCGCAGGTCGGGGCTCATGCGGAAGACGACGTCCGAGGTCGCGTCGACCAGGGCGCGGAAGCGCCGCTCGCTCTCGCGCATCCGCGTCGCCGCCTCGCGCTGTGCCGTGACGTCGACGAAGGTGAAGACGACACCGTCGATGCGGTCGTCGATCGTGCGGTAGGGGCGGCAGCGGATCATCAGGCGGCGGTTGTCGGCCGTGCCCGTCTCGCGCTCGACCGGGGTGAGGTCGCGCAGCACCTGCCGCGCGTCGTCGCCGAGGCCGGAATACTGGAGCGTATGGGTGAAGTCGGTGATCGCCCGGCCGATGTCGCCCTCGGCGATCCTGAAGATCTGCGCCACCTGCGGCGTGAAGATGCGGATCCTGAGGCTGGTGTCCAGGAACAGCGTTCCGACATCCGTCGCCATCACGAGGTTCTCGAGGTCGCTGTGGGCGGCGCCGATGCTTTCGAGCTTGGCCTTCAGCTCGGCGTTGACCGTCTGCAGCTCCTCGTTCATCGACTGGAGCTCTTCCTTCGAGGTCTCCAGCTCTTCCGAGGTCGAGCGGTACTCCTCGTTCATCGACTGGAGTTCCTCGTTGACCACGCGCAGGTCCTGGATCGCCGTCTCGTATTCCGAGCGCGATGCGGCGAGGTGCGACTCGGCCATTTCCAGTTCGTTGCGCAGGCGCTGGATCTCGCCGTCCGAGGCGTCGATCCTCTCGCTCGTCGGTATGGCCGACAGGGGACCGCCGTCGAGGAAGACGACCAGAACCTCGAACACCGGGTCGCTTTCCTTCCTGCGGGACGGCGACACGTGCATCATCACCCGGCGCTGCCCGCCGTCGAACGCGACGCCGACCGGCAGGGTCAGCGTGGTCTGGCCCCGCTCGGCGGCACGGCGCACGGCGGACCGGAGGTCCAGCCGCAGTTCCGGGCGCACGAGGTCGCCCGCATCGTGGCTGAGCGGTCCGCCCGGCGGCAGCAGGTACTGGCCGACGTTCGGCGACATGTGGACGATCATGCAGTCGCGGTCGACCAGCATGCTGGGCGGCGCCATCCGCTCCAGCGCCTGCGCATGGTGACCGCCGGCGTCGAAGGTCTGCTTTTCCGAGACGGTTCCCGAAACCGGTCGCCGCTTCGACATCGCGGAGTCGCTGCTGAAACCGCCGATCTGCGGCGGACGGCGCAACTGCTGGCGCCGCAGCTGGAAGATCCGCGCCTCGCGGTGCAGGGGCTGGAACAGCTCGGTGTTGGAATCCATCGTCTCGGCCGAGCCGAGGAACAGGAAGCGGTTCGGCCGCAGTCCATATGCGAACAGCTCTCCGACCCGGCGCTTCACCGTGCGATCGAGGTAGATCAGCAGGTTCCGGCAGGAGATCAGGTCCAGCCGCATGAAGGGAGGGTCCTTCAGCACCGAGTGGCTGGCGAACAGGACGGTGTCCCGGATCTCCTTGCTGATCCGGTAGTGGGACCCTTCGGAGACGAAGAACTTCGACAGCCGCTCGTCGCTCACGTCCGCGGCGATGCTGGCGGGATAGCGCGCCTCCCGCGCCGTGGCGAGGGCGCCCTCGTCGAGGTCGGTGGCGAAGATCTGGACCTCGGGACTGAGGCCGCGCTTCGTCTTCTCCTCGTGGATCAGCATGGCCAGGCTGTAGGCCTCCTCGCCCGTGGCGCAGCCCGCGACCCAGGCGCGGAAGCCGCCTTCATGCAGATCGTCCAGCATGGGCCCGATGACGGTCTCGGCCAGCGTCTCGAAGGCATCGGGATCGCGGAAGAAGGAGGTGACCGAGATCAGCAGGTCGGAGAAGAGATCCTTGGCCTCCTCGGGGTTCGTCTGGAGGTGGTGGGCATAATCCTCGAGCGTCGACTGCTGGTTCACCTGCATCCGGCGGGCCACGCGGCGCAGCATCGTTGCGCGCTTGTAGTTCGAGAAGTCGTGGCCCGTGCTGCGGTGCAGGAAGCCGAGGATGCGGGACAGGGTCTGCTCCGCGTCGTCCTCGTCCATCTCGCCGATCTTCCGCTTCGAGCGGATGACGCGCACGATCTGGTCGGCCAGGACCTCCACCGGCGCCACGAAATCGGCCACCCCCTGGGCGATCGAACTGCGCGGCATCATCGCGAACTGCGCCTCCTCGGGATCCTGCACGAACACGACGCCGCCCGCTTCCTTCACCGCCCGCACGCCGACCGCTCCGTCCGATCCGGCGCCCGACAGGATCACGGCCAGCCCGTCGCCGCGCGCGCGGGCGACGGAGCGGAAGAACATGTCGATCGGCGCCCGCTTGCCCCGCGGCTCGCGGAACTCCACGGAGGCGATCGAATTGCCCTCGATGACCAGTTCCCGGTCCGGCGATATGACGTAGACGGTGTCGGGCGCGATGGCGGGCCCGTCGAAGACCGTCCGAACCTCCATCGTGGTGACGTCGCCAAGGATCTCGCCAAGCGCGCTCGGCTCGTCGGGGGCGAGGTGGACGATGACGACATAGGCCATCCCGAGGTCGGTCGGAATGCGCCGGAAGAACTCCCGAAGGGGTCGGGTGCCGCCTGCCGAGGCGCCGATCGCGCAGATCGGTATCCGCGGCAGGGTCGTTTCGTCGACGGTATCCACCGGGCTATCCCTTGTATCTTGGCGACAGGACGGTCTGCCGCGGTGCGGCTGCGGCGGTTCGCACGCGCCATTTTCCGGGGTGCCGGCGAGTTCCGCAACAGGAAACAGGGGGACGGCGGGAATGTTCCCGGGGTTGAGCGTGGGGAACTCGATGCCCGTGTCTGCGCTTACGGTGCATGCAACGTCTTTGCGGAGATCGACGGGGGAGGGACACGCGCGCCCGGAAGTCAATCGGCAGGAGCCGTCCGTCAGACATGCCATGCAGACGCCGTGCCGCGCCGCGGTGCATGCAGTCAGTTTCCTGCATCGGGGACACCGTGGCCGGCAACCCCGTGTCGAAATCGCGAAGTGTCCATCGAATGGCGCCCGCCTGTCGTGCGGGTGCGCAAAGGAGCACGTGATGTTACTGACCCATCGTCGAGTGCTGATCGTGGAGGATGACTTTCATCTTGCCCTGGAGCTCGCCCGACATTTCGAAGACGCGGGGGCCGAAGTCCTCGGCCCCTCCGCGACGCTCGGCAACGCATGGGAGAAGGTCGCCAGCGCCGACGTGGCCGTTCTCGACATCAACCTGCGCGGCGCCCTCGTCTATCCGTTGGCCGATTCCCTGCAGAGGCGCGGCATTCCCTTCGTGTTCTACACGGCAAGCGAGGCCGCCGAGATGCCGCCGCGGTTCCGTCACGTCGGGCGGTTCCGGAAACCCGCGGATGCGATGGCCCTGCTGGACGGGATGTTCTCCGGCGAGACCGACGTCGTGGACCTGCTGCCGAAGCTCCGGCTGATGGCGCGGCTGATGTACGACGAGCCGCACAGCGCCGACCGCCTGGTGGAGCGCACGCTGGAGCAGGCGCTGCGCGCGTACGAGTTCCGGCCGTGCGATGTCAGCGTGGAGAAGTGGCTGTTCGGGATCCTTGCCGAGATCGCCGAGCGGCAGGGCGGCGACCTGCTGACCTGAGGCCGCCGCCTGCACTATCACGATGTCCCCGGAGGCGACGCATGGACCTCCACAGCACGCGCGGCGGGGCGGGCCTGGCCAATGTCGGCAGATCATCCCACGATTTCTAGGCCTTGCGCCACGACGGCATCAGCACGTCGCGGCTTGCCGCTCCGCCCGAAGACCGGGGCGGACGGTCGGCGCCTGCCTGGCTGGCGGGGTTTGCGGAGGCGCCGGGATACGACCCGGAGTGCGGGACCCCGGTCCGACTCTCCTCGGCTCTCGACGGGGTTCATTCGGCAGCGGCGAAGTCGCTCTCCGGGGGAACAGACACCCGTGCGACACGTTGAACCCAGGTCGGCCGCAGAAGCCAAACGGGGGGAGAAATTGAAAGATCAAGCGGATGCACCAGACGTGGGTGAGGATCTCCTGACCTTCATACCGGCGCTGCGGGCCTATGCCTGGACGCTGACGCGCCGACATCAGGAGGTCGATGATCTCGTGCAGGAAACGCTGACGCGAGCCATCGCCAAGCAGCATCTCTACAAGAACGGTACCAACCTGCGCGCCTGGCTGATGACGATCATGCGCAACACCTTCCTGAACCAGATCGTAAAGACCACGCGCGAGCGGCCCGGAAATGCCGACTGCGTTTCCGCCAGCCCCTCGGCGCCGCCGAGCCAGGAATGGAGCATCCGCGGCAACGAGATCATGGATGCCATCAACCAGCTGCCGACGCATTACCGCGAAACGCTGGTGCTCGTGGTGATGCTGGGCGAGCCCTACGAGTCGGCCGCGCAGATCTGCGATGTGGCCGTCGGCACGATCAAGAGCCGGGTCCGACGCGCCAGATCCATGGTCCTCGAGCGCCTCGAGGTCGTCTCGCAGGACGATATCTGACCGGCCTTGCTCGGGACACGGCGGGCTCGGTAGCCCGGATCACTTTCCTCACGACGGCACGCGACGCATCGCGGCCGCAGCCCGTTCAGCCGTCGGCGCGGTCCGGGTCCGTCATCCGGCGGCGCACCTTCGCCAGCACCTCGTCCGCGATGACACCGGCGAACATCGACTGCACCTTGTTCATGAACCCGCTGACCACCCTGCCGTCGCCGCGCATCATCGCGTCGTACCCGATGCGGGCCACCTGCGCGGGATTGTCCTTGCCGTCGTCCTGTCCCACCGGTGTCTCCTCCATCCCGGCGCGCGTGAAGAACGCGGTGTCGGTCGGGCCGGGCATCAGGCAGGTGACGCTGACCCCGGTCCCCTCCAGTTCGTTGCGGATCGCGTAGCTCAGCGAATCGAGATAGGCCTTGGTGGCGTTGTAGACCGCCTGGTAGCTGCCCGGGATCTCTCCGGCGATGGAGCCGGTGACGAGGATTCGCCCCCGCCCTGCCGCCGCCATGCCCCGGCCGACGTGATGCAAAAGCCGCGTCGTGCCCTCGACGTTGGTGCGGATCACCCGAACCACGTCGTCCAACGACTGTTCGAGGAACGCGTCGCCCAGGCCGACGCCCGCGTTGGCCATCAGGTGGTCGACCGGGCGCTCGCCGATCTCCCCGACCAGTTGCCCGACCCCTTCCGCCATGGCGAGGTCGGCGCGCACGGCCCGGACGGAGCCGCCCGAGTCCCGCAGTTCCGCCGCTGCCCGGTCGAGCGCGGCGTCATCGGCACAGAGAATCAGGTCGTGGCCCTCCTTGGCGCATAGGCGGGCCAGTTCCCGCCCGATGCCCGTCGAGGCCCCCGTGACGACGGAGAGCTTTCCGGTGTCTGCCATGTGACGTCCTTTCCTTGGTCGGCACCTTCGCGGCCCGCGGGCCGGGAGGGATCAGGGTGTCAGGACCACCTTGGTCCACTCGTCCTGGTTGTCGTGGAAATTGCGATAGCCGGTGGGCGCCTCCTCCAGCGACAGGCGGTGCGAGATCAGGAAGGTCGTGTCGATCTCGCCCTCTCCGATCCGCCGCAGGAGGTCCTGCGAATAGCGCTGGACGTGGGTCTGGCCGGTGCGCAGCTGCAATCCCTTCTCCATCAGCGCCCCCAGCGGGAACTTGTCGACGAAGCCGCCATAGACCCCCGGCATCGAGATCCGCCCGCCCTTGCGGCAGGCCATGATCGCCTCGCGCAGGGCGTGGGCACGGTCCGCGCCGATGCCGACCTGCTGTTTCACCGCGTCGAGCGCGCTGTCCGGCGCCATGCCGTGGCTTTCCATGCCGACGGCGTCGATCACAGCGTCGGGGCCGAAACCGCCGGTCATCTCCATCAGCGCCTCCAGCACATGGGTCCGCCGATAGTCGATCACCTGCGCCCCGAGGCGGCGCGCGAGGTCCAGCCGGTGCGGGTGGTGGTCGATGGCGATCACCCGGTCCGCGCCCATCAGCAGCGCGCTCTGCACCGCGAACAGGCCCACCGGACCGCAGCCCCACACGGCGACGCTGTCGCCCTCGGTGATGTCGCAGTTCTCGGCCGCCATCCACCCGGTCGGCAGGATGTCGGAGAGGAACAGCACCTCCTCGTCCGGCAGTCCGTCGGGAATGACGATCGGTCCGACATCGGAATAGGGCACCCGCACGTATTGCGCCTGGCCGCCCGGATAGCCGCCGGTCAGGTGCGAATAGCCGAACAGGCCGGACATGGCGTGACCGTACAGAGGTTCGCTCAGGTCCTGCTTCTCGGCGGGGTTCGAATTGTCGCAGGCCGAGAACTGCTGCTTCATGCAGTGGAAGCAGGCGCCGCAGGAGATGGTGAAGGGCACCACCACGCGCTGCCCCTTCTCCAGCGTGCTGCCCGGCCCCGTCTCGACAACGCGGCCCATGAACTCGTGGCCGAGGATGTCGCCCGACAGGACGCCGGGGATCACCCCGTCGTAGAGGTGCAGGTCGGAGCCGCAGATCGCCGTCGCCGTCACCTCGATCACCGCATCGCGCGGATTGACGATCTCGGGATCGGGCACGGTGTCGACTCGGACGTCGTGCTTTCCGTGATAGGTCAGGGCGCGCATCAGTCTTCTCCGTCTTCGGATTTCCGGTTGGCCGAGGTCGCGACCTCGCCCGTCTCCATCAGCATCTTGAACCGCTTCATCTCGCGGCGGCCCTGGATGCGGGGTTCGCGCTGGAACATCTTCGCCACCAGCTGACCCGCGCGGCCGGCGGGCGGGACATAGGCGACCAGCGCCTCGACCTCGGTGCCGCGGTCGCCCGGGGCGTCGCGGAAGCTGACCTTTCCCTCGGTCTCGATCTCGGATTCCGCGGTCGAACGCCAGGCGATCTCCTCGCCCGGGCGGTCCGAGACGATGCGGGTCCTGACCGAAAGGTTGCGCCCGAACGGGCCGCGCAAGGTCCAGACCGACTGTTCGCCGTCGCTTTCGACCGCCGTCACGTTGTGCATGAACTGCGGCAGGTTGGTGAAATCGCGCCAGAAGGCATAAAGCTCCTGCCGCGGGCGGTTCACCGTCACCGTGCGGCCCGAGACGGCATAGTCGCCGTAGCGCGAGCGTCGGCTGGTACGCCCCGGCGCGCTGTCGGGTCTGCCGGGCAGGCCGCGATCCGCGGAGCGCCAGAGCAGCGCCCCTGCGGCCAGCACCGCGCCTGCGGACAGCGCGAGGAGCGGCACGCTGTGACCGTCTTCGCGCCTGTGAAGTCGTCGTGCCATGGGTAGTCTCTCCTCTCTGGCAAGGGCGAACAGGGGCGTTCCGTGCCGGCGGGATCGGCAAGGTCACGTGGATGTCCGCCTTGGGGGGCGCCCCTCCGCCACCATGGCGGAAGGGCGTCGTGCCGCCGGATCAGGCCCTTCCGGGGCCGTCGTTCTCGTCGTCGGCCGTTGCGCCGGTGGCGCCCGGCGCCGGCGCCTCGTGGTCGTGGCGCATCTCTTCGGCCGCGGCTTCCTTGACGCGGCGGGCGGCGTCGCGGGCCCTGTCGGCGCCTTCGGAGGCGGCATCGCGGGCGTCCTCGCGGCTTTCGCGCATCACGTCGCGGGCCTCGGACAGCGCGGCCTTGCCCGCGCGTTGCGCCCGCGACTTCTCTTCTTCGAAGATCCGCTCGGCCTCGTCGATCAGGTGATCGGACTCCTCGCCCAGCCACTCGTCCTCGGTCCGGGTGCGGGGCAGGGCGGCGGCGAGGGCCGCGCCTGCGGCCAGGGCCAGGGCACCGGCGACCAGGGGCCGCTCCTCGAAGAAGTCGCCGGCGGTGTCGCGGCCCGAGCGCCAGGTGCTCTTCATGGCGCTGCCGCTGCGGTGCCGGGCGTCCACGGCGGCGCGGCGCGCGTCGGCGATGCGTTCGCGCGCTGCCGTGCCCAGGTCGTCGGTGCCGTGGTAGAGGCGGGCGCGCGCGCGCCCGGGCCCCCCCCCCGCGGGGGGGCGCCCGTGCGCAAAGGGCCCCCCCCCGCCCTCGCCGCCGGCGGCGC
>NZ_PNOS01000015.1 GCF_002869745.1 Oceaniglobus roseus
CCAGCGCTCGACCACCGCGCCGCCGCGCCCGCCCGCCGCGGTCCAGCGCGCGCCCGCCGCCGCCACGGCCAGTTCCAAGGCACGCCACAGCGCCAGCGTCGCCACCACCAGCCCGAGTTGCAGCATCGCCCCCGCCGCCGCGCGGAACCGCAGCGCGAGGTCGGGGTCGTGCATCCACCGCACCACCTGCACCGACAGCGACGGCGGCGTGTTCGGCCCGAGGATGATGGCGACGTCCACCACCGACATGGAATAGGCGAGCACGGCATAGACCGGCAGGCGGATCTGGCGATACACGGCGGGAAACACCGTCTTCAGCCATCCCGTGACGCGGCCGTAGCCAAGCGCGCGCGCCACCGTCAGGCTTTGCGCCGGGCGCGCCTGGGTCAGCGCGGCCAGCGTCATCAGCATCAGGAACGGCATCTCCTTTGCGACCAGCCCGAGGATCAGCGCGATCCCGACCGGATCCTGCACGATCAGCAGGTCCGGCGGCCTGTCCCACCCCGTCGCCCAGGGCGAGAGTGCCCGGGCGATCCAGCCCGAGGGCGCGATCAGGAAGGCCAGCCCGAAGGCCGCGGCGGCATGGGGAACGGAAAGGAGCGGCGACAGCACCCGCTCGACCGTGCGGAAGGCCCGGGTGCCGGCCCAGCCGGCGGCGATCAGCATGACAAGGCCCAGGGACAGCGCCGTGGCGGCCAGCCCGACGCCGACGCTCAGCGCCGAGGCGGCGCGCAAGCCGGGCCAGGCGAGAAGGTCGGCGAAGGGCGCCAGAGTCAGTTCCGCGCCGCCGAGCGCGGGCATGTAGCCGAGCGCCGGGGCGAGCGTGCCCAGCAACCCCGCCCCGATCGGCCCGATCAGCGCGGCCAGCGTCAGCGCCGGGGCCCAGGGCAGAAGCCGCGGACGCCCGGGCACGGGGCGCACAAGCCCCGAAAGCCCTGCGTCGCGGACGCCCGTCACCTTACTCCGCCACGCCGTAGCGGCGGGTCCAGTCCTCTTCCAGACGGGTCATCCAGCTTGGATGCGGCTCGGGCAGCGTCTCGCCCAGGTCGGCCGGGGACAAGGTCGCGACGCCCAGTTCGATGCCGTCGAACAGCGCCCGGCCCGCGTCGTCCAGCCGATCCATGGCCAGGATCGTGCCGCTGCCCCAGACCGCCGGGTCCTGCTTGCGCGCCTGCGCCTCAGGCGACATCAGGAAGTTCGCCACGACCATGGCCCCCGCCGCCGCGTTGGCGTTGTAGGGAATGGCGAGGAAGCTCGCGTTGCCGATGGTGCCGCCGTCCAGAACATAGGTGCGCACCGTGTCCTGAAGCTCGAAATTGGCGATCGCGTTCGAGGCTTCGTTGGGGTTGAAGCTCGGCGCGATGTCGATCTCGCCGTCCGCCATCAGCTGGATCAGCCGCGGCCCGCTCTGCGGATAGGCCTTGCCGGAGCGCCAGAGGTTCGGCGTCAGCGCGTCGAGATAGGACCAGAGCGGCGCAGTCGCCGCCTCGTAATCCGCATCCTCCACCGGCTTCTGCAGCACGGCGGGATCCGGAGTCAGCCCCATCAGCGCCTGTTTCAGGAAGGTCGAGCCCAGGAAATCCGGCGGCTGCGGAAAGGCGAAGCGACCCGGATGGGCCGCCGCCCAGTCGCCGAGGGCTGCGATGCTCTTCGGCGGAGCGTCGACCCGGTCGGTATCGTGGAAGAACACGACCTGCGCCATGCCCCAAGGCGCCTCCAGCCCGTCGGTCGGGATGGTGAAATCGGTATCGACCGCGGGATTGGCGGCGGGATCGACGTACTGCCAGTTCGGCAGGTCCGTGACCCAGGGGCCGAACAGCAGGTCCTGCGCCTTCATCGCCGCGAAGTTCTCGCCGTTGATCCAGATCAGGTCCACCGCGCCGCCCGTGTCCTGCCCGGCCGCGCGTTCCGCGATCACCCGGCTGACCGCCTCGGCGGTGTCCGACAGCTTCACATGCTCCAGCGTCACGCCGAAGCGGTCCTGCACCTGTTCCGCGGTCCAGGCGATATAGTCGTTCACCGTGTTCGACCCGCCCCAGGCGTTGAAATACACGGTCTGCCCCCGCGCCGCCTCCAGCACCGCATCCCAGTCGGCGGGATCGGGCGACTGCGCCCCCGCGCCCGTCGCCAGCGCCGCCGCGGCCAGAAGCCCCCGCACCATGTTTCCGATCATCCGCACCGTCCGCCTTCCATCCTGAAATTGACCCCACGTACCGGACCGCCCGGCCGGGCGCCAGCGCGACGCGCCAAGGGCTACTCGGCCGCCTGCAAGGCGGCCAGCCGTTCGCTGCGCAGCCGCTCGATCTCCGGGCCCAGCACCTTGCGGTGGAAGCTGTCGCAGCCGATGCAGAGGTTGCGGTAGGGCTCGCCGTTCGGCTTCACCGTCCGCGACTCCTCCAGGAACCGCGCCAGGTCCCAGCCGTGGGAGGTGCCCATCCGCTCGGGATGGCCGGCCGCGATGGCCTCGAACGCCGGATGACCAACGAGACTGTCCAGAATGGCTTCCAGCCGCTCTTCCCGCAGGTTGCCGAGGGGCACCGCCGTCTTCAGGCAGCAGGGAAACACGTCGCCGTTCGGATCGATCGACACTTCCGAGCCCGAGAAGCCGCGGTTGAGGAAGTTCAGCCCCCCAGACCAGGCGTTGCAGAAGTTGTCCAGGATCGTCGCCTTCGACAGCGAGTTCTCCCAGGCCCGGCCCCGCGGCCAGATCTTTCCGATCCAGGCATCCTCGGTCGCGCCGAAGAAGGAATAGACCGGGGTGTCGCGCGCCTGGTCCGACCAGTCGCGCACGGTGACGCCCAAAACGCTGTCGCGCATCCCCGCCGCCTCGAACATTTCGCGCAGCCGCTCCTGCAGCGGCACCCGCTTCTCGCCTTCCATGCCGACGTGGAAATCGTCCATCCCCGCGCAGGAGATCATCCAGACCCCGCGCGCCAGCAGGTCATCGACGATGGCGGGCGTCACCAGATCGCCGGTCGTCTGCACGATCACCCGCACCCCCTGCCCCGCATATTTCGCCTGCATCGCCTCCAGCGCGGGATAGAGCACCTCCTCGCGCACCGGATCGACCAGAACCTCGCCCCCTGCGACGATGATCCGCCCGGGCCGCGCGACATAGCCGCCGGGCTCGGTCTCCGACGGGGCGGACAGGTCGAGGTAACGCAGCTCGTCGGGAAGGTTGGCGATCACCCGGGGGAAGGTCGCCTTCGCCTCGTCGACGACACCGCGCAGGGCGCCGCGCACGTAGGGGCGGAACCGGGATTCGTAGCAGTGCTTGCACTTGCGGTGACAGGCCCAGCTGAGGACGTAATATATGCTCTCCATGCCCCGGACCCTAGACGTTTCGCGGACCGAGGCAAGGCTGGCGCCGCCTGTGTGACGGTGCTTCACGTCTTCGTCAGGCCGCACCTTTCTCAGGGACGGTCGACCACGAAGTCCGGGACGATTCCCGTGGTCTCGATGGCCCTTGCCACGTCCTGCCCGGCGAAGAAGCCGTAATCGGCCACGAGGGCAGAGGCGACGCCCGCCGTCTGCGCGCCGAGGATATCGGTGTGCAGGCTGTCGCCCACCATCAGCACCCGCCCCCGGTCCACCGGCCCGAGCCGCGCGAAGGCGATGTCGAAGATGTTGCCGAAGGGCTTGCCGAAGAACCGGGGGCTCACCCCCGTCCGGTCGGCGAGGCGGTGCGCGAAATGCCCGGGCTCGGTCGAGAATCCGACCTCGCGCGGGGCCACGATGTCGGGGTTGCCGACCAGCACCGGGCGGGGCCTCTCGGCCAGCGCGGACTCGAGCAGCGCCTGCCGTTCCTCGGTCCACGCCGCGCTGCCGATCATCAGGAACCCGTCGACCGAACCATAGGTCTCCGGATCCTCCTCCAGGTAAGTCAGGCGCAGCCCCTCCAGGTCGCGCAGCCCGGTGCTGCGCGTCGCCATCAGCCCCCAGTGGATGTCCCGCTGCCCGTCCAGCCCGGCCAGCAGCGTCACCCGGCTGGTGATGACGTCCTCGGGCAGGAAGTCGAAGCCCAGCCGGTGGTATTTCTCCATCAGCGCGGCATGGGGATAGCCCGCGGCATTGGACACCACCAGCACCCGCTTGCCCGCGGCCTTCAGTCCCGCGATCCGCTCGCGCGTGCCGGGGATCGCCGTCTCTCCGATGTTCAGCACCCCGAAGGCGTCCAGAAGGAACACGTCGAAGGCCTCGGCCACGTCGTCGAGGGTGGCGATGCGACGGAACGTCCGGTGCGGCGGCACGGCCACCGGCAGCCGGTGGCGCACCCCCTCGTAGGCGGCCAGCGCCTGCTCTGCTGTCAGCGCGTTCAGATGATCGCCCCCCGGACCTTGGCCGAGACCCATTCGCTGATGACGACGGCGGCGAGGATCACCAGCAGGATCAGGCTGACCTGCGGCCAGGCCAGCACGTTCAGCGAGGACGACAGCTGCAACCCGATGCCCCCGGCCCCGACCAGCCCCAGCACGGTGGATTCCCGAATGTTGATGTCCCAGCGGAACACGGCGATCCCGGCGAAGGCGGGCAGGATCTGCGGCACGATGCCATAGGCCATGACCTGCCAGCGGCTTGCCCCGGTGGCCGAGATCGCCTCGACCTGGGTCGCGTCGATCTCCTCGATCGCCTCGTAGAGCAGTTTCGCGCAGAAGCCGATCGAGCGGATCGCGATGGCGACCACCCCGGCGAAGACCCCGGGCCCGATGATCGCGATCAGCAGCAGCGCCCAGATCAGCGAGTTGATCGACCGCGTCGCCACGATGATAAGCAGCGCCACCGGCCGCACGAACAGCGCCGAGGGCGTGGTGTTGCGCGCGGCGAGGAACGCCACCGGCACGGCGAGGCAGAGCGAGATCATGGTGCCGAGCGTGGCGATGTTCAACGTGTCCCAGATCGGCCGTCCGAGCCGCGCGATGTATTCCCACTTCGGCGGCGTCGCCCGGTCCCAGATGTCGCCCGCGATCCGCGGCGCGTCCCAGACGAAGAACCATGTCGTCGACTCGCTGATCTTCTGCCAGCAGACGGCGAAGACGACGAGCCCGATCAGCCAGCCGATCCAGCGCACCAGCCTTTCGCCCATGGTGCGGCGCTGCCAGACCTGTGCGCCCCCGCGTTCCAGCACCGGCATTACTGCACCCTCGCCCGGATGACGCCCGAGAGGTACTCCAGCGCCATCACGATGCCGATGATCAGGATCAGGATCGCCGCCGCGGTGTCGTATTCGTAGCGGTCGAAGGCGGTGTTCAGCGTCGCCCCGATCCCCCCGGCGCCGACCAGCCCGAGGATCGCGCTTTCGCGGAAGTTGATGTCGATGCGGTACATGGAAAGCCCGACGAGCCGCGGCATCACCTGCGGCTGGACGCCGTAGTTGATCCATTGCAGCCACTTGGCACCGCTCGCCCTGATCGCCTCGGCCTGGGAGCGGTCCATCGCCTCGATATCCTCGGCCAGCAGCTTCGACAGGAAGCCGATGGTCGCGAAGGACAGGGTCAGGAAGCCGGCCAGCGGGCCGAAGCCGAAGATCGCCACCAGCAGGATCGCGACGATGATCTCCTGAAGTGCCCGGCTGATGGCGACCAGCCCGCGGCAGATCACGTAGACCGGCAGCGGCGCGATGTTGCGTGCCGCGCCAAGGCCGATGGGAATGGAGATCGCGATGCCCACGACAGAGGCGGCGACGGTCATCACGATGCTCTCCAGGAGCCCGCTCCAGATGTCGCTCCAGCGCGAGACGAAATCGGGCCGGGTGAAGGACATCACGAAGGCCCAGCCCCGGTCCAGCCCCTCGTAGACCCGGCCCCAGTCGACGTCGATGGTGGCGAAGGCGGCGACGAGATAGACCGCGAAGCCGAGAAGCAGCGTCCAGCGCAGCCAGGCCCGCCGGACCAGCGGCGGCTTGCGCCAGGCGGTGCCCAGCATGTCGTCCAGCTCCCGGTGGCTCATTCCGCGGCCTCGATCTCTTCCTCGTCCTCGACCTTGCGGATCGTAGCCTCCCAGTCCTCGGCGCCGTAGATCTCGGTCAGCTTGTCCGGCGTCAGCCCGTTCGGCCCGCCGTCATAGACGATCTCGCCGAAACGCAGCCCCACCACCCGCGGCACGAACATCTGTGCCAGCGCGACGTCGTGGATGTTGATGATCGCGGCCAGCCCCCGCTCGGCGCAAAGCTCGGTGATCAGCCGCATGATCTGGCGGCTGGTCTTCGGGTCGAGCGAGGCCGTGGGCTCGTCCACCAGCAGAAGCTTCGGATTCTGGATCAGCGCCCGGCAGATCCCGACCCGCTGTCGCTGCCCGCCCGACAGCTCGTCCGCCCGCTTGTCGGCCATGTGCAGAAGGCCCACCCGGTCGAGCAGGCGGAACGCCTCGTCCACGTCGCTTTGCGGAAACCGCCGCAGGAAGCTGCGCCAGAATCCGACATAGCCCAGCCGCCCCGAAAGCACGTTCTCCATCACCGTCAGCCGCTCGACCAGCGCGTATTCCTGGAAGATCATCCCCATCTCGCGCCGCGCCTTCCTCAGCGCACCGGCGCCCAGATGCGTCAACTCGGTGTCGTCCAGCCAGACCTCGCCGCCCGTCGGCTCGACCAGCCGGTTGATGCAGCGGATCAGGGTGGACTTGCCCGCGCCCGACGGCCCGATCAGCGCCAGCACCTGGCCCTTGGGCACGTCGAGGCCGATGCCCTTCAGCGCCTGGTCGCCGGTCCTGTAGGTCTTGGTGAGGTTCTTCAGACGCAGCATGAAAGGCCCTTCGCAAGGGTGCAGGCGGGGCCGGTCCGGCCCCGCACGGTCAACCAAAGGTTACTGGCAGGCGTAGGAAACGCCGTTCGCCGCGTCGATCTTGCGGATCACGTCCCAGAAATCCTTGTAGTTCATCTCGATGAACTGCTCCTCGCCGGATTTCTTGAACTCCTCCTGGAGCGAGCTGCCTTCCCAGTCGAAGGTGAAGAACGCATCCTTGATCTGCTCCTGAAGCTCGGGCTTCAGGTTGTAGACCACGCCGAAGCCGGTCGTCGGGAAGGTCTGCGACTTGTAGATCGACTTCACCTGCTCGGGCTGGATCACGTCCCGCTCGATCATCCGCTGCATGACAGAGTTGGCGACGGCCCCGGCGGGATAGTCCTTGTTCGCCACGCCCAGCACCGTGTTGTCGTGCTTGCCCGAGAACACCGGTTCGAAATCCCGGCCCGCTTCCATGTCGTAGTCGCTCTTCAGGATCGCCGAGGGCGCCTTGAAGCCCGAGTTCGAGGTTTCGGACGAGAAGGCCAGCTGCTTGCCCTTGATGTCCTCGACCTTCTCGATGCCCGAGCCCGGATAGGTGATCAGTTCCATCTCGTAACCGAAATGGCCGTCCTTCGACGCCATGATCGTGAAGGGCCGGAAGCCCGCGCAGTTGACAGCCAGCGGGTTCGAGCCGGTGTTGAAGCCCGAGATGTGCAGCCGGCCCGAACGCATCGCCTCGATCTGCGCCGCGTTGCTCTGGACCGGGAAGAAGACGATCTCCTTGCCCGTCTTCTCGGCCAGGTAGTCGAGGAAATCGGACCAGGCCGTCTTGTAGACCGCGGGATCCTCGACCGGGGTGTAGGCGAAGATCAGCGTGTCGGGATCCAGCAGCTGGCTTTCGTCGGTGGGGATGTCGGCGACCATGTCGCCGTCGGCGTCGCAGTAGCGGTCGTCGAGGTCGCCGTGCGGGCAGTCCTGCGCGACGGCGCCGCCCGCCAGCGACATGAGGGCGACGGCGGACGCGCCGAACAGCAGTTTCAGATCGTGTTTCATTCTTTCCTCCCTTGGGTGCGGCTTTTCCGCCGCGTCTGGTTTTCGCCTATCAGGAGCCGGGACAGACGAGGATGTCCACCCCCGCGCCCTCGATCGCACTCAGAAGTTCGCCCCGCGGCTTCCGGTCGGTCACGATCGAGGTCAGCTCTTCCATGTCGCCGACACGGGAAAACCCCTTGCGGTCGAACTTGTCGGAGTCGATCAGCAGGTGACGCTCGCGCGCCCGGGCGATCATCACCCGCTTGACCGCCGCGAAGCCGCGCACGGTTTCCGACGGCCCCTCGGCCGAGAAGCCCGAGGCGCCGATCAGGCAGCGGTCGACGCTGAAGCGCGCCAGGAACTCCAGCGTCTCGGTGCCGATCAGCGCGGATTCCGGCGGCAGGTATTCGCCCGGGCAAAGCAGCACCTGCGGCGTGCCGTGGCCGATGGTCATGGCGACGGGGATCGAGTTGGTGATGACGGTGCAGGGCGTGCCCAGCCAGGCCAGCGCGCGCGCCGCCTCGATCGTGGTCGAGCCCGAGTCGATCATCACCGTCTCGCCTTCCCGCACCAGCTCGGCCGCGCGCTTCCCGATCCGCTCGCGCTCGGCGCCGCGGGCATTCGAGCGTTCGCTCAGTCCCGGGTAATGCCCCTGCACCGGCGCCGAGGCGCCCCCGTGGGCGCGGGAGATCAGCCCGTTCTGGGCCAGCGAGTCGAGGTCGCGACGCACCGTCTCGGTCGAGACGTCGAAGCGCTGCGCCAGCTCGCTGATCCGGACGTGGGGACGCAGCTTCAGTTCCAGCAGGATCTGGCGCCGCCGCTCGGATTTCCGGAGCTTCGCCCCGGTCTCCTTCCTGCCTGTGTCCACGTCCGCCATGGAGGTTCCCTCGGATTCCGGTCAAGTTTTGTGGTGTTTCACATTTAATTTCAACAATTTTGTTGCAGTTGCCAATGTTCGGTGTTCAACTCGGGCAAACAAGGAAATTTTGCGGGCATTCGTCCGCGCGGCCATGCCGAAGCCGAAATTACACCGGGATAACGCCGAATGATCGTGCTTGCTGCACATCTGGCGGCAGCCGTCGCGCTCCTGCTCTGGGCGGTGCGCCTGATCCGGACCGGGGTCGAGCGCGCCTTCATGCCCGAGCTGAAGCGCCTGCTCAGGACACTGTCGTCGAACCGCCTGTCCGCCGCCGCCAGCGGCGGTGCCGCAGCCATGCTGTTTCAGAGCTCGACCGCCGTGGCGCTGATCGGCGCGGGCTTCGCGGTCTCCGGCATGCTCGCCGCGCCCGCGGCCCTGGCCCTGATCCTCGGCGCCGACCTCGGCTCGGCGCTGCTGACCCAGATCCTCGTCCTGCCGATCGACGACATCGTGCCCTTCGCGCTGATCCTGGGCGTCGCCGCCTTCTTCCGCGCGCAAAGCCGCAAGGCCAAGCAGGCCGGGCGCATCGTCATCGGCTTCGCGCTGGTGCTGATCGCCCTCGGCATGATCGGCGAGGCCACCGCCCCCATCGGCGAGAATCCCATCGTACAGTCGATCGCCGCCTACTTCCGCACCGACCTGCTCAGCGCCTTCGTCATCGGCGCGCTGCTGGCCTGGGCGATGCATTCGACCATCGCCGCGGTGCTGACCTTCGCCACGTTCGCCGCGGGCGGGCTGATCGCCGCGCCGGTGGCCTTCGCGCTGGTCATCGGCGCAAACCTCGGCGGCGCGCTGATCCCGCTCGCCCTGCTCTGGCAGTCCGAACGCCCCGCGCGCCTGGTCCTCGCGGGCAACCTCGTCGCGCGCGGCACCACGACGCTGCTGTTCCTCGCGCTGTTCCTCGAAGGCGTTCTCGGCCCCGACCTCATCGGCGGCAGTCCCGGCCAGCAGGCCGTCACCCTACACATCGCGCTGAACGCCGCGATGGTCGCCCTCGCCCTGCCCTTCACCACCCCGCTGGTCGCCCTGGCCGACCGCGTGCTGCCCCGCGACGCGCGCCCCACGGCCGCCGCCGTCTCGGCCCTCGACCCCGAGGCGCTGGACACCCCCGGCCTCGCCCTGGCCTGCGGGCAGCGGGAACTGCTGCGCATGGCCGAGACCGTGCAGGCCATTCTCGTGCCCGCGATGCAACTTTTCCGCAGCTGGGATCCCGAACTCGCCCGTGCCATCGACCTGCGCGAGAACGCCATCGACCGGATGCATTTCGACACCAAGATCTACATCTCGCGCCTGCGCCAGACCGGACTCGCGCCCGAGGACGAGAAGCGCACGCTCGACATCGTGGCCCTGGCCAACAACCTGGAGGAGGCCGCCGACCGCGTCGCCGTGAACCTCACCGCGCTGGCCCGCAAGATGCACGACCAGGCGCTCACCTTCTCGCCCGAGGGACTGGCCGAGCTCGAGGATTTCCACGACCAGATCGTGACCAACGGCCAGCTGGCCCTCAGCGTCCTGACCACCGGCGATGCCGAGGCCGCGCGCCAGCTCGTCGCCGAGAAGGACCGCATCCGCGGCGAGGAGCAGGCGTTGCAGGAGCGTCACCTGCGCCGCCTCCAGCAGGGCAGCACCGCCAGCATCGAGACCTCGAACATCCACCAGGAGGTGTTGCGCCTGCTGAAGCAGATCAACGCCGCGTTGACCTATGTCGCCTATCCCATCGCGGAGGAGACCGGCGACCTGCTGTCGACCCGTCTCGCCCGACGCACCGACGCAAGGCAGCCCGCATGAAGACCCCCGCCGACCAGATCGCCGCCCTGCCCGTCCACTGGGACAAGTCCGGCAAGCTGCGCGTGCTCATGGTCACGTCGCGCGACACCGGCCGTTGGGTGATGCCGAAGGGCTGGTTGATGGACGGCAAGAAGCCCTGGCAGGCCGCGAAGATCGAGGCGCTCGAGGAAGCGGGCGCCACCGGCTTCATCTCCGACGAACCGCTCGGCACCTACGATTACGTCAAGGACGCGGGCCGCCGCGGAAGCGTGCTGTGCCGCGTCACGGTCTATCCGATGATGGTCGACCGGCTGAAGCCGCGCTGGAAGGAGCGGAAGGAAAGGAAGCGGCACTGGTTCTCGATCAAGAAAGCCGCGAAGCTCGTGAACGAGAAGGACCTGACCGAGCTGCTGAAGGACCTGGCGAAGAACCCCGAGAAGTTGCGCCACATCGAGGAGAAGCGCCGCGCCTCCTGACACGGCCGCTCAGGCGAAGGGATCAACAAGCCTCAGCCTCCCTTCGACCAGGAGCCCGCCGTGCATGTCCTCGCTCCAGAGCGTCGTGCAGCCCGCCAGCAGCGCCGCCGCGACGATCATCCCGTCATAGACCGCGAAGCCGTAGCGTTCCGCCAGCGCGCGCCCCACGTCGTGGGTCTCGGCCGTCAGCGGCTCGACCGGGCAGAGCGCACGGACCCCGGCCAGGAACGCTGCCGTCTCGGTCCAGTCCATCCCCGCCTTGCGCCGACAGTTCACCGCCGCCTCGTTCAGCACCTGCACGCTGATCCGCGGCCGCCGCGCCAGCACCGCTTCGGCCCGGTCCGCCTTCGCGCCCTCGCCCAGCAGGTACAGCACCACGTTGGTGTCCGCGAACTCATCGCTCATGGGCGGCGTCGCGGCTCAGCTGCCCACCTTCGGGCAGCCGCCCGCGGAACCGGCGCAGCCCGGCCAGAACCTCCTCGGCCGCGGGGGCCCGGCGCACGGTCAACGCGCCCTCGCCCGCCACCAGCTCCACCTGGTCGCCCTCCTTCAGCCCCAGCTCGCGCGCCAGCGCCGCGGGCAGGCGCACCGCCAGCGAATTGCCCCACTTCGCCACCTGCATCCCGGATCCTCCGCCACGGATAGACATCGCAGGAAATGTATATCCAAAGCCGTCGCGGAACAAGGCGGCGCGCATTCGGCGTCAGGGATCGTTCAGACCGACTCCCGATCCAGCAGCGTGCACTCGACCTTGATCTGGTCATGCCCGTTCTGCAGCCCGCCCGCCATGTCCAGCAGCATCTCGGCCGCCATGGCGCCCATCTCGTAATGCGGCAGGATCAGCGTCGTCAGCGGCGGGCGCATGAACTGCGCGATCTCGCGGTTGTCGAAGCCGACCACCGAGACGTCCTCCGGGATCCGCTTGCCCATCTCCTTCAACGCGTCATAGCAGCCGACCGCCATCATGTCGTTGGCGCAGAAGAAGGCGTCGGGCGGATCGGCCAGCGCCATCATCTGCCGCGTCCCCTCGTACCCCGCCGACGGCTCCCAGTTGCCGGGGAACACCAGCGCGGGGTCGAAGGGCAGATCGTTGCTGGCCAGCGCCTGGCGATAGCCGCGCAGGCGGTCGCGGGTCGCGTCCAGACCGTCCTGCCCGTTGATCAGCCCGATCCGCCTGCGCCCGGCGTCGATCAGCCGCTGCGTGGCCGTCCGCCCGCCCACAAGCTCTCCGGGCAGGATCGAGGGCAGCTTGCGCCCAGGATCGTAGCAGTTGACCAGCACCGCGGGCAGATCGAAGACCAGCGGCGGCGGGTCCAGCCGTCGGGTCAGCATCGTGCCGAGGATCAGGCCCAGCACCGACTGGCGGCCCAGCTGCTCCAGCGCCTGGCGTTCCAGATCGTCGTCGCCGCGCAGCACCGCGAGGGTCATCGTGACGCCGTGTTCCAGCGCCTTCTCGCGCGCGCCCTCGAAGGCCATGGGCATCCAGGGATCGGTGGTCAGCTCGTCGACGACGAAACCGATGGTCTTGCTCTCGGCCGGGCTGCGCTTCGTGGTCCGGCGCACCAGGCGATAGCCCAGCTCCTCGGCCGCCTCGCGCACCTTCTTGCGTGTGGATGCGCTCAGCCGGGCGCGGGCGCTGCTGTTCAGGACCAACGAAACGGTCGCCTGCGAGACCCCTGCCCGCGCGGCCACGTCCATCATCGTCGGTTTCACGCGTTCCTCTCCCTGCGACACGCGGCGGGCATATCCGCTTGCCCGGGCGGCGTCCATATCAGCGTTGCATGTGCCGGATGCGGTCGAAGGCCACGGCGATCAGGATGAAGGTGCCGATGAACATGCCCTGCCAGAAGGTCGAGATCCCGAGCAGGATCAGCGAGTTCCGGATCACCTCGATCAGCAGCGCGCCGACGACCGCGCCCAGCACCGTCCCCTCGCCGCCGTTCAGGTTGGCGCCGCCGATGACGGCGGCCGCGATCACCGTCAGCTCCATCGCGGTGCCGAGGTTCGTCGTCACGCTGCCGAGCCACCCGGCCATCAGGATTCCCGCGAGCCCCGCGGTGAAGGCCGAGAACATGTAGATCGACACCTTGATCGGGCGCACGGAAATGCCCGTGAGCACCGCCGCCTGCTCGTTCGAGCCGATGGCGAAGACGTATTGGCCCCACCGCGCCCAGCGGAAGACGAAGGCCATGACCAGCGTCAGCGCCAGCAGGGCGAACAGCGGATGCGGCAAGCCCAGGGTCGATCCGCCGCCGACCCAGAGCAGAAGGTCGTGGTCGGGCCCGAAGCTCCAGATCATCTTGTTGTCGGACAGCACCATCGCGGCCGACCGCGCCGCCGACAGCATCCCGAGCGTGACCACGAACGACGGCATCCCGGCATAGGCGATCAGCACGCCGTTGATCAGCCCGATCGCCAGCGAGGCTCCGATCGCCGCCGCCGCGCCGATCCAGAACGGCCAGCCCGCCGCCATGACGACGCTGATCACCATGGCCGACATGACCACGGTCGAGCCCACGGACAGGTCGATTCCGCCCGAGGCGATCACCGCCGTCATGCCGATGGCGATGATCGCGACGAAGGCGAAGTTCCGCGAGACGTTGAACAGGTTCCGCTGGGTCGCAAAGGCATCGGTCATGACGCTGAGCGCGAGGCAGGCCAGAAGCGCCGCCAGGAAGACCCAGAAGACCTGGTGGTTGATCAGATGCGACAGGGGGCCGCGGTTCCGGCTCTGGGCGATGGCGGAGTCGAGGGTGGATGTCATGGCGTCCTCCTCAGGCGTATTCGATGGCGCCGGTGATGAGGCCCGTGACCTCCTCGGGCGAACTCTGGCGGACCGGCTTGCTGGCGACGAGGCTGCCGCGCCGCAGCACCGCGATCCGGTCGGCGACGGAGAAGACGTCGGGCATCCGGTGGCTGATCAGCACGACGCTGATCCCCTCGTCGCGCAGGTGCCGGATAAGGTCCAGCACCTCGGCCACCTGCCGGACCGAGATCGCGGCGGTCGGCTCGTCCAGCAGCACGATCCGCGCCTTCGACAGCAGCGTGCGGGCGATGGCGACCGCCTGCCGCTGCCCGCCCGACATCCGCCGCACCACGTCGCGGGGGCGGGTCTCGGACTTCAGCTGGGCGAACAGCTGCCCCGCCTGCCGGTGCATTGCGGGATAGTCGATCAGCCGCAGCGGCCCGAGCTTGCGCACCGGCTCGCGCCCCAGGAACACGTTCGAGGCCGCGGTCAGGTGATCGCACAGGGCCAGGTCCTGATACACCACCTCGATCCCCGCGCGCTGCGCGTCGATGGGGCGGTGGAAGTCGATCTTCCTGCCGTCGATCCGGATCTCGCCCGACGAGGGGCGGAAGTTGCCGGCGATGATCTTCACCAGCGTCGACTTGCCCGCCCCGTTGTCGCCCATCAGGCCCATGACCTCGCCCGCGCCAAGCTCCAGCGAGACGTTCTCCAGCGCGCGGATGGCGCCGAAGTTGCGGGAAATGCCTTTCAGACTCAGCCGCTCCATGCGCACCCCTCCCCGGATGGCCCTGCTCCGGTCGGCGCCGGATTCGGGCCCGAGTTTATCGGCTTGCTAATCAAATTCCAGACTTGACCGATTAATATTAGCAAATATGCTGCCCTTCATTAGCGCATTGTTTGTACCGTCGCCGGGAAGGACGTCGCGTACCGGAATCCCGGTCGCGCCCCTTCGGCCACGACGTGCAGTCGGACGGGAGGTCGGTTTTCGAGCGGGCGTGGCAGCTTCGGCAATCGGGGGGCGCCACGCATAACCGAAGGTCCGGGCCGAACCCGGGCCGGGCCCCAACGCGGGCGGATCTTTCACTGGGAGGAGAGAAATTGAAACGCAAGATAAGCATGTTGGCGGCCGCTGGCGTCGCCGCCCTGGCCGCGGGGTCCGCCCTGGCGCAGGATTCGAAGACCTTGGCCATCGTGGTCAAGGGGCTCGACAACCCGTTCTTCGAGCAGATCAACCTCGGCTGCAAGAAGTGGATGGAGGAGCACGCGGACAGCGAGTACAAGTGCCTCTACACCGGCCCCGCCTCCTCCGCCGACGAGGCGGGCGAGGTGCAGATCGTCGATGACCTGCTGTCCAAGGGCGTCGCGGCCATCGCCATTTCGCCCTCGAACGCGCCGGCCATGGCGAACCGCATCCGCGACATCGCCCCCTCGGTGCCGGTGATGACGGTGGACGCCGATTTCCTCGAGCAGGACCGCGACCTGCGCAAGACCTACCTCGGCACCGACAACTACCTCATGGGCGTCAAGATGGCCGAGGAGGCGGCGAAGCTGAAGCCCGAGGGCGGGACGGTCTGCCTGCAGCTCGGCAACGTCGCCGCCGACAACATCAACGCCCGCGCCCAGGGTTTCCGCGACACGGCGGGGGGCGAGAAGGGCATCGACCGGCTGACCGGACAGGGCGGCTGGACCGAGATCGAGGGCTGCCCGGTCTTCACCAACGACCAGGCCGACCTCGCCAACCAGCAGATGTCCGACGTTTTCACCGCGAACCCGGACCTCGACGCCTTCGTGCTCGTCGGCGGATGGGCGCAGTTCGCGCCGCAGGCCTATGCGCAGGTGACGGATCAGGTGATGGACAAGCTCAACGCGAAGGAGCTTGTCATCATCGCCGGCGACACGCTGCCGCCGCAGACCAAGGCCTTCCGCGAAGGGCGCAGCCACGCCCAGGTCGGCCAGCGGCCGTTCGAGATGGGTCTGCGCGCGCCCGACGTGATGATCCAGCTCATCAACGGCGAAAGCGTGGAAGATCCGCTGTTCACCGGCCTCGACGTCTGCAATGGCGACGATCCGGGCTTCTGCAAGGACAACTGACGCCCGCGTCTCGCGGGCCCGGACAAGGCCCCCGCCTGCGCCCCGCCCCGGCGGGGCGCAGTGCGTTCGACCCCGGGGCATCTGTCGCACGTCCGGAGTCCCGCATCCGGGCGGGGCGCACCCCGGCCACAGCCACGCTGGACCTTTCCCCGCTCCGCCAAAGGCCGCCGCCCGGTGCATCGACCGGCCCGGCGGCATGTTTTTTTTCTGGAACGTTCCCGTGATGAGCCTGTTCGAGGGGCCAGACAGAACTTCTACACGGAAGAAAGGCATACCATCATGGCTTTGACAAAGCTGACAGTTTTCCCCTCCGTCCGCAGCGCCCTGCTGTGCGGCGCAATGGCGGCCCCGGCCTTCGTTCCGGGCCTCGCGATGGCCCAGGATCAGGCCGACCCCTGCGCGGAACTCGAGCAGGCGGCCGCGGACGTCGACTTTGAGAACTCCGACATCTCGCGCGACGAATTCGACCGGGTGGTCCAGGGCGACGACGCCCAGCAGTGCGAGGCGTGGCTGGTGCAGGTCAGCGCCGAGGGCGTCGTACGCGACACCGAGCGGGCGCGTGTCCGGCTCGAGGACGAGGTGGTGATCGAGGGCCGCGTGATCGTCGATCAGCAGTCGCCCAAGGTCGACGTGCAGGAGCAGGCGGCCGAGGTCTCCGTCTCCGGCGCGACCCCCGGCGTGAACGTCTCGCAGGGGCCCATCGACATCGTGGTGCGCCAGGCCGCGCCGCGCGTGACGCTCGACATCCCGCAGCCGACCGTCACCATTGACCAGCCCGCCCCCGAGATCATCGTGACGATGCCCGACCCGAACGTGGATGTCGCGGACGCGCGCCCCAAGATCGAGGTGCGCCAGGCCGAGCCGCGGGTGCAGGTCACGGTCCCGAAGCCCGAGGTCGAGCTTGACCTGTACCAGGCGGAAGACCCCGAGAACTCGCCCGGCATCGCGGTGGAGCAGCGCCAGGCGCAGGCCGGTGCCGAGGGTGCCGCCAAGGAGGCCGACGTGACCATGAACCGCGCCGAGCCGAAGATCATCTTCCAGGACTCGGAGCAGCAGGCGAACGTGCAGATGTCGCGCAGCGAACCGAAGGTCCGCTTCGAACAGGCCGAGGCCGAGGTCAAGGTGAACTCGTCGGGTGAGCCGAAGGTGAACTGGACGCAGTCGGGCGAGCCCACCGTCCGCTTCGCCGACAATGCGGGCAATGCCGACGATGCCGACGCCCGGCAGGCCACCGGGCAGAACCGCCAGGCCGACGCAAGCGCCAACGCAAACGGCGGGACCGACGCCTCGAACGACACGGCGCAGGCGCAGGCGGATGCCGGGCAGGCCACGCTGACCGGGGACACCCCTGGCCAGAACGACGGCCAGGACATGGCCCGGAACAGCGGGCCCAACGTGCGGCGCGACGGTTACGAGCGGGTGGACCTGCAGAACCTGGAAACGGCCGATCTGGAAGGCACGACCGTCTATGGCGTGCGCGGACAGGACGTCAGCGAGATCGGCGAACTCTCCATGGCCGAGGATCAGCCGGAGACCGTCATCGTCGATGTCGGCGCCCTGACCGGGGCGGATTCGCAGCGGGTCGAGATCCCGTTCACGGATCTGACGGTCCTGCGGGCGCAGGGCAACGATGACCTGCGGGTCTACATCGACGCCAGCCAGGAACGGCTGACGGGCTATCCCGAAGCGGGCTGACCCCCGCCTTCTTCCCCTGTCGCGGGGCCGCCCCAAGGGCAGCCCGGCGGGGAGCCGCCAGACCGCGCCTCCCCGCCGACCGGACCGCCCGCGGCCTTCCGCCGCGGGCCAATCGGACCGCGACAGGGTCCGACCAGAAAAGGAATACCAACCATGGCCAGTCCACCACCCACCGACAGGCGCGCATCGACATCCTCGGGAACACGCTGGGGCGTGATCGTCGCGGGGGTCGTCGTCGTCCTGCTGATCCTCTACCTGCTGTTCGGAAACGCCTGGCGCGGCGACCCCGTGGCCGAGCAGGTGCCCGCCGACGAGACTTCGTCGCAGTACACCGATTCTGCGTCCGACTCCGCCACGACCGGCACCGCTGACGAGGCGACTCCGGCCGAGACCGGAACCGCATCCAACACGCCGGCCGCCGAAACCGGAACCGCATCAACCGCGCCGGCCGCCGAGCCGGAAACGGCCGCCGACACTTCCGGGACCGACAGCGCCGCCGCGAACCCGGACGCCGACACCGGCTCCACCGCCCAGGACGATGGGGCGAGCGACGAGACCGTCATCGACGTCGAGGGCGATGCAAAGGTGGACGTCCTGGACGACTCCTGAGTCGCGCAGGCCCCGCGCCGCGTCCCCGCGCCTCGCGCCCGGCCACTGAAGGGACAGAGGCCCGACCGGCCCGGAAGACCGCTTTCCGCCCGGACGATCCAGACCAAACCCCAGACCCGCCCCGCGACAATCTGAACCGGTTCCGGAACCAGACGCGGCGGGTCTGGTTGCCTTCCTGCGACTGGGCGGGGACGGCAATGGACGATACGACATTCGATGCAATCGTGATCGGCGGCGGCTCCGCCGGTTTGTCCTTCGCCCGCACAGCCTCGGACCGCGGCGCAAAGATCGCCCTTGTCGAGCGGGACACCCTGGGCGGCACCTGCGTCAACCGCGGCTGCGTGCCGAAGAAGATGCTGTGGACCGTCGCGCGCACCCTGCGCGAGATGTCCGGACTGGCCGGAACGGGCATCGTGAACAGTGTACCCGCCGTCGACCTGCACACCCTGAAAAAGCGGCGCGACAGCAAGATCGGCGAGATCGTCGACTCCTATGCCGGAAAGCTGGAGAGCTGCGGCGTCGCCCGGGTGCAGGGTACTGCGCGACTGGAACGGCACGGCGACGCCACCTCCGTCTCGGTCGGCGACACGACCCTGCGCGCACCGCACGTCGTTCTGGCCACCGGCGGTCGGCCCGCGCGCCCGGCGTTCGACGGTGCCGGTCTCTGCGATGTCAGCGACGACGTCTTCGGCTGGACGGCGGTGCCGCCGCGGCTCGTCGTCGTCGGCGCAGGCTACATCGGCTGCGAATTCGCCGCGATCCACGCCGCGCTCGGGTCCGAGGTCACGCTGGTCTCGGATGTCGAGACAGTTCTGACCGAGTTCTCGGACCCGCTGCGATCCGTCGCCGCCGACAACCTGCGCGCCCAGGGCGTGACGCTGCATCTCGGCCGCGAACCCCGCTCGGTCGTCCGCGATGGCGAGGGCTTCCGCATCACGCTCGACAACGGCGGGATCCTGGACGCCGACAAGGTGCTGCTCGCCACCGGGCGCGACACCAACCTCGACGTCCTCGGCGACCTCCGGGACCGGATCGACATCACCGAAGGTGGTCACATCGCGACCGATTGCCTGACCACCTCCCGTCCCGGCCTGCACGCCATCGGCGACTGCGCCGACCGCCTGCCGCTGACGCCGGTCGCCATCGACGACGGCCGCGTGCTGGCCGAGCGGCTGTTCGGCGACGGCGCGGCACGGCCCTGCGACCTCGACCGCGTCGCGACCACCGCCTTCCTGCTGCCGCCCGTGGCCGAGGTCGGGCGCAAGGACACGCTGAAGCGGAAGGACACCAGCACGCCGCTGGAGAACACTGTCTTCGGCGGCACGGCCTGCGATTTCTGGGCCTACGGCACCGACAGGGGCGGGCTGTCCGCCGTCGCCCTCGTCGGAGACGGCGTGGCCGAGGCCATCGGCATCGCCGCGCAACTGATCGCCGCCGGTCATCCGACCTCGCATTTCGACCGCGCCCTGCCGGTGCACCCGACCATGGCCGAAGGCCTGCTGACCGCTCCCTACTGCTGAACACCCCACACCGGAGACGAAAATGGACCTGAAGATCGAAGGAAAACGCGCGCTCATCACCGGCGCGACAGGCGGGCTGGGGCTGGAAACCGCCCGCGTCCTGCACCGCGAGGGGGTGAAGCTGTTCCTCTCCGACCTCGACGCCGACAAGCTGGCCGAAGCGGCGTCGGAACTGGGCGCCGATTTCGCGGCCGCCGACGTGTCGTCGCAGGAAGGCTGCGAGAAGCTGGTCGCCGAGGCCGGCACCGGCTTCGACATCTGGTTCCACGCCACCGGCGTCACCGGCGGCAAGGGCGATCCGCTCCGGATGTCCGAGGAGGACTGGAAGGACGCGCTCGACATCGACTTCCTGTCCGCGGTGCGGCTGGCCCGCCACCTCTGCCCCCCGATGATCGACCGCGGGTGGGGTCGTGTCGTCTTCGTGACGTCCGAGAACGTGGCCCAGCCCTATCCCGACGAAACGGTCTACAACTCGGCCAAATCGGCGCTTCTGAGCTTCGCCAAGTCGGTCGCCATGCAGCACTCGAAATCCGGACTGCTGGTGAACTGCGTCGCCCCGGCCTTCATCGAGACGCCGATGACCGACGGCATGATGGAGAAGCGGGCGAAGGAGATGGGCACCTCGATCGAGGAGGCGGTGGAAAGCTTCCTGAAGGAACAGCGACCCTATCTCGTCCTGGAACGCCGCGGCCGACCCGAGGAGGTCGCGCCGGTGGTCGCCCTGCTCTGCTCCGAGCTCGCCTCCTTCGTCACCGGCGCGAACTGGCGGGTGGACGGCGGCGCGGTCGGCTCGATCAACATATGAGCGGGCCGCGCGGCTGGTCGGCGCTGCAACGCCACATCGCCGACCACCCGGTCGAAGGCAGCCCCGAGGAGATGCGGGCGGCCTTCGCTTCCCTTGCGCCGAAGGGTCCCGACGGGCGGGCGGAGACCATCGGCGGCGTGCGCTGCACCGTGTTCGGCAACGACGGCCCGGCGCCCCTGCTCTGGGCCCACGGCGGCGGTCTGGTCTTCGGCTCTCCCGCCACCCATGCTGCGCTGGCCGACCGCCTGGCCGGGGTGCTGAACCGCCCGGTGATCCTGCCCGACTACCGCCTCGCGCCCGAACACCCTTGGCCCGCGTCGCTGGAGGACATGCTGGCGGTGCTCGACGCCCTGCCCGGCACCACGGACCTTGGCGGCGACAGCGCGGGCGGGCAGCTGGCGCTTCTTTCGGCGCTGCGCCGTCCCGGCAAGGCCGGTCGCCTGATCCTGATCTCCCCCAACACCGACCGCAGCGGCCAGAGCACCACGCGGCAGAGGAACAGCGCCCGCGACGCGATGAACGACGACGCGCAGGACCTGGCCCTCGCGCGTCTCTCTTTCGGCGAAAGCGTCGCCGACCACCCCGACGGCTCGCCCCTCAACGCCGACCTCTCGGCCCTGCCCCCGGTCTGGATCACCGCCTGCACGGACGAGGTGCTGCTTGACGACACGCTCCTGCTGATCCCGGCCCTCGGCCGGGCGGGCGTGCCGGTGCAGGCGGACATACGGCAGGGCCTCTGCCATCTCTGGCCGCTCTGGCCCGATGCCCTGCCCGACGGGGCCGCGACCTTCGACGCGCTCGCCGCCTTCGCGGCTGCGCCCGGATGACGCGGGGGCGGCAAGGAACATCGCCCGGCCCGGCACGTTGCCGCCACGACTTCGAAAACAGTCCCCGAAAAGGACCGATCCCATGAACGACAACGTCAAGATTCCGGCCCAGAGCCAAGGCAACATGCCTGCGGACGAACACAGGATGCACCCCGCCCCCGACTACCTGCCGCGCCACCCCGGCGTCGGCAAGCTGACGGACAAGGTGGCCCTTGTCACCGGCGGCGACAGCGGCATCGGCCGCGCGGTGGCCGTGCTGTTCGCCCGCGAAGGCGCGAAGGTCGCCATCGCCTACCTGGAAGAGGACGAGGACGCCAACGAGACGAAGCGCCTGGTCGAGAACGAGGGCAGCGAGGCGCTGCTGCTGCGCGGCGACCTCGGGAGGAAGGACCACGCCACCCACGTCGTCGAGGAGACGGTGAAGCGGTTCGGCAAGCTCGACATCCTGATCAACAACGCCGCGATGCAGTGGCTCGACGAGGAGCTGACCGAGCTTTCCGAGGAAACCCTGCGCCGCACCTTCGATTCCAACGTGATGAGCTATTTCTTCTGCACCCAGGCCGCGCTGCCGCACCTGAAGGAAGGGGCGCGGATCGTGAACACGACCTCGGTCAACGCCTTCAAGGGCAACAGCTCGCTCATCGCCTATTCCACCACCCGCGGCGCCACGCTCGCCTTCACGCGGTCCCTGGCCGAGAACCTCGTCGACAGGGGCATCCAGGTGAACGCCGTGGCCCCGGGGCCGATCTGGACGCCCTTCATCCCCGGCTCCATGCCCGAGGACATGGTCGAGGACTTCGGATCCGGCACACCCCTCGGGCGCGCCGGGCAGCCGTGGGAGGTCGCCACGGCCTACCTGTTCCTCTGCTCCTCCGACGGCAGCTACTACAACGGGCAGACGCTTCACCCGAACGGCGGCAAGATCGTTGGCGCCTGAGCGTCCGTGGCCGAAGGCGCCCACCGTCTACCAGATCTACCCGCGCTCCTTCCGGGACACGACCGGAAGCGGCGTGGGCGATCTGAACGGCGTGACCGAGCAGCTGGACCACGTCGCAAGCCTCGGCGTCGATGCCATCTGGCTGGCCCCGCATTACGTCTCGCCCTGGGCGGACGGCGGCTATGACGTCGCCGATCACCGGGCGGTCGAACCCCGTCTCGGCACGCTCGCGGATTTCGACCGGCTGGTCGCGCGGGCGCACGAGCTGGGGCTGAGGGTGATCGTCGACCAGGTGCTGAACCACACAAGCTGCGAACACCCGTGGTTCGTGGCGGCCCTCGATGGCGACGACGCGATGGCCGAACGCTATCTCTTCCTCGACCCGAAACCCGACGGAACGCCGCCAAACAACTGGCTGTCCTTCTTCGGCACCCCGGGCTGGACCTGGAGCCACCGGCGGCGGCAGTATTTCTTCCACCAGTTCCTTGCCTGCCAGCCCTCGCTGGACCTGCGCCATCCGCAGGTGCAGGAGGCGCACCGGGACCAGATCCGCTACTGGCGCGACCGGGGCGTTGACGGCTTTCGCTTCGATGCCGTCACCTCCTATCTCTGGGACGAGAGCCTGGCCGACAATCCCCCCGCGACGCCCGAGGTGAAGGCCAGGGTGCAGGGCCCGGATTTCAGCCCCTACACCTGGCAGGACCACGTCCATGACATGCTGCCCGGCGACGGCGCCGACTATGCCCAGAAGCTGCGCGACTGGGCCGGAGAGGACGCCTGGCTTCTGGGCGAGATCGGCACCGGCAACAAGTCGTTCGAGATCTGCATGTCCTTCAGCGCCCCGGGCCGCTTGGACGCCGCCTATTCCACCGACCTGCCGGAAAGCCACGGCGCCCCGGCGGTGGTGGCGCGGGCGGTGGACCAGACCGACCTGCAACGCTTCGCGCACTGGATGTCCTGCCACGACCAGCCCCGCCACAACCGCAGCGGCACCCCCGAGGAGGCGCGGTTCTTCGCCCTGCTCATGGCGGTGCTGCCCGGCCCCTGGATCCTCTACCAGGGCGAGGAATGGGGATTGCCGCAGCCCGAGCTTCTGAAGGAGGAGATCACCGATCCCTACGACCTTCTCTACTGGCCCAACCACCCGGGCCGCGAAGGTCCGCGCGTGCCGATGCCCTGGGACCCCGACGCCGGGAACTTCGGCTTCACCGATGGCACGCCGTGGCTGCCGATGCGCTGGCAGCCCGGACCGCTGCGGCAGGCGCAGCAGGAGGACGGCGTCGCCGCGACATATCGCAGGCTGATCGCGCTGCGCCGCGAGATGGGCTGGGCCGCGGCGGCGATGGAGAAGTGCGACCACGGCGAGGACTGGCTGGAATTGTGCCTTCTCGGAGAGCAGGGACGCTTCCGCGCCTGGTTCGGTTACGGCCCCGAAGCCGATGCGCCCGCCATCGACGACGACGCCCTCTGCTTCGCCCTGAAGGGCAACGGCGACGCCGAGTGGCGCGCCGCCGTCTGGAAGCTGGACTGATCCTCAGTCGAGGATCAGCCCCGCCAGGAAGCCGACGACCAGCCCCGCCCCCACCGCGCCGCCAAGCAGCAGCTTGCGCGCCCGGTCGCCGTCCACGATCACCCCGCTCTCCGACGCGCGGTCCCCGAAGTCGCCCGCGGCGCTGGCGGGGTGGTCCACCGGCTGGAACAGGTTGTCGGGCCGCCCGCCCGGTTCGGGCATGTCCGAATGCTGGCTTTCGACACCGTCCCTGCTCATCCGCCGGTCGATGTAGTCCGGCAGCAGCATGTCGCCGAACACCAGCTTCAGCACCGACTTGCCCACCAGCAGCTCCCGCGCGCCGGTCTTCGCCGCCTGCACCACCGCCTTCGCGGCAAGCTCGGGCGCGAAGATCGGCGGGGCGGGTTGCGGCTTGTGGGCCAGACGGTTCTTCGCCCAGGTGAACTGCGGCGTGTTGATCGCGGGCAGCTGCACCAGCGACAGCTGGATCGGCCGCTTCTCGGCGATCAGCTCGGACCTGAGCGCACCGGTGAACCCGTTGATCGCGTGCTTCGCCGCGACATAGGCCGCCTGCAACGGCACCGGGCGATAGCCGAGCCCCGAGCCCACGTTGACGATGTTGCCGCGCTCCATAAGCTTCAGCGCGATGCGCGTGCCGTTGACCTGGCCCAGGAAGGTCACCCGCACGATCCGGTCGAACTCCTCGGGCGTGACCTCGGCAAAGGGCGAGAAGCTGGTCGCCATGGCGCAGTTGACCCACACGCGCAGCGCGTCCCCCGATCCGACGATCCCGCGCACCGCCGCCTCCAGCGCCTCGGCGTCGGCCACGTCGGCGCTGGCCACGGCGACGCGGTCGCCGTGGGCCGCCGCGATCTCGTCCAGCCGCGCCTGCCCGCGGGCGATCACGCCCACCCGGTGCCCCTCGTCCAGCAGGGCCGAGACCACGGCGCGGCCCACTCCGGCGCTGCCGCCAAGGACGATGGCGGTGACGGGGCCGCTCATCGCCGCGCCTCCCCTGCGGAACGGCGATGCAAGGTAGGGTCAGATCGAGATGTCATGGAAAGCTCCGAAGCTGCTGGGCCGGGCGGGTTGCGCCGGAAGAGTGACTGCCGGCGCCCGTGGCGGGCCGCCGACCGTTCCAGTTCAAGCCCCGGACATGCAGAGGGTTCCGTGCCCGGCCGCGGCCATTTCGCTCAGGCCTGCGCGGTTGCGGCCTCCATCTCGACCAGCGTCAGGAAGCCCGGGTCGCGCCCCGGATCCTGCGGCCAGAGCTGCCGCCCGCCGCGCCCCGGCCAGCAGGGCGATCCGTCCAGTGCCACGCGCAGCGCCAGCCCCCCTGCCCCGTCGCCACGCCGGAGTTCCAGCGTCCCGGCGGCAGGCGAGGACACCGAAAGCGCCCCCGCGAACAGCTCGGGCCGCTCGCGCTTCAGGTGCAGCATCATCGTCAGCAGCCGCGTCTTCTGCCCCGAAAGTCCCGGCGCATCCGACAGGCGCCGCAGCGCGGCAAGGTCCACGGGGCTGCGGTTGTCGGGATCGGTCAGCGCCAAGAACTGCCCCTCGCAGCCGCGATAGATGTCGGGGATCCCCGGCAGCATCAGCTTGACGCCCAGCTGCACCAGCGCCAGCCGGTCGCCAAGCGCCACCAGATCGCCCAGCCCCGGCGGCGGCGCCGCGCGCCAGGCGGCCGTCAGCGCCCCGAGGAAGCGGTGCACCGATGCCTCCGCCTCCGCGTCGGGATGGGTCCAGCTGGTGATCTCGTCGCCCTCGCGCAGCGCCTTGGTCGCGTGCTCTGCCAGGCGGCGGTCCAGCTCGGGGTCCTCGGCGTCCCAGATCGCGAGCACCGCCTGCACCATGTACCACAGCACGTTGCCCGGCACCTCCCGCGCCTCGGGCAGGGCCCGCGCGGCCGCGACCAGCGCCAGCGACGCCTCGGGCCGACGGGTCCAGGCCACCAGCCGCATCCGCGCATCCTCGCTCCGCTTGGTGTCGTGGGAAGAGGTCAGGATCAGCCCCGTGCCCGGCTGCGCCGCCGCCCAGGCCTCCAGCTCCGCCGCGTCGGCAGAGGGCGCGTCGGGGTCGGCTCCCACCTCGCAGGCGGCGAGAAGCGGGGTGAAGCGGAACTCGGCCGTGTCCTCGTGGGCCTTGGCCAGCATCGCGCCCGTCACCTGCTGGAAGCGCACCCGCAGCTTCTGCTCGGCCGGGGTCCGGTCGTCGGTGATCATCCGCACGACCATGTTCACCACGTCGGGGCTGCGCAGGGGCTCCGCCGCCTCCTCGGCCACCTGCGCCATCAGGCGCAGGTCGGCCTCGGGCGCACCGTTGTCCGAGAAATAGGTGCGATAGCGCGGAAACGCGGTCAGCAGCGCCAGGAACGCCTCGCGCAGGGCCTCGTCGCCCGGGTCGACGGTGTCGATCCCGTCCGTCGCCTGCCGGGCGAGCGAGATCAGCCGCCGCAACTCCGCCGCCAGGTCGCGGCGGATCACGTCACCCTTGGCGATGGCCAGCGTCTCGTGGAAGCTTCCGGGCTTCTCCGTCTGCGCCACCCATTCCCGGCGCAGCCGCTCGGCCCCTTCCCCGTCCGACAGCACCCGCGCGATCATCGTCGCGGCCTCGTAACCCGTCGTACCCTCGATCGGCCAGTCCGCCAGCCGCTCGTCCCCGGTCAGGATCTTCTCGACCCAGATCGGCACGTCCCCGACCGCAAGCCGCAGCAAGGAGAGGTAGGCGGCCGGATCGGCGAGCCCGTCGATGTGATCCAGACGCAACCCCTGCACCTGCCCTGCCTCGACCAGCTCGACAACCAGCCGGTGCATGTCGGCGAAGACCTCCGGATCCTCGACCCGCATCCCGATCAGGCCCGTGACGTTGAAGAACCGCCGGTGCGTCACCCCGTCCCGCTCGCGCAGCCAGTGCACCGCGCGCCAGTGCTGCGCCTCGTGCAGTTCGGCCAGATCCTTGCCTTCCGCATCGGCGCGCAGCGGCACGGTGAGGCCGCCGATCCGCAGCCCGTCACCGTCGCGCGCCACCTCGCCCGCGGCCAGCAGCGCCTCGAAGGACTGCTCGAGCCAGGGCAGCACCAGCGGCCCCTCGTCCCAGTCGATGTCGAAATACTTCGCGTGGCGGCTGTCCCGCCCCTCGCGCAGCACGTCGATCAGCCAGGGATTGTCCAGCGAGAAGGCCGTGTGGTTCGGCACCAGGTCGAGGATCAACCCGATCCCCGCCGCCTGCGCCGCCTCGGACAGCCGGTCGAAGCCCACCCGCCCGCCAAGCGCCGGGTCGATCTCGGTCGGGTCGGTCACGTCGTAGCCGTGGGTGGATCCCGGCGTCGCGGTGAAGATCGGCGACAGGTACAGATCGGTGATCCCGAGGTCCGTCAGGTGCGGCAGGAAGGCGATGGCGGCGTCGAAATCGACGCCATCCCTCAGTTGCAGACGATAGGTGGCGAGGGGCAGCTTCATCGGGGTGTGACCTTCACGGCGAGATGACAGGGATCCTCCGGCGTGCCGAGGGCGAAGCCGGGGTCTTCGAGGACGACGGGGCGCTCGGGCAGCGCGCCGAGATGGGCGACGATCCGAAGCACTCCGGCATGGAACGGCCAGCGGCCATGGAGCGATCGCGGCCCGGTTCGCGCCACCTCCGCCGCGCCGGCCTCGCCGGATTTCAGCAGAGGAACCAGGGCGCGCGCCCGGTGTGTCAGGGCGTGGCGCGTCAACTCGCGCCAGTCGTCCGCATCCGCGGCGGGCCGGTCATAGGGGCGCGAGGCCGCGAAGGTCGATGGCGCTAGGGAGTCGGGCACGTCGCCGCCGAACTGCGAGAAGGCGGCGAACTCCGCCGCCCGGCCCTTGCGCACGCCCTCGCCCAGCTCGCCTCCGAAATCGGCGAAGAACAGGAACGGCGCCCGCGCGCCCTCCTCCTCGCCCATGAACAGCATCGGGATCGCCGGCGCGCTCAGCAGCAGCGCATGGGCGATCCTCATCGCGCCAAGCTCGCCCCGCGCCTCGGCCAGGGCGATCAGCCGCTCGCCCGCGGCGCGGTTGCCGATCTGGTCGTGGGTCTGGTTGGCGTTGACGAAGGCCCAGGGCGGCAGGTGCCCCACCGGCGCCCCCCTGCCCCGGTCGTTCGGCTGCCGCGTCTGCCCCTGCTCCACATGTCCCTGCTCCAGCGCGCAGGCGAGGTCGCGCAGGGGATCGACGGCAAAGTTTGCGTAATAGCTCTCGTCCTCGCCGGTCAGCAGGCAGTGCACCGAATGGTGGTAATCGTCGTTCCAGTTCGCGGTGATCGTCCCGCGGTCCCGCGCGTCCGGCAGGTTGCGGTCGTCCTCGGCGATCAGGTGGACCTTGCGCCCCGGCACCTCGGCCTCCAGCGTCTCGGCCAGCTCCCGCAGCAGATGCACCGGGCTGCCGTCGCGGATCTGGTGCACGGCGTCCAGCCTGAGCCCGTCGAAGCCGTAGTCGCGCACCCACATCACCGCATTGCCGATGAAATAGTCCCGAACATGGCGGTTGCCGTAGTCGATCCCCTGTCCCCAGGGCGTCTCGCGCCCGGAGTCGAAGAAGTCGGGGGCCAGCCGGGTCAGGGTGCCGCCCTCGGGTCCGAAATGGTTGTAGACCACGTCGAGGATCGCCAGCATCCCGGCGGCATGGATCGCGTCCACCAGCTCGCCCAGCTCCTGCGGCGTGCCGTAGGCCGGGTGCGGCGCGAAGGGCAGCACGCCGTCATAGCCCCAGCCCCGGCTCCCCCCGAAGGCGCCGACCGGCATCAGCTCGACCGCCGTCAGCCCCAGCTCGGCCAACCCGGCCATCCGCGCGGCGGCGGCGGCGAAGGTGCCCTCGGGCGTGAAGGTGCCGACATGGAGCTCGAGGATCGACACCTCGCGCCAGTCCCGGTCCGGCGAAGGGACGCGCGGCCCTGCAAGGCGGCTCAGCCGGGCGGGCCCGTGGACGTCCTGCGCCAGCCAGCGGGCGGCGGGATCGGTCACGCGCTCCCCGTCCGCGATCATCTCGTAGACGGCGCCGTCCGGACCCCGGAAATCCACCATGTGCAGACCGTCCGAGCCCCGGGTCGCGGGGATCTCTTGCCCGTCCAAGACCAGCGTCACCTCCCGCGCGGCAGGCGCCCAGAGCCGAAACCGCCAGCGGTCGTCGTCGAGCGGCGAGACGCCCCAGAGGGGCGCGCGGTGGTCGGAAATCATGGCGGGGCGATCTTGCTGGGACATCACGAGCCAAACCGCCGAACCTCCGGGGAGTTCCTGAAGAACGCTCCCCAGGCGCCCGAAGCCGCGATGCGCTGAAAACTTGGGATGGGTGATATCACCAATCCTGCCCGAACCGCACTGCGCGAACGACAGGGGGCGCGGCCTGCGCCGCGCCCCCTGCCCTTTTCGTCTTGAAGGCTTACTGCCAGGACTTCACCAGCTCGTCGTAGCTGATGGTCTTCGGCTCCTCGTCCTCGTTCTCCAGCTTGGCGACGGGCGAGCCCGGCTCGTCCAGCCACTCCTGCGGGTCCTTCGGCTCGTTCATCTTCGGGCCGATGTCGCCCTGGATGCCGGCGCGCTCGATCCGCTCCATCACCTTCTCCTGCGCCTCGCAGAGGGCGTCCAGCGCCTCCTGCGGGGTCTTGGCGCCGGACATGGCGTCACCGATGTTCTGCCACCACAGCTGCGCCAGCTTCGGATAGTCAGGCACGTTGGTCCCCGTGGGCGACCAGGCGGTGCGGGCCGGCGAGCGGTAGAACTCGATCAGGCCGCCAAGTTTCGGCGCCCGCTCCGAGAAGTGGTCGGAGTTGATCGTGCTCTCGCGGATGAAGGTCAGGCCCACGTCGGACTTCTTTACGTCCACGGTCTTCGAGGTCACGAACTGCGCATAGAGCCAGGCGGCCTTGGCGCGGTCCTCCGGGGTGGACTTCATCAGCGTCCACGAGCCCACGTCCTGGTAGCCGACCTTCTGGCCGTCCTTCCAGTAGACGCCGTGGGGCGAGGGCGCCATGCGCCACTTCGGCGTGCCGTCCTCGTTCATCACCGGCAGGCCGGGCTTCACGGTGTCGGCGGTGAAGGCGGTGTACCAGAACATCTGCTGCGCGACGTTGCCCTGGGCCGGGATCGGGCCGGCCTCGCCGAAGGTCATGCCCATGGCGGCGGGGGGCGAGTACTTGTTCAGCCACTCGATCGCCTTGGTCACCGCATAGACGGCGGCGGCGTCGTTGGTCGCCCCGCCGCGGTTGACGCAGGAACCCACGGGCTGGCTGTTCTCGTTCACCCGGATGCCCCACTCGTCGACCGGCAGGCCGTTCGGCTCGCCCACGTCGCCCATGCCGGCCATCGACATCCACGCGTCGGTATAGCGCCAGCCGAGCGAGGGGTCCTTCTTGCCGTAGTCCATGTTGCCATAGACCTCGCCGTTCACGCCCATGTAGGACATGTCGCGGCCGGTGAAGAACTCGGCGATGTCCTCGTAGGCCGACCAGTTGACCGGCACGCCGAGGTCATAGCCGTACTTCTCCTTGAAGTCGGCCTTGGTCTTCTCGTCGTTGAACCAGTCGTAGCGGAACCAGTAGAGGTTCGCGAACTGCTGGTCGGGCAGCTGGTAGAGCTTGCCGTCCGGCGCGGTGGTGAACTGCGTGCCGATGAAGTCCTCGAGGTCGAGGGTCGGCGAGGTCACGTCCTTGCCCTCGTTCGCCATCCAGTCGGTCAGGTTGCGGACCTGCTGGTAACGCCAGTGGGTGCCGATCAGGTCGGAGTCGTTGATGTAGGCGTCGTAGATGTTCTCGCCCGACTGCATCTGCGTCTGCAGCTTCTCGACGACGTCGCCCTCGCCGATCAGGTCATGGGTGATGTTGATCCCGGTGATCGCGCTGAACGCCGGCGCCAGCACCTGGGATTCGTACTCGTGGGTCGTGATCGTCTCGGACACCACCTTGATGTCCATGCCCTTGAAGGCTTCGGCGGCGTCGATGAACCACTGCATCTCGGCTTCCTGCTCCTCGCGGGTCAGGGTCGACATGCCGTTGATCTCGTTGTCGAGGAATTGCTTGGCCTCGTCCATGCCGGCGAAGGCCGGGGCGGAGGTCATCGCCAGGGCGAAGACGACCGCGGTGGTGGATCGGAGTGATAGTGACATTTGGTCCTCCCTATGGGCAGTTTCTGTTGTGAAGCACGCCGCGTCCCCGCCCCTGCCCGGGACGGCGCCGCGGCCTTGTCCGGTCTCAGACCCAGCGGAACACCGCTGCGGCATAGACCAGGCAGACGAGCAGGGCATACGGCTGGTACGCCCCGACAATTCCGAGCCAGGCCAGGTTGATGAAGGCCGAGCCGAGAAGGGTGATGAACAGCCGGTCGCCCCGGGTGGTCTCGATCCCCAGCACACCGGTGCGCGGCGTCTCGGGGAAGCGGATCGCGAGGATCGTGAAGGCGATCAGCAGGCAGGCGATTACCGCGAAGAAGGCCGCCGTCGGCCAGGTCCATGCCATCCAGTCCATCAGTGAACCTCCATTCCGGCGCGCAGGTGGCGAACCTCCATCACACCCTCCCCAGGGCAAAGCCCTTGGCGATGTAGTTGCGCACGAAGTAGATCACGAGCGCCCCCGGCACGATCGTCAGCACCCCCGCCGCCGCCAGCACGCCCCAGTCGATGCCCGAAGCCCCCTGCGTCCGCGTCATGATGGCCGAGATCGGCTTCGCGTCCACGGTCGTCAGGGTCCGCGACAGCAGCAGCTCGACCCAGGAGAACATGAAGCAGAAGAAGGCCGCCACGCCGATCCCGGAGGCGATCAGCGGGATGAAGATCTTCACGAAGAACTTCGGAAAGGAATAGCCGTCGATATAGGCCGTCTCGTCGATCTCCTTCGGCACCCCGCGCATGAAGCCTTCGAGGATCCACACCGCCAGCGGCACGTTGAACAGGCAGTGCGCCAGCGCCACCGCGATATGCGTGTCGAACAGCCCGACCGAGGAGTAGAGCTGGAAGAACGGCAGCGCGAAGACGGCCGGAGGCGCCATCCGGTTGGTCAGCAGCCAGAAGAACAGGTGCTTGTCGCCCATGAACGAGTAGCGCGAGAAGGCATAGGCCGCCGGCAGCGCCACGGAAAGCGAGATCACCGTGTTCATCACCACGTAGATCAGCGAGTTGACATAGCCCATGTACCACGCCGGATCCGTCAGGATCGTGCGGTAGTTGTCCAGCGTCAGATTTCGCGGCCACAGCGTGAAGCTGTTCAGGATCTCGGTGTTGGTCTTCAGGCTCATGTTCAGCAGCCAGTAGATCGGCACCAGCAGGAACAGCAGGTACAGGACCATCACCACGGCCGACCCGTTGGGGCGGAACCGCTTCTTCGTCGCGGTCCGCGTCTCGGTCACGTCTCTGGGAAGGCCCGCCGCTCCGGGGGCCTGCGCAGTGTCGGTCATGACGTCGCATCCCTTTTGTCGAGGTTGGTCATCACGGTGTAGAACACCCACGAGATCAGCAGGATGACGAGGAAGTACATCAGGCTGAACGCCGCCGCCGGGCCGAGGTCGAACTGGCCGAGCGCCATCTTCACGAGGTCGATCGACAGGAAGGTGGTCGCGTTGCCCGGACCGCCGCCGGTGACGACGAAGGGCTCGGTATAGATCATGAAGCTGTCCATGAACCGCAGCAGGATCGCGATCATCAGGACGCCAGTCATCTTCGGCAGCTCGATGTAGCGGAAAACCTTCCAGCGGCTCGCCTGGTCGATCTTCGCCGCCTGGTAATAGGCATCGGGGATCGACTGGAGACCGGCATAGGCCAGCAGCGCGACGAGCGAGGTCCAGTGCCACACGTCCATCACGATCACCGTCACCCAGGCCGCGAAGATGTCCTGCGTATAGTTATACGAAATACCCAATTTCGACAGCGTGTATCCCAGAAGCCCGATGTCCACCCGGCCGAAGATCTGCCAGATCGTGCCGACCACGTTCCACGGGATCAGCAGCGGCAGGGACATCAGGACGAGACAGACCGAGGCCCAGAACCCCTTCTTCGGCATGTTCAGCGCCACGAAGATGCCAAGCGGCACCTCGATCGCCAGGATGATCGCCGAGAAGGTCAGCTGCCGCCACAGCGCGTCCCACATCCGCTGGGATTCCAGCATCTCGGAGAACCACTCGAGCCCGGCCCAGAAGAACTGGTTGTTCCCGAACGTGTCCTGCACCGAGTAGTTGACCACCGTCATCAGCGGGATCACCGCCGAGAAGGCGACGAGCACCAGCACCGGCAGCACCAGGAACCACGCCTTCTGGTTCACCGTCTTGTCCATCAGCGATCTCCCTTCGTGCCGCAGCCTCTGCGACGGACGTCACCGCGGGGGGGTGCAGGCGTCACGCTCATGCCGCCTGCCCCACGACGCGCCAGTCGTCGGAATACACGTTCACCCGCTCCGGCTCGAACTCCACCCGCGCACCGTCCGCGGGGACCTGCTGGTCCTCGCCCGCCACCAGGTTGATGTCATGGCCGAAGAAGGTCGCGCGGATGATCTTGTGCCGCCCCACGTCCTCGACCCGGTTCACCGTCACCGGCAGGCCGCCCTGCGTCACAAGCCGCCCGTATTCGGGCCGGACGCCGATCTCGACCTTGCCCTTCAGCGCGCCGTAGCCGCGCGCCAGCGGGATCGACCCGTCGCCCACCATCGCCCGGTCGCCCTCGATCCGGGCGGGCAGGACGTTCATCCCCGGCGAGCCGATGAAGTAGCCGACGAAGGTGTGTTCGGGCGTCTCGAACAGCTCTTCCGGGGTGCCGATCTGCACCACCCGCCCGTCGTACATCACCACCACCTTGTCGGCGAAGGTCAGCGCCTCGGTCTGGTCGTGGGTGACGTAGATCATCGTGTGGCCGAAATCGTGGTGCAGCTTCTTCAGCTGGGTCCGAAGCTCCCACTTCATGTGCGGGTCGATCACCGTCAGCGGCTCGTCGAACAGGAGCGCGTTCACGTCCTCGCGGACCATGCCGCGCCCCAGCGAGATCTTCTGCTTCGCATCCGCGGTCAGCCCCCGCGCCTTGCGGTTCAGCTCGGCCTCCATGCCGATCATCGCGCCGACCTTCTGCACCCGCCGCGCGATCTCGTCCGCGGGCAGGCCGCGGTTCTTCAGCGGGAAGGCCAGGTTCTCCTTCACCGTCATCGTGTCGTAGACCACGGGAAACTGGAACACCTGCGCGATGTTGCGCGCCGCCGTCGGCTGGTCGGTCACGTCGACGCCGTCGAACAGGATCCGCCCCTGCGACGGGATCAGCAGCCCCGAGATGATGTTCAGCAGCGTGGACTTGCCGCACCCCGACGACCCGAGCAGCGCATAGGCCTCGCCGTCGGCCCAGTCGTGGGTCATCTGCTTCAGGGCGAAGTCGTCCTCGGACTTCGGGTTCGGCAGGTAGGAATGTGCCAGGTTGTCGAGCGTGATCTTTGCCATGTCCCCTCCTCAGGCCGCCTGCGCATAGGGCGCGGGCAGCACCAGCCGACCGTCGCTGTCGAAAAGATAGACATGGCGCGGCGCCAGGTAGACGCGGATCCCCTGCCCCGGAGTCAGCTTGTGGATGCCGTGGACCAGCCCCACCCAGGTCTCGTTCTGGAACGCGAGGTGCAGGAAGGTCTCGGCCCCCGTCAGCTCGGTGACGGACAGCGTCGCGTCGAAGGCGATGGCATCGGCGTCGTGACTCTGGATCTCCAGGTGGCTCGGGCGGAACCCGGCGATGTACCGGCCGTCCGCGATGTCCCGCATCGACGGCGGCACCGCACCGGTCTGCCCCTCGCCGAAGCGCAGGGTCTCGCCGCTCTTGGTGACCGCGACGAAGTTCATCGGCGGATCGGAGAACACCCGCGCCGTCGTCGCATCCACCGGCTGGCGATAGACCTTGGGCGTCGGGCCGAACTGCGTCACCCGGCCTTCCCACAGCGTCGCGGTGTTGCCGCCGAGAAGAAGCGCCTCCTCCGGCTCGGTCGTGGCATAGACGAAGATCGCGCCGGATTCCTCGAAGATCCGCGGGATCTCCACCCGCAACTCCTCGCGCAGCTTGTAGTCGAGGTTGGCCAGCGGTTCGTCCAGCAGCACCAGCCCCGCGTCCTTCACCAGCGCCCGCGCCAGCGCGCAACGCTGCTGCTGACCGCCCGACAGCTCCAGGGGCTTCCGCTGGAGCATCGGACCCAGCTTCATCAGGTCCGCCGTCGCGCGGACGCGCCGGTCGATCTCGGCCTTGTCGACCCCCATCAGCCGCAGCGGCGAGGCGATATTGTCGTAGACCGTCATCGAGGGGTAGTTGATGAACTGCTGGTATACCATTGCGACCTTGCGGTCCTGCACCCGCTGGCCGGTCACGTCCTCGCCCTGCCACAGGATCCGCCCCGTGGCCGGCTGGTCGAGCCCCGCCATCAGCCGCATCAGCGATGTCTTGCCCGACAGCGTCGGGCCCAGCAGCACGTTCATCGTGCCCTTCTGGAGGGTCAGGTCGGTCGGATGGATGTGGACGGACGCGCCGACGGTCTTGGACACGTTTTCCAGCTGCAACGTCACGCCAATCTCCTCCCCTTCCCTGCCGCCGATTCGCGGCTGCCGACGGTTTCGCCTGGCATGGTCCCGGCGGCCGGTTGCGGCCTGCCGATGCTGCTCCCGGAGAAGGCGCGGGTCAACGCCGTAACCCCTCCGGTCCGCATTCGAGCCGGACGTTATCGCAGCGCGTTGGAACATAAAAGCCCAAAAAGGAACTTTTTCGTTTTCGTTTGGGTTCGCTTTGTGGCATCAAGCCCAAAACATGATCACACGGACGCCGCCCCGGGGGTGCCCTGCCCGCGTCCTGCCGCGGCAAGCGTTCCGTTCGACCAGAGGGCCGATCCATGGCACAGTCCTTCCGCCATCCCGAGATCATGGACATCGTGCGCCGCGACGGCATGGTGACGGTCGAAGACCTTGCGGGCCATTTTAACGTCACCCACCAGACCATCCGCCGCGACCTGAGCGACCTTGCGGAATCCGGCAAGCTGGAGCGGGTCCACGGCGGCGCGATCCTGCCCCCGGTCACCGGCAACATCGGCTACGAGGACCGGCGCAGCATCAACCACGCGGGCAAGATCGACATCGCCCGAGCCTGCGTCGCCGACCTGCCGGAGGAGTGCTCGATCTTCCTCAACATCGGAACGACGACCGAGGCGGTGGCGACCGCCCTGCTCTCCCGGCGCAACATCATGGTGGTGACGAACAACCTGAACGTGGCGAACATCCTCGCCGCTGCGGACGGCGCGCAGGTCGTGGTCGCGGGCGGTGCGCTTCGCCGGTCGGACGGCGGCCTGGTGGGCACCCTGACCAGCCAGACCATCTCGCAGTTCAAGTTCGACTTCGCCGTGATCGGCTGCTCGGCGCTCGATTTCGACGGCGACCTCCTGGACTTCGACATCCTCGAAGTCGGTGTCAGCCAGACGATCATCCGCCAGGCCCGCAAGGTCTTCCTGGTCGCCGACCACACCAAGTTCCAGCGCCACGCGCCTGTCCGGATCGGATCGCTGTCCGAGGTCGACAGCTTCTACACCGACCGGCCCGTTCCCGCTGCCCTGCAGGACATGTGCGACGAATGGCAGACCAAGGTCGTCGTCGCGGACGGAGATTGAAGAGAAGTTCACAGCTGTGAACTTCGCCGTGCGGCGTGGCAGGAAAAAGTTCACAACTGTGAACTCAGGCCGCGCGGGAGCGATGGCGCGGGCGGATCATGTCGGTGCAGGAGAACATGCCGTTTTCACCCCTGCGGATGAGGCTGTGGAGGTAGGCACCCGGCACGCGGATGTCGTCCAGGCGCTCCAGCATGGCCGCCACGACCACCGCGGCTTCTGCCCGGCCCATGCAAAGCATTGCCTTTTCCCAGACCGATAATGTTATCCCCAGCATCGGGGCCACAGACAATGCCGTGCGCAGCATGTCGTCCCAGTCGCGTATCCCGTCCGGTGCGTAGCTCAATATTTCCGGACAGGCGTCCAGCACCTCGCGCAGCGTGAGCTTCGCCGCGTCTCGCGCCACATTTGCCGGTATCACAGCGCGGAGCGTTGGGGTTTCGTGAACCTCTTCGTGGCCATGGTCTTCATCAATGGATTCTTCATTTGATCTCTGAAGGTGCTGCTCGATTTCGCCGTCGCTGGTGCTCATTTCACCGGATTGATCGGGCGCGAGGACCGCGCCCGCCTCTTCGATCAGCGCGGCATGGTCGTCCCGCAGACGGATGAGCGCCTCGCGGTCGAGCTTCCGGCGGAGCGTGCGGCACGTCAGCCGGGCCGCGTCGCGCATCCGGTCCCAGAGCCCGAGGCCCGGGTGCGTCTCCGCGCCCAGGTCCGCCAGTCCGAAGAGATCGCGGTGCATCAGGCTGACGGTCTCGCGCAGCGCGGCGATCTCTGCGGCCAGCTGTTCGGCGGCGGCGGCATGGGCTTCTATTTCACCGGCGCGGGCGGCAAGTGGGGTGAGGTCGAAGCCGTAGGCCACCGGAGCGGCTCCGGTGCGGCGCACGTAGCGCTTCCCGTTGGGGCTGTCGCGCCGCATCACGAGGCCGCTGTCGACGAGGCGGGCCAAGTGGCGGCGCATGGTCGAACAGGGCATGCCGTGAAGCCGCGCGCAGAGCGTGGCGTTGGACGGATAGACGATCAGGGCCCGGCCCGGCCGCAGCACGGTCTCGGGATGGAAGCTGACCAGCGCCTGCATCACGGCGAGATCGCGGTCGGACAGGCCATAGGCGCCCCGCGCCGTGGCCAGCCTGCGCAGAACGGCCCATTTGTCGACGCCGTCGGCCGCAGGAGCCGCCGCCGCGCGGGCACGATGTTCCAGCACGGCAGCCGTCATCGGCCGCCGGAAAGGCGTTACGGGGGTGTAGCCCATCTTTTCTGTCACGAAGGCAATAAAAGAGCGGCCCGCGAATCACATAGGACTTGCGGAAATCTGCCACGGCCACTAGCTTGAAGGTGCTAGAAACAAGTCAGGGTCTCGTGGGGCGTCGTCCTTGCGGGACCTTTTCTTTGCCTGTCTCGTGCCTCCTTTGTTGGTTTCTGCTCGGTCTCAGTCTTCCGCCTGCTTCAACCAGCGGGCGTGAAGGTCTTCGATCAGGTCCTGCGCCCGGGCTTCCACCCAGTCGGCGAAGGGCCCCTCGTCCAGTTCCAGCGCGATCCCCTTGCCCGACCGGCGCAGAACGCCCCCGGGCGCGCCGCCGACGGTCAGCCTGCGTTTCGGCCGGCGCGCCGGGGCAGGGCGGGGAGCGGCTTGGCCGACCGCCTTCAGCACGGCTTCGAAGGCCGCGACCGACACCTCGCCCGGCTCGCTTTCCGTGCCGTGCAGCACATAGGCGTCGCGGGCCTTCGCATGCACGTCCTCGGCCACCGCGATCAGGCGGGCGGGGTCGGGTTTGGCCTCGGCCATGGCCTGGGCCAGCGCTTCCCACCGGGGGCGACCGATGCCGGGGGCGGGGCCGATGGCCTGCGCGAGGTCGCGGCCGATGGCCTCGGCCACCTTGATCGCCATGGAGACGGAGGATTTCGTGACGGTCAGAACCTCGGCCACCCGGTTCTGGGTGCCGAAGCCGCTTTCGACCAGTTCCTGCGCGAACAGCGCCTTCTCGATGAACGAGAGGTCGCGGCGCGCCATGTTCTCGGAAATCTGGGTCTGGAGCGCGGCGCCGTCGTCGAGCGTGGCGACCAGCGCGCGGACCTTGGCGACCTTGTCCGAAAGGCGGATCGCCTCGAGCCTGCGCCGCCCGTAGACGAGGAGATAGCGCCCCTCGACGCTGGGATGGCGGCGCACGAGGATCGGCACCGCCTGTCCGTTGACCTCGATCGCCTCGCGCAGGTCGGCCACGTCGGAGGGGTCAAGCCGGTCGGCAAGGCGGCCGTCCTCGATGGTGTCGGGGTCCAGCTCCCAGACGTGATGGGCGTCGACGGCATCGCGGGCCGAGCGCAGCGCGCGGTTGCTGGTCATCATCGGCGCCGCGCCGGAGGCCGGGGCAGGGCCCCCCGCCGCCGCGAGCCCGTCGAGGATCGACATGCGCTTCTTCTTGCCGCTGGTCATGTGCGCCCCCAGGTCTGCCGGATCAGTGCCGCAATCTCGTCGTTCACCGCGTTCAGGCTTTCGATGGCCCGGTCGTAGGTCGACCGCGTGAAGGCGCTGCGCTCGACCTCGTAGAGCGTCTGCTTGGTCAGCCCGGCGTCCGAGATCGCGGTCGATTTCAGCATCGGCGCGTTCAGCACCTTGTCGCCGTACATCGTGCGCAGGAAGGCGACGATGCGGTTCTGCGGCGCGTCCGAGGTCTCGTACCGGGTCAGCAGGTAGCGCATCCAGTCGTGGGACATGTCGGCGCCGCTTTCGGCGATGACGTCCATCAGGTCGGCGGTCATCCTCAGGAACTGGCTCATCGACATGACGTCCAGCATCTCGGGGTGGATCGTGACCAGCACGCCCGTGGCGGCCGACAGGGCCGACATGGTGAGGAAGCCCAGCTGCGGCGGGCAGTCGATCACCACCACGTCGTAGTCGGAATCGACCTGCGACAGAGCCTCCTTCACCCGGAAGAAGAACAGACCGGCATTTCCCTGCGACAGGGCGCGGGGCGTTTCATGCTCGAACTCCATCAGCTCGAGGTTGCCGGGAATCAGGTCGAGGTTCGGGATGTAGGTCTTGCGGATCACGGTCGAGATCGGCGCCGGATCCTCGTAGCGGATCGCGTCGTAGAGGGTGCCGCCGTCCTGCAGGTCGAACTCGGGCTGGACACCGTGAAGCGCGGTCATCGAGGCCTGCGGGTCGAGGTCGATGGCCAGCACGCGGTAGCCGGTCAGCGCCAGGCGCTGCGCGAGGTGGGCGGAGGTCGTCGTCTTGCCCGAACCGCCCTTGAAGTTCATCACGCCGATGATCTGGAGGTGGTCGCCCTCGCGCCGGCCGGGCAGGTAATCGCCGGGCTTTCGGGCGGTTTTCTCAAGCAATATCCGAAGGTTGTGGATATCCTCGACGGAGTAGAGGCGGCGGTTGCCCGGCGTCAGCTCGGGCGAGGGGCCCTTGCCGTCGAGGTGCAGCTTGCGCAGGTAGGAGTCGTTGACGCCAAGCAGCGCCGCGGCCTCGCCCGAGGTGAAGCGGCGCATCTGCTTGGTGGCGTTCGGGGGAAACAAATTTTCCCGCTGCGAATGCAGCTGCCCCGCCAGCCATTCGGCGTGTTGGCGGATGACCGCGTTCAGGTCATCCTGCGCAAAGTTCCTGTCCATCTGCCCTCGTGCCGCTGCCTGCTTGCATCCGCGTCGTGTTCACGGAATATGGCGTTAATCGCCGCTTTTTCGTGACCTTGAAGAAAGCGTCGGATTCGCGCAAGGGTTTTCTACATGTGGTATGCCCCGCAAGCCCGCAGAAGTGCAGGGAAAAGACACTGATCTGGCTGAAACAGAGCCGATCTGGGCAATTTGCGGGCTTCGGAGCCTACCGCAACATCTGCGCGCCGCGATCCAGGTAGGTGTCCAGGAACTGCTCCAGCCGCGGCTCGCGCGGGGCGGCGAAGACCTTTTCCGGCGTGTCGTGGAACAGCAGGCGGCCATGATCGAGGAAGCAGACGGTGTGGGCGACGGAGGCGGCGAAGCCGATCTCGTGGGTGACGACGACCATGGTCATGCCCTCGTCGGCCAGCGCGCGCATCACCGTCAGCACCTCGCCGGTGAGTTCCGGGTCCAGAGCCGAGGTCGGCTCGTCGAAGAGCATGATCGTGGGGTCGAGCGCCAGCGCGCGGGCGATGGCGACGCGCTGCTGCTGGCCGCCGGAGAGCTGCGCGGGGTAGTGGCCCGCGCGTTCCTTCAGGCCGACCTTGTCGAGCTGCGCCATGCCGCGCGCCTCGGCCTCGGCGCGCGGCAGGCCGCGGACGCGGCGCAGCGCGGCCGAGACGTTGCCGAGCGCGGTCATGTGGGGCCAGAGGTTGAACTGCTGGAACACCATGCCGATCTTGCCGCGCACCCGGCGCAGTTCGGCCGGACTCTGGCGGCGTCGCGCGCTGCCGGTGCCGGTGAAGCCCAGCGGTTCGCCCTCGATCTCGATGCTGCCGCTCGTCGGCTCCTCAAGGAAGGCCATGCAGCGCAGGAGGGTGGACTTGCCCGAACCGGAGGGGCCGATCAGGCAGGTGACCTGGCCGCGGGGCACCTCGAGGGAGATGTCGCGCAGGACCAGCGTGTCGCCGAACTTCTTCGACAGGGTGGCGATGCGGATGGCGGGATCGGTCATGGCGCGGTCCTTCACGGGGTGCCGAAGGTCGAGAGGCGGCGTTCGGCGAGGCGGCCGAGGAGGTTCGCAAGCTCGACCAGCGCCCAGTAGACGAGGGCGAGCACGACGAGGGATTCGACGAAGGCGTATTGCTGCGAGCCGATGGCGCTGACGGTCATCGTCATCTCGGGCACGGTGATGAGCGACAGAAGCGCGGTTTCCTTCAGGAGGATCACCGCCATGTTCATCGCGGGGGGCAGCACCAGCAGGGCCATTTCCGGCAGCAGGATGAAGCGGATCGTCTGGCCGCGGCTGAAGCCCGCGCAGGCCGCGGCCTCGACATGGCCGGTGGGGACGGACTGGTAACCGGCGCGGAAGATCTCGGCATAATAGGCGGCGCCGTAGACCGAGAGGCCGATGAGTCCCGCCGGGATCGGGTCGAGACGCAGGCCGATGTAGGGGCCGCCGAAGTAGAGCAGGAAGATCTGCACCAGGAAGGGCGTGCCGCGCAGGATCTCGACCGGGAGGGACAGGGCGAGGTCGACGAACCGTCCACCGAAGCGGCGGGCGGTGGCGACGAGGAAGCCGAGGGCGGCGGCCAGCAGGGTGCCGGCGATCCAGATCAGGATCGTGACGCCCAGCCCGGCGAGGATCTGCGGCCCCCTGGCGAGGATGACGGCGAAATCGAAGCTCATGCCGAGGGCAGTCCGGGCAGGGCGCGTTCGGCGCGGCGTCCGAGGAAGGCGACGACGACGTTGATCGCGAGATAGATCAGCCCGGCGGAGGCGAAGATCGGCAGCGGCTGGTAGGTGGAGGCGGCGAGGTTCTGGGCCATCTTCGTCAGTTCGATCAGGCCGACGACCGAGACCAGCGACGACGCCTTGAGGATCAGGATCGCCTCGTTCACCAGCGCCGGGAAGGTCATGCGGAGCGCGATCGGGGTGCGGATCCAGAAGAAGCTCTGGGCGCGGGTGAACCCCGCCATCTCGGCGCTTTCGATCAGGCCGGGGGCGACGCCCTCGAACCCGCCGCGCAGGTTCTCCGCCTGGTAGGCGGCGGTGCAAAGGGAAAGGCCGATCAACGCCGTCGCGAGGCTCGGGAGGGTGATGCCGAGGGAGGGCAGGAGGTTGAAGATCAGCAGGAGCTGCACCAGCAGCGGCACGCCCCGGAAGAACGAGATGAAGACGACCGCGAAGCCCTTCAGCGCGGCATTGCCCGACATCCGCATGGCCGAGAGGACGATGGCGATGGCGAGGCCCGCGAGGATCGACACCGCGCTGACGAGGATCGTCATCAGCGAGGCCTGCAACAGCAGCTCGAACAGGGTCCAGGTCATCGGGGGGTCCGGAGGTCAGGGGCGGCGGGGCAGGGGGCCCCGCCGCGAAGGTCAGGTCAGATGGCGGGCTCGGTCACCTTCTCGGGCATGTCGAAGGTGGTGCCGAACCATTTCTGCTGGAGCTTCTCCATCCGCCCGTCGGCGCGCATCTTCAGCAGGATCTCGTCGATCTTGTCCATGAGGCTCGCATATTCGTCCTCGATCCGGCCGGGATAGCCGAAATAGGTGGGCGTGCCGAAGGCGGGGGTCACGACCTTGAACACCTCGGGACGCTGCGAGGCGACAAAGGCGATGTTCGGAAGGGAGTTCGCCACCGCCTCGATCCGGCCCGCGGCGAGGTCGGCGTAGGCCTCGTTGAACGAGACGTATTCGCGGATTTCCGAGGCGGGGGTGTCGAGCGATTCGGAGAAGGCCTTGAGCTGCGCCAGTTGCGCGGTGCCGGTACCTGCGCCCACCGGCTTGCCCGAGATGTCCTCGGGCTTGGCGATGTCGCTGTTCGCGCCGACCAGCAGTGCCACGGTGGCCTCGGCGATCGGAGAGGAGAAGCGATAGCGCTTCATCCGCTCGGCGGTGATTGTGGCGGGGCCGGCGACCATGTCGAAGCGGCCCGCTTCCAGACCGGGCAGGACGCCGGTCCAGTCCAGCGTGATCCATTCGATCTTCACGCCCATGTCCTTGCCGATCTCGTCGAAGACGTCGACGTTCAGGCCGGTGTGGGTGCCCGCGTCGACGAAATCGAAGGGGGCGAAGGCGGTTTCGGTGCCGACTTTCAGCACCCCGGCCTCCATCACGCGGGCCAGCGCATCCTGGGCCTGCACGGGCAGGACGGCGCTGAGGCTGAGCGCCACCCCGGCGAGGGCGGCAAGAAGTTTCCGTTTCATGGTCGTCTCCCTGGATGGCCCTTCCTCGGGCCTGCTGGTTCGTGTCCGGTGCGGGTCCTGCGACTCCGCCCTGTCTTTTGAATAGACAATACCGAGGCTGACGCCAAAATCGCCGTCGTGCAATGGTGGAGGCCGCACCGGGATGCCTTTTCGGGGGCGCTCTGCCGCGGATGTGCCCGAGAAACGGGCATCTGCCGGGCGCTATTCCCTGCCGTCGAGCCAGGCGCGGATGATCGCCCTGTGGCGTTGGCCATCGTAGCTGGGGAAGTGGCCGCCGTGGACGACGCGCACGGGCAGGTCGAAAAGGCGCACCATCGAGCGGTGATAATCGGCGGCGTCCGCGTGGTAGGTATCCTCGATCAGCGGGCCGTCATAGACGATGTCGCCCGAGAACAGGATGCCCGTCGCCGCTTCCCACAGCGCGATGCCGCCGGGGGAATGGCCGGGGGTGTGGATCCCCTCGAACCGCCGGTCGCCGAGGTCCACCGTGTCGCCGTCCTCCAGCAGCCGCGTCGCGGGGGCGGCCCGGTTGGCGTAGGTCTCCGAGCTGTAGGGCAGGGGGGGCAGGCGGTCGAAGATGTCGTCGGTGACATAAGGGTCGGCGAGGGTCGCGGCGCGGGTGGGGTGGGCGAGGATGTCGGCCTCCAGCCGGTGCACCGCGCGGTCCTCGAACTCGTGATGGCAGCCGATGTGGTCGAAATGGGTATGGCTGGCGACGGCGGTCAGGGGGCGTTCCGTCACCAGCGGCACCCAGTCGCGCAAGGAGAGCACGCCCATGCCGCTGTCCACCAGCATGTCGCGGTCCGACCCGCGGACGTGCCAGACGTTGCAGCGGTAGAACTCCTGGATGAACGGCTCGTCGATCAGGGTGATCGCATCGTCAATCCGGCGGATGCGATACCAGTCCTCGGGGCGGGCGCGGTCCATGGCTCAGGTCTCCTTCGGAAAGACGCGGAGGGCGGCGGGATCGGCGGAAAGATCCAGCGTGTCGCCCGGGGCGGGGACCTTGCCGGGGGGCAGGTGGACCGTCAGCACGAGGTCCGGCGCCGCCTCGGGCACGACATGGGCGCGGCAGTGGGTGCCGAAGAAGGCGGCATCCTGCACCTTCGCCGGGCCGATCCGGAACGTCCCGCCGGTGAAATCCTCGGGCCGCAGGCAGGCGACGACTGCGCCGCGGTGCGGCGTGTGGGGCAGGGTGCCGAAGGGGGTTTCCACCCCTGTCGCCGTGACCTTCGCGGGGATGCGGTTGGTTTCGCCCATGAACTCGGCCGCGAAGAGGGTCGCGGGCGCGCGGTAGATGAGGGAGGGCGCGCCTTCGTCCTCGATCCGCCCCGCGTTCATCACGACGATGCGGTCGGCGATGGCCATGGCCTCTTCCTGGTCGTGGGTGACGTGCACGAAGGTGGTGCCCACCTGCCGCTGGATCCCCTTCAGCTCGTCCTGCATGGAACGGCGCAGCTTCAGGTCGAGCGCGCCGAGCGGTTCGTCGAGGAGCAGCACGTCGGGCTCGACCGCCAGCGCGCGGGCGAGGGCGACGCGCTGGCGCTGCCCGCCCGACAGCTCGTGGGGCCGCTTGCCCGCGGCGTGGTCGAGGCCGACCATGGCAAGCAGCTTCTCCGCCCGCCCGTGCCTCTCGCGCCGCCCCATCCCGGCCATCCTGAGGCCGAAGGCCACGTTGTCGCGCAGGGTCATGTGCGGGAACAGGGCGTAGTCCTGGAACATCGTCGTGGTGGGCCGCTTTGCCGGGGGCACGCGGGTCATGTCCCTGCCGCCGATGGTCACGGTGCCGTCCGTCGGCTCGATGAAGCCGCCGAGCACGGACAGCAGAGTGGTCTTGCCGCAGCCCGAGGGGCCGAGGAGGGTGACGTATTCCCCGGCGGCGATCGAGAGGTCGATGTCCTTCAGGGCGTGGAACGAGCCGAACCAGTGGTTCAGCCCCGAAAGCGTGACGGGGGCGGTCATGGGCGTTTCCGGAAGACGAGGAGTTCGAGGATCAGCACCACCGTCACCGAGACGAGGAAGACGAGCGATCCGATGGCGTTGAGGCGCGGCGAGAGGCCCGAGCGGAGCATGGACCAGATCTCGACCGGCAGGGTGACGTCGAAGCGGGTGAGCAGGAAGGCGATGATGAACTCGTCCCAGCTGAGCGTCACCGACAGGAAGAAGGCGGCGGCAAGCGCGGGGGCCAGCATCGGCACGGTGACGAGCAGGATCACCTTCGCCTCGGAGGCGCCCAGATCGCGGGCGGCGCGTTCGGCGTTCTGCTGCTGCGCGCCCATGGAGGCATAGACGATGGCGAAGGCGAGCGGCAGGTTGATGACGACATGGCCGATCCCGGCGGTCATCAGCGACAGCGGTGCGCCGAGGCGGGTCAGCACGATGAGAAGGCCGAGGCCGACGATCAGGTAGCTGACGGTGAGCGGTGCAATCAGCAGGCCCCGCACGAGCGTCGCGCCGGGCAGGACGTGGCGGGCGAGGCCGTAGGCGGCGAGGAAACCCAGCGTCACCGCCACCGCCGAGGATCCGAAGGCGACGGCGAGGGAGTGGCCGAGGGCGGAGGTCAGGTCGCGGTCGGCCAGGATCTCGCCGTACCAGCGCAGCGACGGGCCGTCGAAGGGCGGCACGGGCAGGGCGCCGCCCTGGAACGAGAACAGCACCAGCGCGCCCACCGGCAGGTAGATGAACACGAAGGCGGCGGCGAGGTAGAGCCAGGGCAGCGCGCGCATCAGAGGCGATCCAGCCTTAGCCACCGTGCCGAGGCGAGATAGGCCAGAGTCACGATGCCCATGAGGACGATGGCGAGCGCCGAGGCCAGCGGGAAATCGGCACGGCGCCCCAGCTGCACCATGATGATCTGCGGCACCGTCAGCTCGGTGTTGCCTCCGAGGATCTGCGGCGTGACGTAGTCGCCGATGCACAGCACGAAGGTCAGGAAGGCGCCGGTGACGATGCCGGGGAGCGTCAGCGGCAGGATCACGTGGCGGAAGGTCTGGAAGGCGTTCGCGCCAAGGTCCATCGCGGCGCGGCGGTAGTTCGGGGAAAGCTGGATCAGGTTGGCGAAGATCGTCAGCGTCAGCAGCATGACGAAGAAGTGGACGAAGCCCGTCACCGTGGCCAGCCGTGTGTTGGCGAGGGTCAGGGGTTCGGCGATGATCCCGAGCCCCATCAGCGTCCGGTTGACGACACCTTCCCGCGCCAGCACCAGGAGCCAGGCGTAGGAACGCACGACGTAGGAGGTCCAGAACGGCAGGATCGCCAGCAGAAGCGCCAGCCGCTGCCAGCGGGCGGGGACGCGGAAGGCGATGATCCAGGCCAGCGGATAGGCCAGCAGGACCGAGACGACGGTGACGGTCAGCGTGATCTCCAGCGACACGAGGATGCCGCGCCAGAGATAGGCCTTTTCCGCCAGCTCGGCGTAGTTGGCGGGCGACAGGCCCCAGACCAGCGTGCGGCCTTCCAGCGTGGCGAGGCTCATGGCGCCCATGACGACGAAGGGCAGGACGAAGAAGGCCAGCGTCCAGAGCAGGGCGGGGGCGACGAAGCCCCAGCCGCGCAGTCCCTCGCGGTCGAGGGTGCGCTGCGTGTTCGCCGCGTCGGACATCAGACCGGCACGAAGGTCAGCCGGATCGCCTCGCCGCCGATCCGCGCGTGGTCCGTCAGGCGCAGGGGCGGCCGCGGTCCGGCGAAGAAGGGCACGCCCGAGCCAAGGACGACCGGGTGGTAGTACATGCGGTATTCGTCGATCAGGCCCATGTCGGTGACGCTTTGGGCCAGTTTCGTGCCGCAGATGGCGACCTCGCCTTCGGTGGTGTCCCTGATGGCGCGGATCTGCCCTTCCACGTCATCGCCGATCAGGGTGGCGTTCGGGCCGACCTCGTCCAGCGTCCGCGACACGACCCATTTGCGCTGCGCCCGCCACACGGACGCAAACTCGCGCAGATCGGCGTCCCATTCCGGGTGGTCCTCGTCCCAGTAGCGCATCACCTCGTACATCCTGCGGCCGTATATGCTGCCCGAGACGGCACGCACCGCCTCGATCCAGTGGCGGAACAGGGCGGCGTCGGGTGCGAACCTGTCATGGTCGACGTATCCGTCTAGCGAGACGTTCATAGAGAAGGTGAAGCGGGCCATGCGCCGGTCTCCCTGCCGTTCCCTGCTAAGGATCGGCGGGCGCCGCGCGGGCGCCCGCCGGAAGCGTCACTGTTGCAGCGTCTCGAGCCAGAGATCCTGCATCTCGATGTCGAGATCGGACGACGGCGCGGGATAGAGCTGGGTGCGGGCCAGGTAGTCGGGCTGGTCGTCCCACCGCAGCACCTTCTTCTGGTCGTCCGTCAGCATCTCGCCCGCCTTGGCGTTCGCGGGCATCCCCCAGAAGCACGAGGAGGTGGCGAGGCGGCTCTGCCCCTCGGGGCTGACGATGTACTTCACGAACTCGGTGGCGAGGTCCTTCTTTTCGCTCGTCTCCAGCACGCCGATCGACTGGGTCCAGCGCACCGCGCCTTCCTTCGGGATTGTCCAGGTCAGGTCGGGCTGCTCGGCCGCCAGAACCGCGGTCAGCCACTCGCCGCCGCCGACCACGATATCGACCTCGCCCGTCGCCAGCGCCGTCTGCGCGGCGACGACGCCCGCCACCGACACGGCGCGGGAGCGCATGGTGGAGAGCGTGGAGCCGATGGTCTCCAGATCGCCCTCGCCGATCTTCGCGGTCTCGATCCCGTCCGCCAGCGCGGCCAGGCCCATCACCGGCAGGTAGTAGTCGTAGATCGAGATCCTGCCGTTGTACTTCTCGCCCCAGACGGTCGAAAGGCTTTCCATGTCCGCCGGATCGACCTTGGCCGCGTTGTAGGAGATGGTGTTGTAGCCGAACTTCTCGGTCACGGCATAGGTCTTGCCGTCGGCCCCGTTGTTCTCGGCCATCACGACCTCGGGGAAGAAGTCGGCCGTGGGCAGTTCGTCTGCCGGAAGCTCGGCCAGGATGCCCGCCTCGACCGCGCGGAACACATCGATGCCGTCGATCACCAGCACGTCCCAGTCGCCCGGGCGGGACTGTTCCAGCAGGGCGAGCGCGGCGCCGGTGCCTTCGTATTCGCGCAGGTTCACCTTGACGTCGTGCGCCTTCTCGAAGGGCTCGATCAGGGCGGGGTCGGTGTGGTCGCACCAGACGAGGGCGTTCAGTTCCTCCTGCGCGCTGGCTTGGGTGGCAAGCGTCAGGGCGGTGGTGGCGAGAAGCAGCGAAGGCAGGCGGGTCATGCGGATCTCCCTGGGATTGGCGGCCTTGGTCGGCTCTTTCGGAAAAAACTTGAAGTCATTCATATTTGCAGTCAACTTTATTTTCCGATCCCTCCACCACGGCTTCGGGCCATCGCCATGACCGGACTGCGCGCACGACAGAAGGCTGACCGCGAAAGGCGCATCCTTTCGGCGGCGGTGACGCAATTTCGGGCAGACGGGTATCGCGCCGTGCGAATCGAGGACTTGGCCGAGGCGGCGCAGGTCTCGGTCGGGACCGTCTACAACTACTACTCGACCAAGGGCGACATCCTGATCGCCACCGTGGCGATGGAGGTGGAGGAGGTGCTGGCCTCGGGCGCCGCGCTGGTGGCCGATCCGCCTTCGGGGGTGGAACGGGCGCTGCTGGCGCTGATCTTCTCCTATTACGACCATTCGCTCGAATACCTGTCGAAGGAGATGTGGCGCACGGCCATGGCGCTGGCCATCGAGGCGCCGGGCACGCCGAACGGACGGCGCTACAGCGACCTCGACCGGCGGCTGGCGGACCAGGTGACCGCGCTTGTCGCGGCGCTGCAGGGGCGGGGGGAGGTGCGGACGGAGCTGGACGCGGGGGCGCTTGGCGAGGTGCTGTTCAACAACCTGAACCAGATGTTCCTCGAGTTCGTGAAGGATGACGCGATGACGCTGGAGGCGCTGAAGGCGCGGGTGACGGCGCAGACAGGACCGATCGCCCGGCTGATCGCGACGCAAGGCGAAACTTGAAAAAGTAAGGCGCGGGGCGCATATTCACGGCATCCGCAGCCGGGGAAGGCGCCATGCAGGAGTCGACGATCACCTCGAAGGGCCAGACGACCCTGCCGAAAGCCGTGCGCGAGGCGCTGAAGCTTCGGCCCGGGGACAAGCTGCGCTATCTCATCCTCGACAACGGCGAGGTGCGGCTTCTGCGCACCCGGCCGTTGGCCTCGCTTGCCGGGGCGCTCCGGCACGAGGGCGGCGCGGTGTCGCTTCATGCGATGGAAGAGGCCATCGCGGACGGCGCTGCCGGGCAGGGATGACCGGGCTCGACACCAACGTGATCGTCCGGTTCCTGACCCAGGACGACCCGGCGCAGTCGGCGCTGGCGAACGGGCTGATCGGCTCTCTCACCGCGGAAAACCCCGGATTCCTGTCGCGCGAGGCGATGGTCGAGACGGTGTGGGTGCTGGAGCGCGCCTATGGCATGGCCCGCCCGCGCATCGCCGCCGCGCTGGAGCGGTTGCTGGAGGCGGAGGAGCTGGTGATCGAGGCCGCCGACGACGTGGGGCTGGCGCTGCACCGCTACGGCCGGGGCGGGGCGGGATTTGCCGACCACATGATCCTGATCGCGGGGGCGCGGGCGGGCTGCGGGAAGACCTTCACCTTCGATCGCAAGGCCGCCGCCGCGCCGGGGCGCGCGCTGCTGGCCTGAGGGGCGTTGCACCCGGCACCGCGCTGCCGCAGACTGAACCCTGAAAGGAGCCGCCGATGCCCGAGGCCATCGTCACCCCCCTGACCCAGGCCCTGTCCGAAGGGAAGCTGACCCGCGCCGAGCTGCGCGCGTTCATGCGGCGCAGCAACGGCCCCGCCTTCCGCCACCTTGCGCTCTGGATCGTCTTGCTGGCGCTGACGGCGACCGGCGTGGCGCTGGCCTGGGACAGCTGGCTGATCTGGCCCGCGATGTTCGTGCATGGCGTCGTGCTGGTGCATCACTTCTCGCTCCAGCACGAGTGCGTGCATTACACGGTGTTCCGCACCCGCTGGCTGAACGATCTCGTCGGCAACATCTGCGGGGCGATCATCATCCTGCCGCACCAGTTCTTCCGCTACGAACACTGCGACCACCACACCCACACCCAGATCGACGGCGACGATCCCGAGCTGGTGCCGATGCCGCGGACGTTCGGGCAATACCTTCTCTATCTCAGCGCGATCCCCTACTGGCGGACCAAGATCCGCGAGCTGGTCCGCCATGCCGCGGGCAGGATCGACCTGCACGAGAAACGGTTCCTGCCGAAGGTGGCCGAGCGGACGGTGATCCGCGAGGCGCGGATCATGCTGGCGCTTTACACCGCGCTCGCGCTCACGATGCTGGCCACCGGCTGGACCGCGCCCCTGTGGTTCTGGTTCATCCCGCTGGTGCTGGGAGAGCCGGTGATGCGCTTCATCCGCATGACCGAGCATGTGGGCCGGCCCATGGTGGCGCAGATGCACGACAACACCCGCACCAACCTCGTCTCGTGGCCCTGGCGGTTCCTGTCCTGGAACATGAACTACCACGCCGAGCATCACTATGTCGCGTCGGTCCCGTTCCACGCGCTGCCGCGGCTGCACCGGAAGCTGAAGGATCACGTCCATGTCGAGCCGGGCGGATACCTGGGCGCGCACCGGGACATCCTGCGCCAGCTGCGCCATGGAGGATGACGGCTGGCGCGACCTGATCGCGCTGTCCGGGATCGAGCGCGGCTGGGTCACGCGGGTGGATCTGGAGGGCCGGCCGCTGGCCGTCTATGACACGCCCACGGGCATCTTCGTGTCGCTCGCGCTCTGCAACCACGGCGGGGCGGACCTGTGCGACGGCTACTTCGACGGCCACGTGATCGAGTGCCCGCTGCACCAGGGGGCCTTCGACGTGCGCGACGGCCGCCCCGTCTCGGCCCCGGTCACGCGGCCCATGCGGACCTTTCCGGCGCGGGTGCGGGACGGCCGGGTTCAGGTCCGGCTGCGGGGCTAGCGGGCGCGTTCAAGCCTGCGGAACAGCATCGACAGGCCGAAGCAGAGCACGAAGTAGAAGGCGGCGGTGGTGATCCAGGCCTCGAAGATCAGCCGGGTGGAGGCGACGAGCTCGACCGTCTTGTAGGTCAGTTCCTGCACCGAGATCAGCGAGATGATCGAGCTGTCCTTGATCAGCGTGATGAACTGGTTGGCGAGCGGCGGCACCACCTTCTTCAGCGCTTGCGGCAGCACGATGTATCGCATCTCCTGCCAGCGGCTCATTCCGATGGATCGCGCCGCCTCGCGCTGGCCCCTGGGTATGGATTCGATCCCGGCGCGCACGATCTCGCCCACGAAGGCGGATTCGAACAGCGCCAGCACGATCACCCCGGCGACCATCGACGGGAAGCGCCGCATGTCGCCGAAGAAGAACTCCCAGACCGCCGTGTTCTCGCCCCGCGCTATGTCGCGCGCCCATGCGTTGAGGTTCAGCGCCTCGATCAGCTGGGCGGAGAGGAAGAAGTAGAAGATGAAGACGATGACGACGGGGGGGATGTTCCGCAGCAGCTCCAGGTAGGTGCGCGCCAGGAGCCGCACCGTCAGGTTCTCGGCGGTGCGCGCGAGCCCGAGGATCGTGCCGAGGATCAGGGCAAGGACGCTGGAATAGAGACTGATGCGGATGGTGGCGAAGAGACCCTGCAACAGCAGGTTGGCGAACCAGCTTTCGGTGTCTGTGCGGTAGCGCAGGATGTAGTTCGGGATCAGCTCCCACCGCCAGTCGTAGTTCAGCTTGCCCTCGACCGTCAGCGCGACATAGCCGAAGACCCCCGCGAGAACCGCGAGGATCACGAGGTCGGGCCACTTCAGCTTTCGCAGGAACGAGGGCAAGCCGGGGCCTTACTTCTGCGCGACCTGGTCGGCCCAGTCGTCGCCCTTGAACCAGTAGTCGTTACGCTCCTTCAGCCAGCCGGTGGCGGTGCGGATGCCGATCCAGTTGTTGAAGAAGTTCAGCGCGTCAGGGTCGCCCTTGCGCACGGCGAAGGCTTCGCCCGTGGCAAGGAAGTTCTCGTCGAAGGGCACGGTCAACGTGTCGGGATAACGCCGCGCCTCGGTCGAGGGGGTGGGCTCGGAGGCCATGGTCGCGTGGGCGTTGCCGTTCAGCACCTCCTGCGTCGCCGCGCCGTCCTCGTCGAAGAGCAGCAGCTTCGCCTCGGGAAACATCTCGGCGATGACGTTGGCGGGGGTGGCGCCGCGGCGGGCGGCGAAGGTCACGTCGGGCGAGTTGTAATCTTCGAGCGTGAAGCCTTCGGTCATGGACTTGTTGGCGAGGATCGTGACGCCGGAATAGGCGTAGGGCGTGGTGAAGTTCACCGTCAGGTTCCGCTGCGGGGTGATCGACATGCCCGAGATGATGACGTCGAAGTTGCCCGAGACCAGCGCCGGGATGATCCCGTCCCATGCGGTCGGAACGAACTCCACGTCCACGCCCATGTCCTCGGCCAGGGCGCGGCCGACGTCGAGTTCGAAGCCGATCAGCTCGCCGTTGAGGTCGCGCATGGACCAGGGGGTGAACAGCGACAGGCCGATTCGGATGACGCCCGCCTTCTTGATGCTCTCGATGACGCTTTCCGAGGACAGCGCCTGGGTCGCGCTCTGGGCGAAGGCCGGGCCGGTGGCGAGCAGCGCCGCGAGGGCCAGGCCGAGGGTTCTGCGTGTCAGTGACATTTGAAGTCTCCCTGTGGGTTATTGACGGGTGGCGAGGCGCCTCTCCAGGGCGCTGACGCCGAAGGACAGGACCAGCGTCAGGATCAGGTAGACGCCGGCGATGGTGAACCAGATCTCGAAACTCATGAACGTGTCGGAGATGATGTTGCGCCCGATGGTCGTCAGCTCGGCCACCGCGATGACGCTGACGATGGCCGAGGACTTGATCAGCGCGATGAACTCTCCCGTCATCGGCGGCAGCAAGAAGCGCACCGACTGGGGCAGGATGATCCAGCGATAGGCCTGGGCGCGGCTCATCCCGATGGCCGACGCCGCCTCCCACTGGCCCTGCGCCACGGCGTTGATCGCGGCGCGCAGGATTTCCGAGATCAGCGCGGCGTGGAACACGGCAAGCGTCAGGATCGAGGCCCACCAGCGGTCCAGCCCGAAGATCGGCCCGAGGACGTAGTAGAACAGGTAGAGCAGCACGAGGAGCGGGATGTTGCGGATCAGCTCGAGATAGCCGACGGCGACCGCCCGGCCGACGACGAGGCCCGAGAGGCGCAGCAAAGCGACCAGCAGGCCGAGCGCGACGGCCAGCAGGAAGGACAGGCCCGAGAGCAGCACCGTGGCGCCGAGGCCGAAGAGGATCTCGCCCGGCTGGAAGCCGTCGTCGGTGAAGCTGCCGAAGTATTTCGGCACCTGATACCATTGCCAGTTGTAGCCCATCCGCTGCGCCCCGGCGTAGGAGGCCCAGACGATCGCCGCGACGATGACGAGGTAGAGCGCGACGGCCACGGGCCGCGCGTTCAGCACGCGCTTCGCCGTCCAGGGGCGCTGCGGCGCGGCCGGGCGCCCGGTGTCGGCAAGCGTCACCTCAGTGCTCCAGGATCTGGTCGAGGAACAGCTTCGCGCGGGCGCTTTCGGGGGCCGAGAAGAACTTCTCGGGCGGCGCGACTTCCACGATCCGGCCCTGTTCCATGAACACCATGCGGTCCGCGACCTTCCTCGCGAAGCCCATCTCGTGGGTGACGACGACCATGGTCATGCCGGTCCCCGCAAGCTCCACCATCACGTCCAGCACTTCGCCGATCATCTCGGGGTCCAGCGCCGAGGTCGGCTCGTCGAACAGCATCACGCGGGGCTCCATGCAGAGCGCGCGGGCGATGGCGACGCGCTGCTGCTGGCCGCCCGACAGCTGCGAGGGGTACTTCCCGGCCTGCTCGGGGATGTGCACGCGGTCGAGGTACTTCCGCGCCGTCGCCTCGGCCTCGGCCTTCGGCAGCTTCCTGACCTTCATCGGCCCGATGGTCAGGTTCTCCAGCACCGAGAGATGGGGAAACAGGTTGAACTGCTGAAAGACCATCCCGACGTCCTGGCGCAGCTGGCGGATCTTCGGGCTGTCCGGCACCAGCTCCACCCCCTCGACCGTGAGCCGCCCGGCATCGTGGCTTTCCAACCCGTTGAAGCAGCGGATCAGCGTCGACTTGCCCGAACCGGAGGGCCCGCAGACCACCACCCGCTCGCCCTGGTGGACCGTCAGGCTGACGTCGCTCAGCGCCTGGAAATCGCCGAAGAACTTGTCCAGATGCTCGGCCACGATGATCGGCGCCTTCGTCATGTCGTGGTGTCGTCCCCCGCGTTGCCCCGAGCATGATAGGTCGAAGCTGCAGGATGCAAGGATTTCCGGGGGCGGCGGCTGCCGGGACTGCCGGAAAACCGTCGCGCTGCCCGCATTTCCGGCGTCTCAGGCGCCATCGCCCGAGGCATAGTATCCGACGACGTCGCCGTCCGTCGTCACCCCGAGCCCGTTCAGCAAGCGGTTGACATAATTGAAGTATCCGGTGATCTGGTTGATCTCCAGGATCTCCCCGTCGCTCCAGCCCGCCTCGCGCAGCGCCTCGACATCCGCGCGCACCATCGGCCCCGGCGTCAGCGTCAGCTTCGCGGCATAGGCCAGCGCCGCCAGTTCGGCTCCGGCGAAGGCGTCTTCGGGGCGGCGGGCGGCCAGAGCGGCCTCGACCGCGTCGGCGCGGGCGTCGTCGCCGATCAGGTGGCGGGCGTTGGCCCAGTGGTTGGCGTGGGAATAGGTGCAGTCGTTCAGCACCGAGACCCAGGAGGCGATGACCTCCTGGAACCACATCGGGATCGTGTTGGCGTCGTCGTGCAGGCAGGCGCGGTAGAGCTTCACATGGCCGACCATGGTCGAGGGGCGCAGCGAATGGACCCGCATCACGTTGTCGACCGTGCCGTGGGGGGTGCGGGCCAGGTCCAGCGCGGCGCGCAAGGCGTCGTCGGCCTCGTCGTCCGGGATCATCCGTATCCAGGCAGCCATGTCGTTCGTCCTTTCGGGAGGGGAGGCGCCGTCATCTCAGCAGGTTTCGCCGCGGCGGGGAAGGGGGGCGGCGGCGCGCGTCACCAGGCCCTTGCGACCGCGTGGGCCGGCTGCATCCTTTCGCCGCGCCGGTCCAGCCCGATCCGGAAATCGGGCCTGCGGAACAGCGCCGCCATGTCCGGGCAGCGCTCCAGCAGCTCGGCGCCGCCGGGCAGGCGGGCGGGGTGCAGCACGCCGTCCTCCCAGACCGGAACGCCGTCTATCCACACCGTCGGGTCGATGACGTTCAGGCAGATTTCCCCCGGCGCCTCCGCCCCGCAACTGTGGAAGTGCAGCACGCGCGGATTGCCGAAGGCGGATCCGCTCCACTGCTCCATGCGCCCCCGCGCAGGCCAGGGAAAGGCGCAGGCGGGGTGGATGCCCGCGTGCCAGGAGTGGATGGCGTTCCGGTCGAGGCCGTAGAGCGCGGCGATCCGGTCGTACTGCCGTTCGGCCCGGTCGACGTCGCCGGGCGTGCCTTCGAACCCGGTCAGCCGCCCGGCGAGGAACCGCGCGGCGAGGGGGCCTTCGAACCTCACCGTCTGGCGGGGGTAGTACCGCGAGCCGGTGCCGCACAGGAAGCCCGGCAGCGCGATCCGGCCCGAGAAGCCCGCGGCCGGCACGGGCGAGAAGACCGAGACCGGGAAGCGCCGACAACGCACGTCGCTGGCCGCTGTCGTGGTCGGCGTCGTGTCGGGTCGGCCGCTGAAATCGGTGCCGCGCGGGCAGGTCACGCGGACCGACCGCGCGGCGCCGAGGTGGCGGTCGATCAGCCTCTTGAGGGCGGAGAAGGCCCGCGGATCGGCGGTGCCGAAGGCCGAGCCCAGCATGGCCTCGGACAGTGCGAAGCAGACGACGATCCGGCCCTCGGGCAGACCGGCGAAGCGCAGCTGGTCGCCGAGCCGCGACAGGAACACCGTGATGTCCGCCGCGCGCATCCTGTCGGCAAGCGCCGGGGGCAGGCGGCGGATCTCCGGTGCGAAGCCGGTGTCGAACAGGTCGACCGTCGCGCCGAGGTCGCGGGCGGCCTTCGCGACGCGGGCGGTGACGCCCGGTTCGAAATAGCCGTGTTCGGGTGGCTCGAAGGCGATCAGCAGCCGCTCGCCCCGCCGCAGGCCCGCCGCGTGGCGCAGGAGGTTCAGGGCGCCCCTGTCCGCCGGGTCAGATTTCATGCCGCGCCTTCCGCCCATGCCGAAAGATGCACCCGCCGTGCATCTCATCCCTGTTCAGGGTGCCGCGCCGGATCGCGTCAAACCATTTGAAACCGCTCATGTGCTGCATTAGCCTGGCTAATATGATCCGCTCGCTTCCCTTCTCGGCCCTGCGCGCCTTCGAGGTCGTCGTGCGCCTTGGCGGCTTCAGCGCCGCGGCCGACGAGCTCGGCATCAGCCAGAGCGCGGTGAGCCAGCACGTGAAGGCGCTGGAGGAGTGGCTGGGCCAGGCCCTGCTGACCCGCGGCGCCCGCACCTCGATCCCGACGCGGGAGGGCGAACAGCTGGCCCGCGCGGTGGCCGAGGGGCTGGGGCGGATCTCGGACACCTGCACCGAGTTGCAGGACCGCCGCCGCGCCGACGACACCGTCACCATCAGCTGCCTGCCCGGTTTCGCATTCACCTGGCTGTTTCCGCGGCTGCTGCGGTTCGACCTGAACCACCCCGAGGTCATCATCTCGATCACCACCGACACGGGCCGCGCGCCGTTCTCGCCCGCACAGGCCGACATCGGCATCCGTTACGGGTTCGGCCAGAATCCCGGACTGCATGTCGAGCACCTGATGGGCGAGCAGATCTTCCCGGTCTGCGCGCCGCATCTGCTCGACGGGCCGCTGCCGGATATCGAGACTTTCCTGGCGGAACACCCGCTGCTTCAGGACGAGCACGGCGATTTCGGCGGCTCGAAGCCCGACTGGGCCTTCTTTGCCCGCGAATGCGGCATCTCCCTGCCGCCAAGGCTGGCGACGCGGCGCTTCGGTCAGGCGAACATGGTGGTTCAGGCGGCGGCCGAAGGGCTGGGGATCGCTCTTGGCCGCGGGCCGCTGGTGATCGACGCGCTGACCGACGGGCGGCTGGTGCGCCCCTATCCCCATGTCGTCGCCTCGCCGCTGTCCTACTGGCTGGTTTGCCAGCCGCTGGCCCAGGACATTCCGAAGTTCCGTCTGTTCATGGACTGGATCAAGCGGGAAGCCCGAAATCAACCCGCATTGCCCGAAACCGCGCCGACTTAGTATTAGCTGAGCTTCTACATCTCATAACCGAAGGACTGTGCCATGTTCCTCAGAAACTGCTGGTACGCCGCCGCCTGGAGCCGCGACATCACCCGTGCCCTGTCGCCCCAGACCTACCTTGGCGAGCGGGTGGTGCTGTTCCGCCGCGAAGACGGCACCCCGGTCGCGCTGGAGGATGCCTGCCCGCACCGCAAGCTGCCGCTGTCCGAGGGGCGGCTGATCGGGGACACCGTCGAATGCGGCTATCACGGGCTGACCTTCGACGGCTCCGGCACCTGCGTCGCCGCCCCGACCCAGCCCGACGCGATCCCGCGACGGGCGCGTGTGAAGTCCTATCCGGTCGCCGACCGCTACCGGCTGCTCTGGATCTGGATGGGAGAGCCGGAGCTGGCCGACGAAAGCCTGATCTTCCCGATCGAGAACTTCGACAACCCCGCCTGGGGCTATACCGACGGCGGGGTGATGGACCTGGCCTGCCACTATCTCTGGGTCTGCGACAACCTGCTGGACCCGAGTCACGTCGCCTGGGTGCACGTCAGCTCGTTCAAGGGGGCCGGGACGGACAATGCGCCGCTGTCGGTGGAAAGGACCGACCGCGGGGTGATCGTGGGGCGCTGGATCTACGGCCAGCCGCCGTCGCCCTACTATGCGGACCTGCTGAAGTTCGACGGGCCCTGCGACCGGCTCCAGCACTACGAGATGTGCCTGCCGGGGATCGGGCTGAACAAGTCGGTCTGTACGCCTCCGGGCACCGGCGGGCCGGACATGACGCCGGTGGCGGAGACCTATGTCAACATCTCCTACAACTTCATGACGCCACTGGACGGGGACAACACCCGGTATTTCTGGTTCCAGCACCGCAACACCGATCCGGACGACCGGGCGATTTCCGAGCGGATGAACGCCGGCGCGCGGATGGCCTTCGAGGAGGACCGCGCGGTGCTGGAGAAGGTGCACCAGGGAATGAAGAACCCGGCGACGCCCGCGCTGGACCTCGGGCTTGACGCGGGGGCGAAGCAGTTCCGCCTGATGCTCGACCGCGCCATCGCGGCGGAGCGGACCAGCACGGTGGTCTGAGCGGTCAGGCCACCTGCACGCCCGCGCACCAGGCGCAGTTCAGCACCGGCAGACCCTCGGCCGTCGAGAAGCGGATGACGTCGGCGCGCAGGCCCACCTCCAGCCGCCCGCGGTCGGCAAGGCCCGCGGCACGGGCCGGTGTGTCGGTGACGGTGGCCATGCCCTGCGCGAGGTTGCCCCATTCCTCGCCCAGCCGGACGGCGGCCAGCAGCAGCCCCGCCGGCACATAGTCGGACGACAGGATGTCGAGCCGCCCCGCCTGCGCGAGTTCCAGCGCCGCGACGTTGCCGGAGTGCGAGCCGCCGCGGATCAGGTTCGGCGCGCCCATGACGGTCACGATTCCGGCGCCATGGCAGGCCTCGGCCGCGGCGAGGGTGGTCGGAAACTCTGCGATGCTGACGCCGTGGCGGTGGCTGGCGGCCACCTGCTCGGGCGTCGTGTCGTCGTGGCTGGCCAGCGCCGCCCCATAGCGCTGCGCCGCCTGCACCACCGCTGCCTCGTGCGTCGCGCCGAACCGCGACTGGAGCCCGCGCAGGAAGTCGACGTAGGCCTCGAACCCCGCGGGATCGAGCCCGTGCTTGCCGCAGACATAGTCGCGGTACTTGTCCATGTCGCTGAACTGCCGCTGCCCCGGCGTGTGGTCCATCATCGACACGATGCCGACCCGGTCCTCCGGCCCGAACTCGGCCAGCTCCTCCTCCAGCGTTTCCGAGCAGATCTCGGCCCGGAGATGGATGTGGTGGCTGATCTTCAGCGCCCCCGCGTCGCGCATCCCCAGGATCTCGTCCGCCATCTGCCGCGCGTACTTGCCGTAGCGCTTGCCGCTGTCCGAGACGATGGAGCCGACGCGGATCGCGTCGAAGACGGTGGTGATGCCGGTCCCCGCAAGCTCGCGGTCGTGGGCGACGATGGCGGCGCGGTGGGGCCAGTCCACCTTGGGGCGGGGGGCGAGGTGGCGTTCGAGGTTGTCGGTGTGCAGCTCGACCAGACCCGGCGACAGGTAGTCGCCGCCAAGATCCGTCGCACCCTTCGGCACGGCGCCGCCCTGCTCGATCCCGGCGATGCGACCCGCTTTCAGCCGCAGCGCGCCCGTGATCACCTCGTCCCTCAGGATCAGGCGGGCGTTGGCGAGGATGGTCTCTTCTGTCATGTCGGTGTCACCGTGTCCGTGCAAGGAAGGGCAGATGTTCAAGCGTTACGCGATCTTCTACACCCCGCCCCCGGGGCCCGCCGCCGAATTCGGAGCGGCCTGGCTGGGGTGGGACAGTGCCACGGGACGGCGCGTGGCGCATCCCGAAATCCCGGGGCTCGACGTGGCGGCGCTGACCGAGGTGCCGCGCCGCTACGGCTTCCACGGCACGCTGAAGGCGCCGTTCCGGCTGGCCGAGGGGGCGCGCGAGGCGGAGCTGGTCGAGGCGGTCGCGCGGTTTGCCGAGGCTCATGCCGCCGTCACCCTCGATGGACTGGCCGTTGGTCACGGGCATCGTTTCGTTGCGATGCGCCCAGTCGGCGATACAGGCGCGCTGAACCGCCTCGAGGCCGCCATCGTCCGCGCCTTCGATCCCTTCCGCGCGCCCCTCGGCGAGGCCGACATCGCCCGCCGCCGCCGGGCGGGGCTGAGCGAACGGCAGGACCGGCAGATGCTGGAGTGGGGGTATCCCTACGTCTTCGACGACTTCCACTTCCACCTGACGCTCAGCGGTCCGGTGGAGGAGGGCGAGGGACGGCACATCGTCGCGGCGCTGGAGCCGCGCCTTCCCGAGACCCTTCGCGGCCCCTTCACGCTCGACGCGATCACGCTGATGGGCGAGGACGCGGAGGGGATGTTCCACCAGATCCACCGTCATGCCCTGACCGGGTAGAGGCAACGCAGGACCGCCTGCACCGTAGTTTCGATCGGCCCGCTGTTGTCGATCCGGTGCGCCGCGATGCCCTCGGGAAGGTCCAGCGCGGCCCGGCCAAGCCGCCGCTCGATATCTTCCGCGCATTCGCGGCCGCGCGCGGAGAGGCGGCGGGCAAGCACCGTGCGGTCCGCCGTCAGCAGGATGACGTCGAGCCGCGGAAACCGCGCCTGCGCCTCGGGCAGCACACGGCGCGAAAGGTTGACCAGCACGTCGCAGCCCTCGTCCAGCGCATCGGAGATCCCCGCCGGGATGCCGTAGCTCAGACCGTGGGCCTGCCAGGACAGCGCGAAGGCCCCGGCCTCGGCCCGGCGCCTGAACTCGGCCTCGCCGACCCCCTCGAACATCTCTCCGCCCGCCTCGGCGGGCCGGGTGATGACCCGGCGGGCAAGCCGGAACCGGGAATCGCGGGCGGCCAGCGCCTGCATCACCGTGTCCTTGCCGACGCCCGAGGGGCCGACGACGGCGATCACCCGACCGCTCATGCCGCGGCCCCGGGGGTGAAGGTGGTCACGTCGACCTCGCGGTCGCAGATCGCCTCCCGCGCCTCGGCGTCGTGGAAGATGCCGACGATCGCCGCGCCCCGCGCCTTCGCCTCGCCGATCATCGCCAGCACCGTGGCGCGGTTCAGGGGATCGAGGCTTGCCGTCGGCTCGTCCAGCAGCAGCGCGGGGTAGGGGTGGGCGAAGCCGCGGGCGATGTTGACCCGCTGCTGCTCGCCCCCCGAGAAGGTCGTGGGACTGAGAGACCAGAGCCGTTCCGGGATGTTCAGCCGGGCCAGCAGCGCCTCGGCCCGCGCGAGCGCCGCGTCGCGCGCGCTGCCCGTGGCCAGCAGCGGCTCGGCCACCACCTCGCGCGTCGGCACGCGGGGGACGACCCGCAGGAACTGGCTGACATAGCCGAGCGTGTGGCGGCGCAGGCGGATGATCTCGCGCGGGGCGGCGGCGGCCACGTCGGTACCGCCGACGAGGATACGGCCCGCGCCCGTCAGGTAGTTGCCGTAGATCATGCGCATCAACGTCGACTTGCCCGCGCCCGAGGCGCCGACCAGCGCCACGCATTCCCCGGGCGCGACCGAGAGCGAAGCCTCCGCCATCACCGGGATCCGCGCCGCGCCCTGGTTGTGCAGCACGAAGGATTTCGAGACGTTTTCGACCGATATCATGGGCTCAGACCTGCAGCACGGAGGAGACGAGAAGCTGGGTATAGGCGTGCTGCGGATCGTCGAGCACCTGGTCGGTCAGCCCGGACTCCACCACATGGCCGTCCTTCATCACCATCAGCCGGTCGGCCAGCAGCCGCACCACGGCAAGGTCGTGGGTGACGATGATCGCCGAAAGCCCCATCTCGCGCACCAGCCCGCGCAGGAGGTCCAGAAGCCGCGCCTGCACGCTGACGTCGAGGCCGCCGGTGGGTTCGTCCATGAACACCAGCCTCGGACCCGTCACGAGGTTCCGCGCGATCTGGAGCCGCTGTTGCATGCCGCCCGAGAAGGCCGTGGGCCGGTCGTCGATCCGGTCGGCGGCGATCTCGACCCGGCCCAGCCAGTCCGTCGCCTTCGCCCGGATCCGCCCGTAGTGGCGGGCGTTGACGGCCATCAGCCGCTCGCCCACGTTGCCGCCCGCGCTGACGTTCATCCGCAGCCCGTCGCGGGCGTGCTGGTGGACGAAGGCCCAGTCGGTGCGCGAGAGCATCCGCCGCTCGGACTCGCGCATGGTCAGGGTATCCCGCAGCCCGCCGTCGCGGGTGTCGAACAGGACGGCGCCGCTGTCCGGCGGGACATGTCCGGCAAGGCAGTTCAGCAGCGTCGACTTTCCCGAGCCGGATTCGCCGACAATGCCCATGACCTCCCCCGGCCAGAGGTCGAAGGAGACATCGGCGCAGCCGATCCGCGCGCCGTAGCGCTTCGTCACGCCCTCGACCCGGAGGAGGGGCGTCGTCCCGGCCGTCGCTCCGATGGCGGCGTCCATGGCGAGCTCCATCATGCGGCATCCTCCTCGAAAGGCGCAGCCTCGGCACCCGCGTGGCCTGCCCGGCGGCGTCCGGCGCAGTAATCGGTGTCGGAACACAGAAACATCCGACCGCCCTCGTCATCGACGATCAGCTCGTCGAGATAGCTGTCGGTCGCGCCGCAGAGGCCGCAGGCGTGGTCGGCCTTGCTCGCCTCGAAGGGGTGGTCCTCGAAGTCGAGGCTGACGACGCGGGTGTGCGGCGGAATGGCGTAGATCCGCTGCTCGCGCCCGGCGCCGAACAGCTGGATCGCCGCCATCTCGAGCTTGGGATTGTCGAACTTCGGGATCGGCGAAGGATCCATCACATAGCGCCCCTCGACCTTCACCGGATAGGCATAGGAGGTGGAGATCGCGCCGTGGCGGCTGATGTCCTCGTAGAGCTTCACATGCATCAGCCCGTAGTCCTCCAGCGCGTGCATCTTCCGCGTCTCGACCTCGGAGGGTTCGAGGAAGCGCAGGGGCTCGGGGATCGGCACCTGATAGACGAGGATCTGGTCGGCGCGCAGGGGCGCCTCGGGGATGCGGTGACGGGTCTGGATCACGCTCGCCTCCGCCGTCGCCTCGGTCACCGCGACCCCGGCGGTGCGTTCGAAGAAGCGGCGGATCGAGACGGCGTTGGTCGTGTCGTCGGCGCCCTGGTCGATGACCTTCAGCGTATCCTCGGGGACCAGAACCGCGGCCGAGACCTGGACCCCGCCGGTGCCCCAGCCATAGGGCATCGGCATCTCTCGGCTGGCGAAGGGCACCTGGTAGCCGGGGATGGCCAGCGCCTTCAGGATCGCGCGGCGGATCATCCGCTTCGTCTGCTCGTCGAGATAGGCGAAGTTGTACTCGTTCATCCTGCGGTCCTTTCGATCAGCGCGAGGACGCCGGCAAGATCGACCTCCACCGCGGCGGGGGCGATGCGGAGCGTGCGGATGTCGCGCGCGGCGCGGGCGCGGTCGCGGAACGGGTCGGGCGGACCGTCCTCCACCTCCACGGCAAGCCGGGCGGCCGGGCAGTAGAACTGCGCGACGCCGTCTCCGAGCGGCACCTGGCGGCGGAACTTCAGCCCGGCAAGGCGGCGGGCCCGCAGGGCCTCCCAGAGCAGGCGCTCCGCCGGGGTCGGCACCTGGCGGAGGATCCGCGCATGGTGCGTCCGCATCGTGGTCCGGCGCATGGCGTCCCCTCTCCCTGACCCTCTCCCCAGGGGGGAGAGGGCATGTCGCCCGGCGGAAAGCCTTGCGACAAGAGGTGACCGGGTGGTTAACGGACCACGGTCCGTCCGGGCGGGCTTCCCTCTCCCCGACGGGGAGAGGGCCAGGGTGAGGGGCTCTCGGGCGCTCATTCCGCGGCCTCCCCCGATGCCGAAGACGCCGCCGCGGCCTCCCGGCGCAGCTTGCGGATCAGCTCGAGCTCGGACTGGAAATCGACGTAGTGGGGCAGCTTGATGTGCTCGAGGAACCCCGTCGCCTGGATGTTGTCGGAATGGTAGAGTACGAATTCCTCGTCCTGCGCCGGGGCGCCCACGTCGTCCTCGCCCAGCTCCTTCCAGCGCAGCGCCCGGTCCACCAGCGCCATCGAGATCGCCTTCCGCTCGGTCATCCCGAAGACCAGGCCATAGCCGCGGGTGAACTGCGGCGGCTCGGTCCGGCTGCCGCGGAACTGGTTCACCGTCTCGCATTCCGTCACCGTGATCTCGCCGATCTCGACCGAGAACCCCAGCTCGGGGATCTCCATCTCGACCGGGACCGTCCCGATCCTCAGCTCCGCGACGAAGGCATGGCTGCGCGCGTAGCCCCGCTGGGTCGAATAGGCCATCCCGAGGATGAATCCCTCGTCGCCACGGGTCAGCGCCTGGAGCCGCAGCGCCCTTTCGGCGGGCAGCTCCAGCGGGCTGCGGGTCAGGTCCGGGGGGGTGTCGGCGCCTTCGGGTTCGGGCTGGATCAGGCCCTCGCGGTCGAGGAAGGACATGATGTGCGGCGTCGCCTCCTGCCGTGCCTCCGCCTCGGCGGGGGCGGACACCTCGCCGTCGGCGGCCAGCTTGAAGTCCAGCAGGCGGTGCGTGTAGTCGAAGGTGGGCCCCAGCACCTGCCCCCCGGGCGCGTCCTTGAACGTCGCCGACACCCGCCGGTCGCAGGCCATGGCGCCGGTGTCGAGGGGTGCGGAGCCGCCGAAGCGGGGGAGGGTGGTGCGGTAGGCACGGATCAGGAAGATCGCCTCGATCAGGTCGCCCCGCGCCTGCTTGATCGCCAGCGCCGCGAGGTCGGGATCGTAAAGCGAGCCCTCGGCCATCACCCGGTTCACCGCAAGCGACATCTGCTCGCGGATCTGCGCCACCGTAAGCTCGGGCACCGCCCTGTCGCCGCGCCGTTCCTCGGCGAGCCAGGCATGGGCGTTGTCGATGGCGCGCTCGCCCCCCTTCACCGCGACATACATCAGGACACCTTCGTGCTGCGCGGCAGCGCCGCCAGGCGGTCGCCGCAGGTGAAGACGAAGTCCAGCCCGAGGGGGAACAGGCGCGCATTCTCGCGGAACGCCGCGAGGTCGGGCAGGGACAGGCGGGCGGTGCCGACAATGCCGGGACCGGCGAGGGTTGCGCCTTCGGGGTCCAGCCGGTCGACCTCGACGATCAGGGTCGCCGAGCGGTCGGGGTATTCGGATGTGCCAAGTGGAAGATCGGCCAGCGGCAGCGCGTCCCAGGGCCCGAGGGCGAACATGGCGCCCGCGGCCGGGCAGAGGGGCGCGGCGGTGTGGAAGGCGATCCACTCCCGCACCTGTGGCAGGGCATGGGAAGGCGCGAGGAACAGCGGCGTGTCGGGGTCGCAGAGCGTCAGCAGCACCACGCCCGCCGCCGCCGACAGCGGGGCGGGGGGCCGCGCGCCCGCGACGGTCACGATCTCGCCCGGCCGTGCCATCGCCGTCATCACCGCGCGAAAGGCATGGGCCGCGTCGCGCGGCCCGTCGCCGAAGCCGCCTTCCAGGGTTGCCGCCTGCATCAGTCCTCTCCCCTGACCATGGTGAAGAACTCCACCTTCGTCGCCGCCGCCTTCGCCGCGCGCGTGTCCTTGCGGCGGTGCGCGTCCTCGCGCAGGGGCGCCAGCACCGCCGTCTCGACCCGCTCCGCCGCGCCGGTCTGCATCAGCGCGTCGACCAGCGCGGCGATCCTGGCCTTGCCGCCGTCGCGCCCCTGCACATAGCCGTGCCCGACCGTCCCGCAGGAGAGCTTCACCGAGCAGCGGGTGACCGTCATCTCGCCGAGGTTGAAGGGTGCGCCCACGGCCCCCGCACGGCCGCGCACCATGACGCTGCCGATCTCGGGCCCGCGCAGGACGACATGGTCGGGCGCCAGCCCCGCGGCACCCCAGGCCGTAGCCAGATTCGCGGCGGGGGCCTTGGCCAGCAGGCCCATCCAGGCCTTGCGGGCAGCGACTGTATCGGCGGTTCCAGTCATCTGGACACCTTCGGCGAATTCCTATACAACTAGACAAATCATACCCCCGGGGCGGGCAAAGGCCAAGCCCCCCAAGCGTGAAACTTTGATGACGGCATGACGCGCACCCCGATCTGGCAGGCGATTTCCGACAGCCTGCGCACCGACATCGCCGACGGCCACTATGCGCCGGGCGACCGCCTGCCGACCGAGGCGGCGCTTTCGGCGCGGTTCGGCGTGAACCGGCACACGGTGCGCCGCGCGCTTGCTGCCCTGGCCGAGGCCGGACTGGTCCATCCCCGGCGCGGCGCGGGCGTCTTCGTCACCCTCAGGCCGACCGACTATCCGATCGGGCGGCGGGTGCGGTTCCGCCAGAACCTTGCCGCGGCGGGGCGGATCCCGGCGAAGACCATCCTCGCACTCGAGACCCGCGCCGGCGACGCGCGCGAGACAGAGGCGCTGCGCCTGCCCGAAGGCGCTGCGGTCCACGCCTACGAGGGTCTTTCGCTGGCCGACGGCCTTCCGATCGCGGTCTTCACCAGCGTCTTTCCCGCCGACCGCTTCCCGACCCTGCCGAGGGATCTGGAGGAGACGCTGTCGGTCACCGAAGCGCTCGCCCGGGGCGGAGTCGCCGATTACACCCGCGCCTCCACCCGGCTCGACGCCCGGCCCGCCTCGGCCACGCAGGCGCTGCACCTGAGGTGCGCGGAGAATGCGCCGCTGCTGCGCACGGTGGGGATCAACGTCGACCCCGAGGGCGTGCCGGTGGAATACGGGCGGACGTGGTTCGCGGGCGACCGGGTGACGCTGACCGTGGGCGATTGTGGATAATTCGCACGATCCTGGGGATAACGTTACATTCCTGACGCATCGCGCAGGCAGGATGGCCTGAAACCCAGCGGGCAGGCCAGCGATGACTCCTCCGATCGACCCCCTTCGCCTTTGCGGCGCAACCTGCCTTCGCGACGGCCGCCTCTCGCGCGACGACATCGCCGTTGTCGAGGGGCGGCTGGCCGAGGGCGGGGCCGGCGCGCCCGCGCTGGATCTCTCGGGCTACCTCCTGCTGCCCGGCATCGTCGACCTCCACGGCGATGCGTTCGAGCGGCACCTCGCGCCGCGCCCCTCCGCCCCCTTCCCCCCCGCCATGGGCCTGGCCGGGGTCGACCGGGACGCGGCGGCCAGCGGCGTTACCACCGCCTTCCTCGCGCAGAGCTGGTCCTGGGAGGGCGGCAGCCGCGGCCCCGACGCGGCCGAGCGGTTCCTGGCCGAGCTGGAGGCCCACCGCCCCGCCGCGCTGACGGACCTTCAGGTGCAGCTGCGCTGCGAGACGCACACGCCCGAGACGGAGGAACGGCTGGTCGCCGCCCTGCGCCGCTTCAGCGTGCGCTATGTGGTCTTCAACAACCACCTCCCCGAGGCGCTGGAAATGGCCGAGGAGACCCCGGCCGCCTTCGCCGCATGGGCGGCGCGCACGCAGCGCAGTCCCGAGGCGTTCCGCGAGGTGGTGCGGGCCCACCTGGCCCTTGCGCCTCAGGTGCCGCGGTATCTCTGCAACCTCGCCACCGTCTTCGACAACCTGGGCGTGACATATGGCAGCCACGACGATCCGGATGCGCGGACAAGGGACTATTTCGGCATGATCGGCGCGAAGATCTGCGAATTCCCGACCCGCGCCGCCCCGGCCTTGCAGGCGAAGGTGTTCGGCAACCCGGTGCTGATGGGGGCGCCGAACGTGGTGCGCGGGCAATCGCAGACGGGCAACATCCCGGCGCTCGCGCTGATCCGCGAGGGGCTCTGCGATGCGCTGGTGTCCGATTACCACTACCCGGCGCTCGCCGCCGCGGCCTTCCGTCTGTCGGACTTGGGGGTGATGCCGCTGGCCGAGGCCTGGGCGATGATCTCGACCGTGCCCGCCCGTCTCCTCGGGCTGAAGGACCGGGGGCGGATCGCGCCGGGGCTCAGGGCCGACCTGACTTTGGTCCATGCGGAGACGCGCCGGATCGAGGGCACGCTGGCGGCGGGCCGCTGGTCGTGGCTCAGCGGCGATCTGGCGGGGCGGCTGTCGCGCCTTCGTCCGCAGGCGCTGCCGACGGCCCACGCGGCGGAGTAGTCCCGGCGTATTTCCCGAGGAAGGCCGCCGCGCCGAGGGTGCGGAAGTCGTCCAGCGCCGCGCGCAGGCTGTCGTGCGGCCAGTCCCACCACGCCAGCGCGATCAGCCCCTCGGCGATCTCCGGCGCGAAGCGCGGGCGCAGCGGCACCGCCGGGATTCCGGCGACGATGGTGTAGGGCGGCACGTCCTTCGTCACGATCGCCCCGCCCGCCACGACCGAGCCGTGGCCCAGCGTCACCTCGGGACGGATCTGAGCGCCGTGGCCGATCCAGGTGTCGTGCCCGATCACCGCGCGGCGGGACCGTCGATGCGCGAACCAGGCCTCGTCATGGGTTGCGTCGTCGAAATAGTCGGCCGAGCGGTAGTGGAAGTGGTGCAGGCTGGCTTTTTCCATCGGGTGATCGGTGGCGCCGATTCTGACGAAGCTCGCGATATTGGCGAACTTGCCGACCTCGGCGTTGGCGATGTCGGCGTAACGGTCGCAGTAGGAATAGTCGCCGATCACGGAGTGGGCCAGACGGCTGCCCCGTCCGATCTCGACATAGTGGCCGAACCGGGTGTCCACGATCTCGCAATCCGGGTGCAGGAAGGGTTCATTCTCGCTCAGTCGCGCCATGGGCTTCTTCTTTGCAAATGTACTCAGGTTCCGACGTCCGCCTCAGGCGCCGCCGCCGGTGATGAGGCGCCGTCTCAGCCAGCCCGACACCGTGTCCATCGCCATCACCATGAGCACGATCAGCACGATGTAATAGCTCACTTCCTCCCAGTCCTTCTGGGTGATGATCGCCTGCGTCAGCAGAAGCCCGATGCCGCCCCCGGTGATCGCCCCGATGATGGTCGCGGACCGGGTGTTAGATTCGAGATAGTACAGCACCTGGCTCAGCAGCACCGGGGTGATTTGCGGGATCACACCGAAGCGGTAGCGCTGGAGCGGCTTTGCGCCGGTCGATGTCACGCCCTCGATCTGCTTGCCGTCGACGTTTTCCAGCGCTTCCGAGAACATCTTGCCGAAGGAACCGGTGTCGGTCAGCAGGATGGCGAGCGATCCGGTCAGCGGTCCGGGGCCGAAGGCGCGGGAGAGGACGATGGTCCAGATCAGCCCGTCGACGCCCCGGAGGAAGTCGAACACCCGCCGCGCGGCGAAGCGCAGGGCGCCGAGGGGGGCGAAGTTCTTCGCCGCGAGGAAGCCGAGGGGCAGGGCGATGATCGCCGCCCCGAAGGTGCCGAGGAAGGCCATCAGCACCGTCTCGACCAGCGCCCAGGCCACGTCGCCGTGCCGCCACATGCTGTTGGTCCAGAAGTCGGACAGGATCGCGCCCGCCTCGCCGTCCATCGCCCGCGATGCGAGCTCGCCCCAGCCCATCGCGTGATAGGGGGAGTCGAGGGTGAAGAAGAACAGCTCCCACCCCAGGGCATAGCGGAACACCTCGGCGCGGTTGCGGGTGACGGTCAGGCGGCCCGCATCGGTGGTGACGGCCAGCCGGTTCTTCGAGACGCTGATCCAGTCCGGCACCGGGCCCGGCGGCAGTTCGGCGTCGACGCCGCCGCGGCCGGGAGTCGTGACGATCCGGCCATAACCGGGAATGTCGTAGGTCACGGCTTCGGCCCCGAAGGTCACGACATGGCCCTTGCCGAGGTCGATCACCGTGTCGCCGTCCGCGCCTTCGGGCAACGTCACCCAGGCCGGCGCGGTGCCGGGGGCGTACTGGCCCTTGCGCTCGCCCTCGATGGCGATCTCGACCGAGGCGTCGCGGTTGTCGCGGGTGACGTGGGTCTTGTAGCTGTAGGTGTCGCGGACCAGCGTGGCGGCATTGGCAAGGCTCACCCGCTCGCCGAGGCCGGCGATGTCGAAGGCGACGAAGACATAGGCGAGATAGGCCAGCACCAGCCCGGGCAGCGCGAAAGACAGCAGGCGCTTGCGGGCGAAGCGGGCGGAGATGGCGGTGTGCAGGGTCGCGTCGGTCACAGCATGGCCTCCCCGCGCCGCGCGCCGTGGGTCAGGCGGTCGCGGGCGATGCTTGAAATCTGGTCGACGACGACGATGGTCAGGAACAGCAGCAGGAAGATCGCCGCCGCCTCGTCGAACTTGCCCTGGCCCCAGCTCATCGTGTTGCGAAGGTCATAGCCGATGCCCCCCGCGCCGACGAAGCCGAGGATGGCGGAGGCGCGGATGTTGATCTCGAACCTCAGCAGCGCGTAGCTGAGGTAATTCGGCGCTACCTGCGGGATCACCCCGAGCCACATCCGCTGGGTCCAGTTGGCGCCGACCGATTCCAGCCCCTCCACCGGCTTCAGCGAGGCGTTCTCGTTCACCTCCGAGAACAGCTTGCCGAGCGCGCCGACCGTGTGCAGCGCGATGGCGATCATCGCGGGCACCGGCCCGCCGCCGAGGAGGTAGATCAGCACCAGCGCGATCACGATCTCGGGCACCGCGCGCAGGATGTCGAGCACCCGGCGCAGCGGCCCGACGGCCCAGCCCACCGGCGCGAGGCCGCGGGTGACGAGCAGCGACATGACGAGCCCCGCCATGGCCCCGATCAGGGTCGAGGCGGCGGCGATGTTCAGCGTCTCGATCAGCGAGGGGAGGTATTTCAGCAGGTAGCCCGGCAGCAGGTGCGCCCGCTCCCACGCCTCTCCGATCACGTCCGCCGGGAAGTCGAGGATGTTGTGCAGCCCGTCCCAGAAGCCGCCGGCGTTGCGCGCATCCGCCGTGACGAAACCGCCGACCAGCAGCACCGCGAACAGCACGCCCAGCACCAGGTTCGCCAGCCGCTTCGCCCTGACCTCGGCCAGGTAGGTTTCGCGGATGCCGCGCACCCGTGGCGCCGCGCCGGTGATTTCTGCCATCCCTCTGCCCCCGGGGGTAAGACAGCGGGTCCCCGGAGGCTCCGGGGACCCGCGAAAGCCTGCGATCAGGCCGCGATCAGTTGGATTCGGCCTTCCGGGCCTCGATGATCGAGAGGTAGGCGTCGTGGGTGATCGGCTGGAATCCCAGCGTCTCGCCCGCCGCGACGCCATAGGCGCAGTCCGCGTCCTTCTCGATCAGACCCTCGACCAGGTCGACCATCGTGGTCTTCACGTCCTCGGGCAGATCCTTGCGCAGCACGACGGGGCCTTCCGGGATCGGCTTCGAGCGCCAGATCTCGACCAGGTCGTTCATGTCGACGAGGCCCGCATCCACGGCCTTCCTGAGCGCGCCGGAGTTGTAGCCGTCTTCCCAGTTGCCCTGGCCGTCGGCCCAGGTCACGCCGCCGTCGACGTCACCGTTGTTCACCGCGACGATGGTCTGCTCGTGGCCGCCGGTGAAGACGACCTCGCCGAAATAGTCGCCGTTCTCCATTGAGGCGCCGGTTTCCTGCGGGATCTCGATCGAGGGGATCAGGTAGCCCGAGGTCGAGTTCGGATCGCCGAAGCCGAACTTCTTGCCCTTCATGTCCTCGAGCGAGGTGATGCCGCTGTCCTTCCGGGCGAAGCCGATGGAGTGGTAGCCGTAGGAGCCGTCGAGGTTGACCTTCACCAGCACCGGTTCGACCGCCTCGGGGTCCTGGAGATAGACGGCGGCATAGCCCGAGGCGCCGAGCCAGGCCATGTCGAGCGTGCCGCCGAGCAGGCCCTGGATCACGCCGTTGTAGTCGGCGGGCGCGAAGAGCTTGGTCGGCACGCCAAGCGCCTCTTCGGTGTATTTCCGCAGGCACTCGTTCGAGTTCAGGCGGTCCTGCGCGTTCTCGCCGCCCAGAAGGCCGATGCGGAACTCGGTGATCTCCTGCGCGGTGGCGGAGGCGGCGGTGAGGGCGGTGGTCGCCAGCACGGCGGCAAGCAGCGTTTTCATCTGGTGTGTCTCACTCTTCGTTTGCGCCCCCGGGGGGGCTTCTGGGGTGTCTTCGGGAAGGGATCAGGCCGGGGCGACCTGCCGCGCGGGCAGGGGATCGCGGTCCAGCGCGCCGATCTCGGTCGAGGTCGCGGCCTCGGAGAAGCCCGCGTCGGCGCCGTAGATGTCGCGGGCGACGCCGCTGGTCAGCTGGCCGGGCGTGCCGTCGAAGACGATCCGCCCGTCGCGCATGCCGATCACCCGGTCGCAGTAGCGCCGCGCGGTGTCCAGCGTGTGGAGGTTCGCGATCACGGTGCGCCCGTCCTCGTCATGGATCCGGCGCAGCGCCTGCATCACGACCTGCGCGTTCATCGGGTCGAGAGAGGCGATGGGTTCGTCGGCGAGGATGATCCGCGGATCCTGCATCAGCGCCCGCGCGATGGCGACGCGCTGCTGCTGTCCGCCCGACAGCGCCTCGGCCCGTTTCGGGGCGTGTTCGGCAATGCCGAGCCGGTCCAGGATGTCGATCGCCCGCTCGATGTCCTCCTGCGGGAACAGGTTGAACATCGTGGTAAAGGTCGAGCGGCGGTTCAGCGTGCCGTGCAGCACGTTCGACACCACGTCCATCCGCGGCACCAGGTTGAACTGCTGGAAGATCATCGCGCACTGGGACTGCCAGCTGCGCCTGGCGGCGCCGCGCAGGCGGGTCACGTTGAGGTCGTCGAACAGGATCTCGCCCGACGTCGCCTCGGTCAGGCAGTTCAGCATCCTGAGCAGGGTGGACTTGCCCGCCCCCGAACGCCCGATGATGCCGATCATCATCGGCCGGTTGACGCTCAGCGTCGCGCGGTCGACCGCGACATTGGCTCCGAAACGCTTGGTCAGCGCGGTGATCTTCAGCATCCTGCCATCCCCGTTTGTCGCGGGGATTTCTGGCGCCGTCCGGAGTCAGTGGTGTGTCAGAACGGTAAATGTTTTCTGACAATCCGCCCGGTCGCGCCCGCTGCTTCGGACGCCTTCAGACCGGGTCGAGGGCCGCGGGCCCGTCGACGATCAGCATCGGACACCCGCGCGAGCACCGCTCGACCCGGCTGTCGATGCCGTACATACGGCGGATCAGCTCCGGCGTCAGCACCTCGAGCGTCGGACCGGAGGCGAGGGTGCCTCCGCCCCCGAGGGCCACCGTGGAGGTGCAGCAGCGCATCACCTGGTTCAGGTCGTGCAGGGCCAGAAGCATGACCGCTCCGGTCTCTTCGGCATACCGGCGCAGTGACTCCAGCACCTCGTACTGGCGGTGCAGGTCGAGGGCCGAGGTCGGCTCGTCCATCAGGACCACCCTCGGCCGGCTCACCAGGGTCTGCGCGATCGAGACCGCCTGGCGCTGACCGCCCGAGAGTTCCGCGAGGTGACGGACGGCAAGATCGGTGATGTTGAACCGGCGCAGGCTGTCGTCCACGGTACGCAGTTCCTGCGCGCTCAGCCGCCAGCCGCCGGTGCCCTGCTTCAGCGCGAGGATGATCGATTCGAAGACCGTCAGCGCCGCGTTCATCCCGGTGTCCTGCGGCATGTAGCGCAGATCGGGCGCTCCGGCCCCGTCCAGCCGGACCGTTCCGTTGCCGGGAAGATGCCCGGCGATGCGGCGGAACAGCGTGGATTTCCCGGCCGCGTTTGGGCCCACCAGGGCCGTCAGCGTACCGCCCGGAACACGGGCCGACGCATCGGTGAGGATCTGCCGCCGCCCGTACCGCGCGCCGACCCGTTCCAGCGTCAGACTTACCATGACTTGCGTCCCTTCGTCAGGATCAGGGCGGCGAAGAACGGCACGCCGACCAGCGCGGTGATGATGCCGATGGGCAGCACGGCCCCCGGCAGGATCGCCTTGGAGAGGACCGAGGTGGCCGACAGGATCACCGCTCCCGCCAGCATCGCGCCGGGAAGGAAGAACCGCTGGTCCTCGCCCAGCAGCAGGCGCGCGACATGCGGACCGACGATCCCGATGAACCCGATGGTGCCGACGAAGCTGACGGGCACCGCCGCCAGGATCGACACCAGGACCAGGGTTTCGAGCCGGAGCCGCCTGACCGGAACCCCCATGGCGACGGCACGGACCTCGCCCAGCCGGATCGCCGTCAGCGCCCAGGCCCGCCGCGCGAACAGCGGCGTGCAGACCGCGAGGATCGCGGCGGTGACCGTGACCTTGCCCCAGGTCGCCTTGGTCAGGCTGCCCATGGTCCAGAAGACGACGGCCGACAGCGCCTGTTCCGAGGCGAAGTACTGAAGCAGGGCCAAGGCCGCGTTGAAGGAGAAGACGAGGGCGATCCCGAGGAGGATGATGGTCTCCGTCGTCACCCCGCGCAACGTCGAGAGGAGGAAGATCAGCAAGGACGCGGCCATCGCCATGGCGAAGGCGTTGACCGGCACCATCAGCGCCACGGCGCCGGGAAGGATCGCCACGCCCAGCACCATCGCCAGCGCGGCCCCGAAACTGGCTGCCGCCGACAGGCCCAGCGTGAACGGACTGGCCAGCGGATTGGCGAGGATGGTCTGCATCTGGGCCCCGGCCAGCGAGAGGCTGGCCCCGACGGTGACCGCCAGAAGGGCCATGGGCATCCGGATCTCCCAGACCACGACGCGCATCTGCAGGTCGGCGGACCCCGGCGCGAAGATCGTCTGCAGGACGTCCCCGAGCGCATAGCGGGCCGGCCCCAGCGACACGTCCACCGCCACCGACAGGACAAGCGCCAGCGCCAGCCCCAGCAGGACCACGACGCGGCGGCCCACCAGCCCGCGGTAGCTTTGCGCGCTGGCCGGTTCGCCCGCGTTCAGATCAAGGGATGTCATGGTGCCTCCGATGCCGAAAGGCGGCCCTGGCCGGGCCGCCGCCCTGGGGTGAAGCCGGGTTCAGTCGGTCGCCGCGGCATCCAGCGACACCCAGTAGCCGGGGCTGTAGTCGACCGGCAGGAACCGGGCGTGCAGCTCTTTCATGGTCGCTTCGGGATCGAGTTCGGGAAACAGCTCGGGGTGAAGCCAGGTCGCCAGCCGCTGCACGGCGACGAAGCTGTAGGGAGAGTTGTAGAACTGGTGCCAGATGCCGTGGACCTGGCCGTTCCGCACCGCCTTCACGCCGGTGTAGGCCGGGCGTTCCATCAGCGCCGCCAGCTTTCGCCCGGCCTCCTCCATATCCGATCCGGGGCCCATGCCCACCCAGTCCCCGCCGGGCACGTAGGCCTCCCAGTTGCCGCCGGTCACGACGATCTGATCGGGGTCCGAGGCGATGACCTGCTCGGCGTTGACGGTGCCGAACGTGCCGGGGATGAACGCGGATCCCATGTTGGTGCCCCCTGCAAGTTCGACGAATCGGCCGAAGTTGCCGTTGCCGAAGGACATGCAGCAGTCCTCGGAATAGCCGCCCGCCCGTTCGACGAACACCAGCGGACGGTCGAGATCTCTCTCGGCGTCGATCACGTCGGTGACGCGGGCCATCTGTTCGCTGTAGAAGGCGGAGAAATCCGCGGCCCTGTCCTCCTTGCCGAACAGCTTTCCGATGATCTCCATGGAGGGCGCCGTATGCGCGAACGGCTTCTCGCGGAAATCGACGTAGACGATGGGGATGCCGACCTTGGCAAGCTTCTCCTCGTATCCCGCTTCCTCCGTCGCGGCCTTCGATTCGAGGTTCATGATCATCACGTCCGGGTTCAGCGACACCGCCTGCTCGATGTCGAACGATCCGTCCTTGAACCCGCCGAAGGTCGGGATGTCCTTCATCTGCGGAAACTTCCGCGCATAGATGTCATAGGTCTCGGGCGACGCTTCCCTGAAATCGTCGCGCCAGCCGACCACGCGGGCGAAGGGATTCCCGCTGTCCAGGACGGCGGTGAAGAAGACCTGCCGGCCCTCGCCCAGGATCACGCGCTCCACCGGTGCATCGACCGTGACCTCGCGTCCGGCGATGTCGGTCAGGGTGACGGGTTCGGCCTGCACGAGGCCGGCGGCGAGGGCGTTCAGCGCCATGGCGCCGAAGATGGGACGAAGGGTCATGTCTTGCTCCGAGAGGTGTCAGCTTCCTCGGGCTATTATTTCCGACTATTTCAGTCAACAAAAAATCCGATGATTTTGGTAAGTTATTTCCGCGGCGTACTCGGACTTGTCGCACCCGAGGCCGCAGCGGCAATGGGAAGCGCGATAAGCAAGATTATGTGACGCTTGACCGTCGGCGGTGGCACGATGGATCCGTCACCGCCTCGTCGAAGAGGATCGGCTCCGTGCGGATGCCGGCCACCGGCAGCGGCCGTAGTCAGATCGGCGGGGCGGCGCGTTCGGTCATCAGCTGTCTCGCGGTGACCCGTTCGCGGTGGATCATGTAGAGGCCCGCGCCGATGATGATCGCGATGCCCGTCAGCGCCAGCGCGTTCGGGAAATCGCCGAACACGAGGTAGCCCAGCAGGGTGGCCACCGGCAGTTCGAGGTACTGCAACGGCGCCAGCGTGGCGGACGGTGCCATGGACAGCGCGTAGGTCATCATCATGTGGCTCAGCGCGGCGAAGAACCCGACGCCCACCAGCCACAGCCATGCCATGCCGTCCGGCCAGACCGGATCGAGCAGGGCGGAGCCCGAACCCTCGGCCAGCCAGAGGACCGGGATGCAGAGCAGGCTGGCAATCAGGCCGGTGTAGAACTGCAGGCTCACGGGATGGACATGCCGCGACAGCCCGCGCGTCACGAGGATGTAGGAGGCGAAGCTGACCGCCGTTCCCAGCGGAAACAGCGCCACGGCGCCGAAGGCCGAGAAGCTGGGCTGGATCACGAACAGGACCCCTGCGAACCCCACCAGCGCGGCCCCGACCCGCCGCGGACCGACCTCTTCGCCAAGATGGAACCGGCCCACCAGAAGGACGATGAACGGTGCCACGAAGACGATGGCGAGCGCGTCGGCCAGCGGCATGACGCTGATCGCCGCGATGAAACAGAAGGTGGCAACCAGCAGGAACACCGCGCGGAACAGCAGCGCCAGCCAGTGCGCGCGCGCGATCCGCAACGACAGGCCCATGATCCCGATGACGGGCGCCATGAGCGCGCACTGCACGACGAAGCGGGCGGCCGTGATCTGTCCGACCGGAACGCTGTCCGACGCCAGCTTCGCCGACACGTCCAGCAGGGGGGCGGTCAGGCAGAACCCCACCATGAGGGCGACACCGGCGAGAATGCGATCGGTAGAGGGAAGAGGCGGTGCTTCGGTCATGGCTCCAGCTAGGTCCATTCCGCTCCGCCGTCCATGACGATTGTGACGTCGGGGGAAGGAACGGTCGGCGCCGCCGTCCCGACGCTGCCGCAACGGACCTGCAAGTTGCGGCGCTGGTGGCGGGACGCCGAGGCGCGGGGCCCGGTGCGGGCCGACGAAACCCCAGGCCAGGCCGGCGGCAGATTGAAATGTCGTACACCCAAGGGCCGACGGTCGGCGGCGGTGCGCCGGCTCGCCATCGCCCGGCAGGGCGACCGCACTGCGCGCTGTCAGCATGCGCCGCAAGCGGCTGAGGCGGCTCGATGAACCCGCCCTGCGACGCCGCCCGGCTCAGCTGTCGCTGCGGCCGATCAGCTTGTTGAAGCGGCTGGTCTGGCCGTCCTCGACGGTGTCCTGGTGCAGGAAGGCAAGCTTGCGGTCCTCGAAGACCTCGAAGAACTCCTCCCAGGAGATCTCCTCAAGCCCGTCCTCGGGCGGATCGAAGTCGATCCTCAGCACCCCGCCCTCGCCGGTGCCCTGCACCCGGGCAGGATGTCCGTCGCGGCTTTCGACCCAGTCCCGGATCGTCTCGTGATCGGTGGTGGTGGTTGTCCTGCTCATCTGCATCTCCTTTTCCGGACGGGGTGAGGATCAGTCGGCCGTCGGCGCGCCGCCATCGGGGTGCAGGACGTGGCCGGTCATGAAGGACGCGTCCTCGCAGGCCAGGAACAGCAGCGCGGGCGCCACCTCGTTCGGCTGGCCGGGACGGCCGAGCGTGCTGCTTTGGCCGAAGCTCTCGACCTTTTCGGGCGGGAAGGAGGCGGGGATCAGCGGCGTCCAGATCGGCCCCGGCGCCACCCCGTTCACCCGGATTCCCCGCTCGGCAAGCTTGTGCGCCAGGGCCCGCGTGAAGGACACGATGGCGCCCTTGGTCGCGGAATAGTCAAGCAGCAGGTCCTGTCCGCGATAGGCGGTGACGGAGGTCACGTTGACGATGCTTGCCCCTTCGCCGAGACGCGGAAGGGCGGCCTGGACCATGAACATCTGGCCGAAGATGTTGGTGCGGAAGGTGGCTTCGATCTGGTCCTCGGACACGTCCTCGAAGGAGGTCTGCGCGTGCTGCTCGCCCGCGTTGTTCACCAGCACGTCGAGCCGGCCGAACGTCTCGACCACCTGGGCCACCGCGTCGCCGCAGAAATCGCGGCGGCCGACGTCGCCCGCGATGGCGATGCCCTCCGCACCTTCGGCCCGGATCTTCTGAAGCGTCTCCTCGGCGTCCTCGCCCTCTTCGAGATAGACGATGGCGACCCTGGCGCCTTCCCGCGCGAACAGGACGGCCGTGGCGCGGCCGATGCCCGAGTCACCGCCGGTGATCAGGGCAACCTTTCCTGAAAGCCGCCCGGCGCCGGGATAGCGCGGGGCGTAGTCGGGCGCGGGAGACATCGCGTGTTCCCGCCCCGGTTGTCGATCCTGGACGCGGTTGTCCGAGTACTGGGTCATCGTCGTGCTCCTTCCTTTCAGCGGGCAGTGGCGGCCGGGCGATGCCGGTTCGGATCCGCCGGATCCCGATGCTGTCGCCGTCCCCTGCCCGCGCCTCGCGGTCCAGAGCGGGCCGGACTCTTCGGCCGGATGCCGAAGACATGGCGAGACATCGCCTTTCGCAGTCAAACGGTGCGGGGCCGTATTGTTCCTGGCCACGTCTGGATGGCGTCGGCACACTGCTTGCGGACATGGTGCCGGACCCGCCGCACCTAAGGGGAGGCCGTAAGGCCGCCGTCACCGGCCCTCGATCCGGATCGAGAAGCTGCGCCGCGCGCCCTGCGGCGGCTTCGGGAAGGGACCGGCGCGGCGGACCAGCCGGACCGCCGCCCGGTCCAGGTCGGACGACCCCGAACTGGCGGTGAGAGAGACCGAGGCAAGGTTGCCGCCGTTGCCGATGGTGAAGGCGACCACGGCCGCGCCGCGCGCGCGCACCGCGGGCTTTCCGGCGCGCGACAGGCGGCGCATGACCAACCCCGGATAGTTGCTTGCCGCAGCATTGCCCGCCTCCTGCGTCCGCCCGCCCCGGCCGCTCTGTTGCGCCCTGGCTTCGGCCCGTCCGTTCGCCGCGCCCTTGACCGCGGCGCTTCGGGCGTTGCCGGCCTTCGGCTTCGAAGCGGCGGGCGCCGGCCTTGCCTCGGATGGCGCCGGGTCCACCGCGCGGCGGTCGCGATGCCGTTCCACGAAAGCGTCCCGGCGCGGCTGCGGACGGGGAGAGCGGGTGACGCCCGGCTCTTCCGGCGCGGTTGCCTCCAGTCGTGCGGACGGCTCCTCGGGTGCGAGGGCTGCGGGGCGCTGCGGCTTCTCTGTCGTCGGGTCGGGCGCGGGCGGGACGGCGTCGGACGGTCGGACCCTGCCCAGGGGTTGCAACGGCGGCCGGGACTCGGCGGTGTCGGCGCTCAGCGTTCCGACCGCCATGTCGCGGAAGCCGTTGCCGAGACGCACCTCGGCCGACTCTCCCGCACCTTCGATCATCGCGGTTTCGGAGGGGCGCAGCGCCAGGGCAAGGGCGCCGTGGGCCGCCAGCGCAAGCAGCAGCGCGGCGCGTTTCGCCGCAGCGGAAGAGCGGATCATCGAAGCCCCCTTTCCGTCACGATCGCCACGGCCCCGGCCCCCGCCTGCCGCAACGCCTGCGCGCGCGCGATCAGCGTCGCCGCGGGCAGGTCGCGGTCGGGCACCAGCCGCACCCTTGCGCGCGCGGGTTCGGGCAGGGTGGCCAGGAATGTGGCAGCCGAGGCGACGGGCGCGCCCTTGTGCGTCATGCTGCCATCAGCGTGCACCACCAGCGCGTCGGCGGGAAGGCTCCGTTCCGGCCCTGCGGTGCGCACCAGCGTCAGCTTCCCGTCGAGCGGCGGGGCGAGCGTGCCGGCCACGAGGAAGAAGATGAGCATCAGGAAGACGACGTTGATCAGCGCGATGGCCGGTTCGCGTTCGGCACGCGCGGTCCGCCGTCTCATGAGGCCTCCAGGACCGTGACCTGCACGGTCGGCACCCGGCGCAGGGAGACGAGGAGATCGGCCATACGCTGGGACGTCACATCGCGCTCCACCGCGACCAGAACGCCCAAGCGAGCCTCGCCCGACCGCAACGCCGCCAGCGCCGCGGGCAGCGACGCCATCTCTGCCGCCCGCCCGTTGACCCGCAGCCCGCTTGCCGCGAGGGACAGGAACACCGGGCGATCCGCCCCCGCCCCGCCGCCGCTTCCCGAGGCGGCCAGGTCGATCTCGGCGAAGCGCGTGAAGGTCGATGACAGCATGAAGAACAGCAGCAGCAGGAAGATGACGTCGATCAGCGAGGTCATGCCCAGCCTGCGCCGCCGCCTTTCCCTACGCATGGAGGGGACCGGCGGCGGCGGCGGTCGTGGCCGCCTGCCGCCCCTCCGGCGCAAGGATCGTGCGCAGCGCGGTCTGCGCCAGCACACGGTCCGCATCCATCTTCGACTCGAACCAGCTGAGGATCACCGAGGTCGGCATCGCAACCGCAAGGCCGACCGCCGTCGTCAGCAGCGCCACCCAGATTCCGCCGGCGAGGATCGAGGGGTCGACCTGCGCCCCCGCCTCCTGCAACGCCTGGAAGGCCGAGATCATGCCCAGCACCGTGCCGAACAGCCCGAGCAGCGGCGCGATCTGCGCGACAGAGTCGAGGAGGCGGAACCCGCGCTCCAGCGTGGCGAACCGCGCTTCGGCCTCGGCCTCCAGCCGCGCCGCATCGGCACGGCCCGCGACGGCCATCGCGATCACCGGGGCAAGATAGCTTTGGGCGCGGTCGAGGTGGCGGTGCGCCGCGGCGCGATCCCCTCGGTCCCAGGCCGCGACGGCCGCCCGCAGCGCCGCGTGGCGGCCGACCCCGGCGAGCGCGAACTGCCACAGCTTGTAGAGCACGACCGCCAGCACCAGCACCGACAGCAGGACAAGCAGCAGCACCACCGGACCGCCCAGATCGGCAATCCTCAGAAGGCTGTCGCGGAGGGCGGCGATCATCCCAGAACCTCCACGTCCGTCCGGCTGAGCAGGTCCAGCCCGGCGGTGCAGGCGTCGTGCGGAAGCTCCGCCCCGTCGCAGGTCTCGGCGCCGTTGACCAGCATCCGGCCGAGCGTCGGACAGGCGAGGCCGGGGACGAGGAACTGGCGCACCCGGGGACGGGCGGCGGGCAGGGTGCCGAAATCGAACAGGGTCAGCCGTTCGACCCGGCCCGCGGTGTCGAACAGGACGACTTCGTAGACCGCCTGCGAGATGTCCGAAGCCAGCCCGTTCCGGATCACGAAGCTGATGCGGCAATCCGCATCGACGGCTTCGAGCGCGTTCAACTCGATCGAGACATGGGGCTCCACGGCATCCTGTGCCGTGGCCGTGGTGGCGAGCGCAATGCACAGGGCCAATGCAACGGGCCATCTGGGGAAAACCGACATGCGAAGCCTCCGAAATCCTGATCGGTCTCTGGCTTGGCGCATGGCGCTGGCTGGCGACTCCCTATCATCTGGCGCGGAGCGCTTCAATACCTGATTGAATTAGTAGGATATGAAGGAGCGCGGAAACAGGCATGGAACACGCGCAATCGCGCAGCTTGTCCGGTCCGTGACAGTCGACGCCGGATGCGCCGAAACCGGGCCGTTCGCCCCGCGTCCGCGTCCGGCACGCGGCGGTCTTTAAGGCTGCGGAAGACCGCGCCGCGGCCGACACGCGGGCTCACGCCTCCGCCGACGCCTCGATCCCCATCCCCTCGACCGCCGTGAAGCCCTCGAACCGCGGCGTGCCCTCGTGCAATTTGCGGGTCTCCCCCGCCCGCGCATGGGCGGCGCGGAATTCCGGGCTGCGGGTCCAGGCGCGGAAGTGGTCCTCGCTCTGCCAGAGGGTGTGGGAGGCATAGAGCACGCGGCCCTCCTCCTCCGGCCCCTTCAGCATGTGGAAGGACACGAAACCCTCCATGTCCCGCAGATGACTGTCGCGGGACCGCCAGAGTTCCTCGAACGCCGCGGTGTTCCCGAGCGGCACGGTGAATCGGTTCATGGCAAGATACATCGGGGTCTCCTTACTGGGATCTGAGCGAGGCGCAGAGATCGGGACGCGCGGCGGGCGGCACGATGCGCACCTCGTCGAAGGGCGTGTCGTCCGCGCCCTCGACGAAGCCGATCGCATGGGTCGTCACGTCCGGCGCGGCCTGCGCGATGGCTGCGGGCACGCCCCAGTCTGTGCGCGCGTGGCCGTTGCCGGCGATTACCGCGATGGGCGCGCCGTAGGTCTCCAGCGCCTCCAGCGCGGCGCGGGCGAAGACGGCGTCGCGATAGCGCTGGATCGCCACCATGCCCGCCATCGCCGCCACCGGCATCGCGCCGCAATGGGCCTCGAACTGAAGCGCCTCCCGCGCCGCCTGCTGTTCCGCGGGCAGCGCGCGGTCGAGGCCGAAGCGCGGAGCGTCGGCGCCGAACAGCGCCGCCGCGCCCTCGTCATAGACGGCGCGCACGGTGTCACGCGGGGCAGCGGCCCCGACGATCACGGCTTCGCCCAAGGCATCGAACACCGGAGCGTAGAGCGCGAAATCCGGCCAGCCGCTTGCCGCCCAGATCTCCGGCAGCCTCGCGCGGTCGGCATTCGCGGCCTCCGCCTCTTCCGCCGTCAGCATCTCGAACACCACGGCGGTCGGGCGCAGCGCCTCGATCGCGGCGGCCTGGGCCAGGTGGGCGTCGGGATTGTCGTGCACCTCGCCCAGAAGGGTGATGTCGGCCGCCGGCTGCGCGAAGGCGCCCGGGGCCGGGAGACAGGCGAGAAGGATCAGAACCGGAGCGATGCGCATGAAGAGGACCTGTCAGAGGGACGCTGCATGGGGCAGAACATAGGGCACCCCCGGCGGAGGCGGAACCGAAACGCCCAGATTGCAGCCATAGGCGCGCGACAGGATGTCGCTTGTCAGCACCTCGGAGGGGGCGCCGAAGGCCAGGCGCCGCCCCTCGCACAGGACCAGGATCCGGTCGGCATGAAGCGCCGTCAGGTTCAGATCGTGCATCACCGCGACGACGCCGCCGCCCGCCCGCGCGAAGCTCCGGGCGATCTCCATCACCTGCACCTGGTGCGCGATGTCGAGGCTCGACACCGGCTCGTCCAGCAGAAGCCAGCGCGGCCGACCCTCCGCCACCGGCTCCCAGACCTGGGCCAGCACCCGCGCCAGCATCACCCGCTGCGCCTCGCCGCCGGAGAGGTCCTGAAAGCTGCGCCCGGCGTGATGGGCCAGCCCGACGCGGGCAAGCGCGCGCATCGGCACGTCGGAACGCGCGCCCGCGATGCCCGACTGCAGCCCCAGCCGCACCACCTCGATCACCGTGAAGGGAAAGGCAAGATGCGTGGCCTGCGGCAGCACCGCCCGCTCGGCGGCCTGCTGCCAGGGCTTCAGCGTGGCGATATCCCGGCCGTTCAGGATGACCGTCCCGCGAAAGGGCAGGCTCCCCGTCAGCGCCCCGAGGAAGGTCGACTTTCCCGACCCGTTCGGCCCGACGATGGCCGTGACATGACCCGCCAGCGCGACTAGGCCGACGCCCCGCACCGCCTCGCGCCGCCCGTAGGCCACGCGGATCTCCTCGGCGACGAGGCTCACGGCGCCACCAGCCCGCGGCGTTTCAGCAGGATCCACAGGAACACCGGCGCGCCGAGGATCGCGGTGACGATGCCGATGGGCAGTTCGGCGGGGGCGATGGCGACCCGCGCGATCACGTCGGCCAGGATCAGCAGAGTCGCCCCCAGAAGCGCGGCGTTCGGCAGCAGCGTCCGGTGATCGGGGCCCGAGGCCAGCCGCAGGAGATGCGGCACCACGATCCCGATGAAGCCGATCCCGCCCGACACCGCGACGGCCGCCCCCGTCGCCGCGGCCACGGCAAGGATCGCGACCGATTTCATCCGCTGCACGTCGATCCCGATATGGGCCGCGGTCGCCTCGCCCAGGGCCAGCCCGTTCAGCCCGCGCCCGAGGGCGAAGGCGGCGCCGAGGGCCAGCAGGATCAGCGGCCCCGCCGCCAGCACCTTGATCCAGCTCGCCCCCGCGAGGGATCCGAGGCCCCAGAACGTCAGGTCGCGCAGCTGCCGGTCGTCGGCGACATAGACGAGGATCCCCGACACCGCCCCGGCCAGCGCGCCAAGCGCGATGCCCGCCAGCAGCATCGTCGCGACAGAGGTGCGCCCCTGCCGTGTCGAGACGCGATAGAGCAGAAGCGTCGAGGCCCAGCCGCCGAGGAAGGCGGCGAAGGGCGTCAGCTGGTTGCCGGTCAGGCCGAGCAGCCAGCCGGGCAGCGCCGCGCCCAGCACGATGGCGAGGATCGCGCCCAGCCCCGCGCCCGCCCCGACCCCGACGAGCCCCGGATCGGCCAGCGGATTGCGGAACAGCCCCTGCATGACCGCCCCCGACACCGCCAGCGCCGCACCGACGAGCAGCCCCATCGCCAGCCGTGGCAGGCGGATGTCGTACAGCACCACACGCTCGGTCCGGGTCAGCTCCACGCCCTGCACCAGCCTGGTCGCCACGCCCGAGAGCGAGACGCCGGTCGCCCCGGTCTCGAGACTCGCGATACAGGCGAGCACCAGCAACCCCGCCAGCCCCCAGTGAAGCGCGCGGGCGCGGGCCATGCGGTCCGGCACGGCCGGCAGATCCTCCAGGACGGCCGCCATGGCTCAACCGTCCTCGCCGTAGAGAGCGCGGTTCAGGCGCTGCACCGCCTCCGCCGTGCGCGGACCGAAGCCCAGCATCAGCAGCGCGTCCATGCGCACGACCGACCGGCTTTCGGCCGCGGGCGTGACACTGACCGCCGGCATCGCCAGCAGCTCGTCGTCCCCGGCGCCGTGATCGCCGCCCCGGTCCATCATCAGGATGACGTCCGGCGCGGCCAGCCCCACCGCCTCGTCACCGATCTGACGGTAGCCTTCGAAGCCCGACACCGCGTTGACGCCGCCCGCCATGCGGATCAGGGCATCCGCCGCCGTTCCCGTGCCCGAGGCGTTGATCCGGCCGCCCTGGGTCGACAGGACGAACAGCACGCGCTTCCTGCCCGCTTCCGGGCGGGCGGCATCGGCCATGGCCCTGTCCAGCGCCGTCTTCACCTCCCGCGACAACTCCGCCGCGCGTTCGGGCACGTCAAGGGCCGCGCCGATGACCTCGATCTTGTGCAGGATCCCCTCGGCCGTCGGCGTGTCGGGCACCTCAACGAAGTCGACGCCGGCGGCGCGGATCACCTCCAGCGCCTCGGGCGGTCCGGCGCCGGGGTCCGACAGGATCAGCCCCGGCCCGACCGACAGCACGCCCTCGGGCGAGAGCGCGCGCATGTAGCCGACATCGGGCAGCCGGGCGACCTCGGGCGGCCAGGTCGAGGTGGTGTCGCGCGCCAGCAGGCGGTCCGACTGGCCGAGGGCGGCGACGATCTCGGTGACCGCGCCGCCGATGGACAGGACGTCCGCCCTGTCCGGTCCGGCAAGGACGAACGGCGCCGAGAGCGCCAGCGAAGCGGCCACCAGAAGGGACGCGAAGCCCCGCAACGGCCGATGGAACAGGTGCCGCCTCATGCCGGAACCTCCGCCAGCGACGGCAGGGCCTCGACGATCCGCCCCCATGCGGGTCGCGAATCCCTCCCCTCCTTCGGCACGCCGAAGACCTGGAGGATCAGCCCGCCCTCGGCATCGAAGGCCTCGACCGAGAGCGCGGGACCGCGCTGCGTCGGCTTCTCGACCGCCCAGACCTCGGCGACCCTGTCGCGCCTCAGGTGCAGGTTGAAGCCGGGATCCAGCACGTTCTGCCAGGGGCCCATGTCCTGCAACCGCAGGATCGGCCCGCTGTGGATCTGGATGCAGCCGCGGTTGCCGACGAAGACCATGACCTCGATCCCCGAGTCCCGCACCGCGTGCAGCATCCCGTCCACCGCCCCGGGGGCCAGCGGCCGCACGAACGGCGCCCCGGCGATCCGGTAGGCGCCCAGCCGGTTCATCCGCAGCCTGGAACAGAGCCGCAGGAACTGGTGGGTGTCGGTCAGCTTCGCCCATTCCTCGCGCAGGACCGCGGCCTTTTCGGGCCGCACCTTCGCGCCCTCCACGGGCCGGCTATGCTCCACCACCTGCGCATCGCCCTGGTCGTCCAGCGCGAGGGCAGAGACGAGTCCCGCCCAGGCGTCGTGGTTCGAGCCGTCGCGCAGGTGGATCTTGTGCACCGCGTCGCCCGCGGCATCGAAGATCTGCAGCGAGCGGCGCACGCCCTGCCCGGACGGCGTTTCGACCGCGAAGCCATGCACCCAGTGGGCGGGGAAGATCCGCAGGTCGATGTCCTCGGTCAGGGTCATCGCGGCATGGGGGCCGGGATGGTAGTTTCCGTACTGCCCCACCTTCTCGTGCACGCAGGCCGGAACGCGGGTCAGCGCCATGACCTCGCCCAGGGTCTCGGCGGCCGGGATGATGCGGTCGGGATGGGCGTCGATCCGCGTCGCGCCGTGCCCGACCTGCGCCGCGACCAGCACGGCCTCGGAAACGCCGAGGGCGCCGGCGGCGTCGCGGGCGCGCAGCTTCGGGTGGTCGGCCATATAGGCGCGAATGGCTTCGGGGGCGGCTGTGGCGCGTGTCGTCATGGGCATCCTCGGTCTGTGCAAAGGTCCGATGGCTGCGCCCGAAACGAAGCGGTGCGTGGCTTTCGCGAAATACTTGACTATTTTAGTATGGATCCTGTAGCGGTGCAATCCGTGGCGAACGGAAAGTTCGCCGGATTTTCCCCAGACGCCTCGCCAGCCTTCGCAAGCCACGGCTTTTTCCAAGAAAGAAGGATGGCACCATGCTCCCCTCCCTCCTGCGCGGCACGACCGCGCTTGCCTGCCTGTCCCTTGCCCTGCCCGCCATGGCGCAGGACAGCGATCCGGGTTTCCTCGGTACGCTGATCCTGACCGGCGGCAAGCGCGACCTCACCTTCGGCACGGCCCTGTCGCGCACCGTCGTCGACGACGAAGAGATCATGGATCGCCAGGCCGGCACCGTCGCCCAGCTGATCGATTCGGTGCCCGGCGTGACGCTGGTGAACGGCACCACGCCCCAGGGGTCGGGCATCAACATCCGCGGCTTCGGCGCCAACACCACCTATAGCTCGGACCAGAAGATCGCCGTGCAGGTCGACGGCGCGAGCGTCGGCTCGGAAGAGCTGTACCGCATCGGCACGCAGCTGTTCACCGACCCCCTGCTCTATCGTCGGGTCGAGGTGCTGCGCGGCACGGTCGGCAGCTTCGCCTACGGCTCGGGCATCGTCGGCGGGGTGGTGAAGCTGGAGACGAAGGACGCCAGCGACTTCACCGGCGGCCTGCCCGGCTTCGGCGGCGCGCAGACCTTCGAATACAGCACGAACGGCAGGGGCAAGGTCAGCTCCACCAACCTTGCCTGGATGCCCGCCACGGGGGCCGAGTTCCTGCTCAACTACTCCTGGCGCGACCAGGAGGACCTGAAGGCGGGCGACGGCACCACCATCGGCAACAGCGCCTTCCGCACGCCGTCCTGGCTGGCCAAGGGCAAATTCACCTTCGGCCCCGGCGACGCGCACTCCCTGACGCTCGGCCATTCGCGCACCGTGGCCGACGACAAGGACGTGCCCTATGACCAGTTCGACACCACCGGCGGCACTTTCGGCAACGTCGATCGCCTGACGGAAACGACCCAGAGCACGCTGGAATACCGCTTCGATCCGGCAAGCGAGCTGATCGACCTGCGCGCCAACCTCTCCCATGCGGACCAGAAGATCGAGTACGGGTATGTTCCGGGATCCTCGCCGCTCGAAGGCACGCCGACCTTCCCGTTCCTGCTCGACACGATCAACGCCGACCAGCGCTACGAGACGACGAAGCTGACCCTGTCGAACCGCGCGCTGTTCACCACGGGCGCGGTGCAGCACGACATGCTGGCCGGGATCGAGGTGCAGCGGCGCCGGCGGGCCGACAACACCGCCGCCGGGGCGCCGGGGGGCACGAACGACCGCAGGGCGCTCTTCCTGGTCGACGAGATGACGGCCGGCCGGTTCACGATCACGCCGGCGCTGCGCTATGAACACTCGAAGATCGACAGCGCCCTGCCCCTGGCCGGAGTGCCGGACGTCCATGAGAAGGACGGGCTGATGGGCGGTCTGGCCCTCGCCTACGAGATCGCCGAGGGCCTCTCGGTCTTCGGCAGCGCCGCCTACACCGAGGCCCTGCCGATCATCGACGACCTCGGCACCTCGGCCACGGCGCAGCGCCGTATCGGCATCGCCGAGAAGTCGGGCACCGTCGAGCTTGGCGCCGAATACACCGGATCCGACGTCTTCGCCGCGGGCGACAGCTTCACGATCCGCGGCAACGCCTACCGGACCCGGCTCTGGGACATCACGAGCTATGTGGTGGCCGGCGCCATGTCGACCGACCTCGACCGGGTGAAGACCGAGGGGATCGAGATCGAAGCCTCCTACGGCATGGCGAACGGGTTCTACGCCGACCTCGCCGGGCACATCGGCAACGGCACCGAGTTCAACCCCGACGGCACCTTCGCGACCTGGCGCAACAGCGCAGCGGACCGGGTGCAGCTGACCCTCGGGCAGCGGCTGGGCGAGAAGCTGGACCTCAGCTGGGAGGTGGTCCACGCCGCCGACCGCCGCGACGCGCTTGGCGCCGACCTGCCGAGCGTGACCGTCCACAACCTGCGCGCCACCTGGCGGCCCCAGGGCCAGCCCTGGATGAACGGCACCGAGGTGCGGTTCGGGGTCGAGAACCTGCTCGACAGGGATTACGTCGGCCACCTCTCCTCGCCCACCCGGAAGGCGCCGGGGCGCACCATCAAGGTGTCGGTAACGAAGATGTTCTGACCCCGCTCGTGCATCCCCGCACCCTCGCGGATTGGATGGGAACACTCGGATTGACATATCCGAGTGTTTCACTCAGATATTTCTTCAAGCACCCTGCCACCGCGACTTTCGAGTCGCGGAAGCCTGGGGATACGAGTGGACAAGACAGGATGGACGACAGACACAAGCGGCTTGCCTCGCGCGGCGCGGCCGAGACCGGACCCGCGACCGCGCGCGACGAGATCCTCGGCCGGCTGGCCGGGGGCGAGGCCTGGCGGCTCGGGAGCATCGAATGGCTTCTCGACTGGATCGAACAGCGCCCCGAGGCCCCGCGATGACCGGGAGCTGCGTGAACGACCGGACGATGTCGGAGCCCGAACGGCCGCCGAGCCATTCGGCCGAAGACCTGACCGGCGGCGGCAAGCAGGCCTGGATCGAGCATTCGGGGCAGATCTACGTGCTGCGGATCACCCGGGCGGGCAAGCTCATCCTGACGAAGTGAGGCGTCGGGAGGCGTCTCACAGCAGGTGCCGCCGCCCGCCCGCTGCGTCGGCATCGGCCGCGTCGTGGGTGACCTGCAGCACCGGCAGGCCCCGCTCCCGCGCCGTCTGGAAGACGAGGTCGCGGACCTGCGCCCGGAGCAGCGTGTCGAGCTTCGAGAACGCCTCGTCCAGAAGCAGCGCGCGCGGCTCCGACAGCAGCATCCGCATCAGCGCGACCCGCGCCCGCTGCCCGCCCGACAGCGTCGCCGGATCGCGCGGGGCGAAGTCCGCCAGCCCGATGGCCTCCAGCGCCGCCTCGATCCGCGCCTGCCGTTCCGTGCGGCCCCTGACCCCGGGGCGCAGACCGAAGGCCAGGTTCGCGCCGACGGAGAGGTGCGGAAACAGCAGCTCGTCCTGGAACAGGATCCCGATGCGCCGCGCCTCGGTCGGCAGGCGGGTGATGTCGGTGCCGTCCAGCAGGATCCGCCCCGTCATCGCGAAGGCCGGGGGCAGCGTGCCGGTGATCGCCGCCAGCAGCGTCGACTTGCCCGACCCCGAGGGCCCCATGACCGTCAGCGCCTCGCCCGGCGCGATCAGCGTGTCGATGGCCACCAGACGCTCGGGCCCAAGCGCGATGCTCACCCCGGCCAGCCGCAGCCCCCTCTCGTCCCTAACCATCCCGAAGCCCCGCACGATGCCGCCACAGGATCCGCGGCAGGAAGACGGCGATCAGGAACGGCGCGAGAGCCGACAGCGCCTGCGCCAGCGCATAGACCCCGATCACCCGCCGGTCCCCGCCCGAGGCCAGCGCCACGGCCTCCGTCGTGAGCGTCCCGACCCGCCCCGCCCCCACCAGCAGGGTCGGCAAGTACTGCCCCACCGAGGCGGCGAAGCCCACCGCCGCCGCCGTCAGCAGGGGCCGCAGCAGCATCGGCAGGCGCACCGCCCAGAGCACGCGGTCGGGCCCCGCGCCAAGCGCACGGGCCACCGTGTCCTGCCGCGTGTCCCAGGCGCGCCAGGGCTCGGACAGCGACAGGAAGACGTAAGGAAGCACGAAGACCACATGGGCCAGGATCACCGCGCCCCGGTCGCCGTCCAGCCCCGCGGCCAGCGACAGCGTCTGGAACCCGGTCAGGAACGCCACCTGCGGCACGATCAGCGGCAGGTACAGAAGCCACAGCGACCGGCTGGCGGGGCGCAGGCCGTGGCGATGCTCGGCCTCCAGGCAGGCGATGGTCAGCAGCAGCGCGGCCAGCGTCGCGGCGCCGCCGATCAGCAGCGTCTCGCGCACCGGCCCGGCCAGTTGCGGGCCGAACCGCTCCCAGCTGCGCAGGGTGAAGCCGCCGGGCAGCGCATCGGGAAACTGCCAGAGCCCGGCGAAGGACCAGACGACCAGCCCGGCGATCCCCGCGAAGACCGCCAGCGCCGCCATC
>NZ_PNOS01000016.1 GCF_002869745.1 Oceaniglobus roseus
CCCCGGCGCGCCCGGACCCCCTCCCGACGGGACCGGCCCGCCCGGGCGCCCCCCCACCCCCACCCCCCGCCGCGCCGCGTCCGAAGGCGCCACGTAGGGCGCCGCCGCCTCGGCCAGGATCGCGGCGCGGACCGGGTTGCCGATGTGGTGCCCCTCGACCCCGAAGGGCAGTTTCGTCGGCCAGGTGCCGCAGGCCACGGCGTCGACGCGCCGCGCGAACAGCTGGTTCACCCGGCCCAGCACGCCGTTCTGCTCGTGGATCAGCCGCGGCAGGCGCAGCATCGCCGCCGCCGCCATCGCCGGGATCGACGGATAGCCGCCGAAGCCCGCCACGACCGCCGGGCGGTCACTCCGCATCCGCCGCACCGCCGCACCGACGCCGCCGGCGATGCGGAACGGCACCGCGAGCTTCGCCAGCGGTCCGCCGCGGGCGAAGGTGGCGCTGGCCACCTCCTCGATCTCCACGGATTTCGGAAAGCCGCCGGTGTAGCGCGCGCCGCGGGCATCGGTCGACAGCCGCACCCGCCAGCCCTTCGCCAGCATCGCTTCGGCCAGGGCCTGCGCGGGGAACATGTGGCCCCCGGTGCCGCCGGCGGCGATGACGATGAGCGGGGCGTTCACCGCGCCGCTCCGCGCGCCGGGACTGCCGGCCTGCGCAGCGCGTCCACCGGCCCGGCCGGCGGCAGGCCAGGACCGCCCCGAAGGCCGGGGAGGCGTGCCGCTTCCCCGGTCATCGCACCAACGTCCCCAGACATCTCAGCGCCCCCGAGACAGGAGGATGTCGCCGATCTCGCCCTGGGGACGGGTCCGGGTGAAGGCCAGGAGCATCCCGACGGCGATCCCCCCCGCGATCAGCGAGGAGCCGCCATAGGACACGAAGGGCAGCGTCATGCCCTTGGCGGGCAGCAGCCGCACCGCCACGCCCATGTTGATCATCGCCTGCACGCCGAAGACGCAGGCAAGACCCGTGCCGGCCAGGCGGATGAACGGATCGCGCTCGCGCATCAGCCGCATCAGCGATCGCACGACGACCGTGGCGTAGAGCGCGATGATGCAGAGCACCAGGATCAGCCCGTATTCCTCGGCCGCGACGGCGATGATGAAATCGGTATGCGCGTCGGGCAGCGACCACTTCACCTGCCCCTCGCCCACGCCCACGCCGAGGAAACCGCCCTCGCGGATCGCGTCGGTCGCATAGCCGATCTGGGTCGTCGGATCGATGTCGGCGGAGAGGAAGCCGTCGATCCGGCGGGCGAAGTGCTCGGAACTCTCGTAGGCGAGCGTTCCGGCCCCGACCACCAGCACCGCGAGGCCCACCAGCAGCAGCATCGGCGCGCCGGCGACGAAATACATCACGCCCCAGGAGAACAGCACGAGGCAGGCCTGGCCGAAATCGGGCTGCATCGCCAGGAACAGGACCACGACGAAGCACAGCGCCGCCGAGAAGCTCTTGCCCGGAGGCCCGCCGACCTCCTGCGCCGCGGCCATCATCCAGGCCGAGACGACGATGAAGCCGGGTTTCAGGAACTCCGACGGCTGGACGCTGGCGAAGCCCAGCGAATACCACCGGACCGCGCCCTTGCCGAAATCGGTGCCGAGGATTGGAAGCAGCACCAGCGCGACGAAGGAGCCGAGGAAGCCGATCACCGCCAGCCGCCGCACCAGCTGCGGCGACATCAGCGTGGTCAGCCAGAGCGCGACCAGCGCGGCGCCGCCGAAGACGGCCTGACGCTTGACGTAATAGAACGGCTCGAACCCGTTGCGCGCGGCCAGCGGTGGCGACGAGGCGAGCCCGAGCAGCAGCCCGACCCCGAACAGAAGCAGGATGCACGAAAGCGACCAGCGGTCGATCGTGTTCCACCAGCGTGGAAGAATCGGTTCGCCGTCCTGCACGGGACTCGTGCCATAGACCATCTCAGTCATGGAAATGCCGCCTGCTGCCCTGCCCGTTTTCCGGGTCTGGCTGCAACACTAGCGCCCTTTCTCCCGTCACGCCAGTGTTTTGCGAATCGAGACCGCGGCCGGTGTTGCAGAAGGGTCGCCGCTTCCCGGCGTCACGGCGCGCCACGGCGGCCGCGGCTCCGCGACGCCGCAACGCCGCTGCCCCGGAAGGCGCCCGACCCGTGCCAAGGCCCGCTTCGTCGGCGCGAAGCGGCAGGGTCGCAGGCAGCGTGCGCCCCGTTGGCGCAACGCGGCAGGGTGGCGGTCAGGCGACCGTCCCGCGCCGCGCCGGCGCGCTGCGACGGCCTATGCTCAGGAGCGTTCGCGGACGATGCAGCGCGCCACCCTGCTCGGCTCTGCACCGTCCGCCCGGTGCGGAGCCGAACCGCCCGGCGGGGCCGCCCCAGAAGCCGCGGTCGTCGCAGGCCCGTCCTGGTTGCGAGCCATCGCGGACGGCGCATGGTCGCGCCATGGCCGGCCCGGACCTTGCGGGCCGCGTCGCACGCAGCGGCCTGCGGCGGCCACGGGCGCGGTCCGACGCCAAGCCTAGGCCGACATCGCTTCGCGCGACTGCGCCTCCCCCTCCTCCCCGACTGCCATGCTCCGGGCGTCCGAGAACAGGGCGACCGTGCGGTCGAGTTGCAGGGCCTCGTTCCTGGCGGCAGCGGTTGCCGCCGAGACCTCCTCGAACATGGCCGCGTTGCGCTGCGTGGAGGTGTCGAGTTCCGCAACCGAGGTGTTGATCGCCTCGATGCCGGTGGACTGGTCGACGGTCGCCTCCACGATCTCGGTCACGCGCTCCGCAACGGTCCCGATGGCCGCCTGGATCCGTTCCAGCGCCTCGCGGCTGCGCGAGACCGAGGAGACGCCCGCGGCGACATCCCGGGTGCTGCGGCCGATCAGCGTGTTGATCTCCTGCGCCGCGTCCGCCGAGCGATGCGCGAGCGCCCGGATCTCGCTGGCAACGACGGCAAAGCCGCGGCCCGCCTCGCCGGCGCGCGCGGCCTCGACCCCGGCGTTCAGCGCCAGCAGGTTGGTCTGGAAGGCGATTTCCTCGATCACCCCGATGATCCGCGCGATCTGCTCCGAGGACTCCTCGATCCCCCGCATCGCCTCCACCGTCTCGTCGGCAACCTCCCGGCTGAGGGCGGTCTGATGCTTCGCCGCCGCGGCCGCCTCCTCGACCGAGCGGGCACCGCGGGCGGTCGCCCGGACCGAGCGGGACATCTCGTCGAGCGCGGCCGAGGTCTGTTCCAGGGAGGCCGCCGACCGTTCGGTCCGCCCGGCCAGCTGCTCCATCGCCGAGGCGATCTCGCCCGAGACGGCGTTGATGTCGCGGCTGCTGCGGGAGATCTGTCCCATGACCGTGGCAAGCCGGTCCGCCGTGGCGTTGAGGCGGCGGGAGATCCGGCCGAACTGGCCCCGGTGCCTTTCGGACATCCGCGCCGTCAGGTCGCCCTCCGCGATCGCCTCGAGCACCGACGCGATGTCGCCCAGCCCGTCGCGGGCCGCGCGGTTGATGCCGTTGATGCTGTCGCAGAGCACGCGCAGCACGCCCTCCCTGCCCTCGATCCCGATCTGCCGGTCGAAATCGCCTTCGGCGCAGGCGGCGGCCACCGCCGCGATCTCCCGCGTGATCGCCTGCTCGTGTTCGCGCTCGGCCTCGAGCCGCTTCTGGCGGTCGAGCCTTTCGCGGTCCTCGGCCCGGCGCGCCTCCCGTTCGCTGTCGCGCTGGCGCCGCTCTTCCTGCTGCTCCCTTACGCGGAACTGCTCTTCCCGTTCGCGGCCGTCGGCGATCGACCGGCGGAAGGTATCGAGCGCCGCGGCGATCCGACCGATCTCGTTGTCGGTGGCATCCGGGAGCGTGGCGTCGAGATTGCCCGCCGCCATCTCCTCCGCCGCATCGGAGACCGCCAGGAGGGCCCGGCGGATCGCGTTGCCGACGCCCAGAGCAAGAAACAGCCCGCAGACGACGGCGCCGAGCGCGACCAGCGCCGACACCGCCGCGCGGATCCACTGCGACCTCCGGTGATCGGCCACGGTGGCAAGGATGTCGTCGGCGATCCGGTCCTCCAGCGCCTTCAGCATGTCGATCCGCTGTGTCTGGCCCTCGAAGAACTGGCGGCCGGTCACGCCGCCAGGCCGTTTCCCGGGGCCGGCCGACAAGGCCGCCTCGCGCATCCGTTCGACCGCCTGCGCGGCGTCGCTCTGGGCGATCTCGGCGAAGAGGCGACGGTTTTCCGGGCTTGTCCCCTCGAGGAAGGTCGCGAAATGCAGCTCCTGCCGGGCGATCAGCCGGTCGAATTTCAGGTAGGTCGGGATCGGGAACTCCGCCACCGCGAAGGCACCGGAGCCGACCGCGCGCTCGATCCCCGCAAGCTCCTTCGCGGCGAGGAACTCGGCGAAGGCGGACACCGCGCGGTAGACGTCGAGGTCGTTGCCGAGCCGCGCCGAGGCCGCGATGGCCCCGAGCATCCCGGTGTTGAGCCGGGTGTAGAAGCCGATCGCATCCGGCGCCGGAATTTCGAGCCGGTCGACCCGGGCGCGCACCTGGTCCAGCTCGCCCAGATCGGCGAGGATCGTCTTCAGCCGCTCCCGCATGGCGGGGTCGCGCGCGCGGTCGAGGAAGGTCCGGATCCGCCCCGTCGTGGCCGCGCGCAGGCGGTCGGTGTCCTGCCGCTGGCGCTTCAGATCCTCGCCGAACTGCGTGCCCCCGCTGGTCAGGAACACCGAGGTGGCGCCGCGTTCCTTCTGCTGTTCGTGCACCAGCGTCGACATCTCCGACGCGAGATCGACGGAGTCGTGCAGGCGACCGAGCGACAGCGCCTTCCCGACCTCAAGCTCCAGGATCCAGAGCGACAGGAACAGGGCGCTGAGCAGCGGCAGGGCGATCACCGCGTTCAGCGCGGTGCGGATCGGGCGATCCCCAAGAAATGTCCGAAGCATGATCGCGACCTCGACGATTGGTGTTCCTCCCGCCTACAGCACGAGTGTTCACCAATCCTTGACGCGCGGCGACATCGGGGGTCGCCGGGACGTTTCTGGCGGGCTGCCCGCATCCGCCCGCGGGCGGCGATCGCCCCGTGTCCTGCCCGCCGGGCGGCACGGCGCGGGAATCACACCGACCTCCAGGCAACGCAGCATTGCAGAAGGCGTTCACGACCCGTGCAGTCGGTTGATTCCTGTGTGGAAAAATGGTGGGTGATAACGGATTTGAACCGCTGACATCTTCGATGTGAACGAAGCGCTCTACCACTGAGCTAATCACCCAACGGGGCGGTCTTTAGCCGTCCTCGTCCGCGGGCGCAAGGGGGTCGTCGGGTTTCGGCATCGCGGACGGCTGGCGGATCTTCGCGACGACCACGGTGGCGTTGGCCTTGTTCATCGTGCGGTTGACCGAGACCTTTCCGAGCGGCGGCAGGTTCATCTCGCGCCCTTCGGCCAGCCCCTGGCCGAGGATCGCCAGCGCCGCCTCCACCGCCAGTTTCGCGTCCTTCTTCTTCAGCCCGGTGGCCACCGACACGGATTCGATCAGCTCGATCTTCTTCATCGGCGCGGCGGTTGCGACGGGGCTCACCTCCTCGACCACGGTCATGGGGGCGGTGCCTTTCGGCGCGTCGGGATCGAAGTCGTCGGTCATGTCGCGGGGCCTTTCGAATGGGTTGCGCGCAGCCTAGACCATCTCGTTGCACCTGTCAGGGGGGGGGCCGGAGCGGGCATCGCCGAATGGCGGGGACGTCAAACGCGAAAAATGGTAGCATCGCAGAGAGCTGACCAGATAGAGTCGATCCCGCCCGGAGATCACGATGGCTGAGCACACGCGCCACGATGCCTGGCAGGCCGGAGAGGCCTACGACGCCTACATGGGGCGCTGGAGCCGGCGGATCGCGCCGCTGTTCCTCGATCTGCTCGACCCCGCGCCACGGGCGGACTGGCTCGAACTCGGTTGCGGCACCGGGGGCCTGACCGGCGCCATCGTCGACCGGTGCGACCCGCGCCACGTGACCGCGCTGGAGCCGTCCGAGGGCTTCCTGCGCACGGCGCGCGAACGGATCTCGGCGGAGCGGGCGACCTTCGTGGCGGGCACGGCCGAGCGCCTCGCCACGCTTCCCGCGGCGGCGTTCGACCTGGCCGTGTCGGGGCTGGTGCTGAACTTCGTGCCCGACCGCCTGGCCGCGCTCGGCGAGATGCGGCGCGTGACCCGGCCCGGCGGCGCCGTCGCCTTCTACGTCTGGGACTATCCCGGGGGCGGCGTGGGGTTCATGCGGGCCTTCTGGACGGCGGCGGCGGCGCTCGACAAAGGGGCGGGCGACCTGACCGAGGACAGGCGGTTCCCGTTCTGCACCCGCGACGGCCTGCTCGACCTCGCGCGGGCCGCGGGGCTGACGTCTCCGTCCGTCGCGCCGCTCGAGGCGGCGTCGGTCTTCGCGGATTTCGACGACTACTGGCACCCGTTCACGCTGGGCACGGGGCCCGCCCCCGGCTATTGCGCCAGTCTTCCGGACGAGGCGCGCGCGCGGCTGAGGCAGCGGCTTTACGACACCCTGCCCCGGGAGCAGGACGGGTCCATCCGCCTTGGCCTGCGCGCCTGGGCCGCGGTGTCGCGCGCCGGATAGCTGCGGCGCGCGTTCACCGGACAAACGAAAGGGGGCGCGCCCCGCAGGACGCGCCCCCCTTTCCCTGCTCCGGCCGGACCGGATGTCGCGGCTCAGTGCGCGGTGGCGCCGGTGCCGCTTTCGCCCTTGCGCTCCAGCGCGGCCTTGGCGGCGGCGGCTTCCTCGGCGGCCTCGTCCCATTCGATGGGCTCGGGCTTCCGAACCAGCGCGTGCTCCAGCACCTCCGAGACGTGGGTGACCGGGATGATCGTCAGCCCCTCTTTCACGTTGTCGGGGATGTCCGCCAGGTCCTTCACGTTCTCCTGCGGGATCAGCACCGTCTTGATGCCGCCCCTCAGAGCCGCCAGCAGTTTCTCCTTCAACCCGCCGATCGGCATGGCATTGCCGCGCAGCGAGACCTCGCCGGTCATGGCGATGTCCTTCCGGACCGGGATCTGCGTCAGCACCGACACGATGGAGGTCACCATCGCCAGACCGGCACTGGGCCCGTCCTTCGGCGTCGCCCCGTCCGGCACGTGGACGTGGATGTCCAGCGTGTCGAACTTCGGCGGCTTCACCCCGATCTTCGGGCTGATCGAGCGGACATAGGACGACGCGGCGTCAATGGATTCCTTCATCACGTCGCCGAGTTTCCCCGTCGTCTTCATCCGACCCTTGCCGGGGAGGCGCAGCGCCTCAATGGACAGCAACTCGCCGCCCACCGACGTCCAGGCCAGGCCCGTGACGACGCCGATCTGGTCCTCCGTCTCGGCCAGGCCGTAGCGGTGCTTCTTCACCCCGAGGTATTCTTCGAGGTTGTCCGGCGTGATCACGACCTTGGTCTCGGCCTTGCGGACGATCTTGGTCACCGCCTTCCGCGCCAGCTTGGCGATCTCGCGCTCGAGGTTCCGCACCCCGGCTTCCCGGGTATAGGTGCGGATCATCTCCAGCAGCGCCTCGTCAGTGATCTCGAACTCGCCCTTCTTCAGGCCGTGGTTCTTGATCTGCTTGCCGATCAGGTGGCGCTTGGCGATCTCGGACTTCTCGTCCTCGGTGTAGCCCGCCAGCGGGATGATCTCCATCCGGTCCAGAAGCGGCCCCGGCATGTTGTAGCTGTTGGCCGTGGTCAGGAACATCACGTCGCTGAGGTCGTATTCCACCTCGAGATAGTGGTCCACGAAGGTCGAGTTCTGTTCCGGATCCAGCACCTCCAGCATCGCCGAGGCGGGGTCGCCGCGGAAGTCCTGGCCCATCTTGTCGATCTCGTCGAGCAGGATCAGCGGATTGGTCGTCTTCGCCTTCTTCAGCGCCTGGATGATCTTGCCGGGCATGGAGCCGATGTAGGTCCGACGGTGGCCGCGGATCTCCGACTCGTCCCGGACACCGCCGAGCGAGATGCGGATGAACTCGCGCCCCGTGGCCTTCGCCACCGACTTGCCGAGCGAGGTCTTGCCGACGCCCGGAGGGCCGACGAGGCACATGATCGGCCCCTTCAGCTTCTTCGAGCGCTGCTGCACCGCCAGGTACTCGACGATCCGCTCCTTCACCTTGTCGAGGCTGTAGTGGTCGTCGTCCAGCACCTTCTGGGCATGGGTCAGGTCCTTCTTGACGCGCGACTTCACGCCCCACGGGATCGACAGCATCCACTCGAGGTAGTTCCGGACCACCGTCGCCTCGGCGCTCATCGGGCTCATGTTCTTGAGCTTCTTGACCTCGCCTTCCGCCTTTTCACGGGCTTCCTTCGAAAGCTTGGTCTCGGCGATGCGCTTCTCCAGCTCGGCGACCTCGTTCTGGCCCTCCTCGCCGTCGCCCAGCTCCTTCTGGATCGCCTTCATCTGCTCGTTCAGATAGTATTCGCGCTGCGTGCGCTCCATCTGCGACTTGACGCGGGTCTTGATCTTGCGCTCGACCTGAAGGACCGACATCTCGCCCTGCATCAGGCCGAAGATCTTCTCCAGCCGCTCGGCGACCGACAGCGTTTCCAGCAGGTCCTGCTTCTGGCTGACTTCCACGCCGAGATGCCCGGCGACCAGGTCGGCCAGCTTGTCGGCCTCCCGCGTCTCCGAGACCGAGGACAGCGCCTCCTCGGGGATGTTCTTCTTCACCTTGGCGTAACGCTCGAACTCCTCGCCGACCGAACGGACCAGCGCCGCCACGGTGTCGGGATCGCCCGTCTCCTCCTCCAGGACCTCGGCCCGGGCCTCGAAGAAGCGGTCGTTCTGCAGGTATTCGGTGATCTTCACCCGCGCGCGGCCCTCGACCAGCACCTTCACGGTGCCGTCGGGCAGCTTCAGCAGTTGCAGCACGTTGGCCAGGACGCCGACGTTGTAGATGCCGTCGGCGGTCGGATCGTCCACGCCCGGGTCGATCTGGCTCGACAGCAGGATCTGCTTGTCGTCGGCCATCACCTCCTCCAGCGCGCGCACGGACTTGTCGCGCCCGACGAACAGCGGAACGATCATGTGAGGAAACACCACGATGTCGCGCAGCGGCAGCACGGGGTAGGAATGGCTCAGATGCTCGGTCATTTTTTTATCCCTTGTTAGCGAAAAGGCGCTTGTCCCGCTTCGCGGCAACGTAGTCCTTTTCCGGTCTCGGTCGAATATCTGGTATGCTGAACCGGTCAGTTCAACCACGTCCTGTGATTTCTGCCGGGCATCATGCCCCCGCGGCTGCGGGGCCACAAGGGCGTTGAGGACGGCGGTCCCGTCCGGCCACGGCAAATGCGGACAATGCGCTGGAATCGCGCGCTTCTTGTCGCGGCCGCGATCACACGGGGGCTGCGGCGCGATTCAGAGCGGAGGAATGTCGCCCTCGGCCCGCGCGGCGTGGAATCCGGCCTCCCATGCGGCGAACCCTCCCGCCGCGATGGCGTCGCGCATTCCCTGCATCAGGTCCTGGTAATAGGTCAGGTTGTGCCAGGTCAGCAGCATCCCCGAGATCATCTCCTGCGCCCGGAAGACGTGGTGCAGGTAGGCGCGGGAGTAGTTGCGGCAGGCCGGGCAGCGGCAGTCCTCGTCCAGCGGGCGCGGATCGTCCTGGTGGCGGGCATTCTTGATGTTCACCACACCGCGCCGCGTGAAGGCCTGCCCCGTCCGCCCCGACCGCGACGGCAGCACGCAGTCCATCATGTCGATGCCGCGCTTCACCGCGCCGACGATGTCGTCGGGCTTGCCCACCCCCATCAGATAGCGCGGCCTGTCCTGGGGCAGCTCCCCCGTGGCGTGGTCCAGACAGGCGAACATCGCCTCCTGCCCCTCGCCCACCGCAAGGCCGCCCACCGCGTAGCCGTCGAAGCCGATCCGCTTCAGCTCTGCCGCGCTCTCGGCCCTCAGGTCCGGCTCCAGCCCGCCCTGCTGGATGCCGAACAGCGCATGGCCGGGCCGGTCGCCGAACGCCTCCCGCGACCGCTCGGCCCAGCGCATCGACAACCGCATCGACTCCTCGATGCGCCCCCGCTCGGCGGGCAGCGCGGGACATTCGTCGAAACACATCACGATGTCGCTGCCCAGAAGCCGCTGGATCTCCATGCTCCGCTCCGGCGTCAGCTCGTGCCGCGAGCCGTCGATATGCGACTTGAACGTGACCCCCCGCTCGGTCAGCTTCCTGAGGTCGGCCAGCGACATCACCTGGAACCCGCCCGAATCCGTCAGGATCGGACCGCTCCAGTCCATGAACCTGTGCAGGCCGCCCAGCAGCGCCACCCGTTCCGCCGTGGGCCGCAGCATCAGGTGATAGGTGTTGCCCAGCAGGATGTCCGCCCCCGTCTGGCGCACCGAGGCGGGCAGCATCGCCTTCACCGTGCCCGCCGTTCCGACCGGCATGAAGGCGGGCGTGCGGATCTCGCCCCGCGGGGTCGAGATGACGCCGGTGCGGGCGGACCCGTCGGTGGCATTGAGTGCGAAGGAGAAGCGGTCGGTCATGCCCCGCCTCCTACTCCGCCGCCCGAAGCGGCGCAATCTCCACGCCCCCCGATCGAGACAGTTGATTTCCCCGCGGCGATGCCCAATCCTGAAGCTGACTTCCGCAACGTCACCCCGCCGCAAGGACGCCGCCCGTGCCCCGCATACCTCTCCTCACCGGCGCCGCGACCCTCGCCGCGCTCCTTGCCGCCGCGACGCCCGCCCTCCCCCAGGGCTACGGCAACAGCTACGGCAGCCCCCAGGGCCGCCCCGCAGCCCCTGCCGCCTCCGCCGACATCGGCGGCGTGCTGGGCGGCTTCCGCGACGGCACGGATCGGCTCTGCGCGAATGTCGACCCAGCCTACCGGGTCGACTGCGTCGCCGATTATTTCAACTGGCTCGCCGACCGCCTGCCGGCATCGGCGGAATTCGGCGAGGCCCAGAGCATCGTGCGCAACGCCGCGCGGCAACTGAACCAGGTCGCCCGCCAGAACGCCTCGCGCACGCAGGCCCCGGCGGTGATCCGCCAGAGCCGCTCGGCCTCGGCAAAGAAGACAAGCCGCCCGGTGGTTCCCGTGGCGCCGGAACGCCAGGCCGCCGCCCGCGCCGCCGCCGCCGCCATCGTGCAGGAGACCCGGACGCTGCTGCTGCGCGCCGCCGAGGGCCCCGCCCGCCGCAAGCTCGCCTTCACCCGGATCGCCGAGGCGGTCGGCGAGTCCCGGAAGATCCTGCTGCGCTCGACCTGAGGCACCGACCGGCGGTGTCGGGCCGGACCGGCAGAGCCGTGCAGACTCCGGTCTGGCCTTCGGAGCCGTGTTTTGCTGGCCCCGCACCCGGTTCCCCGCTAAACCCCGTCCAGCCCGAAGCAGCGGAAAGCGCCCATGTCCGACAGCCCCGCATCCCCCTTCCGCCTCGGCTGGGAAGAGTGGTGCGCCCTGCCCGCGCTGGGCCTTCCGGCGATCCGCGCCAAGGTCGATACCGGCGCCCGCACCTCCGCGCTCCACGCCTTCGACATCGAGCCCTTCGGCCCCGCGGCGAAGCCCAAGGTGCGCTTCGCCGTCCATCCGATCCCGGGCCGTCACGACCTGACCATCGCCTGCTCGGCCCTGATCCACGACCGCCGCGAGGTCACGTCGAGCAACGGCGAGACGGAGTTCCGCTATGTGATCCAGAGCGAGATCGCCATGGGCGGGCGTAGCTGGCCGGTGGAACTGACGCTGACCGACCGCGGCTCCATGGCCTACCGGATGCTGCTCGGCCGCCAGGGGATCGCCCCCGACATGGTGGTCGCGCCGTCGGAAAGGCTCTGCCAGCCCGAGCTGAGCTTCGACGTCTACAGCAGCGCGAAGGTCCGCGCCACGGCCCCCCGCCGGTCCCTCCGCCTCGCCATCCTCAGCCGCGAGGCGAAAAGCTACACCGCCCGCCGCCTCGTGGAAGAAGCGGAATCGCGCGGTCATACGGTCGAGGTCATCGACACGACGCGCTGCTACATGGCGATCAACGCGATCCAGCCGGAAGTCCACTACGACGGCAAGCGCCTGCCCCGTTACGACGCCGTGATCCCGCGGATCGGCCCCGCGCTCACGCCCTACGGCACCGCGGTGATCCGCCAGTTCGAGACGATCGGCACCCATTCGGTCAACGGCTCGGAAGGGATCATGGCGAGCCGCGACAGGATCTTCGCGCAGCAGGTGCTGGCCCGCTACCACATCGGGATGCCCGCCACCGCCTTCGCCGCCTCGCCGAAGGACACGGCGAACCTGATCGGCCTCGTCGGCAAGGCGCCCCTGCTGGTCAAGCTGCTGGACACAGGCCAGGGCGGCCCCTCGGTGCTGGCCGAGAGCCGGGCGGCGGCGGATTCGGTGATCGCCGCCTTCCGGGGGCTCAGGGCCAACTTCCTGGTGCAGGACTATCTGAAGGACGCCACAGAAAGCATCCGCTGCCTCGTCATCGCGAACAAGGTCGCCGCGTCGATCCGCCGCCCCCTGCCCGGCAGCGAAAAGCCCCTGGAAACCATCAGGTTGCGCCGCAGCGAGCGGGAGGCGGCCCTGCGCGCCGCCCGCGCCTTCAAGCTGGGATTCGCCACCGTGGACCTGCTGCGCACCGCGGAGGGGCCGAAAGTTCTGGACCTAAACGCGACGCCGGGACTTGAAGCCCTTGAAACCGCCAGCGGCCGCAACCTTGCGGCGCCGCTGGTCGATGCCATCGAAAAGCGCGTCCGCCCCGCCCCCGTCCGCAAGGGAAGGGCCGCCGCAACGGAGAGCTGATGCACGCACGCCGTCTTGTCCGCCTGCTGGCGCTGACCCTCGCCCTTCTCGTCGCCACCGCCGCCGCCGACACGGCCCGCGCGCAGGACACCGAAGCCTGGTTCGAGATCCCCGAGCTGAACGTCGGCCTGCCGCCCCCTGCGGATCACGTCGACCGGCGGACCGCCTATCACGCGATGGCGACCTTCATCGACACCCTGGCCGAGAACCGGGACGTGAGCGCGGCGCAGGTGCTGAACCTCGACGTGGTCCCCGAACAGCAGCAGCTGGTGCGGGGGCCGGAGCTGGCCCGGAAACTGGGCGAGGTGCTGGACCGCAAGGTGATCGTCCCCTGGCGCAAGCTCCTCGACCGGCCCGACAACCTGGATGCCGACGCCGGCACCAACACCGCCGCCGCCGGGCAGGCGCGCCGCTCGATCCTGATCGCCTACATCGACGGGCCGCGGCGCGAGGTCGAGATCCGGATGAACCGGGTCAAGACCCCCGAGGGCGACCCGGTCTGGGTCTTCTCGCGCGAGACGGTGTCGCTGATCGAGCCGCTCTACCAGATGCACGGCCCGACCCGGCTGGAAGAGATGATGCCCGACATCCTCCGCCGCGACTCGATCATGGGACTCGCTTGGTGGGAGTTGCTGGCGCTGCCGCTCCTGCTGCTGGTGGCCTGGCTTGCGGGGAAACTCAGCTACCGCATGTTCTCCTGGCGGTCGGAGAAGGCGAACCACCCCTGGGCCGAGCTGGCGCTCGACGCCATGCGCTGGCCCTCGGTGATCGTCGTCGTCTCCACCGTGCTGCTCTTCGCCACCCAGTGGCTGCTGGTCTTCTCCGGCCCGATCTCGGCCATCTTCAACCCGCTGGTCGTCGTCGGCTATGTCGTGGCCGTCGTGATGTTCCTGCTAAAGGTCATCGACACCGCCATGCGCCAGTTCGTCACCTTCGACATGGGCGAGCTGTCGAGCCACGACCAGGCCGACAACCGCACCCTCGCCACCGCGATGAGCGCGGCGCGGCGGGTGATCGTCATCCTTGCCACCGTGGTCTCGGCGGGCTTCATCCTGTCCGCGGCGCGCCTCTCGTCGATGCTGGGCCTGTCGCTGCTGGCCTCGGCCGGGGCGGTTACGCTGATCCTCGGCTTCGCGGCGCGCCGGGTGCTCGGCAACATCCTCGCCTCGCTCCAGATCATGCTGAACCGTTCGGCCCGGATCGGCGACCAGATCAGCTTCGAGGACCAGTGGTGCACGGTCGAGCGGATCCACTTCACCTATGTCCAGCTCAAGGTCTGGAACGGCGACCGGCTGGTGGTGCCGGTCGAACGGTTCATCTCGGAACACTTCCGCAGCTACACGCTCGCCGACTCGGCGCAGGACCGGACCGTCAGGATCACGCTCTCGCACCTTGCCGACATGGACGCGGTGCGCGAGGCGTTCGAGAGGATCGTGCGCGGACAGGAGGGCGTGACGGACCCGGACGAGGCGAAGATGCTGCTGGTCGAACACGATGCCTTCGGCCCGGTCGCGCGCTTCCAGTTCCCGGTGTCGAACCCCAACGACGGCTGGGATACGGAATGCGCGATCCGCGAGGAGCTGATGACCGCGCTCCAGTCGATCCAGGACAGCACGGGCCGTCCGACCCTGCCCCGCGCCGCCTTCGACCAGCCCGACGGATAGGGCGCCCTCCCGGCGCGCGCACTGGACCTTTCCCGGCGAAATCCTTATATCTTTGCTCAACTATTCCCGACGAGGACGCCATGACCGCAAATCCCGACACCCCGCTGGAAGGCGCGCCGCTGATCCGCCCCTCGACCACCGACCACCCGCTCTACGACCAGGTGGTGGAGGCCTGCCGCACCGTCTACGATCCCGAGATCCCGGTGAACATCTACGACCTCGGGCTGGTCTATACCGTCGACATCAGCCCCGAGAACGACGTGCTGATCCTGATGAGCCTCACCGCCCCGGGCTGCCCCGTCGCGGGCGAGATGCCGGGCTGGGTGGCCGAGGCGATCGAGCCGCTGCCGGGGGTCAAGACGGTGGACGTGCAGATCACGTGGGATCCGCCCTGGGGCATGGAGATGATGTCGGACGAGGCGCGGCTCGAACTCGGCTTCATGTGAGCCGTCGCAGAACCGTCACGGGGACGAGATGCGGCTGTCACACAAGGGCGCGACAAGGGGCGTACTCCTTTCAGACATCGCATTCGTTTCCGGAAAGGGCGGTCCCCAAGCCGCCCTCATTCCGTTCCGGCCTCCCTCTTGAGAGGGTGCCGCGAAGGGCCTAGGTTGAGAGCAGACCAGAAAGGACATCCCATGTTCGCGATCCCCGGAAAACAGGCCGTCACGCTGACCCCCGCCGCACAGCGCCAGATTTCCCGCCTGATGGCGCGGGACGGGCACAAGGGCCTGCGGATCGGCGTAAAGAAGGGCGGCTGCGCGGGCATGGAATACACCATGGACTACGCGACCGAGATCGACCCGATGGACGAGGTGGTCGAGGTCGAGGGCGCGCGGGTGATGATCGCGCCCATGGCGCAGATGTTCCTGTTCGGCACCGAGATCGACTATCAGACCTCGCTGCTGGAATCGGGCTTCAAGTTCCGCAACCCGAACGTGGCCGATGCCTGCGGTTGCGGCGAATCGATCAAGTTCAAGGAAGTGAGCGAGCTGGCCGCCGAACAGGGCGCTAAGTAGCGCCCTGCTCCCGCGCCCGCATGGCGTTGCGGGCGACGAAGGGAATCGAGATCAGGTAGGCCAGCGTGCTGACCGCCAGCGTCACCCAGGTATAGGTCAGCAGCGCAGCGATGAAGCCGATCACGGCGATCATCAGGTAACGCGCCTTTTCCCGCGCGATGGTGGTCTTCTTCAGCGACAGCGTCGGGATCCGGCTGACCATCAGCAGGCCGACGGCGACGATCCAGACGCAGATGGCGAATTCCGGCAGCGGCTCGTCCGGCGTGAGGTCGAAGGTGAAGGCCAGGTACATCGGCAGCATCACCAGCACCGCCCCCGCGGGGGCCGGAACCCCCACGAAGTAATCCGACGCCGGCGCCTTGTCGTCGCTTGCCGCGCGCGCGCCCACGTTGAAGCGCGCAAGGCGGATCACGCAGCAGACGGCGAAGATCAGGAGCGCGATCCAGCCCTCGTTGCGCATGTCCTGCAGCGCCCAGAGATAGACCAGCAGCACCGGCGCCACGCCGAAGTTCACGAAATCGGCCAGCGAATCGAGCTCGGCACCGATTTCGCTCTCGCTCTTCAGGATCCGCGCCACCCGCCCGTCGAGCCCGTCGAGGACGCCGGCCAGCAGGATCAGCCGCACCGCGCGCTCGAAATTGCCCTCGATCCCGAAACGCAGCGCGGTGAGGCCCGCGCAGATGGCCGCGAGGGTCAGCAGGTTCGGCAGAAGCTGGATGATCAGCATCTCCGACTTCGGGGATTTCTCGGGAAGCTGCTCGCTCATGCCGCACGTCCCTCGCGCCGCGCCTCGTCCGAGGTCAGGTCCGCCAGCACCGTCTCGCCCGCGACCATCGCTTGTCCCACCACGACCAGCGGCGCGACGCCCTCGGGCAGGTAGACGTCGACGCGGCTGCCGAAGCGGATCAGCCCGAACCGCTCGCCCGTCGCCAGAACGGCATCGGCGGCGGTGAAGCAGACGATGCGCCGCGCCACCAGCCCCGCGATCTGCACCACGGCGATCCGGCGGCCGTCGGCGATTTCCAGGCACAGCGAGTTGCGCTCGTTGTCCTTGCTCGCCTTGTCGAGGGAGGCGTTGAAAAACTTGCCCGGACGATAGGCCACCGTCTCGACCCGCCCCGCGACGGGGGTGCGGTTCACGTGGCAGTTGAAGACGTTCATGAAGACGCTGACCCGGGTCAGTGCCGTTTCGCCCATGTTCAGCTCGGCCGGGGGCACCGCCGGTTCGATCAGCGAGACGACGCCGTCCGCGGGGCTGACGATCAGGCCGGGCCGCGTGGGCGTCACCCGCACCGGATCGCGGAAGAAGTAGTAGCACCAGACCGTGGCGCCGACGCCGAGCCAGCCGAGCGGTTCCCACAGCAGGAACAGCACCAGCGCGATCGCCGCGAAGATCGCCACGAAGCGGCGCCCCTCGGGGTGCATCGGCTTGACGAAGGTGGACATCATGTTCATCGGCTGGACTCCTGCGCCGGCAAGGGGCGTCTCCGTCTCGCAGAAATCGGCGGCGCGCACAATGCGGCGCACCCTCTGACGCTGCGCCGATTTGCCCCGCCCCCGCGCACGCGCTATGCCTGAGGCAACGCACAGCGAAAAGGATGGACCCATGAGCACGCCCCGCAAACTCGCCGCCGGCAACTGGAAGATGAACGGCACCGCCGCCGAGCTGTCGGAGGTGAAGACGCTGCTGGCCGAGCAGGCAGCGCCGGGCTGCGACGTGCTGCTGTGTCCGCCCGCGACGCTGATCCACCGGATGGCGCAGGCGGCGGAGGGCAGCATTCTGAAGGTCGGCGGGCAGGACTGCCATGCGCGGCAGTCGGGCGCGCACACCGGCGACATCTCGGCGGCGATGCTGAAGGATGCGGGCGCGAGCCACGTGATCCTCGGCCATTCCGAGCGGCGCGCCGACCACGGCGAGAGCGACGAGGACGTGCGCGCCAAGGCCGAGGCGGCGCTGGCGGCGGGCCTCGTCGCGGTGATCTGCGTCGGCGAGACGCTGGAGCAGCGGGAGTCGGGCGCGACGCTCGACATCGTGGCGGCGCAGCTGGGCGGCTCGATCCCCGACGATGTTTCGGCCGGGACGCTGGTCGTCGCCTACGAACCCGTCTGGGCCATCGGCACCGGGAAGGTGCCCGAGACGGCGCAGATCGCCGAAGTGCACGATTTCATCCGCGCGCGCCTGTCCTCGCGCTTCGGCGAGGCGGGGCAAGGCGTGGCGCTGCTCTATGGCGGGTCGGTGAAGCCGTCGAACGCGGCCGAGATCTTCGCGGTGGAGAACGTGAACGGCGCGCTGGTCGGCGGCGCCTCGCTGAAGGCGGCGGACTTCGGCGCCATCGTCGCGGCCCTCTCCGACGCCTGAGGCCGCGCACCCCGCCTTGCGGATGGCCGCGGCGCAGGACTAAGCTCCGCGCGACCGCCCAGCCCCCTCACCCCGGCCCTCTCCCCGTGGGGGAGAGGGAGCCCCTCCCAGATCCACGAGGATTCGCCCGCGTGACCAAGACCGTCTTCATCCTGAACGGCCCGAACCTGAACCTGCTCGGCCAGCGCCAGCCCGAGATCTACGGCCGCGACACGCTGGCCGATGTCGAGGCCACCTGTTCGGAAGTCGCCGCCGCCTTCGGGCTGACGGTGCGCCTGCTCCAGAGCAACTGGGAAGGCCAGATCATCGACTGGATCCACGAGGCGCGCCACGAGGCTGCGGGCATCGTCATCAATCCCGGCGCCTTCACCCACACCTCGGTCGCGATCCTCGATGCGCTGAACACCTTCGAGGGGCCGGTGCTGGAGGTGCACATCTCGAACGTCCACAGGCGCGAGAGCTTCCGCCACCACTCCTACGTCTCGCTGCGCGCCGATGGCGTGATCGCGGGCTTCGGCGTCGAGGGCTATGCGCTGGCGACACGGCGCATGGGCAGCCTTCTCGGCGCCTGACTTCCATTCCCCTACCCCCGACAGGAAAGACACCGATGCAGAATCCCGAGAACACGTTCAAGGCCGCGCTGAAGGCGGGCCGCTCCCAGGTCGGGATCTGGAACTCGATCTCCGAGCCCTCGGTGGTCGAGATGCTGGCGGGGGCCGGGTTCGACTGGATGCTGATCGACGCCGAGCACACGCCGCTGTCGGACCTTGCCGTGATGCAGACGCTCCAGTGCGTCGCCGCCTATCCGACCGCGCCGGTGGTGCGCGTGGTGGCCAACGACACGGCGGCGATCAAGCGGCTGCTCGACATCGGCGCGCAGACGCTGATGGTGCCCTATGTCGAGACCGCGCAGCAGGCGCAGGCGGCGGTCGACGCCATGCGCTATGGCCCCGAGGGCGTGCGCGGCTTCGCGGGCCTGACCCGGGCCAGCCGCTATGGCCAGGTCGCAGGCTACGGGCAGACGGCGTCGGACCAGCTCTGCCTGCTGGTGCAGGTCGAGACGAGGACGGGGATCCAGAACCTCGACGCCATCGCGGCCGTCGACGGGGTGGACGGCGTGTTCATCGGCCCGGCCGATCTTGCCGCCTCCATGGGCCATCCCGGGAACACCGGGCATCCGGAGGTCGTCGCTGCCGTGGAAGGTGCGGTGGCGCGGCTGAAGGCGCTCGGGATGCCCTCGGGGTTCCTCAGCCTCGACGAGGCGATGAACGCGCGCTGCATCGAGCTTGGCACCACCTTCACCGCCGTCGGCGTGGACATCGCCCTGCTGATCTCCGGGGTGAAGGCGCTGCGCGCGCGGTTCTGAGGCTGCGGTGCAACTGACGGCGCGCCCCCCGCGCGGGCGGGCGCGTCAGAAGCCGACGTTCCCCGCCCCCTTGGTGCCGAGCATCGCCCGCGCCTCGTCGGCGCTCGCGATGTCGAGCGACAGCTCGGTCAGGATCGTGCGGATGCGGGTGACCATCGCCGCGTTGCTCTCGGCCAGCTGACCCTTGCCGAGGTAGAGGTTGTCCTCCAGCCCCACGCGGCAGTGGCCGCCCAGGATCGCCCCCATGGTGACGAAGGGGAACTGGTGCCGCCCCGCCGCCAGCACCGACAGGTAGTAGTCGTCGCCGAACAGCCGGTCCGCCGTCGCCTTCATGTGCATCAGGTTCTCGGGCTCGGCGCCGATGCCGCCGAGGATGCCGAAGATCGCCTGCACGAAGAAGGGCGGCTCGATCAGCCTGCGGTCGGCGAAATGGGCGAGGTTGTAGAGGTGCCCGACATCGTAGCACTCGAACTCGAACTTCGTGCCGTGGGCGCCGACCTCGGTCATCGCCCGCTCGATCTGGTCGAAGGTGTTCGACATGATGTTGCCGGTGGTGCGGGCGAGATAGGGCTGCTCCCAGTCGTGCAGGAAGGTGTCGATCTTCCGCCCCGCCCCGGCGATGTTGAAGTTGAACGACCCCATGTTCATCGACGCCAGCTCGGGCCTGGCCCAGTTGGCGGGGGCGAGCCGTTCGTCGAGGCTCATGCCCAGCCCGCCCCCCGTGGTGATGTTGAGGATCGCGTCGCAGCGGTCGCGGATCTCGGGCAGGAACTGCCGGAACAGCTCGGGGTCCTGCAACGGCCGCCCGTCCTCGGGATCCCGCGCGTGGAGGTGCAGCACCGCCGCCCCCGCCTCGGCCGCGCCGATGGCGCTTTCGGCGATCTGCCTCGGCGTCAGCGGCAGGTAGGGCGACATCGACGGCGTCGCGATGGCGCCCGTCACGGCGCAGGAGATGATGACCTTGTCGGCGCGGCGCATGTCGTTTCCTTCGGTGTCCGGGGGCCTTGACGCCCCCGGACAAGGGCTATCACCGGTCGGGCAGCGGCATCCAGTCCGGCGTGGCGACGTCGGCATGGGCGAAGGCGGGGATCTTGGCGCCCAGCTCCTCCATGTTCTTGATGTCGCCGTCGTTCAGCATGGCTTGCGTGATCAGCGTCGGCGGCACGATCACCTGCGCGCCCGGATCCTCGCCCGCCAGCATCATGGCGAGAGTCCGGACCGAGACCTCGCCCACCACCGCCGGGTTCGTCGCCACTGTCGCCGCCCAGGCGCTGTCGGGCTCGCGCATGGCCGAGATATCGGCGGTCGAGATGTCGGCGGAATAGATCTTGATGTCCTGGCTCAGCCCCGCCTCGTCCACCGCGATCTTCACCCCCTTGGCGAACTCGTCATAGGGCGCGAACATGACGGTGATGTTCGGGTTCGCCTGCAGGACCGAGCGCGCCTGGTTCGCCACGGAGTTGGCGATCGGGTTGTCGAGCGTGCCGAACTGCGCCACCTCCTCGATCCCCGGGTGCGCCTCCTTCACTTCCTTCCAGGCGACGTCGCGGCGGTCCAGCGGCGCGATGCCGGGGACATAGACATAGCCCGCCTTGAAGCTGTCGCCGTTGTCCTCGATAGCCTGCTCCAGCGCCAGCTTGCCCAGCTGGTAGTCCGACTGCTCGATCTGCGGGATCGCGTCGTTCTCGACGTTCACGTCGAAGGCGACGACCTTGATCCCCGCATCGACAGCCCGCTGCGCGACCTCCTTCATCGATTCCGTCAGTCCGTGCTGGATGATGATCCCGTCGACACCAAGCGCGATGGCCTGGTCCACCATGTCGGCCTGCAACGCCGCGTCCTGCCGGCTGTCGAGCACCCTGAGGTCGACGCCAAGGGCCTTGGCCTGCGCCTCGACCCCCGAGAGGTAGGCCTGGAAGAAGTCGCCGGTCGAGAGGTAGCGCACCAGCGCGATCTTCACCTCGCCGGGGTTGTCGAAGGGGGCGGGCATGCCTTGCGCGAAGGCCGCGCCGCCGGTCAGGGTGAGGGCGGTGGCGCCCATCAGCTTGAAGAACTGCCGTCTCAGGATGGTCATTCGGTTTCCTCCCAGTTGAACCATAATGTGAATGTCGCCCGTCAGCCTCTTGTTTTCACGGCATTTGACAGGGCGAAGGTGAAGACGAGGGCGACGACCAGCACCGCCCCCTTGACGAAATCCTGCGTGTAGTAGGGCGCGTTCATCATCGTCAGCCCCTGCAGCAGGATCCCGACGAACAGCGCGCCGATGGCGGTGCCGAAGGCGTTCGGCTTGGCCGCACCCAGCACCGCGAAGCCGATCAGAGCGGCGGCGACCGAGTCGAGCAGCAGGTTGTTGCCGCTCGCGATGTCCCCCCGTCCGAGCCGCCCCGCCAGCAGGATGCCCCCGACCGAGGCCAGCACCCCGGAGATCATGTAGGCGGCGACCTTGTAGCGGTTGACGTTAGCACCGGCGAGCGCGGCGGCCCGTTCGTTCGACCCGATGGCGTACATCATCCGGCCGTGCCTGGTGAAGGTCAGGAACACCCAGATCAGCAACCCTGCGGCGACGAAAACGACGACGGGCATGGGGATCAGGTTCTCGAGGATCAGGTCAAAACGGTGCCGCCCAAGCCAGAGGAAGGCCGGCGCGAAGGTGCCCTCGGCGGTCGAACCGTCGGGCAAGGTCATGCCGGTGGATATCGAGCGCCCCTCTGTCGGGATCCGCTGCGCCCCGATCAGCAGGAACATCATCCCGAGCGTCGCCAGCAGGTCAGGCACCTTGAACTTCACGATCAGCAGGCCGTTGACCAGCCCCACGACGGCTCCCATGACCAGGCACAGCGCGACGGCGGTGACGGCGGAAAGCCCGGTGACCACCATCGCGTAGGCCGAGAGCATCAGCGCCGAGGTGGCGACGGAACCGATGGAGAGGTCGAAGCCGCCCACCACCAGCGTGCAGGTCACGCCGAGCGCGAGGATGCCGGTGATCGCCACGGACTGGAAGATGAATACGGCGCTGCGGGGCCCGAAGAAGCCGTCGGCAAAGACGCTGAAGAAGATCAGCAGCCCGGCGAGCAGCGCAAGGAAGCCGTAGCGGATGGCGAGGCGGGTCATGCGGAGAGGTCTTCCTTCTGGTCCTGTTTGTCCGGGGCGCCCTGTTCCGAGACCTGTCCCGAGACCTGCGCGATGATCGCGGCGGTGTCTGCGGTGCCCCCGGCGTGTTCGCCGGTGATCGCGTGGTCGTGCAGGACAAGGATGCGGTCGGCGATTTCCAGCGCCTCGTCGAGTTCGGAGACGAAGACCAGCGTCGCGCGGCCCTTCGCCGTCTCGCGGATGCGGCGGCCGATGTCGCGGCGGGCCTGGATGTCGACGCCCTGGAAGGGTTCGTCCAGCACCAGCAGCCGGCACGGCTCCAACAGCCAGCGCGCCACGATGACCTTCTGCTGGTTGCCGCCCGACAGCGCCGCGATGTCGTCCCGTTCGGACCGGCAGACGATGCCGAGATCGCCGATCAAGTCCGCCGTGCGCCGCCGCTGGTGGCCCGCGCGCAGGAACGACAGGCGCGAGAACCGCTTCAGGAACGGCAGGGTCATGTTGCCGGTCAGATCGAAGGCCGGGATCACCGCGTTGTCCGCCCGATCCTTCGGGCAGAGATGGACGCCCTGCCGGATCGCATCGGCGGCGTCCTCCGGGCGATAGGGGCGGCCTTCCAGCCGGATCTCGCCGCCGGCGGATTTGCACAGACCGAACAATATCTCGGCCGTCCGCGTCTTTCCGGCACCGACAAGCCCGGTTATCGCGACAATCTCGCCCGCATGGGCCGCCATGGTGATCGCCGGCGCTCCGGGCCGCAGGCGCAGGCCGTCCAGCGTCAGCACCTCCGCGCCCCGCGCAGCGCCCGAGAGGTTCACATCGGTCATCGCGTGGCCCAGCATCGCCGTCACCGCGCCCTCGTAGTCCAGCGGTGCCGTCTCGAAGACGCCGGACACCTGCCCGTCGCGCATCGACACGATCCGATCCCCCACCGCGCGGATGTCCGAGAGCCGGTGCGAGATGTAGAGGATCGCGACCCCCGTCTCGCGCAGCCGCCGGATCAGCGCGAACAGCCGCTCCGCCTCCTTCGCCGAGAGCGACGAGGTGGGCTCGTCCAGGATCAGCAGCTTCGGATCGCGGGCCATGGCGCGGGCGATGGCGATCATCTGACGGTCGGCCAGCCCCAGCCCCGCGACCGGCGCCGTGACGTCCAGATCGAGCCCCATCAGCGCCGCCACCCGCGCCGCCTCGGCCCGCATCGCCTTGCGGCGGACGAAAAGCCCGCTCGCCGGGTCGGCCAACCGGTCGAGCAGCAGGTTCGACGCCACGTCCAGATCGGCCACCACGCCGTCGGCGATGGACTGGTGCACGGTCACGACGCCCTGCGCGATCGCATCGCTCGGCCCCTCGGGACGATAGGGACGCCCGCCCAGCGTGACGGTGCCCGCATCCGCATGATGAACGCCGCACAACACCTTGACCAGGGTCGATTTCCCGGCACCGTTCGCGCCCATCAGGACGGTGACCTTCCCGGCCGGAAGGGACAGCGAGATGTCGCGCAGCACATGGGTCGCGCCGAACGATTTCTTCACTCCCACGATGTCGCAGGCTGGGTTCATCTGGTCTCCTCCGCGGCCAACCGTATGCGGGGTTCGGCAAAAGTCAACCAGATTGACAACTGACGGATTTTGCCCTGTTCTGGACTCCCGAAGACGCTGGGAGGCACGGATGAAGGAAGGTTACGAGGCCCTGAACGAGGACACGCTGCGCGGCCGCATGGGCGCGATCGCCGCGGTGGCGGATCGGCTTGGCGGCGATCCGGCCGACTGGCAGGTGAAGGAGGTCGGCGACGGCAACCTGAACCTCGTCTTCATCGTCGGCGGCCCGGCGGGCAGCCTGATCGTCAAGCAGGCGCTTCCCTACGTCCGGCTGGTCGGCGACAGCTGGCCCCTGCCGCTCTACCGCGCCTTCTACGAGTACCAGGCGCTGACCCGGCAGGCCGCGCGCGACCCGGGATCGGTCCCGGCGATCCATCATTTCGACGAGGCGCAGGCGCTGATCGTGATGGAATACCTCTCGCCCCACGTGATCCTTCGCCAGAAGCTGATCCGGGGCGAGCGGGTGGACGGCCTCGCCGATTTCCTTGGCAAGTTCTGCGCCCGCACCGCCTTCCGCGGCTCCGAGCTTTCGATGGCGAGCGCCGAGAAGAAGGCCGATGTCGCCCTCTTCTGCGGCAACGTGGCGATCCCCGCGATCACCGAGGCGCTCGTCTTCACCGATCCCTACTATGCCGCCGACATGAACAACCACACCGAAGGGCTTGATCCCGTGGTGGAAAAACTGCGCAACGACGTCGCGCTGAAGGTCGAGGCGCAGCGGATGCTGCAAGGCTTCGCCTCGAACACCGAGACGATGCTGCACGGCGACCTGCACACCGGCTCGCTGATGTGCACCGATGCCGAGACCAAGGCGATCGACCCCGAGTTCGCGCAGTACGGACCCATGGGCTTCGACACCGGCATGCTGATCGCCAACCTGCTGATGAGTTTCTTCAGCCAGCCGGGCCACCGGAGCGGCGCGGAAATGACCGGGATGCAGGACTGGATTCTGGGCGTCATCGGGGACATATGCCGGGTATTCGACGCCGAGTTCCGCCACCTCTGGGTCACCGAGCGGACCGGCATGCTCTACCCGAAAGCGCTGTTCGAGGACCAGGGCCACGACAGCGCCCCCGCCTGCGACCGCGTGCTGCGGGATCTCTGGGCGGATGCCATGGGCGCCTGCGGGATCGAGATGCACCGCCGCTGCCTGTCCCTGGCCCACAACGCGGATTTCGAGGCGATTTCCGACCCGGCCCTGCGCGCGCCGCTGGAAGCGCGCAACCTGATGATGGGGCGCGAACTGGTGCTGAACCGGTTCGACCCGACGACCCCGGCAAGGATCGCGGAGATCGCCCGCCGCCACAACGAGGAGGACTTCCTGTGAAAGTCAACGGCACCCCCTATCGCTCGCTCTGGTGGAACACCGACGCCGAAGTGCTCGAGATCATCGACCAGCGCTGGCTGCCCCACGATTTCGTCACCCAGCCCGTCGAGACCATGGAGGATTTCGCGGACGCGATCACCGAGATGCGGGTCCGCGGCGCGCCGCTGATCGGCGCGACGGCGGCCTACGGCATCGCGCTGAAGATGGCGCTGGACCCGTCGGACACCTCGCTGGAGCAGGCCTGGACCTTCCTGAACGGCACGCGGCCCACGGCGATCAACCTTCGCTGGGCCCTGAACCGCTGCCGCGCCCAGCTGATGCCCCTGCCCGAGGACGAACGCGCCTCGGCGGCGCTGCGCCTCGCCCACGAGATCGCGGACGAGGACGTGGAGATCAACCGCGCCATCGGGCGCCACGGGCTCGAGATCATCAAGGAGATCGCGGCGAAGAAGGACGGCGAACCGGTCAACATCCTGACCCACTGCAATGCCGGCTGGCTGGCCACGGTGGACTGGGGCACCGCGACCTCGCCCATGTACCACGCCCACGATGCGGGCATCCCGATCCACGTCTGGGTGGACGAGACGCGGCCCCGCAACCAGGGCGCCCTGACCTCGTGGGAGCTTGGCAGCCACGGCATCCCCCACACCTACATCACCGACAACGCCGGCGGGCACCTGATGCAGCACGGGCAGGTCGACATGGTGATCACCGGCACCGACCGGACGACGCGGGCGGGCGATGTCTGCAACAAGATCGGCACCTACCTGAAGGCGCTGGCGGCGAAGGACAACGGCGTGCCCTTCTACGTCGCCCTGCCCTCGCCCACCATCGACTGGACCGTGTCCGACGGGGTGGTCGAGATCCCGATCGAGGACCGGAAGGAGCGCGAGATCACCCATGTCTGGGGCCGCAACGACGCGGGCAAGATCGCCGAGGTGCAGGTGACGCCCGACGGGACCCCCGGCGGCAACCCGGCCTTCGACGTCACGCCCGCGCGCCTCGTCACCGGCCTCATCACCGAACGCGGCGTCGTCGCGGCGGACGAGGCGGCGATGATCGAGATGTTCCCCGAGTTCCGCGCGGCCTCCTGAGCCATGCCGACCCGCCCGCGCGCCAGGGCCGAGGGCCAGATCGCCGAGGCGGCCTGGCTCTACTATCACGAGGACGTGAACCAGGGCGAGATCGCGCGCCGCCTCAACGTCTCGCGGGCGACGGTGGTGAACTGGCTGGCCGAGGCGCGGGCGAAGAACCTCGTGCGCGTGTCGCTGCGCCCCGAGGCGTTCCGCGAGCGGGAGCTGGCGCAGGATCTGGCGGCGCGCTTCGGCCTTGCCGCGGCGCTGGTGGTGCCCGCGGGGCCGAACGGCGAGGCGGCGGCGCTGGCACGGGTGGCTCGGGTCTGCGCCGACTGGCTGCCCGAGCTGATGCAGCCCGGCGACCGGCTGGGGGTCAGCTGGGGCGAGACGGTGTTCCTGGTCTCCGAGGCCGCCGAGCGCCGCGTGCTGCCCGACCTGACCGTGGTGCAGATGGTCGGCTCGCGGGCGACGCCTCTGGGCTTCGCGGCCGAGACCTGCTCGGCCAACCTCGCCCGCCGCTTCGGCGCGACCTGCATCAACCTGCACGCCCCGCTGGTGCTGTCCGATGCCGACCTCGCCGCGCGGCTCCGGGCCGAGCCGGTGATCGCCGAGCAGCTGGCCGCCATCGCCGCCTGCAACAAGACGCTGTTCGCCGCGGGCTCCTGCACGCTCGACAGCCACATCGTGCGGATCGGCGTGGTCAGCCCCGAGGGCCTTGCCGATTACGTCGCGCGGGGGGCGGAGGCGGTGATCTGCGGGCGCTTCATCGACGCCGGCGGGCGGCCGATCCCCGGCGAGATGGACGCGCGGATGATCGGGGTGGAGCTGCATACCATGCCGGGAAAGGACCATGGCATCCTTGTGTCCTCCGGCGCCGCCAAGGTCGCCCCGATCCGCGCGGCGCTGCGGGGCGGCTTCGCGACCCACCTCGTGACCTGCTCGGAAACGGCGCAGGGGTTGCTGGCGTGATGCCTTGAACCGGACCGCCCTCCGTTACACCTCGCCCCGAGGACAACCCCGCCGGGCGGAGGCCGGGCCAGCCATCTTCGCCGGCTCGACATGCCGCCCGCGCAGACGGTCCCGATCGGCGTGCGCCGAAGCGGGCTTGGAAACGGTAGGGCGGCGAAGACCTCGGCCAGGATGTCTCGGCCCGCCCGGCCCGTGACACTGCCGAAGCGCGACCTCGCACAGGCCGGATGCCATGTTCCGGTCCCCCGATCCCCTATCGGCATTGGCAGCGGCGGGCGCTCTGCCTAGACTGGTGCGGCACGGTGGCAAGGCGGGAGGGCCCATGACCGGCAACGTGATGTACCTCTACCCCTGGGATCTCAGGGCGGAAGGCACAGGCGACGTGCTCTCCCGCCTCGGCGACGCGGGCATCGACGGCATCGCGCTGGCCGCCGCCTACCATTCGGGCAGGTTCCTGCGCCCCCACGGCCCCCGCCGCAAGGTCTACTTTCCCGAGGGCGGCACGGTCTACTTCACGCCCGACCCCGGCCTCTACGGCCGCCTGCAACCCCGCATGGCCGAGGAGGCGCGGTTCTTCGACGGCTTTGCCGAACTCGCCCGCCACGGCGGCTTCGCCGTCGCCGCCTGGACGGTCGGCCTGCACAACAGCCGCATGGGCCAGCAGCACCCCGACCTCGCCGCCCAGACCCCCTATGGCGATCCGCTGTTCAACAGCCTCTGCCCCGCCCAGCCCGAGGTCAGGGACTACCTCGCGGCCCTCTGCCGCGACGCCGCGAACCAGCCCGGCGTTTCCGAGATCCTGCTGGAAACCCCCGGCTGGCAGGTCTTCCGCCACGGTCACCATCACGAGTTCGAGCTGATCGAGCTGCCCGACCGGGTGCAGCTCCTGATGGGCCTGTGCTTCTGCACGGCCTGCCGCGCGGGGCTGGAGCGGTGCGGAGTGGACGCCGACCGCCTGGCCGCCCGCACCCTTGAAGAGCTCGACAGCTTCTTCGAAACCGCCGCGCTGCCGCCGACCGATCCCTGGAGCGATCCCGACTGGCAGGGCTTCCACGACTGGCGCGAGGGCTGCGTCGCCTCCCTGGTGGGCGAGGTGCGCGCAGCCCTGCCCGACGGCACCCGCCTCGCCGTCATCCCGACGACCCGGAACCCGAACCGCCTCTGCCGCGCCGAGGGCAGCGACCCGGCGAGCCTCGCGCGGGCCGCCGACCGGCTGGAGGTGCAGGCCTACTGCCGCGGCGTCCCCGGGATCGTCGAGGACGCCGTCTGGGTGCGCGAGACAGCGGGCCCCGACGCGCGGATCGGCTTCGTCCTGCGGCCCAGCTGGCCGGACCTGACCGACGGCGGGCAGGTGCGCGAGGCGGTTTCGCGCCTGCGACAGCTGAACCCGACCTCCCTCGCCTTCTCAAACTACGGCCACATGCGCCTGCGGTCGCTCGACTGGATCAGGGCCGCCCTCGCGCCCTGACCGGGGTTCCGCTGCCGCGCCATCGCGCCGCTCCCCGCGCGCGAGGACCCGGCGCTCGGCACGCGCGACACGACGACATGCGCGGCCTGCGCCCCCCGCGAGGCCGCGCCTCCCGGCCCGAAATCCTGACCTCGCCCGGCAGCAAGGGACCGACGCCGCCGCGCACCGGCCACCTCTGCTCCCGTGGCCCCGGTCCGTCCCGCTGTCCCGACGATCCGTCCCCCCTGCCCCCCCCATCTTTGCTTTCCAAATATCCTCGGGGGTCCGGGGGCAGACAGCCCCCGGTCCGACGCCGGAAACCCGGGACGACCTCTCGGCGGGTGCGGGAGGCGATCCGCATGCAGTCGCCCCATCCGTGCAGCAGACCAGCCTTCGCCGCACGGGCGCGGCGTCACCCGCCCATCAGGTCCGGCACGATGGTGACGACCCAGGGGAACAGCGACAGCAGCACCAGCGCCCCGACCTGGATCAGCACGAAGGGGATGATCCCGCGATAGATGTGGCCGGTCGTGACCGAGGGCGGCGCGACGCCGCGCAGGTAGAACAGCGCGAAGCCGAAGGGCGGGGTCAGGAACGAGGTCTGGAGGTTCACCGCGATCATGATCGTCACCCATTTCGGATCCAGCGTGCCGCCGTAGATGACGGGTCCGACGATGGGGATGACGATGTAGATGATCTCGAGGAAATCCAGCACGAAACCGAGGAAGAACAGCACCAGCATCACCAGCAGGAACACCGACCACTCGTTGTCGAAGCTCTTGAGGAAGTCCTGGATATAGGCCTCGCCGCCGAAGGAGATCACCACGAGGTTCAGGAGCTGCGAGCCGATGAGGATGGTGAAAACCATCGAGGTGACCTTCGCCGTCTCGCGCACCACCGGCGTCAGCACGCCCCCGGCGAAGAGCACCCAGCAGGCGTAGAGCAGCCCGAACAGCGCGAAGAGGTACGCGGCCTGGGCGACGAGGTTGGCGATCACGTTCTCGGCCGTCACGACGTCCTGGTTCACGCGCAGGTCGAAGTTGATCCCGACCAGCAGCATTATGACCAGCGCATAGGACGACAGCACGATGATGCTGCCGGACCGGCCCTCGTCCCGGAGCTTGCGGTAGGCGGCCAGCATCAGCGCCCCGCCCGCGCCAAGCGCTGCGGCCGGCGTCGGGTTGGTGATGCCGCCAAGGATCGAGCCCAGAACGGCGACGATCAGCACCAGCGGCGGGAAGACGACGCGGATCAGCTCGTTCCGGGCCAGCCGGCGCCCGCCCTCGCGCAGGCCCCAGAAGACCAGCGCCAGCGGGATCAGCATCAGCACCAGCATGGTGCCGGGACTGGTCAGCGGCCCGACGAGGAAGATGTCGACCAGCACCATCAGGATCAGCCCGATCCCGCCCACCAGCAGCGGACCCGCCTCGGCTCCCGGCGCGACGCCGCGGGCGAACAGCAGCGTCAGCCCGAGAAGCGTCACGAGCGTGGCCAGCCCGGTGCCCACCGGCGCGGCGCCGGCGATCTTCTGCGCCCGCGCGGCGGCGATCTCCTCCTCCGTCAGGCTGTGGGATTGCTGCACGCCGCCCGCGTCGTCGATCGCCTTCTGCTCGGCCAGCGCCCGGTCCCAGGCCGCCTGCCCGTGCAGCTCGATCATCGCCGCCTGGCAGTCGGGCGAGACGTTCGTGCGCAGCGATGCCGTCTCGCCGAACTCGGAGAAGGACGAGACGCGCACGCCCTGGTCGCCGACCACGTCGAACTCGGCCAGCACCATCACGCCGACGATCAGCGCCACCGGCAGCGCGAGGAACCAGGTCAGCCCCTCGCCGCGGGTGATGATCTCGCCCGTGCCGCTGTCTTCCAGGTCGACGGCCGGGGCCTTGGACGGGTTGAACAGCGCATAGCCGAAGGCATAGAGGCCATAGAGCAGCGCCAGCAGGATGCCGGGCAGCAGCGCCGCCTGGAACAGCGTGCCGACCGAGACCACCGCCGGCTCGCCGAGGTAGGTCAGCGCGTCGGAACAGCCGAGGCTCTGCGCCCGGGCCTCCTGCGCGCGGGAATAGAGATCGCCCGCCAGGGTGCCGAGCAGCACGATCACGATGGAGGGCGGAATGATCTGCCCGAGCGTTCCGGACGCCGCGATCACCCCCGTGGCGAGTTGCGGCGAATAGTTGTTCCGCAGCATCGTAGGGAGCGACAGGAGGCCCATCGTCACCACCGTCGCGCCGACGATCCCGGTCGAGGCGGCGAGGAAGGCGCCGACGACCACGACCGACACGGCCAGGCCCCCCGGAAGGGGTCCGAAGACCCGGGCCATGGTGGTCAGCAGGTCCTCGGCGATGCGCGAGCGTTCGAGCGTGATGCCCATGAGCACGAACATCAGCACGGCGAGCAGCGTCTCGATCGACTGGCCGGCCAGCACCCTCTCGTTGATGCGGTTGACGATGAACGACAGGTTCCGGTCCATCGCCTGCAGCCAGCCGCCGTCGAACACCGGCTGGGCGATCCGCGGCAGGTCGGGGTATCGGAAGATCGAGATCGTGTCCTGCCTGACCCCGCTGTTCAGAAGGGCCGAGTATTCGGCCGAATTGTAGTCGATCGCCTGGTGGATCAGCAGCCCCGCCGAATCCAGCGCGGCAATGATGAAGAAGGCGATGACCCCGGCGCCGCTGATCGCGAAGGCCACCGGGAAGCCGGTGAGGATCGCGCCGAAGAGGCAGAGGAAGACGATCAGAAGACCGATCTCGACGCCGTCCAGTCCAAACAACATGGCTATGCTTTCCCTGCCCTAGTGGCCCTGCGCGGCCGCTTCGGCCGCTGCGTCCCCGGGGGCGTCCCGGTCCAGGTAACGCCCCTCGCTCTCCGGTCCTTCCTTCCACTCGAGGTAGGAGCGGTAGAAGAAGGCGACCGCCTGCAGGAAGACCAGGGCGGTGAAGAGCACCAGCAGGATCTTGAACAGGAAGTAGGCGTTGAAGCCGTTCGGCGAGAAGCCGATGGTCTCGACGTTCCAGCGGAAGGCCCGCGCCTTGCCCTGCACCAGCTGCTGGAAGCTGTCCGAGGCCGAGACCTTGGGCGTGACCAGCGAGCGCCACAGGAAGTACCAGGCGTACATCCAGGTCAGCACGGACGAAGCCATCATGAAGAAGATCGAGCCGAACATGTCGATCACCCGCTTGGTGCGGTAGCTGACCGCGGAATAGACGAGGTCGACCCGCACATGGCCGCCCTGCACGAAGGTGTAGGACACGCAGAGGCAGACGATCAGCGCGTTGTAGAGCTTAAGCTCCTCGCCGAACCAGCTGATATCCTTGGAGAAGGTCACGCCGACCCCGAAGCTGATCTGCGCCTCGAGGAAGATCCGCTGCACGAAGACGATGACGATCTGCTGCAGCACCATGATCAGCCCCGCCCAGGCCGCGATCCGCCCGACCGTGTTGGCGAAGCCTTCGAGACCGCGCACCACGGCCCACATGACCGCGTTCCGCCACAGCCCGATGCCGGTCAGCGCCAGGAAGGCGGTGAGGACGACGAAGAAGAACTCGGCCGAGGCGCCGTAGTAGATGAAGCGCATCACCGCCGCGCCGTCCGACCAGTCCAGCCAGAGGTGCGGGTGGGTCAGCGCATAGCCGAGGTTGAAGAACGACATGAAGACGTTCGTGATGATCCAGCCGATCCACTCCACGGCTCTTCTCCTGTTCGGGGCGGCAGTCGGCGGCGGCGGCCCTCCGGAGGGCGCGACCGCCGCAATGGCGCGCAGGCCCGCCGCCTTCGGGGCGGAGGGCCTGCGCGTCGGAGGCGCGCGGGATCAGCCCGCGGCCATCACCCGGTCGCGCTCGCGGCGATAGACGCCTTCCGAGGCCTGGATCCAGCCCGACGAGGATTCCATCGACTTCTGAACGCTTTCCGAGACCCGCTTGAAGATGTCGTCGGACATGTAGGCGTTCATCGTCTCGGCCGAGGCCTTGCCGAAGGCATCCCAGACCGAGGACGGGAACTCCATCACCTGCACGCCGCCGGCCTGGAGCCGCTGGAGCGCCTGGCCGTTCTTGGTCAGGAACTGCGCGAGGTTCCACTGGTGGCATTCCGACGCCGCCATCTCGATGATCTTCTGCTGCGAGGGCGTGAGGCTGTTGAACACCTCGAGGTTGGTCGCCACCGACAGGCCCGCGCCCGGCTCGTGGAAGCCGGCGGTGTAGTAGATCTTGGTGATCTCCTGGAAGCCCGCGCTCTCGTCCGCCCAGGGCCCGATCCACTCGGTCCCGTCGAGCGCGCCGGAGGCGAGCGCCTGGTACACCTCGGCGCCCGGCAGGTTCTGCACCGACGCGCCGAGCTTGCCCAAGGCCTCGCCGCCGAGGCCCGGCATCCGGAAGCGCAGGCCCTTGAAATCCTCGGGGCTCTTGATTTCCTTGCGGAACCAGCCGCCGGACTGGGCGCCGGTGTTGCCGCCGAGGAAGGACTTCAGGCCGAAGATCTGGCCCAGCTCGTCGTGGAAGTCGCGCCCGCCGTCGTGGTAGTACCAGTTCGCCAGCTCCTGCGCGGTCATCCCGAAGGGCACCGCCGTGAAGAAGGCATAGGCCGGGTGCTGGCCGACGAAGTAGTAGTCGGCACCGTGGTACATGTCGGCCTGGCCCGAGGTCACGGCATCGAACACCTCGAAGGCGCCGACGAGTTCGCCCGCCGCCTTCAGGTCGACCGTGATCTGGCCGTCCGTCATCTCGGTGATGCTGTCGGCCACGCGCTGTGCCGAATCGTGGACACCCGCCAGGCCGCGGCCCCAGGTGGTGACCATGGTCAGCGTGCGGCGGCCTTGGGCGTACATCGGTGCGGCAAGGGTGCTGGCCCCTGCGGTGGCGGCGGCCCCGAGACCGGCCTTTCGGATGAACGAGCGACGATCCATTGCGTGTCTTCCTCCCTGCGCGGCGCTTGGGCCGCAGATTTTTTTTGCGTCCGCGGGAACTTTCCGCGGCGTGCGCAAACCATAAGCAGAACGGGGCGGGCGGCAAAACGAAAAAATCGTCCGCGGGACGCAAAATCCGGCGCCCGACGAGCCGCGCCGCGCGCCGCGTCGGGCAACCGCGAAAGACGACGCTGCGTCACCTGCACGGGCAGGACGCCGGCCCGCCGCGATACACGTTAACGCTGCTTCGAATCCATGCTATGCAACTTATGGCTGATTTCTCAGCTCCACGCGGAATTATATTTCAATCCGCGCCGGTCATTTGAACTATTGGAGAACGATATGACCTCCTCTGCCCATGGTTTGACAGGGTACGATTCCTTCGTCCGCGAGTGTGCGGATACCCCCCGGCCCCCCCTTCCCCAGGCTTTCGGCCGTCTCGGCCAGCGCAATCCGCTGACCGGCCTCGCCCCTGGCGGCAACCCCTTCACCGACAGCAGCGTGGCCGCCGCCTTCACCCGCATCCTCGACCAGATGGAGGACACGACCGACGACGAGGACGGCGAGGCCGCGGCCGGGCTCACCTTCTTCGGCCAGTTCGTCGATCACGACGTGACGCTCGATGCGACCTCGGCCATCGGCAGCCGCATCGACCCGCGCACGATCAGGAACGTTCGCACCCCGACGCTGGACCTCGACTGCGTCTATGGCAGCGGCCCCGACGCGACGCCGCATCTCTATCACCCCGACCACACCGCGTACCTTCTGTTCGGCACGCAGGCCAACGCCTACGACCTGGCGCGCAACGCCAAGGGCACGGCGCTGATCGGCGATCCGCGCAACGACGAGAACCAGATCGTCAGCCAGTTGCAGGGCGCCTTCGTCTGCCTGCACAACATCGTCGCCACCGCGCTGGAGAAGGACGCAACGATGGTCCCCGCCGCGCTGGAGGGCATCCGCGCCCGCGCGATCCTCGACGGCGTGACACCGGGCGAGAAGGTGTTCCAGGCGGCGCGGCGGATCGTGCGGATGCACTACCAGTGGCTGGTGATGAACAGCCTCCTGCCCGCCTTCGTGGAAGGAGGCGTGCTGCACAAGGTGAAGCACGCGCTGGCCCACGGCACCCTGCCGAAGCCCTTCACGCCCGACAGCCCGGTGATGCCGATCGAGTTCTCCGGCGCCGCCTACCGCTTCGGCCACGCCACCGTGCGCAACGCCTATCACCTGAACGGCACCGTCGGCATGGTGAAATTGTTCGAGATGGGCCGCGACGAGTTCCGCGCGAGGAAGCCCGAGCTGAACGTCGAGTTCGCCCGCCTGTTCGACCTGCCGGGCTCGGCCGCCGCCCAGAAGGCGCGGCGGATCAGCCGGAAGCTCGCGGGCTCGATCTTCCACCTGCCCTTCATCACCGACCCGCTGATGATCGACGGCCACGCGCTGGGCCTTGCCGACAGCCAGAAGCTGCCGCACAGGAACGTCTTCCGAGACCGCTTCGCGCTGGAGCTGCCCTCGGGCCAGCAGATGGCTAGGGCGATGGACGTGCCCGAGATCCCCGCGCCGCAGGAGCTGCGCGACGAGGGCATCACCAAGACGCCGCTCTGGTACTACTGCCTGCAGGAGGCCGAAGGCCACGGCGGCAGGCTGGGCCCCGTCGGCGGCACCATCGTCGCGACGGTGCTGCTGCGCCTGCTCTACCTCGACCCCGAGTCGATCGTCTGCGCGACCCACGACTTCAAGCCGTGGCGGGAGCTGGGCGCCGAGGCCGACGGCACCTTCTCCCTCGGCCACATGCTGGCCTGCGTCGAGGCGGGGCGCGACTCGATCCCGCTGCGGGAGGAGTTGAAGGTCTGAGCCCCGATCCGGGCCATTTGTTGCCAACCGGCGCGGCCTTGGGAAAGGAAATGTCGCGGGAATGAGCCCCCGCGACATTTTTCTCCGCGATTGGCGGTTGACGCCCCCCGGGCACAGGCATAGTTTCGCGCGCACCGAAAGGGAGTCCCGCCGAATGACCGGCCTTGTCGTACTTGTAGGAAAAACGCGCATGGGCCTGTAAAGGACACCCACACGGTTCCCCATGCGCCCCCGAAGAAATCCGGGGGTTTTTTTATGCCCGACGCCGCCCCGCGGCGGGCTGAGCGGAGAGAGAAGATGAAGAAGTCGATGACCGGCGCAAAGATGGTGGTTCAGGCCCTGAAGGATCAGGGCGTCGAAGTGGTGTTCGGCTACCCGGGCGGCGCGGTCCTTCCCATCTACGACGAGATCTTCCAGCAGAACGAGATCCGCCACATCCTCGTCCGCCACGAACAGGCCGCCGTCCACGCCGCCGAGGGCTATGCCCGCTCGACCGGCAAGGTCGGCGTCGCCCTCGTCACCTCGGGCCCCGGCGCGACGAACGCCGTCACCGGCCTGACCGACGCGCTGATGGATTCGATCCCGATCATCGTCCTCTCGGGCCAGGTGCCGACCTTCATGATCGGCAACGACGCCTTCCAGGAGGCCGACACCGTCGGCATCACCCGCCCCTGCACCAAGCACAACTGGCTGGTGAAGGAGACCGACCGCCTGTCGGGTATCATCCACGAGGCGTTCCACGTCGCCCTCTCGGGCCGCCCCGGCCCCGTGCTGGTCGACATCCCGAAGGACGTGCAGTTCGCCAGCGGCACCTACATGCCGAAGGAGAAGGCGCGCACCGCCCACTACCAGCCGAGGGTCAAGGGCGACATCGAGATGATCACCGACCTCGCCAAGGCCATGGCCAAGGCCGAGCGTCCGATCCTCTACACCGGCGGCGGCGTCATCAACTCGGGGCCCCGCGCGACCGAGCTGCTGCGCGAGCTGGCCGCGCTCACGGGCTTTCCCGTCACCTCGACGCTGATGGGCCTCGGCGCCTATCCGGCCTCGGGCAAGCAGTGGCTGGGGATGCTCGGCATGCACGGGCTCTACGAGGCCAACATGGCGATGCACGGCTGCGACCTGATGATCAACGTCGGCGCCCGCTTCGACGACCGCATCACCGGCCGCGTGCAGGACTTCAGCCCGCATTCGCAGAAGGCCCACATCGACATCGACCCCTCCTCGATCAACAAGGTGATCCACGTCGACATGCCGATCATCGGCGACGTGGCCCACGTGCTGGAAGACCTGCTGACCGTCTGGAAGGCGCAGGGGTCGAAGACCAACGCCGAAGGGCTGTCGAAGTGGTGGAAGAAGATCGACGAATGGCGCGCGGTCGACTGCCTGAAGTTCGAGCAGACGGGCAAGATCATCAAGCCGCAGCACGCCATCGCCCGACTCGAGGCGCTGACGAAGGACCGCGACCGCTACATCTGCACCGAGGTCGGGCAGCACCAGATGTGGGCGGCGCAGTACATGGGCTTCGAGGCACCGAACCGCTGGATGACCTCCGGCGGCCTCGGCACCATGGGATACGGCCACCCCGCCTCGATCGGCGTGCAGATGGCGCATCCCGACGCGCTGGTCATCAACGTCGCCGGTGAGGCGTCATGGCTGATGAACATGCAGGAGCTCGGCACCGCGATCCAGTACCACCTGCCGGTCAAGCAGTTCATCCTGAACAACGAACGCCTCGGCATGGTGCGCCAGTGGCAGGAGCTGCTGCACGGCGAGCGCTATTCCCAGTCCTGGTCCGAGGCCCTGCCCGACTTCGTGAAGCTGGCCGAGGCGTTCGGGGCCAAGGGCATCCAGTGCGCCGACCCGGCCGACCTCGACGACGCGATCATGGAGATGCTGAACCACGACGGTCCCGTGGTGTTCGACTGCCTCGTCGAGAAGCACGAGAACTGCTTCCCGATGATCCCCTCGGGCGAGCCGCACAACAAGATGCTCCTCGGCGCCGCCTCGACCAAGGACGCCATCGGCGCCAAGGGCGCGGTGATGGTCTGAGCGTTCCGGCACCGGCCCAGCGGCCGGTGCCTTGCGCCGTTCCCAACGACTGACAGGAAAGAAAGCACCCCACCATGTCCCCGCTGAAGATCAAGAAGGGCACGTCGAAGCACTCCGCCTACGACCTGCGCGACCCCAATTCCGATGTCGTGGAAAGCCACACGCTCGCCGTGGTGGTCGACAACGAGGCCGGGGTGCTGGCGCGGGTGATCGGGCTGTTCTCGGGGCGCGGCTACAACATCGAGAGCCTGACCGTGGCCGAGATCGACCACCTCGGCCACCGCTCGCGGATCACCGTCGTCACCCGCGGCACGCCCTCGGTGATCGAGCAGATCAAGGCGCAGCTGGGGCGCATCGTGCCGGTTCACGAGGTCCACGACCTGACCGCCGAGGGTGCCTCGGTCGAGCGGGAGCTGGCGCTGTTCAAGGTGGCGGGCATCGGCGAGAAGCGGGTCGAGGCGCTGCGCCTTGCCGACATCTTCCGCGCCAACGTGGTCGATTCGACGCTGGAAAGCTTCGTGTTCGAGATCACCGGCACGCCCGAGAAGGTCGACGCCTTCGCCGACCTGATGCGCCCGCTGGGCCTGAAGGAAGTGGCGCGCACCGGCGTGGCCGCCCTGGCCCGCGGTACGGCCTGAGCGGCGGACGATCGAGGTCGAGGGCGCGGCGGCGCGGGCTCAGCCCCGCGCCTCGTCCATCAGCCGCCGCATCTCCCTGATCGCCGGGTCGAGCCCGCGGAAGATCGCCTCGCCGATCAGGAAGTGGCCGATGTTCAGCTCCATCACCTGCGGAAAGGCCGCGACGGGCTGCACCGTGTCGTAGGTCAGCCCGTGGCCGGCGTGGACCTCCAGCCCCAGCGAATCCGCGAAGGCCGCCATGTCGCGCAGCCGCTCCAGCTCGGCGTCGCGGGCGTCGAGATGCCCCTCGGCATGGGCGTCGCAATAAGCGCCGGTGTGCAGCTCGATCACTTCGGCCCCGATCCGGTGCGCCGCCTCGATCTGGCGCGGATCGGCGGCGATGAAGATCGAGACACGGCACCCCGCCTCGCGCAGCGGCGCGATGAAATGGGCCAGCCGGTTCTCTTCCCGCGCGACTTCCAGCCCGCCCTCGGTCGTCCGCTCCTCGCGCTTCTCGGGGACGATGCAGACGGCGTGGGGCTTGTGGCGCAGGGCGATCCTCTGCATCTCGTCGGTCGCCGCCATCTCGAAGTTCAGCGGCACCGAAAGGGTCGTCATCAGCCCCTCGATGTCGGCGTCGCCGATGTGGCGGCGATCCTCGCGCAGGTGGGCGGTGATCCCGTCGGCCCCCGCCGCCTCGGCGATCTTCGCGGCACGAAGCGGATCGGGCGTGCCGCCGCCCCGCGCATTCCTGACCGTCGCCACGTGGTCGATGTTCACGCCGAGACGCAGCCGTCCCTTCGGTTCGTTCACGCCCATCCTTTACCCCTAGCTTGAATGCTTCAGTCCCGCGCCGCCCGTGCCGGTGGTCTTGTGGCGGGCCGCCTCGACCGCCGCGCGGCGCTTTTCGTACTTCTTCTTCAGCCGCTTGATCCGCGCCTTCTGGTAGGCCGAGATCAGCGGCCGCGACGCCACATAGGACATGACCGCCGCCAGGATGCCAGTGGGAATGCCGCCGACGAGGTAGGGCATGAAGACATAGGAGAAGAAGCCGTGCAGGTTGCTCCACTGGACGGGGCGGCCGGTGAAAACCGCCTTGAGGTTGGTCCAGAGCTCGAGCGAGGCATAGGAGAAGGAGCTGACCACCGAGGGCAGCGGCACCCCGTGTTCGAGGCCCAGCATCCGGCTGCCGAGTTCGACCGAGACGGTGGCGATGATCGGGAAGGTCAGCGGGTTGCCGATGAAGGTGCCGAGAAGCGCCGCCAGGATGTTGCCCCGCATCGCCCAGGCCAGCCCCGCCGAGACGAGGAAGTGGAAGCCGAAGAGCGGCGTGAAGCTGGTGAACACCCCCGCGGCGATGCCCCGCGCGATCTTGTGGGCGGGATCCGGCAGGCGGCGCAGGCGGTGGATCACGTACCACCCCGCCCGGGTCCAGCCGCCGCGCGGATAGAAGAACTCGGCCAGGGCCTGGAGATAGGAACGGGGCGTGCGACGCTTGAACACCACGGTCTTGAGGTTCCTCTGCGAGGGTCCGGCGGCCCCTCAGGGTTTGCGTGTCAGGTCCCGGTGACGCTTGATTGTCGCCACATCGCTGTCGGCTTCAAGGGCAAGGCGCACCGCGTGCATATGTTCCACATCCCTGAGGTCCACGTCGATAATGAGGCGATAGAAGTCCTGTTTTCTGTCACTGAAGTGAAGATCCGAGATATTCGCCTTCTGCTCGCCGATCAGGCTGCAGATCCGCCCCAGAACACCGGCATCGTTGCTGATCGTCATGTCGAAGGACACGGTATAGACCGCGGCGTGGGGTCCGGCGTGCCAGCGCAGGTCGATCCAGCGGTCGGTCTCGTCCTGGTAGTCGCTCAGCACCGGGCATTCGATGGCGTGGATACGCACCCCCTGCCCGCGATAGGTCAGGCCGACGATCCGCTCGCCCGGCACCGGCTGGCAGCAGTTGGCACGCAGGAAGGTCTGGTCGGGCGCAAGGCCGACGATGGCGTGGCCCGCGTCGATCTCCTCGCCCGGCTTGGCGGTCAGCTCGGGATAGAGCGTCTGGACGACATAGCGGGCGCTGATCTCGGCCGCGCCCACCCGCGCCAGCAGCTCGTCGGAATCGGCGATGTGCAGGCGGCGGGCGGCGGTGGTCAGCGCCCGGTCCGACATCCGCTTGCCGACATGGTCGAACGCCACCCGCGCCAGTTCCAGCCCGAGCTTGATGAACCGGCCCCGGTCCTCCTCGCGCAGGCTGCGGCGGATCGCGGTCTTCGCCCGGCCTGTCGCCACGATGTCGACCCAGGTCGCCTGCGGCCGCTGCCCCTCGGCGGTGATGATCTCGACCGACTGGCCGTTCTTCAGTCGGGTCCAGAGCGGCACGCGGATGCCGTCGATCTTGGCGCCGACGCAGCTGTCGCCGATCCGGGTGTGGATCGCATAGGCGAAGTCCAGCGGCGTCGCCCCCTTCGGCAGCTTCACCACCTCGCCCTTGGGCGTGAAACAGAACACCTGGTCCTGGTACATCTCGAGCTTCACCGCCTCGAGGAAATCCTCGTGGTCCTCGGAGCTGTCCAGCCGCTCGGTCAGGGAGGCGATCCACTTGACCGGGTCGACGGCGAAGGGGTTCTTCACCCGGATCCCGTCCTTGTAGGCCCAGTGCGCGGCGATCCCCGCCTCGGCCACCTCGTTCATCTGGCGGGTGCGGATCTGCACCTCGACTCGCTTGCCGTCGCGCCCCGACACCGTGGTGTGGATCGAGCGGTAGCCGTTCGACTTCGGCTGGCTGATATAGTCCTTGAACCGCCCCGGCACCGCCCGCCAGCGCTGGTGGATCGCGCCGAGCGTGGCATAGCACTCGGCCTCGGTGCCGCAGATCACGCGGAAGCCGTAGATGTCGGAGAGGCGCGAGAAGGAAAGCTTCTTCTCCTCCATCTTGCGCCAGATCGAATAGGGCTTCTTGGCGCGGCCGAACACCTCGCCCTCGATATGCGCCTTGTCGAGCTCGATGCGGATGTCGCCGGTGATCTTGTGGATCACGTCGCCGGTTTCGCGCTGGAGCTTGATGAAGCGGCGGATGATGCTGGTGCGCCCGTCGGGGTTCAGCACCTGGAACGCCAGATCCTCCAGCTCGTCGCGCATCCACTGCATGCCCATCCGGCCGGCGAGCGGCGCGAAGATGTCCATCGTCTCGCGCGCCTTTTGGACCTGCTTCTCGGGCTTCATCGAGCGCAGGGTGCGCATGTTGTGGAGCCGGTCGGCAAGCTTCACCAGGATCACGCGAAGATCCTTCGACATGGCGATGAAAAGCTTGCGGAAGTTCTCGGCCTGCTTCGTCTCGGACGAGTTCAGCTGGAGGTTCGTCAGCTTCGTGACGCCATCCACCAGCTCGGCCACCTCGCGGCCGAACTTCTTCGACACCTCGGAATAGGTGGACTTCGTGTCCTCGATCGTGTCGTGCAGCAGCGCGGTGATGATCGTCGCATCGTCCAGATGCATGTCCGTCAGGATCACCGCCACCGCAACCGGATGGGTGAAATACGGCTCGCCCGAGTGGCGGAACTGCCCCTCGTGCATCTTCTCGCCATAGGCATAGGCCTCGGCCAGCTTCTTCGCATTGGTCTTGGGATTGTAGGTGCGGACCAGTTCGATCAGGTCGTCGGCAGTGGTCATCCGGTCCGCATCCCTGGCGCGCCTGCGCCTATTGCTGCCCCTGCGCTTCCATCAGGGCGCGCAGCAGTTTTTCTTCGCTCATGTCGTCTTCGGCGGGCTTGTCGGGCTGGCCGCCGCCCATGAGAAGCGCCATCGCGTCCTCCTCGGGCTCGTCGACCTCGATCTGGGTCTGGTGCGATTCGATCATCCGCTCGCGCAGGTCGTCGGCCTGCTGGGTCTCCTCGGCGATCTCGCGCAGCGACACGACGGGGTTCTTGTCGTTGTCGCGGTCCACGGTCAGCTGGGCCCCGGCGGTGATCTCGCGGGCGCGGTGGGCGGCAAGCATCACCAGTTCGAACCGGTTCGGTACCTTGTCAACGCAGTCTTCGACCGTCACACGGGCCATGGGATACTCCTGTTCGGAAGGGAAAGCCTGAGCGACAACGTTTAATACCGATGAAAAACCTTGACAACCCGATAGACCGGCGATCCAGGCAGATTCAGAGGGGTCGCACGGCGTTTTTATCGGCTTCGGGCAGCGCATCCACCATTTGCCGGACCGTCCTGCCGCTGACGGGGTGGATCCAGCCGGGCGCGACGTCCAGCAGGGGAATCAGCACGAAGGCGCGTTCCTGCATCCGTGGATGGGGCAGGATCAGCTCGGTCGGCGCCTGCAGGCGCTGCGCCTCGGGGGGAAGGTCCCGCCAGCGGGCCTGGGTCTCGGGATCGGGGCAGATCCGCCCGTCGTAATCCAGCAGGTCGATGTCCAGCGTGCGGGCACCCCACCGTTCGCGGCGCTCGCGGCCGAACCGCTTCTCGACATCGTGAAGCCTTTCCAGCAGCGCCGGGGCGGTGGAGCTTGTCCTGATCCTCGCCGCTGCGTTAACATAATCGGGGCCCGCGCCCGCCGGAAAGCAGGGAGTCGAAAAAAACCTGCTGACGGCACAAATTTCAATCTCGGGTCCGGCAAGCATTTCAAGCGCGGATTTCAGCGCGTTTTCCAGTGTTTGACCCGCAAGGGTTGTATTCGCGCCCAGTCCAAGCAATGCAGTTGCCGCAGCGTCTGTTCGTATAGCCAGTTGCGTCAACTCAGGAAAACCTTAGATAGCTCAGGACCCGGCTGGGCTTAGCACCACTCACTCACGGAAACCAGTTCACCGGGTCGTTAGAAGGATGACATTTTATGTTCTACCGGGACGAACGGCTTGCGCTGTTCATCGATGGATCGAACCTGTACGCCGCGGCGAAGGCGCTGGGGTTTGACATCGACTACAAGCTTCTGCGCCAGGAATTCATGCGGCGGGGCAAGCTTCTGCGCGCCTTCTACTACACGGCACTGCTGGAGAACGAGGATTACTCGCCCATCCGCCCGCTCGTAGACTGGCTGCATTACAACGGTTTCACGATGGTGACGAAGCCGGCGAAGGAATACACCGACAGCCAGGGCCGCCGGAAGGTGAAGGGGAACATGGACATCGAGCTGACGGTCGATGCCATGGAGCTTGCGCCGCGCGTCGACCACATCGTGCTGTTCTCGGGCGACGGGGATTTCCGCCCGCTGGTCGAGAGCCTGCAACGCTCGGGCGTGCGCGTTTCCGTCGTGTCGACGATCCGCAGCCAGCCGCCGATGATCTCCGACGACCTGCGCCGCCAGGCCGACAACTTCATCGAGCTCGACGAGCTGAAGGAAGTGATCGGGCGTCCGCCGCGCGAGCCGCGCGAGGACGACCGCCCGCTGCGCGAAGCGGCCGGCCAATAGGACCGGCCAAGGACGCAGGCCTGCACGGGACTGCCCAGAAGGACCGGACGGCGTGACCCTCCTCTGGTCCCTCGGCGGTCTTTTCGTCGCGGCCTTCGGCGCGGCGACCTTCCTGCCCTTCCAGTCCGAGATCGTCTTCGCCGCCCTCCAGGCCGAGGGCACGGCGCCGCTGTTCTGGCTGGTCTTCGTCGCCAGCCTCGGCAACTCCCTCGGCTCCTGCGTGAACTACGCCATGGGGCTCGGGGTCGAGCGGATGAAGGGCAGCCGCTGGTTTCCCGTGACCGAGGCGCAGATGGAGCGGGCGCAGAAGTGGTACACCCGCTGGGGCGTCTGGAGCCTGCTGCTCTCCTGGGCGCCGCTCGGCGACGCGATCACCCTGATGGCCGGCGTCATGCGCACCCCCTTCTGGTTGTTCTTCCTGCTCGTCTCCTTCGCCAAGACGGTCCGCTACGTCGTCTTCGCGCTGCTGACCGCCGGGGTCCTCAGCCTCTAGGCGGCAAGGCTGGACGCAGGGCGGGCGGTCCATTACCTGTGAACCAGCACTGACCGGAGCCACGCCGATGCCGAAGCCCCCCCTTACCCTCTACCTCGCCGCGCCCCGCGGCTTCTGCGCGGGCGTCGACCGGGCGATCAAGATCGTCGAGATGGCGCTCGAGAAATGGGGCGCGCCGGTCTATGTCCGCCACGAGATCGTGCACAACCGTTTCGTTGTCGACGGGCTGCGCGCCAAGGGCGCCGTCTTCGTCGAGGAGCTGGACGAATGCCCGCCGGACCGTCCCGTGATCTTCTCGGCCCACGGCGTGCCCAAGGCCGTGCCGCAGGAGGCGGCGCGGCGCGAGATGGTCTATGTCGACGCCACCTGCCCGCTGGTCTCCAAGGTCCATATCGAGGCGGCGCGCCACCACGAGAACGGGTTGCAGATGGTGATGATCGGCCACGCGGGCCACCCCGAGACGCTCGGCACCATGGGCCAGCTGCCCGAGGGCGAGGTGCTTCTTGTGGAAACCGTCGCCGACGTCGCCACCATCGCCCCCCGCGATCCCGAACGGCTGGCCTTCATCACCCAGACGACGCTCTCGGTGGACGACACCGCCGACATCGTCGCGGCGCTGAAGGCACGCTTCCCGGCCATCGTCGGGCCGCACAAGGAAGACATCTGCTATGCCACCACGAACCGTCAGGAAGCGGTGAAGGCGATGGCGCCGAAAGCCGATGCGATTCTGGTGATCGGCGCGCCGAACTCGTCGAACTCGAAACGTCTGGTCGAGGTCGGGCGCGGGGCGGGCTGCGCCTATGCCCAGCTCGTCCAGCGCGCCGCGGACATCGACTGGCGCGCGCTCGAAGGCATCTCCTCCATCGGCATCACCGCCGGCGCCAGCGCCCCCGAGGTGCTGGTGAACGAGGTGGTCGACGCCTTCCGCGACCGCTTCGAGGTCACGGTCGAAAAGGTCGTCACCGCCGAGGAGCATGTCGAGTTCAAGGTCCCCCGCGTCCTGCGCGAACCGGCGTGACCCCAAGGTGCCCCGCCCCGTCGACCCTGAGGCTCTCCCGACCCGACCGCTGAAAGCGGTGCCGCCGGGACTTGGGCCGGAGGGTGCGGACCTCGACCCGCAAGGACCAGCCGGGGCCCGGCCGTCGGCCCCCTTCGTCCGCGGCAACGGCCCGGAGGCGCGCCGCCCGTGCCGCACCCCTCCCGTCCCGGCCCGCGCCACGGGCAGCTCGGGCAGGAACGATCCACGGGCTTCTTCCTTGCCCCGATACTCCCCCCGGAGGCGTCCCGCCGTCACCGCCGCCCCGACCGTCGAGCCGCCGGGCGCAACGCCGCATCGCCCGGCCGCCGGTCGCCGCCGCCGGAGCGCCCTGCCGTGACGCGTCTCGCCGCACGCGTCGCGGGGCGGATCATCACCGGCTTCGCCTGGCTCATCACCGCCGTGCGCGCCGTGTGGCAGGGGTCCGCCCCCCTGCCCGACCAGCGCATCTACTTCGCCAACCACCGCTCGAACGGCGACTTCATCCTGATCTGGTCGGTCCTGCCCACGGTGCTGAGACAGCGCACCCGCCCCGTCGCCGCCGCGGACTACTGGCTGGCGGGCCCGGTGCGCCGATTCATCGGCCGCGACGTGTTCCGCGCCGTCCTGATCGAGCGCAACGCCGAGGACCGCCGCACCGACCCGCTCCGCACCATGCTGGAGGCGCTGGAGCGGGGCGATTCGCTGATCCTCTTCCCCGAGGGCACCCGCAACATGACCGAGTCACCGCTGCTGCGCTTCCGCAGCGGCCTCTACAACCTCGCCCTCGCCAACCCCGACGTCGATCTCGTCCCGGTCTGGATCGACAACCTGAACGGCGTCCTGCCGAAGGGCAGGCTCGTCCCTGTGCCGCTCCTTTGCACCGTCACCTTCGGCGCCTCCCTGCGCCTGGCGGACGGCGAGGACCGGCGCGCCTTCCTAGACCGCGCCGCCGATGCCCTCCTCTCGCTCGGAGCGGCGGCATGAGCGCGGCGGCCCAGGACCTCCTCCGCCTCCTCGCGGGCATCGGCCTGCTGCTCGCCGCCGCGACGCTGCTCGCCCGCCTGCTGCGCCGCCGCGCGGCCCGGGCGGGCGGCAGCGCGACGGTCGAGAACCTGAACGCGCGCATCGACGCCTGGTGGGGCATGGTGATCGTCCTCGGCCTCGCCTTCCTCGCCGGGCGCACCGGGGTCGTCGTGCTGTTCGCCCTCGTCTCCTTCGCCGCGCTGCGCGAGTTCGTGACCCTCTGCACCCGCAGCCGCGCCGATCACTGGGCGCTCGCCGCCGCCTTCTTCGTCGTGCTGCCCGCGCAATACGTCCTGGTCTGGCAGGACTGGTACGGGCTCTACACCATCTTCATCCCCGTCTACGCCTTCCTCCTGCTGCCGGTGATCGCCGTGCTGGAAGGTGACACGAAAAGCTTCCTCGTCCGCATCGCGGAGACCCAGTGGGCGCTGATGATCTGCGTCTATGCCCTGAGCCACGTCCCCGCCCTTCTCAGCCTGCGGATCACGGGCTTCGAGGGGCGCAACGTGCTGCTGATCGCCTGGCTCGTCGTGGTGGTGCAGCTCTCGGACGTGCTGCAATACACCTGGGGCAAGCTCTTCGGCCGCACCCCCGTCGCCCCGTCCCTGTCGCCCAGCAAGACCTGGGAGGGGCTGGTGGGCGGCGTCCTGTCCGCCACGCTCGCCGGCACGCTGCTGTTCTGGATCACCCCCTTCGGGGCGGCGCAGGCGGCGGGGATGGCCCTCGTCGTGACGCTCGCGGGCTTCTGCGGCGGACTGGTGATGTCGGCGATCAAGCGCGACAAGGGGGTGAAGGACTGGGGCCACCTGATCGCCGGGCACGGCGGCTTCATCGACCGGCTCGACTCGGTCGTCTTCGCCGCGCCGCTGTTCTTCCACCTCACCCGCTTCTTCTTCTCCACCGTCTGAGGCGCGCCATGGCCAACCGCCGCCCCCTGAAGAGCCGCAGCAGCCCCCTTGCCGTCCGCCTCGCACGGACGCTGGCGACGCGCGGCGTGACCCCCAACGCGATCTCGCAGGCGGGGATCGGCATGGCCGCGCTCTCGGGCCTGTCCTACTGGGCCGCCTGGGGCGCCGGGCCCCTCGCCGCGGCGGCGCTCCTGGTCCTCGGCGCGCTGTTCGCCCAGCTCCGCCTCGTCTGCAACCTGCTCGACGGGATGGTGGCGATCGAGGGGCGGCGCGGCGCCCCCGACGGCGCCTTCTGGAACGAGGTGCCCGACCGGCTGTGCGACCTGCTGATCCTCGGCGGCGCCGGGATCGCCGCGGGTCTGCCCTGGCTCGGCCTCCTCGCGACGGTGCTGGCGGTGATGACGGCCCACCTGCGCGAACACGGCCGGGCCGAGGGCGCCGCGCCCGACTTCGGCGGCCCCATGGCGAAACCGCACCGCATGGCGCTTCTGACCCTCGGCAGCCTCGCCACGGCGCTGCAAGTGGCGCTCACCGCCGAGCGCTGGCTGCTGACCGCCACCCTGGCGCTCGTCGCGCTTGGCACCGCGCTGACCTTCTGGCGCCGCGCCGCGCGGCTGGTCCGCTGGATGCGGGGCGGCTGAGACCTGCGCGCCCTTGCCCTCGCCCCCGCTTTGGCGCAGGTTGGCGCGGCCCCGAAAGTAGCCTTGCCCATGTCGCGATTCACCATCCCCCCCGCCGCCCTCGCCCTCGGCCTCGCCGGGTTGATCCCCTTTGCCTGGGGCGCGCTGACGCTGGTCTCCGAGGATCTCGCGACCTGGGGCATCTCCGCGCTCGGCCCCCGCTTCATCGGCCCCTACGTGCAGCTCCAGTACGGCACCGTGATCCTGTCCTTCATGTCCGGTGTGCTCTGGGGTTTCGCCACCAGGGCCGAGGGGCGCGAGGCCGCCACCGGCTATGCCCTGTCGGTGCTGCCCGCGCTCTGGGCCTTCTTCTTCGTCGGCGGCGGCCCGGTCTCGGCGGCGACGTACCTGATCTTCGGCTTCCTCGGCCTCCTCGCGCTCGACTGGACCTTCTGGCGCCAGGGCCTCGCCCCCGCCTGGTGGATGCAGCTGCGCATCCTGCTGACCGTGGTCGTCGTCGGCTGCCTCGCCGTCGGCGTGGTCTGAGCCGCCCCCACCCTCGAAATGGACGCACATGCCTGAGATCATCGCCTATACCGACGGCGCCTGTTCCGGAAACCCCGGCCCCGGCGGCTGGGGTGCCCTCCTGATCGCGAAGGACGGCGACACCGTCCTGAAACAGCGCGAGCTGAAGGGCGGCGAGCCCGAGACGACGAACAACCGCATGGAGCTTCTGGGCGCGATCAACGCGCTCGAGTCCCTGTCCCGCCCCAGCCGCATCACCATCGTGACCGACAGCGCCTACGTGAAGAACGGCGTGACATCGTGGATCCACGGCTGGAAGCGCAACGGCTGGCGCACCAGCCAGAAGAAGCCGGTGAAGAACGAGGACCTGTGGAAGCGCATCGACGCCGCCCAGTCGCGCCACGACGTGACCTGGGAGTGGATCAAGGGCCACGCCGGCCATCCCGAGAACGAACGCGCGGACGAGCTGGCGCGCGCGGGCATGGCGCCGTTCAAGCCCCGGCGCGGCGGCTGAGCCGCATCAGTCCAGCCGCGCAGGCAGGCCGAGGCCCCGCAGGATCTCCCCCGCCGCCATGGCGCCCTTCCCGGCCCGCTGCGCCCGGTCGATCCGGACCGCGCCGCTGCCGCAGGCCACGGTGAAGCCCTCCAGCACCGCCCCCGGCGCGCCCTCGCCCGCCACCGCTTCCGAGGCCAGCAGCTTCACCCGCTCGCCTGCGATCTCGCACCAGGCGCCGGGAAAGGGCGACAGGCCGCGGATCTGCCGGTCGACCTCCGCCGCGGGCCGCGTCCAGTCGACCCGCGCCTCGGCCTTGTCGATCTTCGCGGCATAGGTCACGCCCTCCTCGGGCTGCGGCTCCGCCACAAGCCGGTCGAGCCCTGCCAGCGCCTCCACCACCAGCGCCGCCCCCATCGCCGACAGCCGGTCGTGCAGCGCCCCCGTCGTCTCGGTCGCGCCGATCGGCGTCGCGCGCCGCAGCAGCACCGGCCCGGTGTCAAGCCCCGCCTCCATCCGCATGATGCAGACCCCCGTCTCGGCATCCCCCGCCATCACCGCCCGGTGGATCGGCGCCGCCCCCCGCCAGCGCGGCAGCAGCGAGGCGTGGATGTTGAGGCAGCCCCGCCGCGGTGCGTCCAGCACCGCCTGAGGCAGGATCAGCCCGTAGGCGACCACCACCGCGACGTCGGCCTCCAGCGCCGCGAAATCCGCCTGCGCCGCCGGATCGCGCAGTCGCTCGGGATGGCGCACCGGAAGCCCCAGCGCCTCGGCCCGGGCCTGCACCGGCGTCGGGCGGTCCTTCCTTCCCCGCCCCGCCGGGCGCGGCGGCTGGCAGTAGACGCAGGGAATCTCGTGCCCGGCGGCCACCAGCGCCTTTAGCACCGGCACCGAGAACTCGGGGCTGCCCATGAACACGATCCGCATGAGATGTCTCCTTCCTCGACCGCCGCCGGGATAGCGCCGCCCGACCCCGTGGTCCATGGCTTGCGGCGCCCTGTCCGCCGTGCCATCGGTGACCGGCAATCACAGGAGAGACCCATGGCAGAGATCACCCGCGCCCACACCGGCCCCCGCATGAGCCAGATCGTCACCCACGGCGACACCGTCTATCTCGCCGGCCAGGTCGGCAAGCCCGGCACCAGCGTCGCCGAGCAGACCCGCGACTGCCTCGCCCAGGTCGACAGCCTGCTGGCCGAGGCGGGCAGCGACAAGACGAAGATCCTGCAATGCGTGATCTGGCTGGCCGACATGGCCGATTTCGCCGCGATGAACGAGGTCTGGGACGCCTGGGTACCCCAGGGCCACACCCCCGCCCGCGCCTGCGGCGAGGCGAAGCTCGCCGCGCCCGAGTACCTCGTCGAGTTCATCGTCACCGCCGCGCGCTGATCCCGGCGTCTGGCGGGTCGAGAGTCAGGGAGCCTCCGGCGGGGATATTTGGGAAGCAAAGATGATCAAGGGAATCGCCCCCATCTTTGCTTCTCAAATATCCCCGCCGGAGGCTCCCGCACCATCCCGCTGACCCGACGCCGAAGACGAAGGCGCGCAGGCAGCCCTCAGCGCAGCTTGGCCGCCCGCTTCAGCAGCCGCTCGCGCTTCAGCCGCGAGAGGCGGTCGAAGTACATGCGCCCGTCCAGGTGGTCGATCTGGTGCTGCACCGACGTGGCCCAGAGGTCGACCATGTCGCGCTCCTCGACCTCGCCGCCCTCGTTCAGGTAGCGCACCGTCACCGCGCGGGGCCGCTCGATCACCGCCGAGACGCCGGGCAGGTTCGGCGAGGCCTCGTCGTGGGCGCGGGGGTGGATGGAGGCATGCAGGATCTCGGGGTTCGCCATGCGGATCGCGCGGCCCCGCGCCTCGGAGGCATCCACCACGGCGAGGCGCAGCATCACGCCGATCTGCGGCGCGGCCAGCCCGACGCCCGGCATCGCCTCCATCGCCTCGATCATCTCGGCCCAGAGCGCGCGGATCTCGTCGGTCACCGCCGCGACCGGCGCCGCGGGCGTGCGCAGGCGGCGGTCGGGCCACATCACGAAGGGGCGCGGGGTCACGTCGGGGCGGCCGAGTACCGGGCTTCCAACTCGGCGCGCAGCGACGGCGCCACGCGGTCGAAGATCACGAGGCCGTCGAGGTGGTCGATCTCGTGCTGCGCGCAAAGCGCGTCCGGCCCGTCGAGCTCCGCCTCGTTCACCGTCCCGTCGACACCCTGCCAGCGCAGGCCGATCCGGGCCGGGCGGACGATCGGCATCGGCGTTCCGGGGATCGAGAGGCAGCCTTCCTCGTTCTCCTCGGTCTCGTCGGAGGACCACAGGATCTCGGGGTTGACGCAGACCACCGGGTCGGGCGTCCCCTCCTTCCACGTGGTGTCCATCACGAACAGCCGGATCAGCCGCCCCACCTGCGGCGCGGCCAGCCCGCGGCCCGGCGCGTCGTACATCGTGTCGAGCATGTCCTGCGCCAGCGCCGCGAGGGCGGCATCGAAGTCGGTCACCGGCGCGGCGGTCTGCTGCAGGATCGGGTCGGGCCATTTCAGGATCTGCATCAGGGCCATCGGGTCGCTTTCGGGTATCGGGCGGGAATCAGGTCAGACGCGGGCGCGCTCGCGCTTCAGTTTCACCATCTTGCGGGTGATCATCTGGCGGCGCAACGGCTTCAGGTAGTCGATGAACAGCTTGCCGTCGAGGTGGTCGATCTCGTGCTGCACGCAGGTCGCCCAGAGCCCCGAGAAGCGCTCGGAAACCGTGGCGCCGTGGAGGTCCAGCCAGCGCACCTCGACCTCTGCGGGCCGCTCGACCTCGCCGTACTGGTCGGGGATCGACAGGCACCCCTCGTCGTAGACGCTCTTCGCCTCCGAGGTCCAGGTCACCTCGGGGTTGACCATGGCGAGGGGGCGCGGCGCGGCCCCCTCCTCCTTCACGCAGTCGAGCACGATCAGCCGCTGGAGCACGCCGACCTGCGGCGCGGCCAGTCCGATGCCCGGCGCGTCGTACATCGTCTGGAGCATGTCGTCGGCAAGCCTCCTGAGCTCCGGCGTGACCTCGGTCACGGGGGCGGCGGGCTTCTTCAGCCGGGGGTCCGGGTGGATCAGGATATCGAGCAGTGCCATGCCGCCGATCTAGTTCGCCGCGCCCCTTTGTGCAATATCCGACCCGCCGTGCCGGGCGGAACCCGGCGGGGCGGCGGCAGATCCGGGGCGGCGATTTTGCCCTTGTGGCTGGCGAAGACGGGAATACCCTCCGCGTGACATCCGAAGGAGGGCATTCCATGAGTTTCGACGAGATCATCGACCGCCGCGGCACCCACTGCGCGAAGTGGGACAAGATGGAGCCGATCTACGGCGTGCCGAAGGACGACGGGCTGGCGATGTGGGTCGCCGACATGGACTTCCGCCCCCCCGCCTGCGTGCAGGACGCGCTCCAGAAGATGGTGGATCACGGCGTCTACGGCTATTTCGGCGACGACTCGAAGTATCTCGCGGCGATCGCCTGGTGGATGGAGAACCGCCACGGCTGGCAGGTCGAGAAGGACTGGATCTTCACCACCCACGGCCTCGTCAACGGCACCGCCATGTGCCTCGAGGCGTTCACGCAGCCCGGCGACGGGATCGTCATGTTCACCCCGATCTACCACGCCTTCGGTCGGGTCATCACCGGCTTGGGCCGCCGGGTGGTGGAATGCGAGATGCCAATCGTCGATGGCCGCTACGCGCTCGACTTCGACGCCTGGGACGCGCAGATGGACGGCAGCGAGACGATGCTGATCCTCTGCTCGCCCCACAACCCCGGCGGCCGGGTCTGGACCGAGGAGGAGCTGGAGGGCGTCGCCGCCTTCGCGAAGCGCCACGACCTGATCCTCGTCAGCGACGAGATCCACCACGACCTCGTCTACCCCGGCAACCGCCACACCCCGATGGCGAAGATCGCAGGCATCGAGGACCGGCTGGTGATGATGACGGCGACGACCAAGACCTTCAACATCGCGGGCAGCCACATCGGCAACGTGATCGTCCCCGACCCCGCGCTGCGTGCGCGGTTCGCGGCGAAGGTCAACGGGCTCGGGATCTCGCCGAACAGCTTCGGGATGCACATGGCGACCGCCGCCTATTCGCCCGAGGGCGCGGTCTGGGTCGACGACCTGATGAACTACCTCGACGGAAACCGGAAGATCTTCGATGCCGGCGTGAACGCGATCCCGGGGCTGCGGTCGATGCCGCTGGAGGCCACCTACCTGTCCTGGGTCGATTTCGCGGGCACGGGCATGGCGCCGGACGAGTTCACGAAACGCGTCTGCGGCACGGCGAAGATCGCGGCGAATGCTGGGCCGACCTTCGGCAAGGGTGGCGACAGCTTCCTGCGGTTCAACATCGCGACGCCCCGTGCGCGGATCGAGGAGGCCGTGTCGCGCCTTCAGGACGCCTTCGCGGACCTGCAGTAACCACAAGCGCGCGCCCCTGCATGCACCGCCGGGGCGCGCGGCTCTGTCGCGCGGGTGCTACCGCCGCTCGGGCGGCCGCCCTTCCAGCCCGTCGGCCTCGGCCCCCTCGCCCTGCGGGATGCGCATCTCGAAGGTGCTGTCGACCACCGTGTAGTCGTAATAGCCCATGCGCGCGATCGGCCGGATCCTCGGGATGTCGAGCTTGCCCTCTGCCGTGATCACCGCGTCGTCGACATGGATCCGCATCACCCGGCCATAGACGACATCCACCATGCCCACGGGGCTGTCCCCCGGCAGGGTGTGGATGGCGATCAGGCGGCACTCGAAATGCGCGGGGCTTTCGGCCACGCGCGGCCCCGGGGCATCGACGCAGGCGGCCTTCGTCACCCCGGCCCGCTCGAACTCGTCCACCTCGGCAGGCAGCGCCATGGCCGAGATGTTCACCGCTTCGCGCAGGTCCCAGGTCGCCATGTTCCAGACGAACCAGCCCGTTGCCTCGGCGTTCACCACCGTGTCCTTCCTCCGCCCGTCGGGATACCGGTTGGCGGCGAACATCACCATCGGCGGGTCGAAGGTCAGGTTCTGCCACTGGCTGTAGGGGGCGAGGTTCGCCACCCCGTCCGGCGACACCGTCGAAAGCCAGCCGATGGGGCGCGGCACGGTGCAGGATTTGAACGGAGAGAACGGCAGCGGGCAGACGTCGGTTCCGGGCGCGTAGTGCATCAGAGGATCCCCGGCAGGTTCAGGCCATGTTCGCGGGCGCAGTCCTTCGCGTCCTCGTAGCCCGCGTCGGCGTGGCGCCAGACGCCGCTGGCGGGATCGTTCCACAGAACCCGCTCCAGCCGCGCCGCCGCCTCGGGCGTGCCGTCGGCGACCACCACCATGCCCGCGTGCTGGGAGAAGCCCATGCCGACGCCGCCGCCGTGGTGCAGCGACACCCAGGTCGCCCCGCTCGCCGTGTTGACCAGAGCGTTCAGCAGAGGCCAGTCCGATACGGCATCGCTGCCGTCCTTCATCGCCTCCGTCTCGCGGTTCGGCGAGGCGACGGAGCCGGAGTCGAGATGGTCGCGGCCGATCACAACCGGCGCCTTCAGCTCGCCTTTCGCCACCATCTCGTTGAACGCCAGCCCCGCCCGGTGCCGGTCGCCGAGCCCGATCCAGCAGATCCGCGCGGGCAGCCCCTGGAACGAGATTCGCGCCCGTGCCATGTCGAGCCACTGGTGCAGGTGCGCGTTCCCGGGGAACAGCTCCTTCATCTTGGCGTCGGTCCTGTAGATGTCCTCGGGATCGCCCGACAGTGCCACCCAGCGGAACGGGCCGATCCCGCGGCAGAACAGCGGGCGGATATAGGCCGGGACGAAGCCCGGGAAGGCGAAGGCGTTCTCCAGCCCCTCCTCCTTTGCCACCTGGCGGATGTTGTTGCCGTAGTCGAGCACCGGAACCCCGTCGTTCCAGAACTCGACCATGGCCGCGACGTGGACCTTCATGCTGGCCCGCGCCGCCTTCTCCACCGCCTTCGGATCGCTCTCGCGCTTTTCGCGCCATTCGCCGAGGGTCCAGCCCTGCGGCAGGTAGCCGTTCAGCGGGTCGTGGGCGCTGGTCTGGTCGGTCACGATGTCGGGGCGCACGCCGCGCCTGTGGATCTCGGGGAAGATGTCGGCGGCATTGCCGAGCAGGCCCACCGACTTCGCCTCGCCCGCCTTCGTCCAGGCGTCGATCATCGCCAGCGCCTCGTCCAGCGTCTCGGCCTTCTCGTCGAGGTACTTTGTACGCAGGCGGAAGTCGATGCTGTCGGGGTTGCACTCCACGGCGAGGCAGCAGGCCCCGGCGAAGACGGCGGCCAGCGGCTGCGCCCCGCCCATGCCGCCGAGGCCCCCGGTCAGGATCCAGCGGCCCCTGAGGTCGCCGCCATAGTGCTGGCGCCCCGCCTCGGCGAAGGTCTCGTAGGTGCCCTGCACGATGCCCTGTGTGCCGATGTAGATCCAGGAGCCGGCCGTCATCTGGCCGTACATCATCAGCCCCTTGCGGTCCAACTCGTGGAAATGGTCCCAGGTCGCCCAGTGCGGCACGAGGTTCGAGTTGGCGATCAGCACCCGCGGCGAATCGGCATGCGTGCGCACCACCGCGACGGGGCGGCCGGACTGGACCACCAGCGTCTCCTCCGGGCCAAGCCCTTTCAGCGAGGCAACGATGGTGTCGAAGTCCCGCCAGCTGCGCGCCGCGCGGCCGATGCCGCCGTAGACCACCAGCTCGTGCGGGTTCTCGGCCACGTCGGGGTGCAGGTTGTTCATCAGCATCCGCATCGCCGCCTCGGCGCCCCAGGTCCTGCAGGTCATCTCGGGGCCCGTGGGCGGGATGACGGTGCGGATGTTCTTGCGGTCGAGGTCCATGGTCAGGCTCCTTTCGCCAGATCGTTCTTCAGGGCGCCCGAGCGCGCCAGCCGGTCAAGGTTGGTGAGCAGCAGCCGCAGCGGGTGGCGCAGCGCCTCGGCGCGGATGCCGTCCCAGGCCCAGGGGCTGCGTTCGCGCATGTAGCCGCGTTGCGACAGCTCCATCTGGATCGCGTGGACGCCGACCTCGGGCTGGCCGTAGTGGCGCGTGGTCCAGCCGCCGACGAAGCGGCCGTTCAGCACCGTGTCCTCGGGCGGCAGCGGATCGGTCACGGCCGCTGTCACGGCATCGGCGCAGGTCGCGCCGTGGTTCGTGCCGATGCAGAACTGCGGCAGGGTGCCGTCGAACAGGAACGGCAGGACCGAGCGGATCGAGTGGCAGTCGTAGACCACCACCGCGTCGTGCGTCCCGCGGAGCCGGTCCACCTCGGCGGCGAGCGCGGCGTGATAGGGCGCGTGGACGGTGGCGACGCGCTCGGCGATCTCGTCGGCGCCGGGCGCCTGCCCCTCGCGCCAGATCGGATCGCCGTCGAAGTCGTTGACCGGACACAGTCCCGTCGTGTTCTGCCCCGGATAGAGCGACTGCCCCGACGGATCGCGGCCCGCGTCGATCATGTAGCGGTGCACCGCGCACTGCACCACGGTCACGTCGGCCAGGAGCCCCTCGTAGAGCCGCGCTATGTGCCAGTCGGTGTCGGCCAGCCCCTGCCCCTTCGCGTTCAGCCGGTCGAACACCGCGTCGGGCAGGTCCGTCCCACCGTGGGGCATGGCGAGGATCACCGGACCGTCGCCGCGCGTGACGCCAACCACCTTCATCGTCCGAGCTCCGGCAGGGCCACGCCGCAGGCCTCGGCCAGCGCACCCGTTGCCGCCAGCTGTGCGGCGGCTTCGAGGTCGGGCGCGAGATAGCGGTCCTCGTGCAGAGGTGCCACGTCCTGCCGCAGCCGCGCCAGCACCGCTTGCAGGGGCGCGCTCGTCCGCAGCGGCGCGCGGAACTCGACCCCCTGCGCCGCGCAGATCGCCTCGACCCCCAGGATGCGGTTCAGGTTGTCGGCCATCGGCCCGAGCCGCCGCGCGCCGTGGGCGGCCATGGAGACGTGATCCTCCTGGTTGGCGGAGGTCGGGGTCGAGTCCGTGACGCAGGGGGTGGCCATGTGCTTGTTCTCGCTCATCAGGGCCGCGGTCGTCACCTCGGCAATCATCAGGCCCGAGTTCAGACCGGGCTTGGGCGTCAGGAACGGCGGCAGGTCGTGGGACAGGGTCGGGTCGACCATCAGCGCCACGCGGCGCTGCGCGATGGCGCCGATCTCGGACAGCGCGAGGGCGATCATGTCGGCGGCGAAGCCCACCGGCTCGGCATGGAAGTTGCCGCCCGAGACGATCAGCCCCGCCTCCGACAGCACCAGCGGGTTGTCGGTGGCGGCGTTGGCCTCGATCTCCAGCGTCGTCGCGGCCTGCCGCAGCACGTCCATCGCCGCGCCCGTGACCTGCGGCTGGCAGCGGATGCAATAGGGATCCTGCACGCGGGTGTCGCCGTCGCGGTGGCTTTCGCGGATCTCCGAGCCGTCGAGGATCGCGCGCATCGCCGCCGCCGCCTCGATCTGGCCGCGATGGCCGCGCAGCGCGTGGATTTCCGGCTGCAACGGCGCGGTCGAGCCCATGATCGCGTCCGTCGACAGCGCCGAGATCACCAGCGCGCCCTGCGCCGCCCGCCAGGCGCGGAACAACCCGGCCAGCGCGAAGGCGGTCGAGAACTGGGTGCCGTTGATGAAGGCCAGCCCCTCCTTCGGCCCCAGCTCCAGCGGTTCCAGCCCCGCGCGGGCCAGCGCCTCGGCCCCCGGCAGCGTCTCGCCCCTGTATTGGGCCTCGCCGTGGCCGATCACGACCGCGGTCATGTGGGCGAGTGGCGCGAGATCGCCCGAGGCGCCGACGGAGCCCTGCGAGGGCACCACGGGCGTGACGCCCCGCGCCAGCATCTCCTGCAACAGCTCGACGAACGCCCACCGGACGCCGGAGGCGCCGCGCCCGAAGGAGAGCAGCTTCAGCGCCATCATCAGCCGCACCATGTTCGGCGCGATCGGCGCGCCGACGCCGCAGCAGTGCGACAGGATCAGGTTCCTCTGCAAAACCGCCGTGTCGCCGGGCGCGATGGCGACGCTGGCCAGCTTTCCGAACCCCGTGTTGACGCCGTAGACCGCCACGTTCCCGGCCGCGGCCGAGGCGATCCTGCCCGCCGCCGCCTCCACGTCCCCACGACAGGCGGGGTCGAGCCTTACGGCGGCGCCGGTCCAGAAGATCTCGGCGAGGTCGGCGAGGGTGACGGCGCCGGGGGTGAGGGTCAGCGTCAAGGTCGGCCTCCGATGATGCGGGCGTGCAGCGGGTTGAAACCGATGCGGTAGGCGAGTTCGGCCGGGTGCGCCACGTTCCACACGGCGAGGTCGGCGCGCATCCCGGGCGCGATCAGGCCGCAGTCGCGCAGGCCGAGGGCGCGCGCCGCGTGGCGGGTCGCACCGAACAGCGCCTCTTCCGGGGTCAGGCGGAACAGCGTGCAGGCCATGTTCATCGCCAGCAGCAGCGATGTCATGGGCGACGATCCGGGGTTGCAGTCGGTCGCCACCGCCATCGGCACGCCGTGACGGCACAGCAGGTCCACGGGCGGCATCCGCGTCTCGCGCAGGGTGTAGAAGGCACCGGGCAGGATCACGGCGACGGTGCCGGCCTCTGCCATGGCCTCCACCCCGTCCTCGCCCAGGTATTCGAGGTGATCGGCCGACAGCGCCCCCCGCGCCGCCGCCAGCTTCGCGCCGCCGAGGTCGGAGAGCTGCTCGGCATGGAGTTTCACCGGCAGGCCCAGCTCCGCCGCCACGTCGAACACCCGGGCGATCTGCGCGGGAGAGAAGGCGATGCCCTCGCAGAAGCCGTCCACCGCGTCGACCAACCCCTCGGCATGGGCGGCACGCAGCGCGGGGATGCAGACCCCGTCGATATAGGCGTCGGCTTCGGACCCCTGCGGCACCGCGTGGGCGCCGAGGAAGGAGGTGACGATCCGCACCTCCCGCAGCTCGCCCAGCCGCCGCGCCGCGCGCAGCATCGCAAGCTCGGTATCGGTGTCCAGCCCGTAGCCCGACTTCACCTCGACCACCGCCACGCCTTCGGCGATCAGCGCGTCGAGCCGGGGCAGCGCCGCCACCACCAGCGCGTCCTCGTCCATCGCCCTCGTGGCCCGCACGGTCGACACGATCCCGCCCCCGGCCCGCGCGACCTCTTCGTAGGTCGCGCCCTGAAGCCGCATCTCGAACTCCGCGGCGCGGTCGCCGCCGTGGACGATGTGGGTGTGGCAGTCGATCAGCGCGGGCGAGACCAGCCGCCCGCCCATGTCGCGGACCTCGCCATGGTCGCCGTCGGGCAGGTCCTCGCGCCCGCCCGCCCAGGCGATGCGTGCGTCCTCGATCAGGATCGCGCCGTCCTCGACCCCGCCGTGGGGCGCGCCGTTCGGAAGGCCGCAGAGCCGCGCGTTCGTCAGGAGCATGGAGGAGGCGCCTTGATCGGGGATCGGAATTGACGCTATTATGTATGTACATAAAAACCTGTCAAGCGGGGACGCGGCATGACGAGGATCTGGGCGGAACAGGCGCTGTTGCCGACGGGCTGGGCGCGGGACGTGGCGGTGGAGATCGGGGCGGACGGGCGCATCGCTTCGGTGACGCCGGGCGCGGCACCCGGGGGACAGCGCGTCGGCGCGCTGCTGCCGGCCCCCGCGAACCTTCACAGCCACGCCTTCCAGCGCGCGATGGCGGGCCTGACCGAACGGCGCGGCAGCGATCCCACCGACAGCTTCTGGACCTGGCGGCAGCTGATGTTCCGCTTCCTCGACCAGCTGACGCCCGGGGACGTGACCGCCATCGCCGCCTTCGTGCAGATGGAGATGCTCGAAGCCGGTTATGGCGCCTCGGTCGAGTTCCACTACCTCCACCACCGTCCCGGCGGCGCGCCCTACGGCAATCTCGCCGAGATGTCGGCGCGGATCGCCGAGGCGGCCGAGGTCTCGGGGATCGGGCTGACCCTGCTGCCCGTGCTCTACCGCTACGGCGGCTGCGACCTGCGGCCCCTCGGCCCCGGCCAGATCCGCTTCGGCAACGATCCCGACCGCTTCGCCCGCCTGCTCGACGGCGCCCGCGCGGCCCTCGCCCCCCTGCCCGCCGACACCGTGCTGGGCGTCGCGCCCCATTCGCTGCGCGCGGTGGACCGCGACGCGTTGAGGGACGTGGCAGGCATGGTGCCGGGGGGTCCGATCCACATGCACCTGGCCGAACAGGTGGCGGAGGTGGAGGAGATCGAGGCCGCCTGGGGCGCGCGCCCCGTGACCTGGGCGCTGGAGCATCTGGGCCTCGACGCCCGCTGGTGCCTGATCCACTGCACGCAGATGACCCGGGAAGAGACGGTGGCGCTGGCGCGGACCGGCGCGACCGCGGGGCTCTGCCCGCTGACCGAGGCGAGCCTTGGCGACGGGATCTTCGACGGGGTCGCCTACCTTGGCGCGGGCGGACGGATCGGCTTCGGCTCGGACAGCAACATCCGAATCTCGCTGGCCGAGGAGATCCGCCAGCTCGACACCTCCCAGCGGCTGCGCGACAGGACGCGCGCCGCGCTGGCGACGCCGGAGAGATCCACCGGGCGCCGGATCCTCGACGCGATCTGCACAGGGGGCGCGCAGGCGGCGGGGCGCGACGGCGGCACGCTCGAGCCGGGGCGGCTGGCCGACATGGCGGCGCTCGATACCGGGCACATCGACCTTGCCGGGCTCAGGGGCGACACGCTGATCGACAGCTTCGCCTTCGCCGGCGACAGCGCCATGGTGGCCGAGGTCTGGAGCGGCGGGCGGCATCTTGTCACCGGCGGCCGCCACATCCGCCACGACGCCATCGCCGCCGCCTACGGGCAGGTCGTGCGCCGCCTGCGCGCGGATCTCTAGGCCGTCGCCGGAGGCCGGCGGGGCGGAATTTGTTTCCGCAAGGTCACTTTTGTGATTTCATTCCGTTGCACGCGGGCGCTCGGCCCGGATTCAAAAAAAATCAATGGGAGGTTAGCCTTGGACGAGAAAACGATTGGAATCGGCGTGGTCGCGCTGGTGGTCGGCGTGGCCGTTGGATACGTCGCCGCGCCGAAGGGGCCGGACATGGCCGCCATCGGCAAGCGCATGGCCCAGACGATGGAACCGGTGAGCGCCGCGAACCAGAGCCTCGACGAGAAGCTGAGCGCGCTCGGCGACTCGATGGCGTCGCTGACCGAACGGCTGGACAGCCTCGAAGGCACCGTTCAGGACGCCGCCGCCAAGGTGGGCGAGGATCTGTCGGGCAAGGTCGACACGATGTCGGCGGACGTGAAGGACACGCTCTCCAAGCTCTCGGAGGGGCAGTCCGGCCTCGACCAGCGCATGGGCAAGCTGGTCGAGACCTCGGAGAAGGCGCACCAGGCCATGGCGGCGCAGCAGCCTGCAAGCGCGGCAGGAGGGTCCGGCGACGCGAAGGCGGCCGAGGGCTCGGGGAATGACACGGCCGACGCGAAGGCAGCGGCCGGGGAAAGCTCCGGCGGCGAGGGCGGCGCGCAGAAGGCCGCCGCCTCGGGCGGCAGCGGGTCTGGCGGCAGCGGGTCGGGCGGCGACGGCCTGCGCCCCGGACAGACCGGCGTCTACGGCGACGGCGCGGTGCGCGTCTTCGTCTCGCGCGTCGACGAGGAGGGCGGCGCGGCCCGGCTGAACATGAACGGCAGGAACATGATGCTGAAGGCCGGATCGTCGAAGGCGGTCATGGGCGGGGGCACCGACTGCCTCGTGACGCTCGACGGCCTGTCCGGCGGCGCGGCGCAGCTTTCGGCGCAGTGCGGCGCCGACATGCCCGAGCCGCAGGGCTATGGCGTGGGCGAGACGGCGATGCTGGGCGACGGCAAGGTGCGCGTCTTCGTCTCGGGCGCGGACGAGGATGCGGGCACGGCGCGGATCGCCGTCAACGGCTTCCAGACCCAGACCCTGAAGGCGGGCGACTCCGTCGCGATCCAGGACAGCACCTGCAAGGTCAGCCTCGACGGCTTCGACCGCGGCCACGTCAGCCTCGGCTACTCCTGCTCGTGACCGCTCAGGCGCGGGCCCCCTTGGCCGGGGCCCGCGCGATCCAGACCGTGTGCTTCGTGCCGCGGCGGCTTTTCCCGGCGGGCACGCTCTTGGCCTCGGTGTCGAACCCCGTGCGCTTCAGGCGGGCGGTGAAGGCGGGTTCCGCCGTCGCCGACCAGACCGCCAGCACGCCGCCGGGCCGCAGCGCCCGGCGCGCGGCCTTCAGCCCCGCCTCGTGATAGAGCGCGTCGTTGCCCGGCCGGGTCAGCCCGTCGGGGCCGTTGTCGACGTCCAGCAGGATCGCGTCGTACAGACCCTCGGCCTTGCGGATCAGCGCCGCCACGTCGGCGATCTTCAGATCGACCCGCGGATCCTCCAGGCAGTCGCCGAAGACCTCGCCCATGAACTCGCTCGCCCAACCGGCAAGCTCGGGCACGATCTCGGCCACCGTCAGCCGCGCCCCCGGCCCGAGGCCACGCTGCGCGGCGCGCAGGGTGAAGCCCATGCCGAGGCCGCCGATCAGCAGGTGCGGCGCGGCGCGGTCCCTCAAGGCGGCGATGGAGAGCGTCGCCAGCGCCTCTTCCGAGCCGCTGAGCCGACTGCTCATCAGCCCGTTGCCCCCGGTGACGCGGATCGAGAACTCGTCGCCGCGCCTCAGGAGCCGCAGCGTGTCGCCGTCCGGCGCCTTCGCCGTGGCAAGAAGGACCCAGGGCAGCATCTCCTCAGGCCCCCGCCGGGCCGGGCTGCGGCGCCATGAGCGCGGCGACGAAGATCCGGCTGAAGGCGTCGGCAAGGCGCGTCAGTGGCCGCCCGGGCCGCGACAGGAGGCAGGCGGGCACCGAGATCGCAGGATCGAAGGGCCGCGCGACCAGCGCCATGTTCGGCAGGAACGAGGCGGTCCAGGGGTCCACCACCGCCACCCCCGTGCCCGCCTGCGCCAGCACCGCGGCGGTATGGCAGTAGCGCACCTCGATCTGGGGAAAATAGCCGACCCCGGCCGTCTCGAAGGCGGTCTGGAGCAGAAGCCCCAGCCGCGAGGCGCGGTCGAGCCCGATGAAACCGTGTTCCGCCACGTCCGCGGGGTGGACCACCGGACACTCCGCAAGGGGATGATCCTGCCGCATCAGCGCGACCATGCGGCTGGTCTTCAGCGTGCGGATCTCGATGCCGGGATGGCTGTCGGTGGCGAGGCACAGCCCGATGTCGGCGGCGCCGATGGCGATAGCGTCGACCACGTTCTCCATCCGCCGCACGTCGTACTGGACCGCCACGCCGGGCCGTTCGGCCACGAAGGCGGCCAGCGCGCCGGGCACGATGGAATGGCCGAGCGGCGGCGTCGCCATGACGCGCAACTTGCCGACGGCGCCGCCGCGCAGGTCGCGGACGCGGGATTCGACGCTCCTGAGCTGCTCGAACAGCGGCTCGACCTCCTGGAACAGGCTCTTCGCCTCCGGGGTCGGGCGCATCCGCTTCTTCTCGCGCTCGAACAGCGGGAAGCCCAGCTGGGCCTCGAGCTGCTTGATCGCGGTCGAGACGGAGGGCTGCGAGATCCCCAGTTCCTCGGCCGCCGCCACCGTGGTCTGGTGCAGCATCAGCGTGCCGAAAATCTCCAGCAGGCGAAGCGACAGGTCGTTGCGGCGCGCGATCTTCATGGCGCCGTCATAGACGCTTTACAATCGCTTCGCCAGCACCGCCCCGAGAGCCATGGCGACCGCCGCCTGCGTCGGGTCGATCACCGGAATCCCGAGGTCCGCCTCCAGCGGCGCGCGGTGCACCGCCATGCCGGCGCAGCCCAGCACCAGCGCCTCGGCCCCGTCGGCCATCAGCGCGCGGCCGACCTCCTGGAGCCTTGCGAAGGTGCCCGATCCCCGTGCCGTCTCGTCCACGCTCATGTTCAGCGCGCGTTCGCCCGCGACGCGGTCCAACACCCCCATACGCCGCATGTAGAGGCGGTGGCGTTTCTCGGAGGCCGAGGAGATGCCGACGATGCCGATCCGGTCGGCCCGGGACAGTGCCGTCAGGACGCCGCTCTCCTGGATGCCGAACACCGGCACCGGAGCGACCGAGCGGCAGGCGTCGATGCCAGGGTCGGAATAGCAGGCGATGACGAAGGCGGAGGCATCGGCGCGGCGCTTGACCAGCTCCACCAGCGGCAGGATCACCTGGTCGGAATGGACCTGGTTCTCGATCCCGAAGGGCCCCTCCTCCAGCGTCAGGCACTCGATCCCCGGCCCGCCTGCGAGGCGGAACGGGGCCAGCGCGCGGTCCAGCCCCTCCGTCACCGCCCGGTTGGAATTCGGGTTGACGACGACGACGGGTCCGCTCACGCCTTCGTCTCCGGCATGATGCGGGCGCCGAAGTTGGTGTCCGGGTCCAACTCGACCGCGCGGTGGCCGGGGATGCCGGTCAGGTCGATCCGCTCGCGCGCGACATACTGCCCGTATCCCGGCTCGGCCTTCAGCTCGCCGCCCTCGACGATCCTCTGCCCGCGGGTCATCACGGTGACGGGCCAGCCCTTCACGGTCCAGCCGTCGAAGGGGGTGTAGTCCATGTTGTCGTGCTGGTCCTCGACCGTGACCTTGCGCGTCTCCTCGGGGTCCCAGATCGCGATGTCGGCGTCCATGCCGATGGCGATGCTGCCCTTCTTCGTCAGGCCATAGAGCTTCGCCGCGTTGCTGGCCGACAGCGCCGCGAACTGCTGGAGCGTGATCCGCCCGGCGTTCACCCCTTCCGAGAACAGCAGCGGCAGGCGCAGCCCGATCCCCGGCATCCCGTTCGCGATCTGCTTGAAGCTGGCGTCCGGTCCCTTGGCAAGCTTGCCGGAGTCGTCGAACCGATAGGGGGCATGGTCGGACGAGAAGACGCTGAACGTGCCCGCCTGAAGGTGCCGCCACAGCGCCTCCTGCGTGGCCACGTCGCGCAAGGGCGGCGAGCACATGAACTTCGCCCCCTCCATCCCCGGCCGGTCGAGGTCGTCGCGGGTCAGGAACAGGTACTGCGCGCAGGTCTCGCCGAAGATCTTGTTCCCGGCCAGCCGCGCGCCCTGCACCAGCGCGGCCCCCTCGGGGGTGGACACATGGACGATCAGCAGCGCCGCATCCACCAGCTTCGCCAGCGAGATCGCGCGGTTGATCGCCTCGGACTCGGCCAGCGCCGGGTGCGAGGGCGCGTGATAGCGGGGCTGGGTATGACCCGCCTTCACCAGCCGGTCGGAGATCCAGGCGATCATGCCGGAGTTCTCGGCATGGACCATGGTCAGCGCGCCGTTCTCCTTCGCCACCGTCAGGATGTCGAGGAACTGCCGGTCGTCGATCTTCATCAGGTCGTAGGTCATGAAGACCTTGAACGAGGTCACGCCGCGGGCGAAGGCCGCCGGAAGCTCCTCGGTCAGCACCTTCTCGGTCGGATCGGCGACGATCAGGTGATAGCCGTAGTCGATGACGGACGCCCCCTCGGCCCGGCTGTCGTAGAGGTCCAGCGTCTCGGTCACGCCCATGCCGCGGTGCTGCGCGGCGAAGGGAACGAAGCAGGAGTTGCCGCCGAACGCCGCCGAGATGCTGCCCGAGCGGTAGTCGTCGGCGGTCATGCCCCCGGTCGCGGATTCCTGCGCGATGTGGCAGTGCGCCTCGATCCCGCCGGGCAGCACCAGCTTGCCGGTGGCGTCGATGCTGTCATTTCCCTCCAGCCCGGTTCCGAGGGCAGCGATGCTGCCCCCGGTGATGCCGATGTCGGCCCTGTAGGTGTCGGCGGCGGTGACGATGGTGCCGCCCTTGATGACGAGGTCGAACATGCTCAGACCGACCGGATCGCGCCGCCGTCGCAGCGCATCAGGCTGCCGGTGACATAGCTCGCCTGTTCCGAGGCGAGGAAGGCGCAGACCGCGCCGAACTCCTCGACCGTGCCGTAGCGGCCCGCGGGGATACCCGCCTTCGAGGCCTCGCGCGTCTCCTCCAGCGTCTTGCCGGTCTTCTCGGCCGCGTTGCTGTCCAGCTCGTCCACCCGCTCGGTGTGGATGCGGCCCGGCAGCAGCATGTTCACCGTCACCCCGTCCGCCGCCACGTCGTTGCTGAGCGACTTCGACCAGCCGACGAGGGCCGAGCGGATGGCATTGGAGAGGCCAAGGTTCGGGATCGGCTGGATCACCCCGGACGAGCCGATGGTGATGACCCGGCCCCACTTCCGCTCGCACATTCCGGGCAGCAGCCGCTTCGTCATCTCGACCACGTTCATCACCATGGTGTCGAACTGGAAGGCCAGGATCTCGGTATCGGCGTCCACCATCCGCCCCGGGGGCGGACCGCCGGTGTTGTTCACCAGGATGTCGACGCCGCCCAGGATCTCCTCGGCCGCCTTCGCCAGCGTGTTCACCGCGTCCTTGTCGGTCAGGTCGGCGGTGATGAAATCGGCCTTCCCCGGCCCCTTCGCCGTGATCGCCTTCGCCGCCGCCTCCAGCTTGTCGCCGGAACGCCCCGTCAGCAGCACATGGGCCCCCTCGGCCGCCAGCGCCTGCGCGCAGCCAAGGCCGAGGCCCCGGCTCGACGACATGACCAGCGCGCGCTTTCCGCTCAGTCCCAGATCCATCAGTTCAACTCCCCCAGTCGCTTTTCCAGACGCGCGATCAGGCGCGTCAGTTCTTCGTGGTCGCGCGCGGTCATCGACGGACCGGGCGCGCGGACCTTGCTGGACGCGATAACCCCGCGCCGCTTCAGCACCTCCTTGCGGATGGCAAGGCCGAGGCCCAGCTGCTGCTCGTAGCGCACCAGCGGCAGGTAGGCGTCGAACAGGTCTTCCGCCCCGTCCACGTCGCCCGCCTTGTGCCGCTCCACAACCTGCACCAGCATCTCGGGATAGGCAAACCCGGTCATCGCCCCGTCGGCGCCGCGCTGCATCTCCTGCGCAAGGAACAGCGCCGAGTTGCCGGTGAGGATCGACAGGCGCGGCACGTCGCCGGTGCCGGTCTCGGCCCGGACCCGCGAAAGCTTCGTCAGCCCCGGCCAGTCCTCGTGCTTCAGCATGACGATCTGCGGATGATCGACGGTCAGCCCGAGGATCGTCTCGACCGAGACCTGCACCCCGGTGGTCTGCGGGTAGTCCTGGAAGCAGATCGGCGTATCGCCGAGCGCGGTGCAGACCTGCGCCATGTAGCCCTTCAGCTTCGCCTCGGTCACCATGCCGGGCTGCGGGGCGACCATCACGCCGCCGGCCCCGGCGTCCATCACCGTGTTCGTGAGCCGCGCCATGTTGTCGAGGCCGGCCGCCGAGACGCCGACGATCACGGGGACCCGCCCGTCGATCCGCTTCAGGATGTGGCTGGCGAAGCGCTGCGCCTCGTCCCCGGCCATCTTCGGCGCCTCGCCCATGATGCCGAGGATCGTCATGCCGGTGACGCCGCACTCGAGGTAGAAGTCCACCATCCGGTCGGTGCTGTCGAAGTCGATCGCCCCGCTGTCATCGAACGGCGTCGCGGCGATGATGAACACCCCCTCGGACTCTCTGTGGATCAGGTTGCTCAACGTGTCTCTCCCTTGGTCTTCGGTACGGCCGGGATCGCCATGGGGGCGATCTCGTCCAGCCTTGCATAACGGTCGGCGAACAGACGCGCGACCGGATAGTCGCCGTCTCCCACGGCGTCCCAGCGGACGCGCCAGGCGTCGGTGTCGATCAGCCCGTCGGCGGTGGCAAGCCCCACCGCCTGCCCGATCACGATGTCCCGCTCGGGGCTGAACTGGAGCGTGGTCAGGCGGCGGCACTCGATCGCCGCCGGAGCATCGGCCAGCCGCGGCGGCGCGACATGGGCCGAGGGCGCGGTGGCGAGGCCGAGCGCCTCGGGCTCGGACACGTCGGAGGCATAGGCGGCGGCGGTGCCCACCATCGACTCGGTCAGCGCGGGCGTCGCGATGTTCACCACGAACTCGCCGGTACGTCGGATGTTGGCGGTGGTGTCCTTGGGGCTGCCGTCGGGGCGGTGTTCGAGGCCGAGGACGACGATGGCCGGGTCCTGTCCGAAGAGGTTGAAGAAGGAATAGGGCGCGGCGTTGACCACGCCGGTCGGCCCCAGCGTCGTCACCCAGGCGACGGGGCGCGGGATCACCACGGCCGTCAGCAGCTTGTAGCGCAGCTGCGGCTCCATGGCGTTCAGGTCGAGGGACAGGGTCATTCGGCGGCTTTTTCCTCGGACGGCAGGATCACCCCGGTCTGGCCGGTGATGCGCCCGTAATGCTCGATCCGCCGGTGGCGGGCGAAGTCGAAGATCGTCGCCTTGCCGAAGTTGCAGAGGTCCATGTCGCAGGCATGCACGATCAGCTCGTCCCCCTCGCCCTTTGCGCGCGCCACGACGAAGCCGTTCGGATCGACGATGATCGAGCCCGCCATCAGCGGATGCCCGTCCTCGTCCCCCGCCTTGGCGATGGCCGCGACCCAAGCCGCGTTCTGGTAGGCCCCGGCCGTCACCGACAGCTCGGAGTGATAGAGCCGCTGCTCCAGCCCCTCGCGGCTGTCCTGGCTGTTCACCGAGGGCGTGTTGTAGCCCAGGGTTATCAGCTCCACCCCCTGCAGCCCCATCTCGCGATAGACCTCGGGCCAGCGGCGGTCGTTGCAGATGCACATGCCCATCCAGGCGTCGAGGTTGCGCCAGACCGGAAAGCCCAGGTCGCCCGGTTCGAAATACCGCTTCTCGAGGTGCTGGAAGGCGCGTTCGGTGTCGAACTCGCTGTGCCCCGGCAGGTGCACCTTGCGGTACTTGCCCACGATGTTGCCCGCCCGGTCGGTCAGGATCGAGGTGTTGAAGTGCCGCCCTTCCGGCGTCTTCTCGGCATAGCCGAAGGTGATGGCGATGCCGTGCCGCCGGGCCGCGTCGAACAGGGGCCGGGTGGCGTCGTTCGGCATCTCGGACTCGAACCACGTGTCGACCTCGACCTGGTCCTCCATGTACCAGCGCGGGAAGAAGGTGGTCAGCGCGAGTTCCGGGAACACGACAAGGTCGCAGCCCGCCCCCGCCGCCTGGTCCAGCAGCGCGACCATCCGCGCCACGACCTCGGCCCGGCTCTCGGCCCTCTGGATCGGGCCCATCTGGGCCCCGCCGATCACGATTTCCCGCATGTCGTCCTCCTCAACTGGCGATGCGCCGCTCGAACCGGGCGATCACGCGCACCAGCGGCCAGAGCAGCAACAGGTAGAGCCCCGCCGCCAGAACCAGCGGCGAGGCGTTGTAAGTGACCGAGCGCACGAGGCCCGCGGCGTGCAGCATTTCCCCGAGGCTCACCACCGAGGCGAGCGAGGTGAGCTTGACCACCTCGACCACGTTCGACAGCAGGTCCGGCAGCACGTTGCGCACCGCCTGCGGCAGCGTCACCCAGAGCAGCGTCTGGGCGCCGGTCAGGCCCGTGGACCGTGCCGCCTCGCCCTGCCCCTTCGGCACCGACAGCAGTCCGGCGCGGAAGATCTCGGCGAAATAGGCGGAGTTGTTCAGGAAGAAGCCGACGGTGACGGCGGCGAAGGGCGAGATCTTCAGCCCCGCGAAGGGCAGCCCGGCATAGATGAAGATCAGGAGCACCAGCGGCGGGGTCGCCCGGAACAGGTCGACGAAGGCGATGGAGACCCAGCGCACCGCCCGGTTCTTCGCCACCGATCCGATGGCGAAGACCAGCCCGCCGAGCGCGCCGAGGGGGATCACCACGGCGCAGATCAAAAGCGTGACGCCCAGCCCCTTCAGCACCAGCGGCAGCGCCTTGGCCATGATGTCGAGGTTGAAGAACTGCTGAAGGATCGCCTCCATGCTCAGGCCCCCGGCGGCGCGAAGCGCGCTTCCAGCCAGCGCGACGCGATGACGAAGGGCAGGAACAGGATGACATAGGCGACGGCGGCCAGCGTCAGCGGCGAGGCATTGGCCGAGAAGCTCTGCGCCGTCGTCGCCTGCCCGAGGATGTCGGGCACGCCGATCACCATGCCGAGCGCGGTCATCTTGGTGATCGCGATGGCGCGGTTGGTCAGCGGCGGGATCACCATGCGCAGCGCCTGCGGCAGCACCACATGGCCGAGCGTCCAGGTGAAGGTCAGCCCGGTCGACCGCGCGGCCTCCCACTGGCCCTTCGGCGTCGCGGTGATGCCGGCCCAGACGATTTCCTCCGCGAAGGCGGCAAGGACCAGCGTCAGGATCAGGAACAGCACGGTGAAGGAGGACAGCAGGACGCCCACGTTCGGCAGTCCGAAATAGGCGAGCAGGATCAGCACCAGCGGCGGCAGGGCGCGGAAGATGTCGGCGTAGATCACGATGGGGAGGGACAGGGCGGCGATCCTGTAGGCGCGCAGGCAGGCGAGCGCCGTGCCAAGGGCGATGCCCGCCAGCACGATCAGAACCGACAGCAGCACCGTCACCCCCGCGCCCTTCAGGATCAGGGGCGTGTATTTCGCAAGAACCGCGGGGTTCAGGAACTGGTCGAGGAACACCTCCATCGCGCCTACCCGTGGAAGCGCGAGAGGAACGCGCGGGTGCGCGCCTCGGTCGGGGCGCCGAAGACCTGTTCGGGCGGTCCCTGCTCGACGATCACGCCGCCGTCCATGAAGATGACGCGGTCGGCGGCATCGCGGGCGAACTTCATCTCGTGGCTGACGACGAGCATGGTCATCCCCTGCCCCGCCACGTCCCGCATCACGTCCAGCACGTCGCCCACCAGCTCGGGATCCAGCGCCGAGGTCGGCTCGTCGAACAGCATGACCGAGGGCTTCAGCGCCAGCGCCCGCGCGATGGCCACCCGCTGCTGCTGGCCGCCCGAAAGCTGCGAGGGATAGTGGCGGGCGCGGTCCGACAGGCCGACGCGGTTCAGCGCCTCGATCCCAGCCGCCTCGGCCTCGGCCTTCGCCATGCCCTGCACGCGGCGCAGCGCGAGGGTGACGTTGCCGAGTGCCGAAAGGTGCGGGTAGAGGTTGAAGGACTGGAATACCATCCCGATCCGCTGGCGCATCCGGTTGAGGTTCACCCCCGGCCCGGTCAGCCGGTCGCCCTCCACCAGCACCTCGCCGCTGTCGGGTTCCTCCAGCCGGTTGCAGCAGCGCAGCATGGTGGACTTGCCCGAACCCGACGGCCCCAGCACGAACACCATCTCGCCGCGCCGCACGTCGAGGTCGATGCCCTTCAGCACCTCGTCGGCGCCGAAGGACTTGTGCAGCGCCCGGACCGACAGGGCCGCCGCGTCCGCGGCGCCCCCGGAGGCTGCGACGGACGCCATGTCAGTTGCAGCCTGGGGTGTGGTCGTCCTCGACGTAACCGGCGAAGCCCGGCTCGCCGAAGCCCGGCTGCGGCGTCACGGCGGCCGAGCCCGGCTCGGGGATTGTGCCGAACCACTTCTCGCTCAGCGCCGCCATGGTGCCGTCGGTCTTCATGCACTCGATCACCTTCTCGACCGTCGCGCGCAGCTCCTCGTCGCCCTTCCTGAACGGCATCCCCCAGACGAGGCCGGTGGAGAAGACGTAGCTGAGTTGCAGCTGCGGGTTCTGCTTCACGGCCCAGGCCGACACGGTGTTGCCCGCGACGTTGGCGAAGGCGCGGCCCGACATCACCGCCTGGACCGCATCGGCGTTGGTGCCGTAGCTTTCGACCGTCCAGCCGACCTCGCCCTCCTTCTCGCGCGCCCAGCTGTCATAGACCGAGCCCTTGTTGACCGCGATCACCTTGCCCTCGAAGCCCTCGAGGTCGGTGATGTCCTCGGTCCCCTTCTTCACCACGAAGCCGAAGTCGGTGTTCAGGTAGCCCTCCGAGAACAGCACGCTGTCGGCCCGCTCCTTGGTGATCGTGGTGGGGGCGACGACGAAGTCGTAGGTGCCCGCGGCGAGGCCCGGCAGGATGCCCGAGAACTGGGTGGCGACGATGTCCATCTTCGCGCCGAGCCGTGTGCCGATCTCGTTGGCGAGGTCGATGTTGAAGCCCTCGACCCCGCCCGACAGCGACGGCATGGCGTGGGGCGCGAAGGTGCCGTCGACGGCGACGGTATAGGTCTTGTCCTGTGCCCTGGCGGCCCCGCCAAGGGCGAGCGCGGCGGCAAGGACGGCAATCGAAAGCTTGCAGTTCATCGTGGACCTCCTGTTGTCGTTTTCTTTGGTGTCAGCGTAAGCCGGGCCGGCGGCGCCGACCCAGTGAAGAATGACCGTGGCCTTATGAGATTTCCGATAGGATCATTTCTCGGCCCCATACCCGCTCACATCGCCGCCTCGACCAGGAACGGCCCCGGCTCGGCCATGGCGTCGGCGATGGCGCGCTGCAGCTCGGCCACGTCCTCGACCCGGCGGCCCGGCACTCCCATGCCCTTCGCGATCGCCACGAAGTCGAGCGCCGGGCGGTCGAGGTCCAGCATGTCGAGGGCGGAGCGGCCCGGATTGGCGCCGACGGCGAAAAGCTCGATCTTCAGGATCTCGTAGGATCGGTTGGCGAAGACCACGGTGGTCACGTTCGCCCCCTCCCGCGCCTGCGACCAGAGGCCCTGGATCGTGTACATGGCCGAGCCGTCCGCCTGGAGCGCCAGCACCGGACGCTCCGGGCAGGCGATGGCGGCACCAAGCGCGAGCGGAATGCCGTCCCCGATGGCGCCGCCGGTGAGCGAGATCCAGGAATGGGGCGGCGCGCCCTCGGTCTGCCGCCAGACGTCGCGCCCGCCGCTGACGCTCTCGTCCACGACGATGGCGTTTTCCGGCAGGGCGTTGGCGATGGCCGTGGCGATGGTCTCGGGCGTGATCGCGCCCGCCTGCGGCGCGGGGGGCAGGCTTGCGTGGCTGCGGTTCGCCTGCGCCCCCACCCGTTCGGCCAGGGCGGCGACGGCGGCGGGGCCGTCGCCGTCGCGCCCGGTCAGCGTCGCCACCTCGCAGCCCGCGGGCAGCAGCAGCGAGGGGCGGTCGGGATAGGCGAAGAAGGCGACCGGCTCCACCGTCTCGATCAGCACCGCCCGCCGGAACGGCTTCAGCGTGTCGAGCGCCATGTTGATCGGATACGGCACCCTGGCGATCCCCGCGCGCCCCGCCCCGCGGTCGAACCGCCGGTTCGAGGTCGGGGCCAGCGCCTTCGCCCCGGTTTGCGCCGCGATGCCCTGAAGCTGCGCCACCGCCTCGGGCGTCTCCAGCACCCGGCCGCTGACGAGGATCACGGTGTCGGGGCCGAGCATCCCTGCCGCCCTCTCGACCGCCGCCTCCTCCAGCGGCGCGAACTCCGGCGCGGCCGGCGGCGGCGCGATCTGCCCGCCCGCGTCCCAGCCGATGTCGGCGGGGGCGATCAGGGTGGCGACCTTGTTCGGCCGCGACATGGCGGCGCCGAGCGCCTCCATCGCGTCCGCGGCGAAGCTCTCGGGGCTGGTCGCGGTCTTCACCCAGTCCGAGAACGGGGCCGCCGCGCCCGCCACGTCGGCGGTCAGCGGCGCGTCGTAGTCGCGGTGGCGCACGGCATGGTCGCCCACGAGGTTCACCATGGGCGAGCGCGCCTTGCGGGCGTTGTGCATGTTCGCGCCCGCATTCGCGAGGCCCGGCGCGAGGTGCAGCAGCGTCACCGCGGGGACGTCCGCCATCCGCGCATAGCCGTCGGCGGCGCCGGTCACGACGCCCTCGAACAGCCCCAGCACGCAGCGCAGGAGCCCGGTGCGGTCGAGCGCGTCGACGAACTGCATCTCCGAGGTGCCGGGGTTGGCGAAACAGACGCGAACACCGGCGCCGTGGAGCGAACGGACGACGGATTCGGCGCCGTTCATGGGAGCTTGGTCTTTCATGTGTTTTCCTTCTGCCGCGCGGCTTCGAGCACCTGGAGGCGGCGGGTCAGCGCCTCGGAGGGCGGATTTTCGGCCGCCGCCTCGGTGGTCGGAGCGGTCTCGGCAAAGTGGCAGGCGACGCGGGCCTTGCCCAGAGGGCGCAGCACGGGGCGTTCGGTGCGGCAGCGCGCCTCGGCCAGCGGGCAGCGCGGGTGGAAGGCGCAGCCGGGCGGCGGGTTCAGCGCCGACGGCAGGTCGCCCTCGACCGGCGCGCTGGTCTTGCGCGCGGCGGGATCGGGTCGCGGCGCGGCGGCGATCAGCGAACGGGTGTAGGGATGGCGCGGCGTGGCGAACAGCTCGGCCACCGGCGCCTCCTCCACGATCCGTCCGAGGTAGACGACGGCGACCCGCGCCGCCATGTGCCGCACCACGGCAAGGTCGTGGCTGATGAAGACATAGCCGATGCCGAACTCGGTCTGCAAATCCTTCAGAAGGTTCACGATCTGCGCCTGCACGCTGACGTCGAGCGCGCTGACCGGTTCGTCGCAGACGATGAGCCTTGGCCGGGTGGCGAGGGCGCGGGCGATGCCGACGCGCTGGCGCTGGCCGCCCGAGAACTCGTGCGGGAAGCGGCCCGCGTGCCAGGGTTGCAGCCCGCAGGTTTCGAGCAGCGCATCGACCTTGCCCTTCACGTCCGACGAGGTGGCGAGGCCGTGGAGCAGCAGCGGCTCGGCCAGCGTCTCGGCCACGGTCATGCGGGGATTGAGCGAGCCGAAGGGATCCTGGAAGATGATCTGCATCCGCTTGCGCATCTCGCGCATGTCGGCGGCGGGCAGGTCCATGACCTGCGTGCCGTCCAGGCTGACCGTGCCCGCGGTCGGCTCCAGCAGCCGCAAAAGCGTGCGGCCGATGGTGGACTTGCCGCAGCCGGATTCGCCGACGATGGCAAGGGTTTCGCCCTCGTTCACGTCGAAGCTCACGTCGGTGACGGCCTGCACCGTGCCGACCTGGCGGCGAAGGACGCCGCGGCGGACGGGGAAATGCTTGGTCAGGCCCCGGACCTCCAGCATCGCGCTCATGCCGCGGCCTCGATCGGGGCGCGCCAGCAGGCGACGGTGTGGCCGGGGGCAAGCTCGGCAAGCGGCGGATCCTCGGCGCGGCAGTGGTCTGTGGCCAGCGGGCAGCGCGAGGCGAAGCGGCAGCCGCCGATCTTCGCCCAGGGCGGCGGAACGGTGCCGGGAATGGTGGCAAGGCGGCCCGCGGCGCTGCCGATGCGGGGCACGGCGGCCATCAGGCCCACGGTGTAGGGATGCTGGGGGTCGGAGAAGAGCGCGGCGGTGCTGGCACGTTCCACCACGCGGCCCGCGTACATCACCACGACGTCGTCGCAGGTCTGCGCCACGACGCCGAGGTCGTGGGTGACGAGCATCACCGCGGCGCCGGTGCGTTCGCGAAGTTCTCCCATGAGATCAAGGATCTGCGCCTGGATCGTGACGTCGAGCGCGGTGGTCGGCTCGTCCGCGATCAGCAACGCCGGATCGTTCGCCAGCGCCAGCGCGATCATCACCCGCTGCCGCTGCCCGCCCGACAGCTGGTGCGGGTAATCGTCGGCGCGGCTTCTCGGCGAGGGCAGCCCGACGAGGTCCAGCATCTCGACCGCGCGGTCGCGGGCGGCCTTGCGCGACAGGCCGGAATGGACCGAAAGGCTCTCCTCGATCTGCGCGCCGCAGGTGTAGACCGGGTTGAGCGAGGTCATAGGTTCCTGGAAGATCATCCCGATCTCGCCGCCGCGCAGCTTCCTCATCTCGGTCTCGGACAGCTTCAGGAGGTCGCGACCCTTGAACCGGATCGCCCCGCCCGCGTAGTGCCCCGGCGGCTGCGGCACGAGCCGCATGATCGAGAGCGAGGTCACGGACTTGCCGCAGCCCGACTCCCCCACCACGCCCAGCGTCTTGCCGCTGTGAAGCGACAGCGACACCCCCTGCACCGCCCGCTGCACGGTGCCGCCGATGCGGAACTCGACGGCGAGGTCTTCCACCTCGAGAAGCGGCGCGTGATCCATCTGCGGCTCCTGCAGGATTTCCCTGTGCGTGGTGCTCGGCGACCCCGTCACGTCTCAGCCCCGCCCATAGGTGAAGGGCGACGCCTGGTCGTGGGTCCGCCCGGCGAAATCGAGCGTCCGGAACGCCTCCTCGGCCCGGCGCTGCGCCGCCTCCAGCTTCTCCAGCGCGGCGGGCAGGTCGAAGGCCGGCACCTCGCCGTCGACGACGACATGGCGGCCGTCGACGAACACGTCCTTCACCGCCCGCTCGGCCGCGACGTAGATCAGCGAGCGGAGCGGATCGCGAACGGGCATCATCTGCGGATGGGTGATGTCGGCAAGGAACAGGTCGGCCTTCGCGCCCACGGCAAGCCTGCCGATGTCGTCGCGCCCGAGGATCTTCGCCCCGCCGGTCGTGGCCGCGTCGAAGATGTCGGAGGTGCGAAGGTCATAGGGGTTCCTCGACACCACGCGCGAGATGTAGAGGGCGGTGCGCATCTCCTCCAGCATGTTGTGGGGATAGGTGTCGGTGCCGATCCCGACCGGGATGCCGCCGCGGATGTAGCGGCCGACCGTGTTCATGGTGATGCCGCGGCGCTGGAACACGGTCGGGCAATGGGCGACGGCGGCGCCCGAGCGTTGCAGGAGGCCGAAATCGTCCGCCTCGGGCCAGAAGACATGGCCGTAGTCGTTCAGGAAGATGCCGTGGCCGATGATCGCGCCCGCCTTCAGCACCCCGAGGCTGTCGAGCCATTCGAGCGGGGTCATGCCGTGGCGGCGGGTGATCTCGGTGAACTCCACCACCGATTGCGCGGCGTGGATCTGGAACGGCAGCCCCCGCTCCTGCGCCAGGGCGAAGCTGTCGCGGATCAGCTCGGGCGTGCAGGTGTCGATCTGGGAGGGAGAGATCATGCCCGAGAGGCGGCCCGAGGGGTGGGCCATGGCGGCATCGACCGTGGCGATGGCCTGCTCCATCGCCGCCCTGCCCCCGTCGGCTTCCCATTCGTAGTTCACGACGTGGCCGTTGTCGGTGTACCAGCGCGCCGAGCGGTACATCGGGCTGACGATGCCCCGGAGGCCCGAGGCGGCGAAGGTGTCGATCCAGCCGTCCCAGGCGACGGAAAGGTCCACCAGCGTCGTCACCCCGGATTTCAGCAGCTCGCTGTAGGTGACCTGCACGCAGGCCTCGCGCCCCTCGTCGTCGCAGCGGAACAGCGGCATGTACTCGTAGAGCGAGGACATCCCGAGCCGGGGCGAGCCGAGTTCGTCCAGGAAGCCCTTGTTCATCGCCTCGGACGACGGATGCGAGTGGATGTTGACGAGACCCGGAGAGACAAGGCGGTTCGTGCCGTCTATCTCGGTCTCTGCCGGGCCGTCGTAGCGGCCGCCGACATGGGTGATGGTGTCGCCGTCGAAGGCGACATCGCCGCCGGTCAGGTACTGGTGGGAGCCTTGTTCGGCGTCGTAGGCGACGATCCAGGCGGCGTTGCGGATGACGGTGACGGGCATGGTGTGACTTTCGCGAGCGGATGTTGACGGGACTTCAGCGGCTGAGTGTCGTCCGGCGGTAACGGCGGGCAGCCCCCGACCGCCCCCCCGGGCGGGGGCTTCTCCCCCGCCCGCGGCCGGGGGCCTCCCTACCTTCGGAGCGGCCCGCGGTGGCTAGGTCGACCTGCGCCCGACCCAGAGACGGGCGCAGGTTCGCACCTCACTCCTTGAACTTCAGGTCCAGCCCCTTGTAGAGGCCCGAGCCGTAGATGTTGTGGGGCACCACGGTCTCGAGGTCCGTCGACTGGGCGATCACCATCGGCTCGTGGTAGAGCGGCAGCCAGACGGCGGCGTCCTGCACCAGTTCCAGCACCTCGCCATAGGCCGCGGCGCGGTCGGCGTCGTTGGTGGCGGTGGCGCCGGTCAGCAGCAGCTCGTCCGTCTTCGGATCGTTCCAGTTCATCCGGTTCGGCGTCGGCATGTTCTGCGAGCGGAAGTAGAGGTTCAGCGCGTCGCCCGACGAGACATAGGGGAAGGACATGCCGAACATGTCGAACTCCTGCGTGGCGAGCTTGCCCCAGGCGACGGTCGCGTCGAACGCCTGGATCTGCATGTCGACGCCGATCTCGCGCAGGTACGCCTGCACCGCTTCCGAGATCTTGCCCCAGGTCGAGCCGGCGAAGACATAGGCCACCGGCGCCAGCTTCACGCCGTCCTTCGACCGCACGCCGTCGTCGCCGCGCACCCAGCCCGCCTCGTCAAGGATCTGGTTCGCCTTCTCGGGGTCGTACTTCAGCAGCTTGTCGTCCAGGTCGTGGTTCCAGTCCAGCGCCTCCTGGCTGACGTAGGAATAGGCGGGCTGCACGACGCCGAAGAACAGATCCTCGGCCATCGCCTCCTGGTCGACGGCCAGGTTGATCGCGGTGCGCACGGCGGGGTCCGACACCGTCTCCTTGTCGATCTTGAAGCCCATGAAGTAGGTCCAGAAGGCAAGGTCGGACTGCACCACCTCGATCCCCGGCGACGACTTCAGCTGCTCCAGAGCGATGTAGGGGACATACTGCGTCACCTGGCTTTGCCCGGTGATGACGGCGACGGTGCGGGTGTTCTCCTCGGGGACGATCTGCCAGGTGATCTGGTCCATCGACGCCGGGCCCTGGTTCTTGTGGAACGGCGCGCCCCAGGTATAGCCGTCGTGCTTGGTGACAATCATCTTGTCGCGCGGCGTCCACTCGCCCCAGCAGAAGGGCCCGGTGCCGTTGAAGCCGGTGACGCCGAAATCGTCGCCGAGCGCCTCGACATTGGCCTGGTCGACGATGGTGCCGAAGCTCTGGGTCAGCTGGTAGAGCAGTTCCGAGAACGGCGCCTTCAGCTTGTATTCGACGGTGTAGTCGTCGGTCGCGGTCACGCTTTCCACCTCGCCCGCGCGCCAGGCGACCGGGGACTTGGTCTCGGGGTCGATCCAGCGGTTCATCGAATAGACCACGTCGGCGGCGGTCAGCTTCTTGCCGTCGCAGAAGCTGATGTCGTCGCGGATCCTGAAGGTATAGGTCTTGCCGTCCTCGCTGACCTCCCAGCTTTCCGCCACGCCGGTGTCGATGGTCTGCATGTCCGGCGCCAGCGACACCAGCGTGTCGCCGAGCATGAACAGCACCTCCGACGCGGCGCGCGAGGTGGTCTTGTGCGGGTCGTAGTTGTTGCTGTCGACCTCGCGCACGATGGTGATCTCGGCCGCCTGGGCCATGCCGGCGAGCGCCAGAAGCGCCGTCGTCGCCATCAGTCTCTTCATCTCGTTTCCTTTCCCTGTCGTTTTGCTGTGTGTCGTCTTGTGGTTGCCGGTCTCAGGACCTCAGCCGCGGATCCAGCACGTCGCGCAGCGCGTCGCCAAGGATGTTGGCGGCCAGCACGATGACGAAGATCAGCACCGAGGGGATCACCGCGATGTGCGGGGCGTAGAGCAGGAAGTCGCGCCCCTGCGCCGCCATCATCCCGAGTTCCGCCGTGGGTGGCCGCGCGCCAAGCCCGAGGAAGGAGAGCGCGGCGCCGATCAGGATGATCTGCCCGAAGCGCAACGAGATGAAGATCATGATCGACGAGATGCAGTTGCGCACGAGGTAGCGCAGGAACAGCGCCCCGTCCGACAGCCCGAGGGCGCGGCCGGCCTCGATGTATTCCTGCTTCATCACCGACACGGCAATGGAGCGGGCGATGCGGGCGCAATCCGGGATCGTCGCGATGGCCAGCGCCATCACCACCGGCGCGGCGCCGGGGCCCGAGACCGCGACCAGCGCGAGGCCGAGGAGGATCGCCGGGAACGAGAGCAGCACGTCGACGATCCGCATCACCCAGGGGTCGAGCCCCGGGCGGAAGGCGGCAAGCAGCCCCATGAGCGAGCCGAAGACGCCTCCGAGCCCGACCGAGACCACGCCGATGATCAGCGTCAGCCGGGTGCCGTAGAACAGCCGCGAGAGCATGTCGCGCCCCTGCCCGTCGGTGCCGAGCGGCCAGGTCCAATCGCCCCGCGGGCTCCAGGCCGGGGGCTTCATCACCGCCCGCGAACTGGCATAGGGATCGTGCGGCGCGATCAGCGGCGCGAAGACGGCGCAGAGCACGATGACCAGCAGCACCAGGGCCGCGACCAGTGCCGCGGGGTCGCGCAACAGGCGCTGCCACCAGGGCTGCACCGGGGCGGGCGCGTCGAGCGCGGCGTCCTCCACCGTGGTCATCGCCGGCCTCCTTCGCGCGACGGCGTGGCCGGGCGGGCGGGTGTCGCCGAAGGCGCAGGCGCCCGACCGGTCATGCCTGCACCCGCGGGTCAAGAAGGGCGTAAAGGATGTCGACCACCATGTTGATCAGGATGAAGCCGAGGGCGAGGATCAGGATCGCCCCCTGCGCCAGCGGGAAGTCCGAGGACAGGATCGCCCCCACCGCAAGCCGCCCGATGCCGGGATAGGAGAAGATGCTCTCCGTCACCACCGCGCCGCCGACGAGGTATCCGGCCTGGAGTCCGATCAGCGTCACCACCGGGATCAGCGCGTTCCGCAGCCCGTGCTTCAGGATCACCCGCGTCTCCGACAGCCCCTTGGCGCGGGCGGTCCGCACATGGTCGAGCTTCAGCACCTCCAGCACCGAAGACCGCGTCATCCGCGCCACGGGGCCGATGAAGATCGCCCCGAGCGAGAGCGCCGGCAGCGCGATGTGGCGCAGCCCCTCGACGGTCCAGAGCGGCCCGCCCCGCCCGATGAAGGGCAAGAGCCGCCACTGGACGCCGACGAAATGGATCATCATCAGGCAGATGAAGAAGATCGGCAGGGAAACGCCCGCCACCGACACCGCCATCACCGCCCGGTCGATCAGCGATCCCCGATACACCGCCGCCAGCGTGCCGAGCGCGATGCCGAGGGGCACCGACCAGACCAGGCAGGCGACCATCAGCTCGGCGGTGGGCCCGATGGCGGCCAGAAGCTCCGACACCACCGTCTTGTTCGAGATCAGCGAGCGGCCGAGATCGCCCTGCAGCACCCGCCCGAGATAGGAGAAGAACTGCACCAGAACGGGGCGGTCCAGCCCCATCTCCTGGCGGATCGCCTCGACCACGTCCGGCGTCGCCGTGGGCCCGGCCATGACGATGGCGGGGTCGCCGGGAACGAGGATCAGAAGGCCGAAGCCCAGCAGCAGCACCCCGAAGAGCACGGGGATCGAGATCAGCAGGCGGTTCGCGATCTGGGTCAGCACGCCTCAGCCCTCTCCCCGCTGGTATGCGACGCGGCCGCCGAGGATGGCGAGGTCGCAGCGCGCGGTCAGGATCGCCTCGGGCGCGCAGGTCAGAAGATCGGTGTCGAACACCGCGACGTCCGCCAGCTGCCCGGGCACGAGCCGCCCCTTGATCCCCTCCTCGTGGGCCGCATAGGCGGACTCGTAGGTGTAGGCGTTCAGGGCCTCCTCGATGGTCAGGCAGTGCTCCGGCCCGAGCACCGTGCCACGGTCGGTCTTGCGCGTCACCATGGTGTAGAGGTTGGCGAAGGGGTCGATCTCGACCACCGGGCAGTCGGTGGAGGCCGAAGGGTGGAGCCCCGCGTCGATCCAGGTCCGCATCGGGTGGCTCGCCTCCACCCGCTCCTTCTCGGCGATGGTCAGGTAGAGATCGCCGAAATAATAGAGGAAGGCGGGCTGCGGCGCGGGCAGGACGTGCAGGGCCTTCATCCGCTCCATCTGGTCGGGGCGCAGCCAGCCGCAATGCTCGATCCGGTGGCGGCGGTCGGGATCCGGGTGCGCCTCGAGCGCCGCCTGAAGCGCGTTCAGCACCTGTTCGATGGCGGCGTCGCCGATGGCGTGGATGGCGAAGCGATAGCCCTTCCGGTGGCCGTCCATCACCATGGCGTTCACTTCGTCGTCGGGGATGCAGAGCAGGCCCAGGTCGTCGGGATCGCCGCCGAGATAGGGCTTCGTCATCGCCGCGGTGCGCCCGCCGGCCGAACCGTCTGTGAAGATCTTCACCGGGCCGATGCGGAACATGTCGTCCCCGCCGCCCGAGACCACGCCCGAACCGTGGGCCTGTTCGAGGATCGTGCGCCCCTTGTCGCCCATCAGCGTCGCGTAGACCCGGACCGGCAGGCGGCCGGTGCGGTGGGCGGTCTGGTAGGCCAGCATCTCGGTCCAGCCGTCGCGGATGCCGACGGCCGCCTCCATGCAGGACGTGATGCCGCGCGACAGCAGGTCCGCCCCTGCCCGCTCGATGCTCTGCACCAGGGTCTCGACGGTGTTCTCGGGCAGCACGTCCATGATCGGCTCGCGCCCCGTCTCGGCGACAAGCCCGGTCAGCCGCCCGTTCTGCCGCTCGATCAGCCCGCCCGGCGGCGAGGGCGTGTCGTCGGTAATGCCCGCCAGTTCCAGCGCCTTCGAGTTGGCGACGGCAAGGTGGCCGCAGGTGCGCACGATATAAACCGGGTGATCCGGCGCCGCCTCGTCCAGCTCCTCGCGGAACGGATGGCGGCCGGTGTCGAGCTTGAAGTGGTCATAGCCGCGGCCCACCACCCAGTCGCCCTTCGGCGTCTCGGCCGCACGGGCGCGCACCGCGTCGAGCAGCGCCGCCAGGGTCGGCGCCGCCTTCGTGCGCAGATCGACCTCGGCCATGGCGGTGCCGTAGGGGATCAGGTGCATGTGCGCGTCGTTGAGCCCCGGCGTGGCGAGACGGCCGGCGAGATCGATCACGGTGGTGTCGGGGCCGGTCAGGGCCGCGATCTCGTCATCCGTGCCGCAGGCCAGCACCCTGCCGCCCCAGAGGGCGATGGACTGCACCGGGTCGAGCCCCAGTCCGCGCCAGATCTTGCCGTTCTTCAGCACCGTGTCGGCCTGGATGAGCGATGTCATTGTGATGCGTCGGCCCCCTTGCCGGGGCGGGGCACGGGAAGGCGCCCGCCGTCTGTCCTGCTGGTCATGGGGACGAGGAAACCGGGGGGCGCGACATCCTGTCAACCTCGGCACGTCCCGCAGGACAGACCGCCGCGGCCCGCAAGGGCTTGCGATCATGGGACAAATTCCTGCGACGCGGCGCAGCGGGACGGTCATTAATTATTCGATAAGAATATTCGTCGCCCGGATGATCCGCCCGGGCGGGGTCGGGTGCATCAAAATTCGGCAGGTCCCTACGGGGCCGGTGCACGAGACGGGAGAGGGGTGCGGGGGGGGGGGGGGGGCGCCCCCCCCCCCCCCCCCCCCCCCCGGCGC
>NZ_PNOS01000017.1 GCF_002869745.1 Oceaniglobus roseus
CGATCCCGGGCCCCGCCGGCCGCACGCCCTGCGTGGCGGTGCGGTAATGGGCCGCCAGCGCCAGCTCCAGCCCGTCGCCCTCGGCCCGGCCGTGCAGCGCGGCGATCACCGGCTTGCCCGCCGCCCCGATCCGGGCGACGAGGCGGCGCAGCCCGGCCCCGTCCCAGCCGGGCGCCGTGCCGGTCGAGAACTCCGGCCCCTCCGCCGCGAGGATCACGGCGTGCACCAGGTCGTCGCCAAGGGCCTTCTCCAGCGCCTCGGCCAGCGCCGTGCAGAGCGGCGCGTCGAGCGTGTTCGTGGGCGGCGCATCCAGCGTCAGGACCGCCACGCCATCCTCGACCGTCATCCGCACGTCGCTCATGCTGCGCCCTTTCGTGTCAGGTCCACCGCCATCGCCGCCAGCACCGGGATCGAGGCGGCATAGGCGCGCGCCTTTTCCGGGTTCGAGGCATTGCCGCTGCGCGCCCGCGCCACGACGCCTTCGAGGATCGCCGCGAGGCGGAAAAAGGAAAACGCGAGGAAGAAGGTCCAGCCCTCGATCCCCGGCAGGCCCCGCCGCCTGCAATAGGCGGCGACGTATTCGGCCTCGTCCGGCAGCCCCTGCGCCGCGCGGTCGATCCCGCCGAGGCCCCGCATGCCGCCCGCGTGGGGCAGTCGCCACTGCATGCACTGGTAGGCCAGATCGGCGAGCGGATGGCCCAGCGTGCTCAGTTCCCAGTCGAGCACGCCGATCACCTCGGGGCCGACCGGATCGAACACCAGGTTGTCGAGCCGGTAGTCGCCGTGCACCAGCGCCACCTGCCCGTCGTCGCCCGGCTGGTTGTCTTCCAGCCAGCCGATCAGCGCCAGCATGTCGTCCGAGGGGCTCTCGCAGGACGCATGGTATTGCGAGGTCCAGCGCGCGGTCTGGCGCGCGAAATAGTCGCCGGGACGGCCGAAATCGCCAAGCCCCGCCGCCTGCGGGTCGACCCGGTGCAGCGCGGCCAGCGTGCTGTTCATCGCGTCGTAGATTTCCCACCGGCGGTGTGGCTCGACATCGGGCAGCGCCGGATCCCAGAAGATGCGTCCGTCGAGATGCTCCATCACGAAGAAGGCGCGGCCCAGTGGCGGCTGCCCGTCCTCCACCAGCTTCAGCACCCGCGGCACCGCCACGGCGCTGCCTTCGAGCGCGGCCATCACGCGGAACTCCCGTTCGACCATGTGCGCGGATTTCAGCAGCCTGCCCGGCGGCTTGGTGCGCAGCACCAGCGTCCGGCCGGTCCCCTCGACCCGGTAGGTCGGGTTCGACTGGCCGCCGTCGAACTTGACGATGCGCAGCACGCGGCCGACTTCAGGCACCTCCGCCTCAAGCCAGGCGCCAAGCGCCTCCGGACCGCTGACCATCCCATCGGACATGGCGCAATTAGTAGAGAGGCCGCGGGATTGCGCAATCCCTTGATTGATCGCGGTGGCTGGATCATCCTCGCCCTGTGTCTTTGGAGGACCGCTCGATGACCATGCCCCTCGGCCCGACCGACCGCCTCGCCCCGCTGCTGGAGGCGGTCAGGGCGATGATCGCCGATGAGATCGCGCCGCTGGACGAAGCCTTCCTGGCCGAGGTCGGGGTCGGCGACCGCTGGCAGTTCACCCCCCGGCAGACCGAGATCCTGGAGGGGCTGAAGGCGAAGGCGCGCGGGCGGGGCCTGTGGAATTTCTGGCTGACCGGGGACGCCGGGGGCAAGGGGCTCACCACGGTCGAATACGCCTATCTGGCCGAGGAGATGGGCAAGAGCCACCTGGCCGCCGAGGTCTTCAACTGCTCCGCCCCCGACACCGGCAACATGGAGGTCTTCGCCCGCTACGGCACCGAGGCGCTGAAGGAGAAATGGCTCGCGCCGCTCCTCGCGGGCGAGATCCGCTCGGCCTACCTGATGACCGAGCCCGAGGTGGCAAGCTCGGACGCCACCAACATCGCCATGCGCTGCGAGGACGGGGGCGACCACTGGCTCTTGAACGGCGAGAAGTGGTGGGCCAGCGGCGCGGGCGATCCTCGCTGCGCGGTGCACATCGTGATGGTCAGGACCGGCGGCGACGGGCCGAAGCACCGGCAGCATTCCATGGTCGTCGTCGATGCGGCCAGCCCGGGGATCGAGAAGCTGCGGCCGATGCAGGTCTACGGCCAGGACGACGCTCCGCACGGGCATTTCCACATCCGTTATACCGATGTGAGGGTGCCGAAGGAGAACCTGCTGCTGGGCGTCGGGCGGGGATTCGAGATCGCGCAAGGCAGGCTTGGCCCCGGGCGCATCCACCACTGCATGCGGGCGATCGGCCAGGCCGAGAAGGCGCTGGAGCTGATGTGCCGCCGGGCGCTCTCCCGCGAGGCCTTCGGCAAGCCGCTGGCGCAGCTCGGCGCGAACCACGACCTGATCGCCGAGGCGCGGATGGAGATCGAACAGGCGCGGCTTCTGTGCCTGAAGGCCGCCTGGATGATGGACAAGGGCGACGCCCGTGCGGCGGCGCCCTGGATCTCGCAGGTGAAGGTGGTGGCACCCGCCGTGGCGCTGAAGGTGACGGACATGGCGGTGCAGATGTTCGGCGGCGCCGGCGTCAGCCAGGACACGCCGCTCGCCCGCCAGTGGACCCACCTGCGCACGCTGCGCCTGGCCGACGGCCCCGACGCCGTCCACCGCCGCCAGGTCGCCCGCGCCGAACTGGCGCGCCACACGCAGGAGAAGGTCTGACTACAGGTCCTCGCCCGCGATGAACTGCGCCGCCGCCTGGCCGAGCGCGCGCGAGATGGTGACGTACATCTCGTCGAAGGCGCCGAAGATCGCCTGGTTCATCCCCTGCCCCGGCTCCGACTCCGAGAGCTCGGTGTATTCGACCAGCGAGGCGTCCTTCAGCGGCTGGTAGGCGAGCGCGAGATAGGCATAGACCCAGTCGATCGTGTCGGCCCGGATCTCGGGCTCCTGCGCCCAGACATCCGCCAGCACCTGCTCGTCCGACATGGTGCCGTCGAAGGCGTTGCCCGCCAGCAGCCCGGAATAGAAGGCATAGTTCGAGTTCATCGCGCCCACGACGTTCGAATCCACCAGGTCGTTGGCATCGATGAAGCGCTCCAGCAGGTCGAGCCGCGGATCGCCGCGCTGGCGCATCTCGGCCAGCACGTCCTTCGCCGTCTCCTCGACGTCCTTGTCGATCAGCGCGCGCCGCGCCTCGAGTTCGAGGCGCACGATGCGCTTGCCGAGGTCGGAGGTGAAGAAGTCGATCAGCGGCGCCACGTCGACATCGGCCAGCAGGGCGAGGAAGCGCGTGCGCACCAGCTCTTCCATCGCCGGCGCCTGGTAGAGCGACGCGACGACGGCGTCCCAGGCCGCGCCGCCCCGGCCCGGGAACAGCTCGTCCCGCAGGTCGTCGCCATAGGTCATCCCCTCCTGCTGCATGATCCCGACGACCTCGGGCATGGACAGGGCGTCGTAGAGCCTCTGCGCCTCCTCCGGGCTTGCCGCGCGGAGCGGCAGGCTGGTCGCAAGGGTCACGGCAGCGGCAAGGCAGAGGCGGAGCATGGCACTCTCTCGGAGAAGGGTCTTTACGCGGTCTCGACGTCGGCGCGGCGCCCGAAGCGCCACGTGGCGCGCTGGCGTCAGGCTAGGGTCTCGCCGCCGGAGTGCCAAGGGCCGTTCGCCCCACTGCCGCTCAAATATTCGCAACCGGCGGCCGCGAAAACCTGTTGCACCCGCGCGAGCGACGGATTAGACGAGCGCACGTCGATCGCGGAGAGGTGCCGGAGTGGTCGAACGGGGCGGTCTCGAAAACCGTTGTGGGTGCAAGCCCACCCAGGGTTCGAATCCCTGTCTCTCCGCCACTTTCCCAGTCCCCAAGGCGGAAAGCGTCGAACGATTACCGAGCGTTGGCTTCAATTCCTCATGCGCGGCACGGCCGCGGATGTCCGCGCTTCGTTCCGCCGATAGACGACAGAGGCGGGAAGCGAACATTCAGAAATCTGCAGCAGCGGAAGGGCCTTCGACACGTTTAGGCCCAGATGCTCCGGCCCGCGTGTTTGATCGGGCCGCCTTGATCTGTGCCTCGGCCTCGATCCGCGCCCGGACGGCGCCTACTTGAGCATAGCGTCACGATGTTCGACGGTCACGCCGCCGATCCGACACCGTCCCGGCGAGGCGTCGCAGGGATGAAGCCTTGCGCCAGGGATCGCGGGGCCGTCCCCGCGCATTGAGCGCAGAGGCGGGACGGGCCAGAACGGCCACGCACCCGAGGCAAGGAGAGGCAATGTCCGATTTCGCATCCCAGATCGTCCCCACGCTCGGGTCCCTCGGGGTCTGGGCCTACTGGATCGTCGGGCTGTTCTCGTTTCTCGAAGCCTGGTGGGTGACGGGGGTGATCACGCCCGGATCGCTGGTCGTGGACGCCGGAGGGGTGCTGGTGCGGCTCGGGCAGCTCGACGCCCTCGACCTCTTCTGGTTCGTCGCCGCGGGCGCGATCCTCGGCGGAGAGCTCGGTTTCGTCTCGGCGCGCTGGCTCGAAGGCCGCCTGCCCCGGCGCGGACCCGCCTTCGAGCGCGCGGCGGCCCTGGTGCGCCGCTTCGGCGGCGGCGCCGTCGTCATCGGCCGCTTCCTCGGGCCGGTCTCGGGACTGACCGTGCTGGCGGCGGCGCTCTCGGGGATGGAACACCGGCGGTTCAGCTTCTGGAACGTCGTCGCGGCGCTCCTCTATGCCGCCGTCCACGTCGCGCTCGGCTATGCGGCGGGCGACGTGCTGGCCCGGCTGGGGCCCTACCTGCCCCGGATCGCGCTGCCGCTCGCGCTGTTCGCGGTCTTCGTCCTGCTGGTCTGGATCGCCGTGCGCGCGTTGCGGCGCGGGCTGCCCGCATTCCTGGCCGCCCTCGACGCGCTGACCCGTTTCGTCGGCGAGCGGCCCGCCGTCCGCCGCCTTGCCGCGCGCCACCCCCGCGTCTCGGCGTTCCTCGCTCGCCGTCTCGATACCTCCCACGGCGGCGGTCTGCTCGCCACCGGCGTTGCCGCGCTGCTGCTCTACCTCGTCGCGGTGTTCATCGACGGCGCGCTGGACCTGACCTTCTCGCCCAACGTGGCGCAGACGGACGAGCGGCTTTCGGCCCTCATCCACGCCTTCTGGACGCCCCTCGGGCTGAGGATCGCGGGCTGGCTGACCCAGGCGGGCCATGTGCCGGTCGCCACCCTCGTCGCGGTCGGGGCGGCGCTTGCCTTCCTCGTGGCCGGGCGCCGCGCGGCGGCCGTCGGCTTTGCGGTCACGGTGCTCGGGAACGCGGCGACCGTCACGCTCCTGAAGCTCGCCTTCGGGCGAAGCCGGCCCGAACTGATGTTCTTCTCGGAACATTCCCACAGCTTCCCCTCGGGCCACGCGGCGATCTCCGCGGCGCTCTACGGCACGCTGTTCGCGCTGGCCTGGCGCGAGCGGCTGATCGGCGCGACCGCGGCGATCGTCGGGGCCGTGACCGTGGCGGCCACCATCGGCGCGACCCGGCTCTACCTCAACGAACATTACCTGACGGATGTGCTGAACGGCTGGCTGGTCGGGGCGATCTGGCTGGTGATCGGTGTCGCCGTCGCGGAAATGCTGCGCGCCCGGCGCGGCGCTCCCCCGAAAGCGCGTCCGCGCCTCGCCCTCGCCGTCTTCGCCGTGGCGCTGGCCGGGGCCCTCGGGCTTGCCGCCACCGACGTTCCGACCGAGGCGCCGTCCATACCCCCCGAGACGCGCGAGTTCACCGATCCCGGCGCAGCCATCGCCGAGGGCACCTTCGCCACCCGCGTCACCACCCTCGTCGGCGATCCGATGCCGCCCGTTTCCCTCGTCACGGTCGGCCCGGCGCTGCCCGAACTCGTGCAGCGCCTCGAAGGCACCGGCTGGAGCCCGGCGCCGGTGCCCGGCCCCGCGAGCCTTCTCGCCGCGCTCCGCGCAGACCTCACGAACCGCCCGTCGCCCGAGGCCGCCGTGGCGCCGGCCTTCCGGGCGGGCATACCGGCGCAGGCGACGCTGGTCGCCCCGGACGCCGGCGCGGTGCTCTACCTCTGGCCCGCGGGCGAGACGGACGGCAAAGCCCTTGTCGCCGCGGCCCTCGCGCCGCGAAGGGGCGCGGCGGGCACCGTGAAGCCAGCCGAGGCCGTCACCACGCTGGGCAGCAGCCTCGGGGCGACAGCGACGACCGCCGTCGCGCCCGCGCGGGATCGCGACACCGGAGCATCGGGCACGAAGGTCACGCTGCTGGAGCTGCCCTGAGGCCATGCCCGTCCTCGTGGTCGGTCCGGAGGGCAACCGCCGCGCGAGGGCGCCGGCGGTTCCGGGCGGGCGGGCGGGTGCTGCACGGCGGCATCGCCCTAGAACCATCCCCGTGGGAGGGCCGCGACCGCCGACCAGCCCCGAGAATTGCAACGGGCAGGATCATGGCTGACGACGACAGGAACGGCGACCCTTCCGACGACTCCGACAGCGGGATGTCCCGCAGGCGCAAGCTGGGGCTTCTCGCCTTCGCCGCGGTGCTGGTCGTCGCCGGCGTGGCCGGGGGCGCGTGGTGGTATTACCGTGCCGAGAACTTCGCCTCGACCGAGGATGCCTATGTCGGCGCCGACATCGTGCAAGTCGCGCCCCTGGTCTCCGGGCAGGTAGTGGCGCTGGAGGCCGAGCCGAACTCCCATGTCGCCGCGGGCGACGTGCTGGCGCGCCTCGAGTCGTCGGAGGCCGAGGCGCAGCTGGCACAGGCAAAGGCTGCCCGCGCCGCCGCCGAGGCAGAGGTGGCGCAGGCAAGGGCCGGGCTCCAGGAGGCCGAAAGCGCCGTGAAGTCGCAGCAGAGCGCGCTCGACGCCGCTCGGGTGAAGGCCGAGGACGCCGCCGCGCTGGCTAAACGGTACGACGAACTGGCGAGCCGCACCGGAGAGACCACGATCAGCGAACAGCAGCTGCTCGACGCGCGCACCTCGGCACAAGCGGCCGAGGCCGAGGCCACCGGCGCGGCGCAGGCCCTCGACGGGGCGAAGGCCAAGGTCGCCGCCGCCGAGGCCGCGCTCCAGGCGGCGGAGGCGGGGGTGCAGCAGGCGAAGGCCCAAGTGCAGCTGGCCGAGGTGACGCTGTCGCGCTTCACCGTCAAGGCGCAGATCGCGGGCACCGTCACCCAGCGGTCGGTCAACCTCGGCAGCTTCGTCAGCCCCGGCGCGCAGATCATGGCGCTGGTGCCCGACGACCTCTACGTGACCGCCAACTTCAAGGAGACCGACATCGCCGCGCTCGAGCCCGGACAGGATGTCGACATCCACGTCGACGCCTTCCCCGATGTCGACTTCCACGGCACCATCGACTCGCTCCAGCCCGGCGCGGGCCAGGCGTTCCAGCTGCTGCCGCCGCAGAACGCCTCGGGCAACTTCGTGAAGGTGGTGCAGCGGGTTCCGGTGCGCATCGCCTGGACGGATCCGAAACCCGAAGGCTATGCCATCGGCCCCGGCATGTCCGTCGTCGTCACCGTCGCGTTGTCGGATAACTGAGGTGGCGGCCGATCTTCCCCGCTCGGCCGCGGGGCGCGTCGGGCCCTGGGTGATGACCGCCTGCATCTCCCTGCCGACCTTCATGGAGGTGCTCGACGTCTCGATCGCCAACGTCGCCCTGCCGCAGATCGCGGGCAACCTCGGCGTCCCGCCGGAACGCGCGACATGGCTCGTCACGACCTACCTCGTCGCCAACGCCGTCATCATCCCGATCAGCGGATTCCTGTCCCGCGCCATCGGGCGCAAGCGCTATTTCCTGCTGTCGATCCTGCTCTTCACCCTCGCCTCCCTCGCCTGCGCGCTGGCGCCGAGCTTCGGGATGCTGCTGGCGGCGCGGGTGCTGCAGGGCGTCGGCGGCGGCGGTCTGGCGCCGGTGGAACAGGCGATGCTGGCCGACAGCTTCCCGCCCGAGAAGCGCAGCATGGCCTTCGCCGCCTTCGGCATCGTCATCGTCATCGCCCCGATCCTCGGCCCCACCGTGGGCGGCGCGGTGGTCGACAGCCTGTCCTGGCACTGGCTGTTCCTGCTGAACGTGCCGGTCGGCATCCTCGCGCTGGTGCTGGTGCAGGCCTTCACGGTCGAGTCCGACACGCTGGTGGAGGAGCGCCAGGCAAGGCTGAGGAAGGGCCTCAGCTTCGACTGGCAGGGCTTCCTGTTCATGGTGGTGGGCCTCGGCGCGCTCCTCATCATGCTCGACCGCGGCGAATCCGAGGGCTGGTTCTCTTCCGGGCTGATCGTCGCCATGACCGCGCTGGCCGTCGCGGGCCTGGGCGCGATGCTGATCTGGGAGTTCAACCACCCCGATCCCATCGTCCCCCTGCCGCTCCTGTTCCAGAGCCGCAACCTCGCCATCGCCGTGGCGATGATGATGATCCTCGGCATCCTGATCTTCGGGACAATCCAGCTGATCCCGCAGATGCTCCAGGGCGTCTTCGGCTACAGCCCCTATCTTGCGGGCCTCGCCCTGACCTACGGCGGCGCCATCGCGATCCTCATGATGCCGGTCTCGGGCATCGCGGTCAGCAGGCTCGACGTCAGGATGGTGCTCTTTCCCGCCTTCGCGCTCCAGGCCTTCGCGTTCTGGAACCTGTCCAACTTCTCGACCCAGAGCACCTTCTTCGACGCCTCCATGGCACGGTTCTGGATCTCGCTCGGCCTGCCGTTCCTGTTCATCCCGATCACCAACGTCGCCTATGTCGGCCTCGCGCCCGGGGATGCCGACAAGGCGTCGGCGATGCTGAATCTCTTCCGCAACGTCGGCGGCGCCTTCGGCATCTCGTTCTGCCAGACGATGCTGTCGCGGCGCGACGAGTTCCACTTCGCGCGCCTGTCCGAGACGCTGACGCCGGGCAACGGGATCTTCAACGGCACCCTCGACCGGCTCACGGCGGCGCTCGGCGACCGGGCGCAGGCGCTGGCGACGCTGGTGGGCGAGGTCCGGCGGCAGACGACGATGCTGGCCTTCACCGACACGTTCCACGTCCTGATGATCGCCGTGCTCTGCATCCTGCCCTTCATCCTGATCCTGCGCACGACTCCGTCACGGGCAAGGGAGGAGACCGCGGACACCGCGAAGGACGCCGCCTGACGCGCACCCCCTTCCCTGCCCCGCCGCGCGCTGCCAGACTGCGCCAAGTCCGCACCAGCCGAAGGCCCGCCCATGGATTTCTCGATCTCCCCCTCCCTCGAGGCCACCCGCGCCGCCATCGCAGCCTTCGTGGCCGAGCGCGTGCTGCCGCTGGAGGACGATCCGGCGAACTTCGGCGAAGGCGAGAACATCCGCCTCGACCTCCTCGACCAACTCCGCGCCGAGGCGCGCGCGCAGGGCCTCTGGTGCCTGCAACTGCCCGAGGCGGACGGCGGGCGCGGCTTCTCCCGCGTCGGCATGGCGGTCTGCTACGAGGCGATGAACCGCTCGATCTTCGGGCCCGCCGTGTTCAACTCGGCCGCGCCCGACGACGGCAACATGATGGTCCTCTCGATGCTCGGCACCGACGCCCAGAAGGAGCGCTGGCTTGCCCCGATCGTGAGGGGCGAGGTCCGGTCCGCCTTCGCGATGACCGAACCCGCGCCCGGCGGCGGCTCGGACCCCTCGATGATCCGCACCACGGCGACGCCGGACGGCGACGACTGGGTGATCCACGGCGAGAAATGGTTCATCACCGGCGCCGAGGAAGCCGCCCATTTCATCCTCGTCGCCCGCACCTCGGACGATCCGCGCGCGGGCCTCACCGCCTTCCTGTTCCACAAGGACCAGCCCGGGTGGGAGATCACCCGCCGCATTCCCATCATGGGCCCAGAGGAACACGGCGGCCACTGCCAGCTTCGCTTCGACGGCCTTCGGGTGCCCGGCGACGCGGTGCTGGGCGGTGTCGGGCGCGGGTTGAAGGTGACGCAGACGCGCCTCGGCCCCGCGCGCCTGACCCACTGCATGCGCTGGCTCGGCCTCGCCAGGCGGTGCATGGAGATCGCCGCTGCCTATGCCGCCGAGCGGACCGGCTTCGGCATCCGCCTTGCGGAGCGCGAGAGCATCCAGATCGCCCTCGGCGACCTTGCCATGGGGATCGACACCGGGCGCCTCTTGGTCGCCCGCGCCGCCTGGGCGCTGGACCAGGGCAGCTATGCCCGCACCGAGATCTCCATGGCGAAGATCCATGTCGCCAACCTTCTGCACCAGGCCGCCGACCGGGCGATCCAGATCAACGGCGCGCGGGGCTATTCGAAGGACACGGTGCTGGAATGGATCTACCGCTATGCCCGGCAGGCGCGGCTGGTGGACGGCGCGGACGAGGTGCACAAGATGGTGCTCTACCGCGCGCTCGAACAGCAGGGCAGCGGCCTCTGGCAATGGCCGGTCTCCGGGGGACCGGACGGCGCCGATTGACGTTACGGACCTCGGCGCCGTGCCAGATTTACACATAACACTTTTCGCGCCAGTCTGACCCCACGGGATGCACAGGCATCCGCACGGGGAGGGACAAGAGTGAAAAGAACACGCATGGGCGCCGCGGCCGCGGCCCTGCTCTGCGTCGGCATGACCGGCGCATCGGCGGAAGAGTTGCGCTTCGACCGGGTCTTCGTTCTGGGCGACAGCCTCAGCGACGGCGGCACCTACAGCCAGGCGGTGCAGGCCGCGTCGGGAGGGGCGCTGCCGAACATCAACTACCGCTTCCTGACGAACGCGCCCGACGGCTCGTCCCGCACCTATGCCGAGATCATCGCGGCCCGCCTCGGCGTGCCACTCGCGCCGAACGTCTACAGCGCCGTGCCCCTCGCGGGCCTGCCCGAAGTGCAGGTCGGCGGCACCAACTATGCCCAGGGCGGCGCGCGGGTCAGCGATCCGAACGGCGTCGGCCAGACCGTGCCCGGCGGCATCACCACGCTGCCCATCGTCGCGCAGGTCGACCGGATGCTGGCCGATACGCCCAGCTTCGGGGCCAACGACCTCGTGATCCTCTGGGGCGGTGCCAACGACGTCTTCACCCAGGCGGGCGCGGTCGGCGCCATGGCGATCACGCCGGAACAGGCCGCCGCCAACATGGCCCAGGCCGCGACCGAGCTTGCGGCCCAGGTCGCCCGCGTCCGCGCAGCGGGCGCCCAATCGGTGATCGTCGTCACCGTGCCCGACATCGGCACCACGCCCGCCGGTCTCAGCGGCACCCCCCAGGCCGCCGCCCTGCTGACCGGCCTCGGCAACACGTTCAACGCGCAGCTGACCTCCGCCATCGCGGGCCGCGCCGTCATCGTCGATTCGCAGCGGCTCCTCGGCGCGGTCGAGGCGGATCCGGCGAAATACGGCTTCACCGCCCCCGGCGCGGCCGTGATCCCCGCCTGCCCCGGCAGCGCGCTGAACTGCGTGCAGGGCCTGAACGCCAGCCCCGACAGCGAGCTTCGAATCTTCGCCGACGGCGTCCACCCGACCACCGCCGCCCAGGCGCTGTTCGGCCAGGCCGCCTTCGCCGGGCTCCAGGCCGCGACCCAGACCGGGGTGATCCCCGTCGCCATCCTGACCGCCCTGCGCCAGCAGAGCCTGTCGATCGAGAACCGCCTGAACCCCACGGTGCTGTTCTACACCGGCCCGAACGGCGAGCGTCTGCGCCGCGAGGTCGGTCAGATCGACTTCTTCAGCAGCGTCGAGTTCGGCGATTACGGCGCCGACGCCCAGCAGGTGACGCCCGGCCTCTCCGGCAAGACCCAGGTGGCGAAGATCGGCTTCGACGTGCCGGTGCTGCCGAACGCCACGATCGGCGCGGGCCTCAGCTTCGACCGCGGGCAGGTGGACTTCGACAACGGCGCGGGCGGGTTCGATTCGAACCTCGTCGTCGGCGCCATCTTCGGCCAGGTGGCGCTGTCCAAGGCCTTCTACCTGAACGCCGCCCTCGGCGCGGGCACCATCGACGTCAACGACATCACCCGCTCCTTCGCCCTCGGCCCCGCGACCGAGACCTACCGGGGCGAGACCGGCGGCGACTACCGCTTCGCACGGATCGGCGCGGGCGCCTTCCTGCCGCTCGGCGACACGGTGCTGCTGAACCCCTTCGCCCAGTACACCCACGAGGTCGTCACCATCGACGGCTATACCGAATCGGCGGGCGCGGCGAGCCTCGCCTTCGGCAAGACCGAGTACAAGTCGAACCGGATCACCGCGGGCCTCTCGGCGATCTTCTCGCCGAAAAGCCTGCCGGAGTGGAAGTTCAACCTGCGCGGCTCGATCGAGCACGACCTCAGCGACGGCCCCCTGACGGTGTTCCTCGGCCCCGACGCGAACACGCTCGGCGGCGTATCGGCGCCGCGCCCGGACCGCACCTACGGCTACATCTCCGCCTCGGTGGTGCGCGACCTCGGGCCGAACGCCTTCCTCAGCCTCACCGCCGGCACCTCCGTCGGGCAGAGCGGCGCCCACGGCTATACCGCAAGCCTCGCCTACAAGCGGACGTTCTGAGGCCACGCGATCCGGCCGCCGCGGACCAACCCCGCGGCGGCCCCAGCCTTACAGTCTGGAAGATATCACCCCGGTGTTGAACCCGCCCATGCGGAGTTCGCCGAACAGCCGCTGGTACTCGATCTTCGGGCAGCGGTCCTGGATCACCGTCACCCCCCGCGCCTCTACCTTCGCCGCCGCCTCGGCATGGGTCACGCCGATCTGCATCCAGACCACTTTCAGATTCGGAAACCGCTCCAGCGCCTCGTCCACGAGGGCGGGCACATGCTCGGGACGGCGGAAGATGTCGACCATGTCGACCTCCCCCTCGACCGCGAAGAGATCCGCCACCACCTGTCGCCCGAACAGCCGCTCCCCGGCATGGACCGGATTGACGGGCGTGACATGGAAGCCCTTCAGCGACAGGTAGCGCGCGACGTAATAGCTGGGCCGCACCGGGTTCATCGACACGCCCACGCAGGCGATGCGGCGCACCGATTTCAGGATCGAGCGGAGAAGGTCGTCGGAATAGTCCATGGCCGGACCTTCGGACAAAAAAGCGCCCGGCACAACATGTCCGGGCGCGAGTTCGGAACGAGGGACAGTGAAGGACTTGATGCAGGGAGTTCCGGCCCCGCGTCCTGACTGTGATATGGGAAGCACTCGGCGCCGCAAAAGAGCCGGTCGCCGTTTCGTGAACATGGGCTCACGACGTGGTGATTCCGTCAGGCCCGCGCGGTGGCATAGAGCGACACCGCGGCCGCGTTCGACACGTTGAGCGAGCCGAAGCCGCCCGCCGCCGGGATCCGCGCCACCAGATCGCAGGTCTCGCGCGTCTTCTCCCGCATCCCCGGCCCCTCGGCGCCCAGCACCAGCGCCACCGCCTGCCCGCCCGTCGGCACCGCCTCGGCCAGCGTACACTCGCCCTCGCCGTCGAGCCCGATCAGCAGGTAGCCCATGGCGCGCAGCCGCTCCATCGCGTCCGACAGGTTGGTGACCCTGAGATAGGGCTGGCGCTCCAGCGCGCCCGAGGCGGTCTTTGCCAGCGCCCCGGTCTCGGGCGCCGAATGCCGCGCGGGTGCGATTACCGCCAGCGCGCCGAAGACCTCCGCGCTCCTCAGAACCGCGCCCACGTTGTGCGGATCGCTCACCCGGTCCAGCAGCAGCACGACGGGCCGCCGCCCGGGCACGCCCATGCACCGCTCCTCGAGACTGCCCCAGTGCAGTGGCTTCACCTCCAGCGCCGCCCCCTGGTGGACCGAGCCGGGATCGAGCGGCGCGGGGAACTTCCGCGGATCGGCGATCTCGGGCTCGATCGCCGCCTCGGCGATGGCATCGGCCAGCTTGTCGGCGGCGTTCTTCGTCACCACCAGCCGCAGCCGCTGCCGCGCCGGGTTCATCAGCGCGTCGCGCACCGCGTGCAGCCCGAACAGCCAGACGGTCTCGGCCGCCGCCGCGCGCTTTCCGCGCTCCTTCTCGATCACCCACTTCGGCTTCTTCATCGCCCGGCCCCGCTGTTGCACGCAGGCTCCCTAGCGCCAATCGCGCCCCGAGACCAGCACGGCCCCCACCCCGGAGGCTGCCCCTGTTTCTTCTTTGCCGAAAATACTCCCGCCGGAGGCATCCCGCACTCTCCTCCCACGCCGGCGGGCCGTACAGGGGACCGACGCAAAGCGATCTCGATTTCCGTCTTGACGGCCCCGCGCCGCCCCGGTATCCCGCGTCCCACCGGAGCGGGAACGCCCGGGAAGTGGGCGACAGGCCGCAAGGTGTGGCAGGGGACTGTAACTCCCTCGCGGAGACGCACGCTTGGTTCGATTCCAAGGTCGCCCACCACTTCCCCCCTCCTCGCGCGACACCCGCTTGCACCCGCACAGGGCGCCGCCCTAAGGTCGCGCCAGAGGCAAACGGGGGGATATCCATGCTGAAAGGGATCGACACGCGGCTCGGGGCCGATGTGCTGCACGCGCTGCATTCCATGGGCCACGGCGACATGCTGGTGCTGGTCGACACGAACTTCCCCGCCGACTCGGTCGCGCGCGCGACCCATACCGGCCGCGCGCTCGCGATGCCGAACCTCACCTCGGCCGAGGCGGTCGAGGCGGTGCTGACCCTCCTGCCCCTCGACACCTTCGTCGACGACTTCGCGGCCCGGATGGAAGTCGTGGATGCCCCGGGCGAGATCCCCGAGGTCCAGCGCGAGGTGCAGCAGGCCATCGACGCCGCCGAAGGCCGGTCGCGGCCCATGACCGGCGTCGAGCGCTTCGCATTCTACGACATGGCGAAGACCGCCCATACAGTGATCCGCACCGGCGAACGGCGCTTCTACGGCTGCTTCATGCTGAGGAAGGGCGTCATCGCCCCCGACGCGCAGTAGGAGCCCAGCCATGTCCGAAGGAAAACCCGTCGTCATCCTCGGCGTCTTCGCCGCCGACACCAGCTTCCGCGCGCCGCGCCAGCCGAACATGGGCGAGACGCTGCTCGGCTCCGCTTTCACCCTCGGGCCCGGCGGCAAGGGCTCGAACCAGGCGGTGGCCTGCGCGCGCGCCGGGGGCGACGTCCACTTCATCACGCGCCTCGGGCAGGACGCCTTTGCCGACATGGCGCTGGCCCTCTGGCGCGATGCCGGGATCACCCCGGCCGTCACGCAGCACGCCGACAGCTACACCGGCGCGGCCTACATCTTCCTGGAAGAGGCGACGGGCGACAACGCGATCATCGTCTGCCCCGGCGCCGCGGCCGACCTTTCGCAGTCGGACCTAGAGGCGAACCGCGCCCTGATCGAGGGCGCGGGCGTCTTCGTCACGCAGCTCGAACAGCCCCTCAACGCGGCGCTGCGCGGGTTGCAGATCGCCCGCGGCGCGGGTGTCACGACGATCCTGAACCCCGCCCCCGCCACCGATCTCTCCGACGAGCTGCTGGCCTGCTGCGACTGGATCACGCCGAACGAATCCGAGGCGGAGGGGCTGACCGGCATCCGGGTCGAGACGCTGGAGGACGCGAAGCGCGCGGCCGCGGCCCTTCGGGCGCGCGGCGTCGGCGCCGCCATCGTCACGCTCGGCAGCCGCGGCGTGCTGCTGTCGGACGGACGCCAGGACGTCCACCTGCCCGCCATGGCGCCGGGCCCCGTGGCCGAGACGACCGGCGCGGGCGACGCCTTCAACGGCGGCTTCGCCGCGGCGCTGGCCCGCGGCCTCGATCCGGTGGCGGCCGCTCGCTTCGGCTGCGCCACCGCGGGCATCTCGGTGACCCGGAAGGGCGCCGCCGACAGCATGCCGACCCGCGCCGAGGTGGAGGCACTGCTCGGCTGACCCTGCGGCATGGGCCCTCCATCACCGCGGAGCGCCCATTTTCCTTGAGGAAAATGGACCGGTTTCCTCTAGGAAACCGGAGCCGCCCGGCTCCGCCCTCCGGCGCCTTCCCGGAGAACCACGTCCGGCCTCGCGCGACACCCCATTTTCCTCAAGGAAAATGGTCCGGTTTCCTAGAGGAAACCGGGCCCTCCGCACCCCGGTCGGCACCGCCTCCGTCATCGCCCCTTGAAGAGCGTCCCGAAAATGCCGCGCACGATCCGCCGTCCGGTGGTCCCGGTCAGCTCCTTCACCACCATCTTCGTCATCTGCTCGCCGAGGCTCGGCGGCGCCCGGCGGCTGCGGGGCTGCGCGCGCGAAGCGCCCGGATCGTAGCGGCGGGCGTTGCGGAACTCGCGCTCGCCCACCTCCTGCGCATCCGCCCTCGCCTCGGCCTCGGCCGCCGCCCTCGCCGCCGCCGCGGCGCGCGCCTGCAGGATCTCGAAGGCGCTCTCGCGATCCACCTCGGCCTCGTACTTCCCCGTCACCGGAGACCCGGCCATCACCTCGGCCCGCTGCATCTCGGAGATGGGCCCGAGCTGCGAGGACGGCGGGCGGATCAGCGTCCGCTGCACCACCCCCGGCGCACCCTTGCGCTCCAGCATCGAGGTCACGGCCTCCCCCGTCCCGACTTCGCGGATCGCCTCCTCGGTCGAGAAATCGGGGTTGTCGCGATAGGTCTGCGCGGCCTTCCGAAGGTCGCTCTGGTCCTTCGCGGTGAACGCCCGCAGCGCGTGCTGCACCCGGTTGCCGAGCTGGCCCAGCACGTCGTCGGGCACGTCGGCGGGGTTCTGGGTGACGAAGTAGACGCCCACCCCTTTCGAGCGGATCAGCCGCGCCACCTGCTCGACCTTGTCGACCAGCGCCTTCGGGGCGTCGTCGAACAGCAGGTGCGCCTCGTCGAAGAAGAAGACCAGCTTCGGCTTCTCCGGATCGCCGACCTCGGGCAGCTCCTCGAACAGCTCCGACAGCAGCCACAGCAGGAACGTCGCATAGAGCCGCGGCGCCTGCATCAGCCGCCCGGCATCCAGGATGTTGATCCGCCCCGCCCCGCTCTCATCCGTCAGCATCAGGTCCGACAGCGCCAGCGCGGGCTCCCCGAACAGCTCGGCCCCGCCCTCGTTCTCGAGCACCAGGAGGCGGCGCTGGATGGCGCCGATCGAGGCGGTCGAGACGTTGCCATAGCGCAGCGACAGGTCCTTCGCGTTCTCCCCCGCCCAGACCAGCAGAGCCTGCAGGTCCTTCAGGTCGAGCAGCGCCAGCTTCTCCTCGTCGGCGACGCGGAAGCAGATGTTGACGACGCCCTCCTGCGCCTCGGTCAGGTCCAGCATCCGCGAGATCAGGAGCGGCCCCATCTCGGCGACCGTGGTGCGCACCGGGTGGCCCGAGCGGCCGAAGAGATCCCAGAACGTCACCGGGAAGGCGCGGTAGGCGTAGTCGTGAAGCCCGATCTTCGCCGCGCGCGCCGCAAAGGCATCGTGCAGCTTGAACTCCACTGACCCCGCCCGGGCGAGCCCCGCGAGATCCCCCTTCACGTCCGAAAGCAACACCGGCACCCCCGCCGCCGAGAACCCCTCGGCCAGGATCTGCAGCGTCACCGTCTTGCCCGTGCCCGTGGCCCCCGCGATCAGCCCGTGGCGGTTGGCCTGGCCCAGAAGCAAGGTCTGCGGTTCGCCGTACTCCGGCCCGCCGCCGCCGATGAAGATGCTGTCCGTCACGCCTTGCCTCCCCGAGCTTTCGGTTGAAAGTACAATATTAACGCTCTGGTGCCAGAGTGCTTTCACCGGCTTTCATCCATTGCGGACGGGTGCCGGTATCCTCCCTGTTGGACTGGCCGCGCCCTTTCGGGTGCGGCCCTTTTTCATGCCGCGGCAAAGCGGAAAATCTTGAAATTTTCCCTGTTGACGGGTGTGAGTGCTTCTCATAACGTCACGGCAATAGATAAGTCGGCCAGTCCGGCAGGGAGAGAAGACAGAGAGAAGGGCCCGTTCCGCGGGCCCTTTTTCATGTCCGGACGCAGCTCCGCCCATCGGAGAAAAGCCCCCCTGACACTGCCGCCGGTCCATGGTAAACGGCCCCGCAATACGAAGCCGAGCAATGGAACAGACATGCCCCATTTCCTGAGAAGCCTGAGCGCCGCCGCCCTGATCGCCGTCGGCGGCATCGCTTCGGCGCAGACCACGACCGAGCCCGCCACCCCGTCGACCGACACCGCCACCCCCGCGCCCGAGGCCCCGGCCCAGACCGGCGACCAGGCGGCGGCTCCGGCGGGCGGCACGCAGCCGCCGGCCCAGCCCGGCGCCCCTGCCGACCTCGACATGGGCACCGAAGTGGGTGCCGAGAACGCCGAAGGCCCCGGTTCGACCTACGTGCAGGAAGAACACGGCGACTGGCAGGTGCGCTGCATCCGTGCGGGCGAGGGCCAGAAGGACCCCTGCCAGCTCTACCAGCTGCTCCAGGACGAGCAGGGCAACCCGGTGGCCGAGATCAGCATGTTCGCCCTGCCCGAAGGTCAGCAGGCTGCGGCCGGCGCCACCGTCATCACCCCGCTGGAAACGCTGCTGACCCAGCAGCTGACCCTTGCCGTCGATGGCGGCGCGACCAAGCGCTATCCCTACACCTTCTGCACCCCCACGGGCTGCTTCGCGCGCATCGGCTTCACCAATGCCGACGTCGCCGCCTTCAAGGCCGGCGCCAAGGCCACGGTCACGCTGGTGCCCGCCGCCGCCCCCGACCAGAAGGTGAACCTGACGGTGTCGCTCAGCGGCTTCACCGCGGGTTTCGAAGCGGTCAAGAAGATCAACGCCGAGGCCAACTGAGCCTCGCGCGCCGCCCCTGCGGCGCAGCAGATACGGCAACGGGCGGATCCCATGGGTCCGCCCGTTTCGCATCCGGCCCCGCGTCGGGCGCTGGCCGTGGTCCGCGCTCAGTAATCCGAGACGAGGAGGTGCACAGGGTCCGTGTCCTCCTCCATGGTCGAGAAGCGGCCGATGTCCTGCTCGAACACGTTGTCGGTGCGGTCGTCGTTGACGGTCGAGACCTCGCCCACCAGGCAGTCGCCCCCCTCGGCCCAGAAGGCGTGCCAGACTCCGGGCATCAGCGTCACGCTTTCGCCCGGAGCGAGGCGCAGGTGGCCGCCCGCGGGCAGCGTCACCGGCATCCCGTCCGAAGGCACCGTGACCGGCGAGTCGCGGTCGATCCCTCCATCCGCAAGCGGTGCAAAGAGTTCGATGATCAGCGTGCCGCCGCCGCGGTTGATGATGTCCTCGGCCTTCACGTTATGGCGGTGCATGGGTGAGAGCTGGTTCTCGCGGGTGATCATGATCTTCTCGGCATAGAGCATGCCGCGCCCCTGCCCCAGGTCGCCCACGTCGCCGTTCCTCGTGGTGAACAGGAACAGTCCCATCTCGTCGAACCGGCCCGCGCCATAGTCGGTGATGTCCCAGCCGAGGCCGCGCCTGTGGATGTCGCTGCCCGCCGCCTCGCGCATCCGCCCGGGCGTCCAGTAGGCGAAGGGCGGCAGGACGAAGCCGAAGGAGCGGATGAAGGCATCCCCCGCCAGCAGGATCTCGTTGACCTCGGACCGTTTCATCGCGCGCTCTCCTCTTGCTGCCGGGCGACCCAACCGCAGATCGCCCGCCCCCGCAACCCTCAGCCCGCGTAGACGCGCACCGTCTCGCGCACCCCGTCCTGCCAGAGCCGCCGCAGCGATGCCGAGAAGGCCTCGACGAAACGGGGCGCCGCGGCCAGGTCGCCGAAGACGTCCGAGAGCGCCAGGAACGCCGCCGGATCCTCCTTCGCCGCGAGCGCCGCCGCCTGCAGCTGTTTCGCCCGCTCGTCCTCCAGCGTGATGCCGCTGGCCGGGTCCGCCGTCTCGGCGCAGTAGCGGCACCAGAGCGCGACCTCCAGCCCCAGCCCATCGACCGGCAGGGCCTTCGCCAGCGCATCGCGCACCGTGGGCAGGACGAACTTCGGCTGCCGGTTCGACCCGTCAAGGCAGAGCCGCGGGATCGTGTCGCCGACCGCCGCGTTGCTGAACCGCTCGGCGCATTTGCTGAGGTACGCCTCGTAATCCACGCCGGGGATCGGCGAAAGCGTCGGGATCGCCTCACGCCGGATCAGCGCCAGCAGGAAATCCCGCACCTCCGCGTCGCCCATGGCGTCGTGCACGAAGTGATGGCCGAGCAGCGCGCCGACATAGGCGATCGCGGCGTGGCCTGCGTTCAGGATCCTGAGCTTCATCAGCTCGTAGGGCACCACATCGTCGACGAACTCGACCCCGACCTCCTCCAGCGCCGGGCGGCCCTGGGGGAACCTGTCCTCCAGCACCCACTGGTGGAACGGCTCGCAGATCACAGGGGCGGCGTCGGCGATGCCGAACTTCTCCGCCACCATGTCGCGCTCGCGCTGCGTGGTCGCCGGGGTGATGCAGTCGACCATGCCGCAGGGGAAGGCGACGTTCTCCTCGATCCAGTCGGCCAGGCCCGGGTCGCTTTCCCGCGCGAGGCCCAGCACCGCCTGCCGCGCGACATGGCCGTTCTCCGGCAGGTTGTCGCAGGAGAGCACGGTGAAGGGCGCGGCGCCCGCGTCGCGCCGCGCCTTCAGCGCCTTGATCAGCACCCCGAACACCGTCTGCGGCGCCTCCGGGTTGGCGGCGTCGGCGCGGATGTCGGGATGATCGCCCTGGAACCCACCGGCCGCGTTCAGGAAATAGCCCCCCTCGGTCACGGTGAGCGAGACGATGCGGATCGCCGGATCCTCCAGCCGCGCGACGATGGCGGCGGGGTCCACCGGCAGGAAATCCACCATCGCCCCCGTCACTTCGGCCGACAGCCCCTCGGGGTCCAGCTGCACCACGGTCGAGAGCCAGTCCTGCGGCTCCAGCCGGTCCCGCATCGCCTGGTCGAAATGCTTGATCCCCGCGCCGATCAGCGCCCAGTCGTGGCCCTTCCCGGTGTTGAACAGGCGGTGGAGATACCAGGCCTGGTGGGCACGGTGAAAGTTGCCGACACCGATGTGCAGGATCCCGGGCGTCAGCGCGGCGCGGTCATAGGCGGGGCCTTCCACGCCGTCGGGCAGCTTCGTCAGGGCTTCGGAATTGAGGGACAAGGGCACGGGATGGCTCCTTCGTTTCACGGGATGGGACCGCCGCGGCGATGCGGCGGAGTCGGTGCCGCCCTCGCCCGGCGGGCCGGGCGGCAGGAAGCGCGGGCGGCAGGGAGGCTCAGGTGATCCTGAGGCCCTTGTCGTCGAACCGGTGCAGCCGCTCCATGTCCGGCGTCAGCCAGATCGTGTCGCCGTGGCGGGCGTCCATCTCGCCGTCGCAGCGCACGGTGACCATGTCCTCTTCTCCGACGGCAAGGCCGGTGTCGTGGACGTGGATGAAGGTGTCCGAGCCCAGATGCTCGGACACGCCCACCCGGCCCTTCCAGACCCCGCTCTCCTTGCTGGCCTTCAGATGCTCGGGGCGGATGCCGATGTGCTTCGCGTCGTGCTTCGCCGCCTCGGCGCCCGAGATCAGGTTCATCTTCGGCGAGCCGATGAAGCCCGCGACGAACAGGTTCCTCGGCTTGTGGTAAAGTTCGAGCGGCGAGCCCACCTGCTCGATGTTGCCGGCCCTCAGCACGACGATCTTGTCGGCCATGGTCATCGCCTCGACCTGGTCGTGGGTGACGTAGATCATCGTCGTTTTCAGCCGCTCGTGCAGCTCGGAAATCTCCAGCCGCATCCCGACACGAAGCGCCGCGTCGAGGTTCGACAGCGGCTCGTCGAACAGGAACGCCGCCGGTTCGCGCACGATGGCCCGCCCGATGGCGACCCGCTGGCGCTGCCCGCCCGAAAGCTGCCCCGGCCTGCGGTCGAGGTAGTCGGTCAGGTTCAGAACCTTCGCCGCCGCCTCCACCTTGCGGTCCTGCTCGGCCTTGTCGAGCCCCGCCATGCGAAGCGGAAAGGCGATGTTCTTCCTCACCGACATGTGCGGGTACAGCGCATAGGACTGGAACACCATCGCCAGCCCGCGCTTGGCGGGCGGCAGTTCGGTCGCGTTGCGGTCGTCGATCCGGATCTCGCCCGAGGTGACATCCTCGAGCCCAGCGATCAGCCGCAACAGCGTGGACTTGCCGCAACCGGAGGGGCCGACGAAGACCACGAATTCGCCTTCCCGGATGTCGAGGTCCAGCGGCGGGATGACCTGCACGTCGCCGAAGCTCTTGGTGACCTTGCTGAGAGTGATGTTGCCCATGTTATTTCACGGCTCCGAAAGTGAGGCCCCGGACAAGCTGCTTCTGCGAGAACCAGCCGAGGATCAGGATGGGGGCGATGGCCATGGTGCTGGCCGCCGAAAGCTTGGCATAGAACAGCCCCTCGGGGGACGAGTAGGACGCGATGAACGCGGTCAGCGGCGCCGCCTTGGCGGCCGTCAGGTTCAGCGTCCAGAACGCCTCGTTCCAGGCAAGGATGACGTTCAGAAGCAGCGTCGAGGCGATGCCGGGAACGGCCATGGGCGTCAGGATGTAGAGGATCTCCTCCTTCAGCATCGCGCCGTCCATCCGGCAGGCTTCCAGGATCTCGCCCGGGATCTCCTTGAAGTAGGTGTAGAGCATCCAGACGATGATCGGCAGGTTGATGAGCGTCAGCACCCCGACAAGCCCGATGCGCGTGTCCAGAAGCCCGGTATCGCGGAACAGCAGGTAGATCGGGATCAGCACCCCCACCGGCGGCAGCATCTTGGTGGAGAGCATCCACATCAGCACGTCCTTGGTCCGCTTGCCCGGCACGAAGGCCATGGCCCAGGCGGCCGGCACCGCGATGATCAGCCCCAGCACGGTCGAGCCGACCGAGATGATGACCGAGTTCCAGAAGTGCCGGAAATAGTCCGACCGCGCCTGCACCTCGCCGTAGTTCTCGGTCGTCCAGTCGAAGAACAGGAACGACGGGGGCGAGGCTATGGCCTCGGCCTCGGTCTTGAACGAGGTGAGGATGGTCCAGAGGATCGGGAAGAAGATCACGATCCCGATCACCCAGGCCACCACGGTGACCAGCGCCTTCCTCTGCGTCGAAACGGCCCGTGCCATCAGCCGACCCTCCGTTTGAAAACTAGTCCCATCGGGCTCCGCCCGTTCCCGGCTGAAACGCTCCCCCGGAGCGTTTCCGGGACGCCGTGAACCCCCCGCCGGAGGCGTCCGGCGCGCGCCGCAAGCTCAGGCATCGAGGTTCTTCCCGATCATCCGCATCAGGAAGATCGCGACGATGTTCGCCAGGATCACCGCCACGATGCCGCCCGCCGACCCGAGCCCCACGTCGAACTGCAACAGCGACTGCGCGTAGACGAGGTAGGTCAGGTTGGTCGAGGCGAGGCCGGGTCCGCCGTTCGTCGTCACCAGGATCTCGGCGAAGATCGACAGCAGGAAGATTGTCTGGATCAGGATCACCACGGTGATCGCCCGCGCGAGGTGGGGCAGCATGATGAAGAAGAACTTCGAGAAGAAGCCCGCCCCGTCCATTTCCGCCGCCTCCAGCTGTTCGCTGTCCAGCGACTGCAGCGCGGTCAGCAGGATCAGCGTCGCGAAGGGCAGCCATTGCCAGGAGACGATCAGGATGATCGAGGCCAGCGGCGCCTGGGCGAGGAAGTCGAAGGGCTGCAATCCGACCGCCTTGAACAGGTAGGCGAAAAGCCCGTTCACCGGGTTCATGAACATGTTCTTCCAGACCAGCGCCGACACGGTCGGCATCACGAAGAACGGCGCGATCACCAGGATCCGCACGATCCCCTGCCCCCAGAACGGCTGGTCGAGGAGCAGCCCGAGGAGGATGCCGCCGACCACCGTGATGACCAGCACGCCGCCCACCAGAAGCAGGGTGTTGACCAGCGCCGTGGTGAAGGCGGGATCGGTCAGGAAGTAGTGGTAGTTCTCCCAGCCGACGAAGGGATTGGCGCCCGGCATCAGCAGGTTGTAGCGGAGCGTGGAGAAATAGAGCGTCATCGCCAGCGGCACGATCATCCATGCGAGAAGCAGGAGAACGGCCGGGGAAATCATCAACCGTGCCGCCGCACGGGAATGCTGCGTCGCCATCGGAGCCACCCAGGAATTGCAGGAGAGGGATGGAACCGGCCCGCCCGAAAGTCGGGCCGGTCCACGGGGAGGAGAGGTTACTTGATGTAACCGGCCCGCTTCATTTCCCGCTCGGTCAGCGCCTGCGAGGCCGCCAGCGCGTCATCCGCCGAGGTGGTGCCGGCCAGCGCCGCCGAGAACTGCTGGCCCGTCGCCGTGGCGATGCCCTGGAACTCGGGGATCGCGACGAACTGCACGCCGGTATAGGGCACCGGGTCGACCGTCGGGTTCGTCGGGTCGGCCGCGTTGATCGACTCCAGCGTCATCTCGGCGAACGGCACCTTCTGGTACTCGGGGTTCTCGTACAGCGACTTGCGGGTGCCCGGCGGAACGTTCGCCCAGCCTTCCTTCTCGGCCACCATCTCGAGGTACTGCTTCGAGGTCGCCCAGTCGATGAACTTCTTCGCCGCGTCCTCGGCGTCGGTGCCTGCCGGGATCGCCAACGACCAGGCCCAGAGCCAGTTCGACCGCTTGCCGAGCCCCTTGTCGGGCGCCAGCGCGAAGCCGACGCTGTCGGCCACTTCGCTGTCGTTCGGGTTGGTCACGAAGGAGGCGGCGACGGTGGCGTCGATCCACATGCCGCACTTGCCCTGCTGGAACAGCGCCAGGTTCTCGTTGAAGCCGTTCGAGGACGCGCCCGGAGGACCGTAGTTGTTCATCAGGTCGAGGTAGAAGTCGATCGTCTCCTTCCACTCGGGGCTGTCGAACTGCGGGTTCCAGTTCTCGTCGAACCAGCGCGCGCCGAAGCTGTTGGACATGGCGGTGAGGAAGGCCATGTTCTCGCCCCAGCCGGCCTTGCCGCGCAGGCAGATGCCGTAGACCTCGTTCTCCTTGTCGGTCATGGCCTCGGCGGCCTTCTTGATGTCGTCCCAGGTGGGCTCGGCCGGCATTTCCATGCCTGCCTTCTCCATCAGGTCGGTGCGGTACATCACCATCGAGGACTCGCCGTAGAACGGCGCGGCGTAAAGCTCGCCGTCGACGGTCAGGCCGCCGCGGATCGCGGGCAGCAGGTCGTCCACGTCATAGCTGTCGGGCAGGTCGTTCAGCGAGACGAGCCAGCCCTGCTTGCCCCAGATCGGAACCTCGTAGGTGCCGATGGTCATCACGTCGTACTGGCCGCCCTTGGTGGCGACGTCGGTGGTGACGCGCTGACGCAGCACGTTCTCTTCCAGAACCACCCACTCGAGCTTGATGCCCGGGTTCTTCTCCTCGAAGTCCGAGGACAGCTTCTGCATCCGCACCATGTCGCCGTTGTTCACGGTGGCGATGGTGAGCGTCGTGTCCTGCGCGAATGCCGCAGTCGCCGCGAGGGTGCAAAGAGCCGTAGCGCCGAACAGGGCGCGGTTCAGTCTTTTCATGTAATCCTCCCAATGCCCGATCCGGGCAAAAGCCATTTCGGTGGGCAATTACTCACGCACTTGGCGATTCGTGTCAACCGTGATCCCTGTTAGCGCATGACAGTTTCGCGCCGCCCGGCCCCGGCGACCGAAAACCTCAGCCCGCGAGGATCATCTCCGCCGTCGCCTCGTCGGTGATCAGCCCGTTGATCAGCCGTCCGCGCAGCGCCGCCTGCGCCGCCGTGACCTTCGCGGGTCCACCCGCGATGCCGACCACGGGGCGCGGCGGATCGGCGCGCAGCGGATGGCTCAGCACCCGGGCGTTCAGCCCGCCTTGCAGCACCTGCCCCTCGCGGTCGAACAGCCAGCTCGTGATCTCGCCCGCCACGCCCTGCGCCTCGAGCGCGCGCAGCTCGTCGCGGGTCACGAAACCGTCCTCCAGCAGCGGCGCCGCGCCGCTGACGTTGCCGATCCCGACGAAGGCGATGTCCGCCTCCTCGCAGAGGCGGAGCGTGTTGCGCACCGGCTCCTGCGCGTGGAGGATCGCCAGTTCCTCGGCGCTGCGGGCGAAGACCGGCAGCGGCATCGGGTAATGCCGCGCCTGCACCCGTTCGGCCAGCCGGATCACGACGTTGTAGGGTGTGGCCGAGCCGTCGGACATCATGTTGCCCAGCATCGACACGATCCGGTGCTGCGGGCAGGCCATGGGGCGCAATTGCTCGACGCAGGCGCGGAGCGCCCGCCCGGTGCCGAGCGAGATGATGCGCGGCGCCTCGGACTTCAGGTGCCGCTCCATCTCGGAGGCGCCCGCGCCCGCGATCCCCGCCATCAGCCCCGGAGCGCCGGGATCGGAAGGCACCACGTCGCAGATGCCGAGCCCGAAGCGGTCGATCAGCCGCTGGCGCAGCTCCATGCAGCGGGCGATGGGATGGTCGAGCCGGACCTTGATCAGCCGCTCGCTGACCGCCAGGGACACCAGCCGCTGTGCCGACTGGCGCGAGACGCCGAGTTTCTTCGCGATCTCGTCCTGGGTGTTGCCCGCGACATAGTAGAGCCAGCCGGCCCGGGCCGCATCGTCCAGACGGCCGCCCTCGATGCGTCCCGCCTCTGCCGATTTGCCCTGCTCCGCCATCTTCGCCCTCCCCGCACCGGTGAAATTTGTGCGCGAAAACGGCTCATGTGTCAAAAGCCCAACGCGCGGGCAGTTGCCCGCAACGCCGAAGTCGCGCCGCCTGGTGTTGCCTCAGGTCCCGTCGCGCGCCGCCCGCACCAGCGCGCCGCGCCCGCCGATGACCTTCCCGGCCAGCTTCGCCCCCGCCTCAGCCGCCGCCCTGTCCGGCGCGCGGTCGAGGTGCGCCGCCAGGAACCCCGCGTTGAAGCTGTCGCCCGCCGCCGTCGTGTCCACGACCTCGGCCACCGGGTCCGGCTCGAAAAGCGAATCGCCGAGCCTGCCGCGCACCAGCACCGCGCCGCCGCCGTTCTTCACCGCGACCATGGACGCCCCGGCCCCGGCATAGCGCGATGCCGTAGCCTCGGGGTCGGCATCGCCGAAATGCTGCGCCTCGTCGTCGAAGGAGGGCAACGCGATGTCGCAGACCGCCGCCGCCTCCATCACCGCCGCGCACATCGCCTCCGTGTCGGGCCAGAGGCGGGGCCGCAGGTTGGGATCGAACACCGCCAGCGCCCCGGCCGCCCGCGCGCGGCGGACCTCGGACAGGAGGTTGGACCGCCCTTCCGCGCCGATCACGGCCAGCGTGATGCCCGAGAAATACACCACGTCCGCCCCTGAGAACGCCGCCGCCAGCCGCGCCGGATCCTCCGCCAGCAACCGCGCCGCGCTCTGCTCGCGCCAGTAGACGAAGCTGCGCTCGCCTTCCTTCAGCTCGATCAGGTACAGCCCCAGCGTCCGTCCCTCGATCCGCGCGACGTGACCGGTGCCGATCCCGCTGTCCCGCGCGAAATCCAGCATCCGCCCGGACACCCCGTCGCACCCGACCGCCGTGACATAGTCCACGGTCCAGTCCGCGGGCAGCACGCCGCGCGCGTACCAGGCCGTGTTGAACGTGTCCCCGGAAAAGGCCATGGCATAGAGCCCCGCCTCGGATGACGGGGCGAGTTCCACCATGCACTCGCCCACCGATACGAACCGTTTCACCCCTTACTCCTCCTCGGCAAACCAGGCGTGGTTGTCGGCCCTCAGCCGCTCCACGATGCCCTCGATCCGGCTCAGGTGCTGGCGCACCGCCGCCTCGCCGGCGTCCTTGTCGCGCGCCTTCAGCGCGTCGAGGATCCGGCGGTGGTCGTCGCAGGCCGTCTGCGAGGCGAAGGCCAGCGACAGGAAGCGCACCCGGTCGGTATGGGCCTTGTTCTCGCGGATCACGTCCCAGGAGAAGCCCAGCCCGATCAGCGCGCAGACCTCGCGGTGGAAGGCATCGTCAAGCTGGTGGAACAGCCGCTTGTCGCCCGCGTCGATGGCCTCCTGCTGCTGTTCGATCAGCCGCTCCAGCACCGCGATGCCCGAGGGATCGAGGCTCTCGCAGGCGCGGCGCACGATCTCGACCTCGATCGCGGTGCGGATGAAGCGGGCGCGGAACACGTCGCGGGCCGAGATCTGGCTGACGGTCGTGGCGCGCTGCGGCTGGATGATGAGGAAGCCGAGCTTCGAGAGGCGATAGAAGGCATCGCGCACCGGCTGGCGCGACACGCCCATCTGGCGGCTCACGTCGGCCTCCGACAGCTTGGCCCCCGGCGGCAGGTCCAGCGACAGGACCTGACGGTAGAGCGCGTCGAACACCCGGTCCGAGATCGAGGCCCGCGCCACCGGCTCGATCTGCGCCAGCGCGGCAGTCTTCGCGGGCTCTTGTGACAGCATCTGGGGTCCTCTCTAAGCCGGATTGACAGGCTTGGCATACTAACATACTAGTTTCAGGCGACCGGAAAAGCCAAGTCTTTTTCGCCCCCGTGCCGACCGCGAAGGACACCGATGCCCCGTCTCGATCCCGACCGCCTGTTCCCGCTCGATCCGCGAAGCCGCGGCCTGGCCCGCGCGCTCTACGGGACGGTGAAGGACCTGCCGATCCTCTCGCCCCACGGCCACACCGAGCCGCGCTGGTACGCCGAGAACGCGGCCTTCCCGGACCCCGCGCAGCTGTTCGTGACGCCGGATCACTATGTCTTCCGCATGCTGTTCTCGCAAGGCATCCCGCTGGAGCGTCTCGGCGTGCCGCGGGCGGACGGCGGCGCCGTCGAGACCGACGGGCGTGCCATCTGGCGCCTCTTCGCGGAGAACTATCACCTGCTGCGCGCCACCCCCTCGGCCATGTGGATCGACCATGCGCTGGAAAACGTCTTCAGCGTGGAGCAGCGGCTGAACGCCGACACCGCCGATGCGATCTACGACCGGCTTTCGGCGTGCCTGGCGCAGGAGGCCTACCGCCCCCGCGCCCTGTTCGAACGCTTCAACATCGAGGCGATCAGCACCACCGACAGCGCCATCGACCCCCTGCCCTGGCACCGGATGATCCGCGAGTCGGGCTGGTCCGGCCGCGTCATCCCCGCCTACCGCCCCGATGCCGTGGTCGACCCCGAGTTCCCGGGCTTCGCCGACAACGTGGCGAAGCTGGGCGAGATGACCGGCGAGGATACCGCCACCTGGGAGGGCTACCTCGCCGCCCACCGGAACCGGCGGGCACATTTCATCTCCTTCGGCGCCACCTCGTCCGACCACGGCCACGCCACCGCGCGGACCGAGAACCTGCCGCAGGACCAGGCGGCGCTGCTGTTCGCCAAGGCGCTGGCGGGCACCTGCACCCCCGGGGAAGCCGACGCCTTCCGCGGCCAGATGCTGACCGAGATGGCGCGCATGTCCATCGACGATGGCCTCGTGCTCCAGATCCATCCGGGCAGCTTCCGCAACCATTCGGCGCAGATCTTCGCGCAGTTCGGCCGCGACAAGGGCTTCGACATCCCCACGCAGACCGATTACGTCCGCGCGCTGAAGCCGCTGCTCGACGCCCACGGCACCGATCCGCGTCTTTCCGTCATCCTGTTCACGCTCGACGAAACCGCCTTCTCTCGCGAACTCGCCCCCCTCGCCGGGGTCTATCCGGCGCTGAAGCTCGGCCCCGCCTGGTGGTTCTTCGACAGCCCCGAGGGGATGCGCCGCTATCGCGAGACCGTCACCGAGACCGCGGGCTTCTACAACACCGTCGGCTTCAACGACGATACCCGCGCCTTCTGTTCGATCCCCGCCCGCCACGATGTCGCGCGGCGCGTGGATTGCGCCTATCTCGCCACGCTCACCGCCACCGGGCGGCTGGACGAGGGCGAGGCCTACGAGGTCGCACAAGACCTCGCGTACCGGCTTGCGAAACAAGCCTACCGGCTCTGACAGCCACACCCAGGGAGGAACGACAATGAAACTGAAGACCCTCACGGCGGCCCTTCTGGCCTCCGCCGCGCTGACCACGGGCGCCTTCGCCTGCGAGACGACGCTGCGCTCGTCCGACACCCACCCCGAGGGCTACCCGACCGTGGTCGCCGTCCAGAAGATGGGCGAGATGCTGGAAGAGCGCACCGACGGCCGCCTCTGCATCGAGGTGTTCCACTCGGCCCAGCTCGGCGAGGAGAAGGACACGATCGAGCAGACGCAGTTCGGCGTCATCGACATGAACCGCGTCTCGCTCGGGCCGTTCAACAACATCATCGAGGAAACGCAGGTCCCGTCCCTGCCCTACATCTTCCGCTCGGTCGAGCACATGCACAAGGTGATGGACGGCCCGGTCGGCCAGCAGATCCTCGACGCCTTCGCCGACCACGACCTGATCGGCCTCGCCTTCTACGACGGCGGCTCGCGCTCGTTTTACAACTCCGAGAAGCCGATCAAGTCGATGGAGGACCTCGCGGGCATGAAGTTCCGCGTGATGCAGTCGGACATGTTCGTCGACATGGTCGCCGCCCTCGGCGCCAACGCCACCCCGATGCCCTATGGCGAGGTCTATTCCTCGATCCAGACCGGTGTCATCGACGGGGCCGAGAACAACTGGCCGTCCTACGAATCCTCCGGCCACTTCGAGGTCGCCAAGTACTACACGCTCGACCAGCACCTGATCGTGCCGGAAGTGCTGGTGATGTCGAAGATGGCCTGGGACAAGCTGTCGCCCGAGGACCAGGAGATCGTGAAGCAGGCCGCGAAGGACTCGGTCCCCGTGATGCGCGACCTCTGGGAACAGCGCGAGAAGGCCTCCGAGGAGAAGGTCCGCGCCTCGGGCGTCGAGATCGTGACCGACATCGACAAGACCCCGTTCATCGAGGCGATGAAGCCGGTCTACCAGAAGTACGTCACCTCGGACAAGTTGAAGAAGATGGTGGAAGACATTCAGGCAACTGAGTAATTCTGCCTTGCGCTGCCGTCCTGCGATCCGAACCGCCAAGATGGCAGCGCAGACGCTGACAGCCTGCACCGCCCCCGCTCGGCATGGAGGGCAGCGCACAGCCTACCAGCCTGCACCGCCGACGCTCCGAACAGAGGGCAGCCCCCGCCCGGGGGGCGATCGGGGGCTGCCCGGTGTAGAAACCGGGCAGGACATCTCCGCCGTTCCCTCTCCGTCCTGACCTCGCAAAGCTCGTCCGACCGTCCACAGGAAAGCACCCCCCGTGCAAGACACCCTGAAATCCGTCGCCCTCGCCACCGGCCTGATCGCGCGCTTCGCGCTCTGGGTCGCGGGCATCGGGCTCGTGCTGATGACCGTGTTCATCGCCGCCCAGGTCTTCTGGCGCTACGTCCTGAACGACAGCATCGTCTGGACCGAGCCCGCCTCGGTCATGATCATGGGCTGGTTCATCTTCTTCGGCGCCGCCGTCGGCATCCGCGAGGGTTACCACCTCAGCTTCGACGTGCTGCTCTACATGGTGCCCCACGGGGTGAAGATGACCTTCTACACCATCTCGGACCTCACCGTCGCGGGCTTCGGCGCGGGGATGATCTGGTTCGGCTCCCAACTCGCCGCCAAGACCGCCGGCAACCAGCTTCCCTCCCTCGGCATCTCCGGCGCCTTCGACTTCCTGCCGCTGGTCGGCGGCGGCGTGCTGATCGTGCTCTTCTCGCTCGAGCGTGTCGCCCGCCGCGCCGCCGGGCTTCCCACCGCCCGCTTCGGCGACGATCCCATCGAGGACTGACCCCATGGAACTCTACGTCCTCTTCGGCTCCTTCGTCTTCCTGCTGCTGATCGGCACGCCCGTGGCCTTCTGCCTCGGCGTCTCCAGCTTCGCCACCATCGCCTATCTCGGCCTGCCCCCGGTCGTTGTCTTCCAGCGCCTGAACTCCGGCGTCTCGGTCTTCGCGCTGATGGCGATCCCGTTCTTCATCTATGCCGGCGACCTGATGGTGAGGGGCGACATCGCCCGCCGCCTCGTGGCGCTGGCGGGCGCCTTCGTCGGCCACTTCCGCGGCGGGCTCGGCCAGGTCAACGTGCTGTCCTCGGTCATGTTCGGCGGCGTCTCGGGCTCGGCCGCCGCCGACGCCTCGGCCGTGGGCGGGCTGATGGTGCCGCAGATGAAGGCGCGGGGCTACGGCGTCGACTACGCGGTGAACATCACCGTCACCTCGTCGATCATCGCGCTGATGCTCCCGCCCTCGCACAACATGATCATCTACTCGATCGCCGCGGGCGGAAAGATCTCGATCGCCGACCTCTTCACCGCCGGGATCCTGCCGGGGCTGCTGCTGGCGCTGTCGCTGATGATCGCCGCCTATGTCGTCGCCCGCCGCCGCGGCTATCCGACCGATCCGTTCCCGGGCTTCGCCGCCATGGGCGCGCTGTTCGTCTCGGCCGCGCCGGGCCTGATCCTTGTCGCGATCATCTTCGGCGGCGTGCGCTCGGGCATCTTCACGGCGTCGGAGTCCTCGAACATCGCGGTGGTCTATGCCCTGCTCGTGACGTTCTTCGTCTACCGGTCCCTCTCCTTCAGGGACTTCATCGAGGCGACCTTCGCCGCCGTGCGCACCACCGCCATGGTGCTCATGGTGATCGGCTGTGCCGCGGCCTTCGGCTGGCTGCTCGCCTACACCCGCGTTCCGGCGATGATGGTCTCGGCGCTCCAGAACGTCTCGGACAACCCGATCGTGATCCTGCTGCTGCTGAACGTGGTGCTGCTGATCCTCGGCACCTTCATGGACATGAGCCCGCTGATCGTCATCACCACGCCGATCTTCCTGCCCGTGGCCATGGCCTTCGGCGTCGACCCGGTGCATTTCGGCGTCATCCTTATCCTGAACCTCGGCATCGGCCTCTGCACCCCGCCTGTCGGGGCGGTCCTCTTCGTCGGCTGCGCGGTGGGGCGGATCCCGATCTGGGACGCCGTGCGCACCATCTGGCCCTTCTACGGCGCCGCCTTCGCCACGCTGATGCTCGTCACCTACATCCCGGCGCTGTCGCTCTGGCTGCCCTCCCTGTTCCGCTGAGGCCCCCATGCTGAACCGTTACCCCCCCGTCCCGGCCGATCCCGGCGTCACCCGGCAGGTGCTGTCGGACAGCCCCGAGCTGATGGTCGTCTCCTTCACCTTCGAGCAGGGCGCCGAGGGCAGGCTGCACCGCCACCCCCATGTCCAGGCGACTTACGTCCAGTCGGGCCGCTTCACCTTCACCGTGGCGGGCGAGGAGATCGCCGTCGGCCCCGGCGACAGCTTCGTGATTCCGTCGGACGCCGAACACGGCTGCCGCTGCACCGAGGCGGGCGTCCTGATCGACACCTTCACCCCCCGCCGCGACGATTTCCTCTGAAAGGCTTCCCATGCTCCATGTCGAAACCCGCCACGCCATCGACCCCGAAACCGCGAAAGGCTTCGACACCGCCGCCCTGCGGCGCCACTTCCACATGCCCGACCTGTTCCGCGCGGGCGAGATCCGCCTCTGCTACACGCACTACGACCGGATGATCGTCGGCGGCGCGGTGCCCGGCGGCGCGACGCTCACCCTCGACCACGTTGCCGAGTGCGGCACCCCCACGATCCTCGAACGGCGCGAAATGGCGATCGTCAACATCGGCGGTTCCGGCAAGGTCAGCGCGCGCGACGACTTCGCCATGGAGCATGGCGATGTCCTCTCCCTCGGCATGGGCTCCGGCCCCGTCAGCTTCTCGGGCGAGGGGCGGTTCTACATCCTGTCCTGCCCCGCCCACCGCACCTGCCCGACCCGCCTGATCCGGCCCGACGCGGCGCGGAAGGTGGAACTCGGCGCGCAGGAGACGGCCAACAGGCGCACCATCCTCCAATTCGTCCACCCCGAGGTGATGGAGTCCTGCCAGCTTGTCGCGGGCTACACGAAGCTTGCCGAAGGTTCGGTCTGGAACACCATGCCCGCCCACACCCACGACCGGCGGATGGAGGCCTATCTCTACTTCGACCTTGCCGAAGATGCCCGGGTGTTCCACCTGATGGGCCGGCCCGACGAGACGCGCCACGTCGTCATGGCGAACGAGGAGGCCGTCGTCTCGCCTCCCTGGTCGATCCACTCGGGCTGCGGCACCGGCGCCTACACCTTCGTCTGGGCCATGGCCGGGGACAACGTCGATTACACGGACATGGACATGGCCGCCATGGAGGACCTCAGATGACCCCCTTCTCGCTCGACGGAAAGACCGCCCTCGTCACCGGCGCGAACACTGGCATCGGCCAGGCCATCGCGCTGGCCATGGGTCGCGCGGGCGCCAGCGTGATCTGCGCCGGCCGCTCCTCCTGCGCCGAGACGGTCGCGATGATGGAGGACGCCCGCGAGATGAAACTCGACTTCGCCGATCCGATGGCGGCGAAGGACGTCTTCGCGGCCGAACCCGTCGACATCCTCGTGAACAACGCCGGCATCATCCGCCGCGCCGACAGCACCGACTACAGCGAGGAGGACTGGGACGCGGTCATCGACGTGAACCTGAAGGCGCTGTTCTTCACCTCGCAGGCCTTCGCCAGGGCCGCGCTGGCCCGGAAGGCGGAGGGCAGGATCGTCAACATCGCCTCGCTCCTGTCGTTTCAGGGCGGCATCCGCGTGCCCGCCTATACCGCGTCCAAGCACGGGGTCGCGGGGCTGACGAAGCTCCTGGCGAACGAATGGGCGGCGAAGGGCATCAACGTCAACGCCATCGCCCCGGGCTATATCGAGACCAACAACACCGAGGCGCTGCGCGCGGACCCCGAGCGCAGCAGGGCGATCCTCGACCGCATCCCGGCGGGCCGCTGGGGGCAGCCAGAGGACATTGCGGAATCCGCCGTCTTCCTCGCCTCCCCGGCGGCGAAGTACATCCACGGAACGATCCTCAGCGTCGATGGAGGCTGGCTTGCCCGATAATCTCCCCCGCCTCGCGCCCTCGCGGCCCCGCCCGAGGACCGGCATTGTCCACCTCGGCCTCGGCGCCTTCTTCCGCGCCCACGGCGCCGTCTACATCGCCGAGGCGATGGAACGGGCGGGCGGTGACTGGGGCATCATCGGCGTCTCGCTGAAAAGCCCCGCCACCCGCGACGCCCTCGCCCCGCAGGAAGGCGCCTATACCGCCGTCGAACTGGCCCCCGAGGGCACCCGACCCAGGGTGATCGAGGCGGTGACGGAGGTGCTGGTCGCGCCCGAGGATCCCGAGGCGGTGCTGGCGCGGATGGCCGACCCGGCGGTGAGAATCGTTACCCTGACCGTCACCGAGAAGGGCTATTGCCATCACCCCGCCACCGGCGCGCCCGACACCGATCATCCCGACATCGCCCACGACCTCGCGCATGACCTCCCGAAGTCCGCCCCCGGCTACCTCGTGCGCGCGCTGCAGCGCCGCCGTGCCGCGGGCGGACGTCCCTTCACCGTGCTGACCTGCGACAACCTGCCGGGCAACGGCGCGCTGGTGAAGGGCATCGCCCTCGACCTCGCCCGCCGGATCGACCCGGACCTCGCCGACTGGATCGCGGCCGAGGGGCGTTTCCCCGCCACCATGGTCGACCGCATCGTGCCCGCCACGAAGGCGGACGACATCGAGACCGTGGCAGGTCTGACCGGACGCGACGACCGCGCGCCGGTGATGCACGAACCCTTCCGCCAGTGGGTGATCGAGGACAGCTTCGTCGACGACGCCCGCCCGGCGCTCGAGAAGGTCGGCGCCGAGCTGGTGCAGGACGTCACCGCCTTCGAGCACATGAAGCTGAGGATGCTGAACGGCACCCATTCGTCCCTGGCCTACCTCGGCTACCTCGCGGGGCACGAGACCATCGCCGCCTGCGCCGCCGACCCGGTCTTCGCCGCCTACGTGAAGCACCTCTGGGCGGAAGAGATCATCCCCGTCCTGACACCGCCCGAGAACACCGACCTCGCGGACTATGCCAGGGCGCTGTTCCGCCGCTACGAGAACCCGGCGATCCGCCACCGCACCTGGCAGATCGCCATGGACGGCAGCCAGAAGCTGCCCCAGCGGATCCTCGGCACCCTGGCCGAGAACCGGAAGGCGGGCCGCGAGGCGCCCGGGCTCTGCCTCGCCGTGGCGGCGTGGATGCACTATGTCGGCGGCATCGGGCTCGACGGCCAGCCGATCGACGTGCGCGACCCGCTGGCGGACCGGCTGCGCGGCCTCTGCGACGGCGCGGCCGGGACGGCGCGGGTCGAGGCGCTGCTCGGGGTCGAGAGCATCTTCCCCCGCGACTTCGCCCGCGACCACGCCGCGCCCCTGCGCGACGCTTATGCGCGGCTGACCTCCCTCGGCGCGCGGGAGGCGGTCAGGGCGCTGTTGCCGTGACCCTGCGCGCACCGTCCGGGCCCCGGGCGCGGGCGGCGACTGAAGGATCGACAGGTCCGGCCAGGTCCGCACCACGGGGGCACGGCCGGTCCTAGATATAGCCGGCGTGGCTGTTCAGCAGGAAACGCGAGAAGACCGGCACCGCCGCGGCGCCGATCGAGCGGGCATCGCCGCCCACCGTGCCCTCGTGCAGTTCCGGCAGCGCCAGTCCGCGCAGGTCCTGCCGGAGCAGGTGGCGGCGGGTTTCCTCCACCAGCCGCGCCCGCACCTCAGGCGGCATCGCGCCGTCGATCACGAAATCGGCAAAGTCGATGACGCTGATCACCGAGACCACGGCCGCGGCGAGGCTGGCCGCGGCCTCGCCGATCCAGTCCGACACCGCCGCATCGAAGCCCGACCAGTCCTGCGGGCGCGTCCAGAGCCGCCCCGGGTTCACCCCGATCCCGCGTAGGCGGTTTTCCAGCAGGTGGAGCGAGGCGGTGTCGATCAACTGACAGGTGTTCCCGTCGGGCCCGCGCACCGGCATCGAGCCGAAGGCGCCCGCGTTGCTCTGGCGGCCGTCATAGACCGACTGGTTCAGGACGATCCCGCCGCCGACGAAGGAGCCGATGAAGAAATAGGCGAAATCGCCGATCCTGCTGCCCAGCCCGAACACGTGCTCGGCCCGGCAGGCGGCGGTCGCGTCGTTCTCGACATGCACCGGCAGGTCGCTGAACTTGGCCACTTCTTCGGCGAAGGACAGGCCGCGCCAGACGTCGAGTTCTTCCTGCCTGGCGCCGAGGCTGTCGTGCCAGTTCCAGATCTCGAAGGGCGAGGCGATGCCGATGCCGATGATGCGCTGGCGCTGCTTCGGCGTCAGACTGTCGTGAATCTCGGCAAGCCCCTTCCGCAGGAAACCGAACACCGTCCCGGGGAGCGGCAGCGCATAGGCGGTCTGGGCCGAGAAGCGCACCTGCCCGAGGAAGTCGAGCAGCGCCAGTTCCGCGCTGCGGCGCCCGATCTTGAGCCCGACCGACAGCACGCCGTCGGGATGCAGCAGCATCGGGACGCTCGGCTTGCCGACCTTGCCGCGCAGCGGTTCGCCCCTTTCGAGGAAGCCGTCGGCCTCGAGGCTGCGCAGGATCACCGACACCGTCTGCGGCGAAAGCCCGCAGCGGCGCGCGATCTCGATCCCCGGCAGACCGCCGTTGCGCTGGATGATGGTCATCACGATCCGCTCGTTGTGATCGCGGACGCGGGCCTGGTTGACCCCGGCCGCGACCACCTGGGGGCCGATCGTCATGTCCTGCATGGGTCATTCCTCCGTGACCGAGAATGCACGGACCCCATTAATAAATCAATCTGATTTATTTATTGACGTCGCTGCGGTTTCGTCGTCATATTGCGACATCGCCGGGCAACGCATCCGGTCGACACGTCAGAGCGGACGACCTTGTGCCGCAATACTACCTAGGGAGGTTTATACCATGAGAACACTACTTGCCAGCACCGCCGTGATGCTTGCCGCGACGACAGGCGCCTTCGCCGCCGATTCGGTCAAGGCGTGCCTGATCACCAAGACCGACACCAACCCCTTCTTCGTAAAGATGAAGGAAGGCGCCGAGGCGAAGGCCAAGGAACTGGGCGTCGAGCTGAAAAGCTTCGCCGGCAAGGTCGACGGCGACCACGAGACCCAGGTCGCGGCGATCGAGACCTGCATCCTCGACGGCGCCAAGGGCATCCTGATCACCGCCTCCGACACCTCCTCCATCGTCTCCTCGGTGCAGCAGGCGCGCGACGCGGGCCTCGTCGTGATCGCGCTCGACACGCCACTGAACCCGGCCGATGCCGCCGACGCCACCTTCGCCACCGACAACTTCAAGGCGGGCGAGCTGATCGGCCAGTGGGCCAAGGCGACCCTCGGCGATGGCGCGGCGGACGCGAAGATCGCGATGCTCGACCTCGCCGTGAGCCAGCCGACCGTCGGCGTGCTGCGCGACCAGGGCTTCCTGCAGGGCTTCGGCATCGAACTCGGCGATCCGAACAAGTGGGGTGACGAGACCGATCCCCGCGTCGTCGGCCATGACGTGACCGCCGGCAACGAGGAAGGCGGCCGCAAGGCGATGGAGAACCTGCTGGCCAAGGATCCGATGATCAACGTCGTCTACACGATCAACGAACCCGCCGCCGCCGGCGCCTACGAGGCGCTGAAGGCCATCGGGCGCGAGAAGGACGTGCTGATCGTCTCCGTCGACGGCGGCTGCCCCGGCGTGCAGAACGTGGCCGACGGCGTGATCGGCGCCACCTCGCAGCAGTACCCGCTGAAGATGGCCTCGCTCGGGATCGAGGCGATCGCCGCCTACGCCAAGGACGGCACCCTGCCCCAGCCGACCGAGGGCAAGGACTTCTTCGACACCGGCGTGGCGCTCGTCACCGACAAGCCGGCCGAGGGGGTCGACTCGATCTCGGTCGCCGAGGGCAAGGACCTCTGCTGGGGCTGATGCCCGTCGCGGGGCGCCCGTCTCAGGGAGGCGCGGCGCCCCGCACTTCAGCCTGGCGCAGTCGGGCAGGCCGAGCTTCAGCCCGGCCCAGCCCGCCGGCAGCGGCGAACACCGCCACACGGCGCCCGAGCTCCGCGCCCGCCGCACCGGCGGCCCCCAGCCCCGGCAACCCTTTCTCGGCGAATCGCGCCCGTTTCGCCTAGACTTGCCAGAAGACGCCGAACCAAGGGCGCACCGATCAACGGCCCAAACCGGGAGGATCCCATGACCGACACAGCTTCGAAGGGGCAGGATTACGAATCCTCGCTCTCCGGCAGTCCCTCGACCGTCGCCGCCTTCACCGACACGCGGAAGGGCATCGTCCACAAGATCCAGCACGCGCTGCACCAGACGCCGTCGCTGGTGCCGCTGATCGTGCTGGTGATGTCGATCCTGATCTTCGGCGCCCTGCTCGGCTCGAAGTTCTTCTCGCCCTTCGCGCTGACGCTGATCCTGCAGCAGGTGCAGATCGTCGGCATCCTCGGCGCCGCGCAGTCCCTCGTCATCCTCACCGCGGGCATCGACCTGTCGGTGGGTGCGATCATGGTCTTCTCCTCGGTGATCATGGGCACCTTCACCTTCCGCTACGGCATCCCCGCCCCGATCTCGATCCTCTGCGGCCTCGCCATCGGCACCGCCTGCGGCGCGGTCAACGGCTGGCTGGTGTCGAAGATGAAGCTGCCGCCGTTCATCGTCACCTTGGGCATGTGGCAGATCGTGCTGGCCGCGAACTTCCTCTACTCCGCCAACGAGACCATCCGCGCGCAGGAGATCGAGGCCGAGGCCCCGCTCCTGCAACTCTTCGGCATCACCTTCGATGTCGCAGGCGCCCGCCTCACCATCGGGGTGATCTTCATGCTGCTCCTCGCCATCGGGCTTGCCTTTGTCCTGAGGCAGACGGCATGGGGCCGCCACGTCTATGCCGTGGGCGACGACGTCGAGGCGGCGGAACTTTCCGGCGTGCAGACGACGAAGATCCTGATGTCCGTCTACATGCTCTCGGGCCTCATCTGCGCCTTCGCGGGCTGGGCCCTGATCGGGCGCATCGGCTCGGTCTCGCCCACCTCTGGCCAGCTCGGCAACATCGAGTCGATCACCGCCGTGGTGATCGGGGGCATCTCGCTCTTCGGCGGGCGCGGCTCGATCATGGGGATGCTGTTCGGCGCGCTGATCGTCGGCGTCTTCACCCTGGGCCTGCGCCTGCTCGGCGCCGATGCCCAGTGGACCTACCTCCTTATCGGCGTGCTCATCATCGGCGCTGTCGCCGTCGACCAGTGGATCAGAAAGGTGTCGGTGTAATCATGGCAAGCAACGTGCAACCCATCCTGCAAGGCAAGAACCTGGTCAAGCGCTACGGCAAGGTGACCGCCCTCGACCACTGCGATTTCGAGCTCTACCCGGGCGAGATCCTCGCGGTCATCGGCGACAACGGCGCCGGAAAGTCCTCGCTCATCAAGGCCGTCTCGGGCGCCGTGGTGCCGGACGAGGGCGAGGTCTTCCTCGAAGGCAAGAAGGTCCGCTTCTCCTCCCCCCTCGACGCCCGGCACCACGGGATCGAGACGGTGTACCAGCAGCTCGCCATGTCGCCGGCGCTGTCCATCGCCGACAACATGTTCATGGGCCGCGAGATCCGGCGCGAGGGCTTCACGGGCAAGTACCTGAGGATGCTCGACAAGAAGAAGATGGAGAAGATCGCGCGCGAGAAGCTGTCCGACCTCGGGCTGATGACGATCCAGAACATCAACCAGGCGGTCGAGACGCTGTCGGGCGGGCAAAGGCAGGGCGTCGCCGTGGCCCGCGCCGCCGCCTTCGGCTCGAAGGTCATCATCCTCGACGAACCGACGGCCGCCCTCGGCGTCAAGGAGTCGCGCAAGGTGCTGGAGCTGATCCAGGACGTCCGTTCGCGCGGCATCCCGATCGTGCTGATCTCGCACAACATGCCGCACGTGTTCGAGGTGTCGGACCGGATCCACATCCACCGCCTCGGCAAGCGGCTCTGCGTGATCCGCCCGAACGACTACACGATGTCGGACGCGGTGGCCTTCATGACCGGCGCCAAGGAGCCGCCCGAGGAAGTCGCCGCCGCCTGAGGCACGCGAAGCCCCTTGAGGGCCGCATAAAGCTGGCGGAACGCCGCCAGCTTTTCCGACAGGAACGCCTTCCTCGACGCGTCGGGCCGGAAGCTCCTCTCGATCCCGGGGCGCACCGCCAGATCGCCCCAGCTGGCCGCGCCGGTCATCACCGCCGCAAGCCGCGCCGCGCCGAAGGCAGGGCCCGCGGCCGCACCGGCCGCGCGCGCGATCTCGACCTCCAGGAGGTCGCTGATCGTCTGCATCAGCAGGTCGCTGCGCGTGCCGCCGCCGACCGCCAGGAACGACCGCGGCCGCGTGCCACCGGCCGCCAGCGCCTCGGCCCCGTCGGCGAAGGAGAAGGCGACGCCCTGCACCACGCCGCGCATCATCTGTCCCCGCGTCGTATTGGTGCCGATTCCGAAGAAGCCGCCCCGGATGTGCGGATCGCCATGGGGCGTGCGTTCGCCCGTCAGATAGGGCAGGAACAGCGGCGCCTCGCGCGCCTCCGCCGCCTCGGCCAGCAGATCGCCCACGCCGACACCCGCGGTCTCGGAGAACCACGCCATCGGCCGCGCCCCGTTCAGCATCGCCGCCATCTGGTACCAGAGCCCCGGCACCGCATGGGCGAAGCTGTGCACGACCGACCCCGGCGCGGGCCGGTAATCCGCCGTCGGCACGAACAGCTGCCCGGACGTGCCGACCGACAGCACCGCGTCGCCCGCCGCCACCGCGCCGATCCCGACGGCGCCCACGGCGGTATCCCCGGCCCCCGCCGTTACCGGCAGGCCGGGGGCCAGTCCCAGCTCCGCCGCCGCCCCTCCCGTCAGCCGCCCGGCCTCTCCGGCGCTTTCCCGGATCTCGGGCAGCCCCCCCGCCTCGGCCCCCGCCAGCGCACAGAGCGGTGCCGACCACGCCCGCGCTGCCTGATCGTAGAGCAGCGTCCCGGCGGCATCGCTGTGATCGGTGACGTGACGCCCGTGGAGGCGCAGTCCGATGTAATCCTTCGGCAAGAGCATATGCGCGATGCGCCCGAACGCCTCCGGCTCATGCGTCTTCAACCACAGAAGCTTCGGCGCCGTCAGCCCCGGCAGCGCGGGCGCGCCGCCGGTCTCGCCCAGGGTGGGATCCGCCTCCGCCATCGCCTCGCATTCGGCATGGGCGCGGCTGTCGTTCCACAGGATCGCGGGACGGATCACCGCGCCGGCGCGGTCCAGCAGCACCGCCCCGTGCATCTGCCCGCTGAGCCCGATCCCTTTCACCGCCGCCCAGAGCGCCGGATGCGCGGCCGCCAGCTCCCGGCATGCGGCAACCACCGCCGCCCACCACGCCGCCGGGTCCTGCTCGCACCAGTGCGCGCGCGGGGTCTGAAGCGTCAGCGGCACCGAGGACTGGGCCCGGAGCACCCCCTCCTCCGAGACCAGCACCGCCTTCACCGCCGAGGTGCCGACATCCAGCCCCAGAAACATCGCCTTACCCTCCCAGACCGCGGAAACCACAAGGCCACCTTGGCACAGGCTCGGGGCCGCGCCAACCGCCCCCCGGACCGGCGCGGGCACCGCCAACCATCAGGCGCCCCTCCCGCGTCGTGCGGCGCAGCGGGGCCCTCAGGCCCGCATCGCCGCCCCGTTCGCATCGAACAGCGCCACCCGCTGCAGCCGCGCGGGCCGCTTCGAGCCGAGGATCTCGACCGCCCAGCCCTCCGCCCGCTCGGCCATCTCCTTCGGCACATAGCCCATGGCGACCGACACCTCCGAGCCATGGGCGAAGCCCCCCGACGTCACCCAGCCGACCACGTCGTCGCCCTGGAAGATCGGCTCGTCCCCGATCACGTCGGCCTCCTCCGCCTCCACGACGAAGCTCCGCAACCGCATCCTGCCGCCCTCCGCCTTCAGCGCGGAGGCGGCGGATTTCCCGATGAAATCGGCCTCCTTGTCCAGCGCGACGAACCGCCCCAGTTCCGCCTCCCAGGGAGAATAGATCGGCCGGTACTCCCGCGCCCAGCCGCCGAAGCCCTTCTCGAGCCTCAGCGCATTCAGCGCCCGCAGCCCGAAGTCCTTCAATCCCAGGGATTGTCCCGCCTCCTTCAGCGCCAGGTAGACATGCCGCTGGTATTCCGGCCCCATCCAGATCTCGTAGCCGAGGTCCCCGGTAAAGCTCACCCGGCCCACCGTGCAGGGCGCCATGCCGACGTCCATCCGCTTGATGTCCATGAACCGGAACGCCTCGTTCCCGACATCCGCGCCGGTCACTTTCGCCAGCAATTCCCGCGACTTGGGCCCTGCAATGGAGACACCGCACAAACCCGCGCCATGGGCCGTGACGGTCACGCCCGGGTCCATGTGCCGTTCGAACCAGCGCATGTGATATTCCTCCGCCGCGCCGGATCCGCAGACGAAGAAGTTCCCGCCGCCGAGGTTCGCCAGCGTGAAATCCCCGATCAGGCGACCGCTCTCCTTCAGCATCGGCGCCAGCACCATCCGCCCCGGTACCGGGATCCTCGCCGCCAGCAGCCGGTCCAGCCAGGCCTCCGCCCCCGGCCCCGTCACGGAATACTTCGCGAAGCCGGTGGTCTCGATGATCCCAACCCCGGTCCTGACCGCCCGCACCTCGGCCCCCACATGCTCGAAATCCGTGGACCGCTTCCACGAGAAGCCGTCCTTCACCCCCTCCGGCGCGAACCAGAGCGCCGATTCCAGCCCGAACGACGCCCCGAACTGCGCCCCCTCGGCCTTGAGCAGATCGTAGATCGGCGAGGTCTTCAGCGGCCGCCCGGCGGGCAATTCCTCGTTCGGGAACCGGATCGAGAAGCGGCGCGCATAGTTCTCCTGCACCTTGGCGTTGGTATAGGACAGCGTCGCGTAGTCGCCGAACCGGCTGACATCCATGGCGAAGACGTCCAGCCCCGGATCGCCGTTCACCATCCACTGCGACAGCGCGAGGCCGACGCCGCCGCCCTGGCTGAAGCCCGCCATCACCCCGCAGGCCGACCAGAATCCGCGCAGGCCGCGGATCGGCCCGACCAGAGGATTGCCGTCCGGCGCGAAGGTGAAGGGCCCGTTGATGACCTGCTTGATGCCGGCGTTCTCGAAGGCCGGGAAATGCCGGAAGCCGACCTCCAGCGAGGGCGCGATCCGGTCGAGGTCCGGTTCCAGCAGCTCGTGCCCGAAGTCCCAGGGCGTGACCCTGGGCGACCAGGGCTTGCAGGCCTTCTCGTAGGTGCCCATCAGCATCCCCTTGCGCTCCTGGCGCAGGTACAGCTCGCCGTCGAAATCCACGGCGTGAAGCATCTCGCGCCCCTTCGCCGCGTTGAACTCCGCCACCTCCGGCATGTCCTGCGTCAGAAGGTACATGTGCTCCATCGCCAGCACCGGCAGCTCGAGGCCGACCATGCGCCCCACCTCCCGCGCCCAGAGCCCGGCGGCGTTGACAACGTGCTCGGCGACGATGTCGCCCTTGTCGGTCACGACCCTCCAGGTCCCGTCGGGCAGCTGCTCCAGCGACTCCACCTTGGTGTGCAGCTCGATCTCCGCGCCGTTCTTCTTCGCCGACTTCGCATAGGCATGGGTGGTGCCGTAGGGGTCCAGGTGCCCCTCCACCTCGTCGTAGAGCGCGCCGACGAACTGCGAGGGATCCATCAGCGGAAACAGCTCCGCCGCCTCGTCCGGCGTGATCATCTGCGCGTCCAGCCCCAGGTACTTCCCCTTGGCCAGGATCGACTTCAGCCAGTCGAACCGCTCGGGCGTCGCCGCCAGCATCACGCCGCCGGTCATGTGCAACCCGATGTCCTGGCCGCTGTACTCCTGGATTTCCTTGTAGAGATCGACCGTGTATTTCTGCAGCTTGGCGACGTTCGGATCGCCGTTGATCGTGTGCATGCCCCCCGCCGCGTGCCAGGTCGACCCGCTCGTCAGCTCCGAACGCTCCAGCAGCACGACGTCGCTCCAGCCGAAGCGCGTCAGGTGGTACAGCACCGAGCAGCCGACGACGCCGCCCCCGATCACGACGACTCTGGCATGGCTCTTCATGGGCGCGCTCCTTCTCCGGCTGGCCTCACCCTAGCCGCCGCCCCGGCCGCACAAACGCCCGTTTCCGACACGAAGTGACGCAAGCCGCCCATCCGCTCCGGCCGGCACACCAGAGACCCCACCCCCCATCTTTGCTTTCCAAATATCCTCAGGGGGTGAATGGCCCGCAGGGCCAGAGGGGGCAGAATGCCCCCTTGACCCGCCCGCCGCAGGCGCAGGGTTCAGAGCGTGACGACACGCCCCTCCAGCGCCGCCGCCTGCGCCGCGAGCCCCATGCGCACCGCCTGCGCGCCATCCCGAAGCGACACCTCCACCGTCCCCTCCCCGCGCACCACCGCGTTGAACCGCGCATGCTGGTAGAAGGTCGACCCGTTGTGGTCCCCCGCCATCAGCAGCCCCGGATCGACCGGGATCTCCAGAACCTCGGGCCCCTTCGGGTGGCGGGGCGAGACGACGACCTGGGGCACCGGCGGACTGCCGAGGTGGGGCGGCCAGAACCGGCCCGGCCCCGGCACCATCGCCTCGATCTTGCCCGCGGGCCCGACGCCGGAAATCTCCTCCTGGAACCGTGCGCCCTCGGCGTACATGCAGAGTTCCAGCATCGCCCGCGCGCCGGAGGCGAAGTCGCAGATGACATAGGCCGAATCCCAGATGTCGGCCGCCTCCCCGCCATAGACCTCGCCCTTGTGGTTCACCTCCTGCCCGCCGCTCGCCATGACGCGCACCGGCTCGGACTTCAGGATCAGCCGCATCAGGTCGAAGAAGTGGCAGCACTTCTCGACCAGCGTGCCGCCGGTGTTGCGGTTCAGCCGGTTCCAGTTGCCGACCTTGGTCAGGAACGGAAAGCGGTGCTCGCGGATCGTCAGCATCTTCACGCCGCCCGTCGCCGCCTCCGCCCGGGCGAGGAAGGTCTGCACCGGCGGCATGTAGCGGTATTCCATCGCCACCCAGATCGGCGCGCCGTAGCTTCGGCCGATCTCCATCACCCGCTCGCCCTCCGCCTCCGACACGAACAGCGGCTTCTCGATCAGGAGCGGCAGCGGCCGGCGGGCCGCGATCTCCTCCAGCTGTGCCGCGTGCATGTGGTTCGGGCTGACCACGACCAGCGCGTCGAGCGGCGAATGGGACAGCAGCTCCCACAGCGAGGCACACATCTTCGCGTGCGGCTCGGCCGCCTTGGCCGCGGCGGCCATGATCGGGTCGGGTTCGTAGATCGCCGAGACGCTGGCGCCGGGGATCAGGGCGAGATTCCTCAGGTGCTCCTGCCCCATCATGCCGCAGCCGATCAGGCCATAGTGAACGGTATCAACCATTTAACGTCCTATTGCATCCGCGCGACATACCGCGCCTTCGAAGGGTCGAACCAGCTGCGCGAGTACTCGGCGCGCTGCCCGTGCTGGTCCCAGGAGATCCGCTCGACGAAGCCGCAGGGCGCGCCCGCGGCGGGCCCCGCCGCCGTGCCCCAGTCGGGCATCTCGCCGATGCCCACCCGGTCCTCGGCCCGCGCGATCCGAAGCCCGAGGCGGGAGGCGTAGAAGAGGTAGAGCGCGCCGGCGATATCCTCCCCGGTCACCTCCTCCGCCCAGGAGGCGTCCAGCCAGATCTCCTCGGCCACGCAGGGAATGTCCGACAGCGACCGGATCCGCCGGATCCGGTGCGCCTCGGACGAGGGGCCGAACTCGGGCGCATCGGCGGGCTTCGCCATGCGCCGGACGTCCAGCCCCTCGGCCGTGGGCCGCCCGCCCCCGCCGAGCAGGTCCAGCCTGAAGAAGGCGTAGACGCCGCCGACCCCCCGCGTGTGGCGGACGTAGTTGCCCGAGCCCTGCCGCCGCTCCAGGTGTCCGCGCGCCGTCAGGTCGGCCAGCGCCTTGCGCAGGGTGCCGACCGACACGCGGTAACTCGCCGCCATCTCGCGCTCGGGGCGCAGCCGCTCGCCCTCCAGCAGCCGTCCGGCGGCGATGTCGCGCAGCAGGATGTCGCTGACCTGGCGGTAGAGAGGCAGAGAGTTCGGGTCGGGCATCATCGTGCTGGCGGAATTGATACACCATTGATGCACTTGGTCGGCGGTGCTAGGCAAGGGGAAATCCGCCGCACCGCTGGGAGCCAGAGAATGACCGTCGTGCCCGTGACCTCCGCCGATCTCGACGCCAGCGAAATCGCCTGGTTCGCCGCGCTCTGCTCGGACGACTACCAGTTCCTCGGCGTCCCCGACCCCGCGCTGAAATCCTCCTGGGCGCATTGCAGCGCGATCCTGAAGGAGGCCGAGGCGCAGGGCTTCGGCAACATCCTCTGCCCCTCCTCCTATCAGGTGGGCCAGGACACGCTGACCTTCGTCGCGGGCTGCGCGCCGATCACGAGCCGGATCAACATGCTGGCCGCGATCCGCTGCGGCGAGATGCAGCCGATCATGCTGGCGCGCACCGTCGCGACGCTCGACCACATGCTTGAAGGACGGCTGACGCTCAACGTCATCTCCTCCGACTTCCCAGGCGAGGTGGCCGAAAGCCGCTTCCGCTACCAGCGCTCGCGCGAGGTGGTGGAGATCCTGAAGCAGGCCTGGACGCAGGACCGCATCAACTACGAAGGCCAGGTCTATAATTTCAAGGATGTTTCCACCGATCCGGCGAAGCCCTACCAGACCGGCGGCCCGCTCCTCTATTTCGGCGGCTACTCTCCGGACGCGCTGGAACTCTGCGGCCAGCACTGCGACGTCTACCTCATGTGGCCCGAGCCCGAGGAGCAGTTGAAGCAGCGCATGAAGGACGTCCATCAGGTCGCTGAAAGACATGGGAGAACGCTCGACTACGGTCTGCGCGTCCACATGATCGTCCGCGACACCGAGGCGGAGGCGCGGGAATACGCCGAATACCTCGTCAGCAGGCTCGACGACGACTACGGCAAGCTGATCCGCGACCGGGCGCACGATTCCATCTCCCTTGGCGTCGCCCACCAGCGACAGGCCCGCGAACTCGCCGACCGGTTCGGCTATGTCGAGCCGCACCTCTGGACCGGGATCGGTCGCGCGCGCTCGGGCTGCGGCGCGGCTCTGGTCGGTTCGACGGAACAGGTGCTGGAGAAGATCGAGCGCTACCGGAAAATGGGCATCCGCGCCTTCATCTTTTCCGGCTATCCCCACCTTGACGAATGCAGATCCTTCGGCAAACGGGTGATGCCGCACTTGAAAACCTGTACGCTGCCCCACGTCTACGGGCGTGTGCCCGACCAGACACCGATGACCCCCCTCGGGGCAGGAGACCGCCGCTGATGACCCATCTCGACCGCATCGACCTGACGCCGGAGCTCAGCCTGTCGCGCATCGTCTACGGGATGTGGCGACTGGGCGATGCCAAGGACACCGGCCCCGACCATGTCCGCGCCAAGGTCGAGGCCTGTCTTGAGCAGGGCATCACCACCATGGACCAGGCCGACATCTACGGCGGCTACATGGCGGAAGAGATCCTCGGCAAGGCGTTGACGCCCGAGCTGCGCGACCGGATCGAGATCGTCACGAAATGCGGCATCGTCGCGCCCGCGGGCCGTCACGCGAAGGCGCGGGTCAAGCACTATGACACCTCCCGCGCCCACATCGAGGCGAGCGTGGAGCATTCGCTGCGCCTCATGGGGATCGAGCGCATCGACCTGTTGCTGATCCACCGTCCCGATCCCTTCATGGACCCTGGGGAGACCGGCGGTGCACTGGACGACCTGGTGGCGTCGGGCAAGGTGCGCGCGGTCGGCGTGTCGAACTTCCGGCCCCACGACTTCACGCTGCTGCAATCGGCGATGAAGACGCCGCTCGTCACGAACCAGATCGAGCTCAGCCTCGGCCACACCAAGCCTCTCACGAACGGCGACCTCGCCTTCCTGCAGGAGCGCGGGATCGCCCCGATGGCATGGTCGCCCCTTGGCGGCGGGAGCCTGATGACCGGCAAGGGCGGCCACGGAAAGCTCCGGACCGCTCTCGCGGCGCTGGCGAAGAAGAACGACGTCGACATGGCGGCGGTGGCCGTCGCCTGGCTGCTCGCGCATCCCGCGCGGATCCTGCCGGTGATGGGCACCAACAACCTCGGCCGGATCGAGGCGCTCGGCGAGGCCGGGAAGGTCGAGATGGACCGCCAGACCTGGTTCGAGCTCTACACCCACGCCCTGGGCCACGAGGTTCCCTGATGTCCGGGGGCGGCGAAGAGTTCGTTCCCGGACCGGACACGGCCCGGGCCTTCCGCGATGCGCTCGGCCAGTTCGCGACCGGCGTCACCGTGGTGACGACGCAATCGCCCGTCGGCCCCCTCGGGATCACCGCCAACAGCTTCGCCTCCGTCTCGCTCGACCCGCCGCTGGTGCTCTGGTCGCCCGCCCGCGCCTCGCGCCGCTTCGACGCCTTCGTCGAGGCCGAGCATTTCGCGATCCACGTCATGTCCTCGGAACAGGCGCACCTGTCGGACGGATTCGTGCGCGACGGGCTGCGCTTCGACCACCTCGACTGGATCGAGGGCGCGGACGGCACGCCCCTGATCGAGGGCTGCCTCGCCCGCTTCGAATGCCGCCGCCACGCGGTCCACGACGGCGGAGACCACGCCATCGTGCTGGGCCGGGTGCTGCGGGTCAGCACCGGCGTGGGCACGCCGCTGGTGTTTGCCGCCGGACAGTACCGGGCGCTGGCGCGGTAGGGCCGCGCGGCCATCGGTCACGCGCCCGCGCCTCTCCTACCCCTACCATCACGGGGCGAACGGGTTAGGTGAGCCGGCACGAGGCAAGGGGTGACAGGTGCTCGAGGTTCGCGATCTGAAGAAGACGTTCCGCTCCAGCGGCGAGGTGCAGCAGGTGCTGCGGGGCGTGAGCCTGTCGCTCGAGCGCGGCGCGACCATGGCGCTGACGGGCGAGAGCGGGTCGGGCAAGAGCACGCTCCTGCACCTCGTCGCGGGACTCGACCGGCCCGACAGCGGCACCATCGTGATCGGCGATACCGACGTCACGGCCGAGGACGACAGGGGCCGCGCGGCGCTGAGGCGCGGCAAGGTGGGCGTGGTGTTCCAGCAGTTCAACCTGATCCCCTCCCTCACCGTCGCGGCCAACATCGCCTTCCAGGCGCGCCTTGCGGGCCGCGAGGATGCCCCATGGTCCGCGCGCCTGACCGACCGGCTGGGGCTGGCCGAACACGCCCGCAAGTACCCCGAGCAGCTTTCGGGCGGCCAGCAGCAGCGGGTCGCCATCGGCCGCACCCTCGCCGCGAAACCGGCGCTGGTGCTGGCGGACGAGCCCACCGGCAACCTCGACGAGGAGACGGGCGAGCGGGTGCTGGACCTGATGCTGGACCTGGTGGCCGAGACCGGCGCGGCGCTGCTGATGGTCACGCACTCCAGCCGGCTGGCGCAGCGGATGGAGCGGCAGCTGCACCTCGAACGCGGGGCGATCCGGGCATGAGGCGCGCATGAGACGGGCGGCCCTTGTCGCGCTGCTGTCGCACTGGCGGCGGCGGCCGTTCCAGCTTCTGACGCTGCTCCTCGGCCTCGCCACGGCGACGGCGCTGTGGTCCGGGGTGCAGGCGATCAACGCCGAGGCGCGGGCCAGCTACGACCGCGCCGCCGGGGCGCTCGGCGCCACGCCGCGCCCGTCGCTCGCCCGGGCCGACGGTACGCCCATGGACGAGGCGCTGTTCGCGGCGCTGCGCCGCGCCGGCTGGCTGGTGACGCCGCTGGTCGAGGGGCGGGTGGAGACCGCGGGCGGGTCGCTGCGGATCCTCGGCGTCGATCCCTTCACCCTGCCGGGGGGCGACCTGCCCGAAGGTGCGGCGGGCGACGCGCTGGACCCGGCTTTCCTCGGCCTGCCCGGACGGCTGATCGTCTCGCCCGAGACGGCGGCGCGCATCGGCGGGCCGGAGCTGCCGCCGCTGATCGAGGTCGAGGGCGTCGCCCCCGGCATCGCCTATGCCGACATTCCCGCGGCGCAGGCGCTGCTGGGGCTCGACGGGCAACTCTCGCGCTTCGTCCTGCTCGACGGCCAGCCGGGGAACCGTCCTCCGCTGGACGAGGTCGCGCCCGGGCTCTCGCTGCAACAGCCCCAGACCGGCGCCGACATGGCGCGGCTGACCGACAGCTTCCACCTGAACCTCACCGCCTTCGGCCTGCTCTCCTTCGCCGTGGGCCTGTTCATCGTCCGCGGCACCATCGGCCTCGCCTTCGAGCAGCGCCGCCCGATGTTCCGCACCCTGCGCGCCCTCGGCCTGCCCGCGGCCACCCTGCTCTGGCTGCTGCTGGCCGAACTTCTGGTCTTCGCGCTGATCGCCGGGGCCGCGGGGATCGCGCTCGGCTACCTCGTCGCCTCGGCACTGATCCCGGACGTCGCGGCGACGCTGCGCGGCCTCTACGGCGCCTCGGTCGAGGGCACGCTCAGCATCCGCCCGGTCTGGTGGCTGACCGGCCTCGGGATCGCCGTGCTCGGCACCGCGCTTGCCGCGCTGTCGTCGCTCTGGCAAGTGGCGCGGCTGCCCCTGCTCGCCCCCGCCCAGCCCCGCGCCTGGGCCAGGGCCAGCGAGGCAGGGCTGGTCTGGCAGGGGCTGGCCGCGCTCGGCCTCGCGGCGCTCTCGGGGCTGACGATATGGCTTGGCAGCGGGTTGATCGCCGCTTTCGTGATGCTCGGCGCCCTGCTGATCGCCGCGGCGCTGGCGTTGCCGCTCGTCCTTTACGGCGCGCTCTGGATCGGCGCGCGGCTGGCGAAGCGGCCCCTGGCGCAGTGGTTCTGGGCCGACACCCGCCAGCAGCTGCCGGGCCTGTCGCTGGCGCTGATGGCGCTGCTGCTGGCGCTGGCCGCCAACATCGGCGTCGGCACCATGGTGTCGAGCTTCCGGCTGCCCTTCACCGGCTGGCTGGATCAACGGCTGGCGAGCGAGCTTTACGTCACCGCCGACAACCCCGAGCAGGCCGAGCGGCTGACCGGCTGGCTTGCCCCCCGCGTGCAGGCGATCCTGCCGATCATGAACACCGACGCCCGGATCGCGGGCCTGCCGGGCGAAATCTACGGCGTCGCCGACGATCCGACCTACCGCGACAACTGGCCCCTGATCGACCGCCTGCCCGACGTCTGGGACCGGGTCGCGGCGGGCGACGGCGTGCTGATCAACGAACAGCTCGCCCGTCGCACCGACACCTGGAGCGGCGGCACCATCGCCCTGCCCGGCTGGCCCGGGGCCCCGGTCGTCGGCGTCTACTCCGACTACGGCAATCCGCTGGGCCAGGTGCTGATGGGCCTCGACGCCCTGCGCGACCGGTTCCCCGAGGTCGAGGCGCTGCGCTTCGGGCTGCGCCTGCCGCGTGGCGAGGTGGCCGGGCTGACCCGCGCGCTGACGCAGGACTTCGGATTGTCCGCGGAGAACATCGTCGACCAGGCGGCGCTGAAGGCGTTCTCGATCCAGGTGTTCGAGCGCACCTTCACCGTCTCCCGCGCGCTCAACGTGCTGACGCTGGCGGTGGCGGGCTTCGCGATCCTGACCTCGCTGCTGACGCTCTCGGCCATGCGCCTGCCGCAGCTTGCCCCGGTCTGGGCGCTTGGCGTCACCCGTCGGGGGCTTGCGCGGCTGGAACTGGTGCGGGCGCTGGTGCTGGCGGGGCTGACGATGCTCTGCGCGCTGCCGGTGGGGCTGCTGCTGGCTTGGGTGCTGCTCGCGGTCATCAACGTCGCCGCCTTCGGCTGGAAGCTGCCGCTGTTCCTGTTCCCCTCCGACTGGGTCGTGCTCGGCGCGCTCTCGCTCGCCGCCGCGGGCCTCGCCGCCCTCTGGCCCGCCCTTTCCATTGCGCGCATCCCCCCGGCGCGGCTCTTGCAGGTGTTCGCCCATGAGAGATGACGCCATGGCCACGAATCTCCGGCCCCTGCACCGTGCCTGCCTCCTCCTGCTCCTCCTGTTGCTGGCCGCCGTCCCCGAGGCCCGCGCCCAGGGCTTCGCCAACCTCGGACAGGCCGCCGAGGGCTATGCCATGCCCGCCCCCGGCCCCTTCGCCTTCCCAAAGGATCACGGCCCCCACCCGGGCTTCCGCATCGAATGGTGGTACGTCACCGCCAACCTCGAAGGCGCCGACGGCACGCCCTACGGCATCCAGTGGACGCTGTTCCGCACCGCGCTGAAGCCCGGGGCCGACCTCGGGCCCGGGTGGAGCAGCGCTGAGGGCTGGATGGGCCACGCCGCCCTCACCACCCCCGAGCGCCACTTCGTCGCCGAACGTCGCGGGCGCGGCGGCACCGGGCAGGCCGGCGTGTCTCTGGAAAAGGGCTTCGACGCCTGGATCGACGAGTGGCGGATGCAGGGGCCGGACATCGACCACGTGCGCCTGAACGCCGAGGGGCCGGATTTCGGCTACGACCTGCAGCTTGCCGCCGAGGGCCCGCTGGTGGCGCAGGGCGACGGCGGCTATTCGGTGAAATCGGCCAGCGGACAGGCCAGCCGCTACTACTCGCAGCCCTTCTACCGCGTCACCGGCACGCTGGCGCTGCCGGATGGCGCGGTCGAGGTGACGGGGCAGGCCTGGCTCGACCGGGAATGGTCCTCGCAGCTTCTCGACGCGACGCAGGAGGGGTGGGACTGGATCAGCCTGCATTTCGACAGCGGCGCCAAGCTGATGGGCTTCGTGCTGCGCGAAGGCAGCGGCGGTTTCACCTCCGCGACCTGGATCGCGCCGGACGGCACCCCGACCCCCTATCCCGACGGCGCGTTGCGGATGACGCCGCTTGATCGCCATGCGGTGCAGGGGCGCACCGTGCCGGTGGAATGGCGGGTGGAACTGCCCGCGCGGGACCTCGACGTGACGATCGCCGCCCTGAACCGCGACGCCTGGATGGCGACCAGCGTGCCCTACTGGGAAGGCCCGGTGACGATCGAGGGCAGCGAAGGCGGGCGCGGCTACCTGGAGATGACGGGATATGACTGAGCATGCCCTTGCCGCCTGGCTGGATCGCGCCTGGCGGCTGCTGGAGGAGGGCGTTGCCAACGCCTCTGCGCCCTGCCGCACGGGCGTTCTGGCGACGGCGGGGCGCGCGGGCGGGGCCGAGGCGCGGTGGGTCGTCCTGCGCCGCGCCGCGCGGGATCTCGCGGAGGTCGAGGTCCACACCGACAGCGCCTCGGACAAGGTGGCTGAGCTGGCCCGCGATCCCCTTGCCACGCTGGGGTTCTACGCACCGGACCCGAAGGTGCAGCTGCGCCTGCGCCTGTCGGTGCGGATCCTGACCGGCGACGCGGTGGCCGACCGCTGGGCACGGATCCCGGAAGCGGCGCGCAAGGCTTATGGCGGGGAGCCTGCGCCCGGCGCCCCCCTCGCCGCGCCCGAGGACCATGCGCCCGGCGTCTCGCGCGACCGCTTCGCCGTGCTGGTCGGCAGGGTCGACGAGATCGACATGCTGCACCTCGGCGCAGACCGCCACCGCCGCGCCCGCTTCGCCGCCGCGGACGGCTTCGCGGGCGGCTGGATCGCGCCCTGAGCCCCTGGGCAGGGGCGCACGGGGCCGACCGCCTCGCCTTTCGCCGCCAACCGTTCTACTGAGGCGCCAGCCCGTAGCCGAAGACCCGAGCCGCCCATGCCGATGCCCGCCGCCCTCCTGCCCCTGACCCGCGACCTGCTGCTGGTCGGCGGCGGCCATGCCCATGCCCTGCTGCTGCGCCGATGGGGGATGAAGCCGCTGCCCGGCACACGCGTCACCGTCATCAACCCCGGCCCCACCGCGCCCTATACGGGGATGCTGCCGGGCTTCGTCGCCGGCCACTACACGCGGGAAGAGCTGGAGATCGACCTCGTCCGCCTCGCGCGCTTCGCGGGCGCCCGGCTGATCCTCGGCCGGGCCGAGGCGATGGACCCGGAGGCGGGCCATGTCACCGTGGCGGGCCGGGGACGGCTGCGCTTCGACGTCGCCTCGATCGACATCGGCATCCATTCCGGGATGCCCGACCTGCCGGGCTTCGCCGAACACGCCACCGCCGCGAAGCCGCTGGAGACCTTTGCCCGCGGCTGGTCCGCCCACCTCGACCGCCTGCGCGCCGATCCCGCGCTGGCCGGGCGGGGCCTTGCCGTGATCGGCGGCGGGGTTGCGGGGGTCGAGCTGGCGATGGCCATGGTGCACGGCGCGCGGCAGGCGGCGGGCCGGGTCGGGCCGGTCCACGTCATCGAGGCCGGGGCGGCGCTGACGGGGATCGGGGACGGCGCGGCACGGGCGCTGCGCGCGCGGCTCGCGGCCATGGGGATCGTGCTGCTGGAAGAGGCGAAGGTCGAACGGCTCGACGCCGGGGGGCTGACCCTGGCCGACGGCCGCCGCATCCCCGCCGCCTTCACCACCGGCGCCGCCGGGGCGCGGCCCCACGGGTGGCTCGCCCGGACGGGGGTCGCGCTGAAGGACGGCTTCGTGCGCGTCGGCCCGACCCTCGCGACCGTGGAGCATCCCGACGTCTTCGCCGTGGGCGACTGCGCCCACATGGACCACGCGCCGCGGCCCAAGGCGGGCGTCTTCGCCGTGCGCCAGGCGCCGGTGCTCTACGACAACATCTGCGCCGCGCTCGGGGCGGGAAGTCCGCGCCCCTACCGGCCGCAGAGGGATTACCTCAAGCTGATCTCGCTCGGCGAGAAGGCGGCGGTGGCGGACAAGTTCGGCCTGCGCCTCGAAGGGCGGCTGCTGTGGCGCTGGAAGGACCGGATCGACCGCGCCTTCATGGACCGCCTTGCCGACCTGCCGACGATGAAGCCCCCGGCCCTGCCCGCCTTCCGCGCGGCAGGCATGGAGGCGGCACTGAACGGCGGCAAGCCGATGTGCGGCGGCTGCGGCTCGAAACTCGGTCAGGCGGGCCTGCGCGAGGCGCTGGCCGCCTTGCCCCCGGTGCGCCGCGCCGATGTCGAGAGCGCGCCGGGCGACGACGCGGCGATCCTCTCCGTCGGCGGCGCGAAACAGGTGCTGACCACCGACCACCTGCGCGCCTTCACCGAGGATCCGGCGCTGCTGTCGCGCATCGCCGCGGTCCACGCCCTTGGCGACGTCTTCGCCATGGGCGCCGAACCGCAGGCGGCGCTGGCGACCGTGATCCTGCCCCGCGCTGCCCCCGAGATCCACGCCGACATGATGGCCGAGATCATGGGCGCCGCCTCCGGCGTCTTCCGCGCCGAGGGGGCCGAGATCGCGGGCGGGCACACGATGATCGGCGAGGCGCTGAGCCTCGGCTTCACCGTCACCGGGCTGCCCGACCGGGCGGTGACGCTGGCGGGCGCGCAACACGGCGATGCGCTGCTCCTGACCAAGCCGATCGGCAGCGGCACGATCCTTGCGGGCGAGATGGCGCTTGCGGCCCGCGGCCCGTGGGTCGCCGGTGCGCTGGCGGCGATGCAGCAGAGCCAGGGCGCGGCCTCGCGGGTGCTGAAGGCGTCCGCGCGGGCGATGACCGACGTCACGGGGTTCGGGCTGGCGGGGCACCTCATGGGGATCCTGCGCGCCTCGGGCTGCGCGGCCGAGCTGGTGCTGGACGACATGCCGCTCATGGACGGCGCGGCCGAGCTTGCGCGGCAGGGCGTGCGCTCGACCCTCCACCCCCAGAACCGCGGCCTTGCCTCGGCCATGACCCTGCCCGACCGGGCGGAGGCGGAACTGCTGTTCGATCCGCAGACCGCGGGCGGGCTGCTGGCCGCGGTGCCGGAGGAGGCGGTCGAGGGGCTTCTGGAACGGCTCCGGCAGGAGGGATACGCGGCGGTCCGGATCGGGCGGATCGTTGAGGGCGCGCCCTTCATCGCCGTGCTCTGAGCGCGGCGGGACAGTCGCGGCCGATCAGCCCTTCGGCATCAGCGCCGCGATCCGGTCGGCCGCCCGCTCAAGCCCTTGGGCGTCCAGCGTCCCGGCCTCGACCACCCCAAGGCGAACCGGCTCGCCCCGCTCGCGGCCATAGCGGGGGTCGTAGTGGTGCTCCATCAGCTCGGCCGCCAAGGTCAGCAGGTCGTTCTCCTGCGCCATCTTCTGCCAGCGCGCCACCCGCTCGGCCCCCTGGAGCCGCCGGAGCGCGCCAAGCGTCTCGTGCAGCCGGACCGAGCCCGGCGGATAGTCGTTGTAGGCGCGCAGCAGGTAGGCGGCGCGCGCCGCCATGGGCGCCTGCATCTCGATCCGCGGCGCGGCGCGCATGGCGGCCCAGAGCGAGGGCGGCACGATCCGCTGGCCCACCTTGCTCGACTCCGCCTCGATCAGCACCGGCACGCCGGGGGTCAGCCCCGCGACGACCTCGGCCAGCCTCGTCTCGAACCCCTTCTGCCCCGGCTGCTCCCCCCGGTCGCCGAAGAGAGAGCCGCGGTGGTTGGCAAGCCCCTCCAGGTCGACGATCTGCACCCCCCGCGCCGCCGCGAGGTGCAGAAGCTCGGTCTTCGCCGTGCCGGTGTTGCCGTCGAGCAGGACCACCGGGCAGGGAAAGGGATCGTCGTAGAGCATCGCCTTCACGGTGGCGCGGTAGCTGCGATAGCCGCCCTCGATCACCTCGGCCCGCCAACCGATCTGGGTCAGGATGGAGGCGAAGCTGTTCGACCGCTGCCCGCCCCGCCAGCAATAGACAAGCGGCCGCCAGCCGCCGTCGTGGTGCGCGAGCGGTCCCTCGATATGGGCGGCGGCGTTGCGGGCCACCAGCGCGGCGCCGATCTTGCGGGCGTCGAAGGCGCTGACCTGCTTGTAGAGCGTGCCGACCTTCGCCCGCTCCGCGTCGCTGAGCACGGGAAGCGAGATCGCGCCGGGCACGTGGTCCTCGGCGTATTCCGAGGGCGAGCGGACGTCGATCACGGTGTCGAAGCCGTGCTGCATCGCGTCGGCGAATGTCTTGAGCGGAAGGGCCATGGCGCGCTGCCTACCCCAAGGTCCGCGCGGCGGGAAGCCCCCTCACGCCAGCAGCGCCTCGGCCATCGCCGCGCCGCTGGCCCAGGCATGACCCGCCCGGGGCCCGAGCGCCCAGTCGCCCCCGGCCAGAACCCTGCCCCCCGCTTCGGAGAGGAACGGCCGGCCCAGCGGACGCGCGGTGCGGGCGAAGCGCCAGCGGTGGGCCATGGCGATCGCGGGCAGCGTGGTGGTGCCAAGCTGCGCCATGAGCGCGTTCAGCAGCACCGGGCGGATGCGCTCGGCCTCCTGCTCCAGATGCGCGCGGCTCCAGCCGGGGCTGGCATGGGCGACCCAGACCGGGCGGCCGCGGTCCTGACGCAGGATCGCCGCGAAGGGCTCCGCCGTGGCGGGTGCGTTCGGCTTCGGATCCACCGTCCAGCCCGCCATGAGGGTCCAGCAGGGATCCATCACGACGGACTCGAGCGCGCCGACGCCGTTGCCGCCAAGGACGCCCGACAGCACCCGGCGCGCCTGCACCACCGGAATGGCCGAGATCACCCGGTCGAACCGGCCCAGCTCCTGCCCATGGGCCGCGACCAGCCGGAAGCCCGCGCCTTGCGTCAGCACCTGCTCGACCGTCACCTCGCGCCGGATCTCCAACCCCTCGGCCAGTGGCTTCACCAGCCCGCTCATCCCCGGCAGGCCGCGGTGGGTGTTCGGCGCGCTGCCCGTGGGGTCCGCAGCCCCCGCCGCCTCGGCCTCCGCCAGCCAGGCGGAAAGCCCGCTGCCCGCCGGATCGACACCCGGCGCACCGTGATCGAAGGCCCAGCCCTCGCGCCGCCGGCTCGCCAGCCGCCCGCCCAGGCCGCGGCTCTTGTCGAAGACGGTCACTTCCTGCCCCGCATCCGCCAGCCGCCGCGCCGCGACGAGCCCCGCAAGCCCCGCGCCGATCACCGCAATCTCCATGCCTCGCCTCCCCTGTCCGTCCGGCCAAGACTAGGGCCACGGCGCGCGATTGCCAGCGCCGCCGCCGCGTCCTAAGGGGAGGCATGGAACGCTTCAGCCAGTCCCCCGCCGATCCCGCCTTCGTCCAGTCGCCCTATGCCGCCTACGACCGGGCGCGCGGCCTTGGCGATATCGTCTTCTGGGAGGACTACGGCCTGCCCGCCGCCACCAGCCACGCCGCCGTCTCCGCCATCATGCGCGACCGTCGGCTGGGACGCGAGGCGCCGCCCGAATGCGCCGAGCCGGTCGCGCCCCACACCGAGGCCTTTTATGCCGTCGAGGCCCATTCCATGCTGGAGCTGGAGCCGCCCCGCCACACCCGGCTGCGCGGTCTGGTCCTGCGGGCCTTTACCTCGCGCCGGATCGCGGGCCTCGGTCCCGAGATCGAGGCGCTGTGCCACCGGCTGATCGATGGCTTCGGCGGCGAGGTCGAGCTTCTGTCGGCCTATGCCCGCACGGTGCCGGTGACGGTGATTGCCCGGCTGCTCGGCGTGCCCGACAGCATGGGCGCGCAGCTCCTGGCCTGGTCGGGCGCGATGGTGGCGATGTACCGCGCCGGGCGCACCCGCGCCGAGGAGGAGGAGGCGGACCGCGCGGCGGCGGAGTTCGCCGGCTTCCTGCGCGCCCATATCGAGGCGCGCCGGTCGCGCCCCGCCGACGACCTGCTGACCCACCTGATCGCGGCCGAGGAGGATGGCGCGCGGCTCTCGCCGGACGAGATGATCTCGACCTGCATCCTGCTGCTGAACGCGGGCCACGAGGCGACGGTGCACAGCCTCGGCAACGGGGTGAAGACGCTGCTGGAGACCGGCGTGGCCTTCGACCCCGCGAAGGCCGCGGAAACCGCGGAGGAGATCCTGCGCTTCGATCCGCCGCTGCACCTGTTCACCCGCTGGGTCTATGAGCCGGTCACGCTGTTCGGCCACGCCTTCGCACGGGGAGACCGGGTGGCCTGCCTGCTCGGCGCAGCGAACCGCGATCCCGCCGTCTACGATGCGCCGGAGCAGTTCCGGCCCGAGCGTTTCGCCACGGGCGCGCCCGCCCACATGGCCTTCGGCGCGGGGCCGCATTTTTGCGTCGGCGCGCCGCTCGCCCGGCTCGAGTTGCAGATCGCGCTGAGGGTGCTGTTCGACCGCTGCCCGAAGCTGCGGCTGGCGGCGCCGCCGCGCTATGGCGACATCTACCACTTCCACGGCCTCGCCCGGCTGGACGTCACTCCGGCCTGAGCGCGTTCCGGTAGAGCGCCACCAGCCGCCGCGCCGTGTCGGGCGGCGGCGGCGCGCTGCCCGCGGCCAGCAGGAGGCGGCCGAAGAATTGCACCGTTTCGGGGTCGGACAGCAGGCGGTTGATCTCCGTCCGCGCGGTTTCACGGGCCCCATGGTCGGCCGCGGCGATGCCCGGCAGGCCGCGGAGCCGGTCAAGCTCTGCCTTCGTGGCCTCGGTCCGGGAGAGGATCGAGGTGTCCTCAACGCTGTTGAAATTGCGCTCGACCCAGTAGGTCAGGTCGATTGCCTTGTCGGTGTGGTTCGGCAGGCCGCGGGCGCGCTTCAACAGGAAATCCCCGGCGGAGCGCACGGAATAGTGGTTCAGCTGCACGAGATCGGTCGCCAGCGGCCCGCCCCAGAGCATGATCTGGCCCTGCGACGCGGCGAAACTCTCCGGCAGCGCCCGGCCCGAGCCGTCGACCCATTTTGCATGCGTCACCAAAGACTTGGGCCGATGCACCCCCGGCTTGCCGAATGACCCGCGACGGTAGAGCGTCTTGAAGAACCGCGAAAGCGCGGGATAGAGTGCATTTTCGGGGATCGCTCGGGTGTAGGCCTCGGTGGTCAGGGATGCGGGCGGCATGGCATGGCCGTTGTGGCCGAAAAGGCGCCAGGGCAGGATAATGGCGTCGGCATCGGCGGCGGCGATGAGAGCCGAGAAATCCTTGAGAGGCGGGCGGAGATTGAGGAACTCGTCGCAGTCGATGCAGGCGACCCACTCGGCCTCGGCATAGAGGGGATGGCCCGCGGCCTGGGCCAAGGCGGACCACTGGGGCGTCCGGCCTTCCGGCACCTGGTTCCGGACGTGGTGGAGGATCCCGGCGGCGGCGAGCAGGTCCAGGATGGTGTCGGTGCCATCCGTGCAATCGTTTGAATAGACAAGGAAATCCTCGACCCCGAGCGCGCGGTGGTGGGCGATCCACTCCAGCAGGTGGGGCGCCTCGTTGCGCATGGCGGTGACGATCACGGTGCGGCTCATGCCGCTGCGTCCGGGTGATCCCAGTAGTCCTTGTAAAGCGGCTCCAGCGCGGCCATGCGGGCGGGGCCGAGGGTATCCTTCATGCGCTGCATCTCCGCCCTGAACTGCGGCCACAGGGGGCCGTAGCGGAAGGAATGATAGTGCAGGATCAGGGGGTTGGCGTCGGGTTCGAATGCGCGGTCCGAGATCGAGAAGTTGTAGGCGTCGGGCAGCACCTCATAGGCCAGCCCGAAGCGTTTCAGCGTCACCGGCAGCGCGATCTGGTCGAGCCAGGGGCGCTTCAGCGCCACCTTCACGTTCCAGTCGATCTCCCTCGCGGTGTCGATCCAGAGCTGAGGAAAGGACTTCTCCGCCTTAAAATCGCTGTGAAATCCGACGAAGCCCGCGTTGAAGTACGGCAGGAACTCGATCCGCTTCTTGCGGGTCAGCCGGACGCGGTCCGCAGGCATGGGAAGGTCGAAATGGGCATAAACCCGGTCCCAGCGGTCGTTCTTCTTGCCCCAGCTCGGGGTGCCTTCGGGGACGACGGAAAGCGCACCGGGATGAAGGCGCGTCTCGAGATCGAGCGGCGCGACGCAGACCATGTCCGTGTCGAGGAAGACGTGCCCTTCGGTCTCGCGCGGCGCGGCGCAGGCGAACAGCTTGTTGCCGTGGGGATAGGGCTTCTTCCAGGCGGCGTCGTCGATCTGCAGGGCGCGCAGGTCGCAGCCGAGGCGGGAGAAGGCCTCCCGCGCCGCCTCCGGCATGGGGGGCGCGCCGGGACGGTCGGGGCAATAGGCGATCAGCCGGTAGCGGCCGGGATTATGGGCCTGCAGGGAGGAGGCAAGCAGCAGGCCCTGGGCTGTCAGGTGCGCGCCTTCGGTGATGAAGAAGACCGAGACGGCGGCGCTCATGCGCCCTTCTCCGCCAGGGTGGTCCAGGCGCCGCAGAGCATCGGGTCGAGCGGCAGGCGCGTCCGGTAGCCGAGCGATGCCAGCACGGCCTCGAAGCTGTCGAGCTGCGCGAAGACCTCGCACCAGAGGCGGGCGTTCAGGATCAGGACCGGCGGCACCGGCGCCGCCAGCGCCGCAAGATGCGCCGGCGTGATCGCGGGATCGCCGAGGATCAGGACCCGGGGGGCGGTTCCGGTCACATGGTCGGCCAGGGCCGCGGGATCTGCCAGGGGCTCGGCAGAGAGGTGCAGCCGACCGCCGGGAATGATGCCGTTCCGGGCCCATATGGCCGTCAGGCTGCGGTGCAGCGCCTCGTCGGGCTCGCGGACATAAAGCGTCACGTCCGGCCGCGTCTTCGCCAGGTGGCCCGAGAGGAAGCCGACCCCTGCCCCGACCTCGCTCAGCACCGCGCCTTCGGGCAGCAGGCCCGAGAGGTTCCGTGCCAGGTTGCGCTCGAACTTCCCGGCCTCGACGTTCAGCAGCGCGGGCGGCGTGAAGAGGCGCGGATCGGCCGGAAGCTCCATCGTGTGGTTCGGGTGCCATTCCATCGGCGGCGACTGCGACAGGTCCGGCTTCCCCCGCACGTAGGCATCAACGGGGGCGATCATCCGCGCTTCGGCGGTTTTCTCCTTCTCCGCCGCGCGCTCCAGCCCCACGCGCTTTTCCACGTCGCTCATCTTGGCGGCGATCTTCTCGGGGTCGCGCTCCTGCGGCGGCCTGGCCTCGACCCGGGTGATCGGCACTGCGCTTGCCGCCCTCAGTTGCGCGACGAAGGCGTCGTATTCGGGCGTGCCCTTGAACTCGGCCAGCCGCGCCTCGGCCCGCTCGACCGCGGCGAAGTGGAGGCGGTGCAGCACGGGGTCGGTCAGCAGCCCCTCGAAGATCGCGCGGCGGCGGTCGGAGTAGCGCAGCATCGTCTCGTCGCGCACCTCGTTGCGGTCCTGCAAGCTCCAGTAGCCGTCGTTGTACTTGTCCTTCTTGTTGTTCACGTTACCGCGGAACTTGCGGATCGCGTAGCTGTCGATCGACTTCACCGCGTAGTGGTTCATCTGCGCCCAGTCGTAGCCCACGGTCCTGACGATCGAGCGCCAGCCGCGGAACTTGAAATACGCCTCCATCTCGCGGCCCGAGCCGTTCAGCCACTTGATGGTGTTCGGATAATCGGTGTCGAGCACCTTGTTCTTCATCTTCGGGCGGTGGATGCCGAGCTTCCATGCTTCGGGGTCGAACCGGAACAGCGTCTTGACCCCCCAGCCCTTGTTCCACATCGGCGGGGCGGCGCAGAGGTACTGCTCGGTCACGAAGTCCCGAGACCAGTCCACCACGCCGCCCGATCCGAAGATCCGCCAGGTGATGACCATGCCGTTCGCGCCCTGCGCCTCTATCCCGTCGATCAGCCCGTCGAGCGAGCCGTCGCCGTGGCGGATCGACAGGAACTCGTCGGCGTCGAAGACCAGAACCCAGTCGCTGTCCGTCACCTGCGGTTCGACCTGCGCGTGCTTGATCGCCGAGGGCTGGGGCTTGATCCCCTTCGGAATCACGTTCCGGCGGTGATGGGCGAGCCCAAGCTCTTCGAGCCGGATCAGCATGTCGTCGGTGCCGTCGGAGCAGTCGTTGGTGTAGACCACGAGATCGGTGAAGCCGACGGTCAGGTGATGTGCCACCCATTCGAGGACGAAGGGCCCCTCGTCCTTCATCATCGACACGGCCGTGACCTTGCCGTGGCGGCTGACGTTCTTCTGCGGCAGGGCCGGATGGCTGCGGACGTTCATGGCGCGGAAGCCTGCAAGATATCGGTCCCCTGCCCTGAAATTTTCATTTTTCTTCACCATACCAACGTCGGATCGCCGGAGACAACCGGCGTGTCCGCCGTGACAATACAAGGGCTTTCGGGCAGGGTTGTGGCAAAACAAGAAACCGATGCGGGCTTTTCCCACGGCCTGCGGATCGAGAGGCAAGAATGGCAAGTCCCGAACGGCGCCCGGTCGCCTCGCTCTGGATCGGCACGCGGCTGCAGTACCTGAACCAGGTCTGCCTGCTGTCCCACGTGCAGCAGGGCCATCCGACGACGCTCTACTGCACAGACACGGTCGAGAACGTGCCCGAGGGCGTGATCGTGCGCCCCGCGTCCGACATCATGGAGATCAACCGCGAGGTCGTCGCGGCCACCTCTGCCTCGTTCCTGTCGAACGTGTTCCGCTACAAGATGATCCGGAAGACCGACGAGATCTGGATCGACTGCGACGCCTTCTGCCATCGCCCCTTTCCCGACGACATCGACCATATCTATGCCGGGCACGGGTTTCGAGGGGCGCTGAACTGCGGCGTGGTGAAGATCCCGCAGCAGGGGGCGCTGATGGACGCGCTGCTGGACTACTACGACAACCTGCCCCCCGCGCCGCCCTGGTTTAACAAGAACCAGAAGAAGCGGCTGGCGCGCCAGGACGAATCGCTGCCCCACGCGGTGAAGATCTACAACGCCGAGCGGACGGCCTTCGGACCGCAGGCCTTCACCTGGTTCGCCCAGCAGACGGGCGACTACGAGAAGGCGATGACGCCCGAATACCTCTACCCGGTGCCGTTCCAGCTGAACGACATCTTCTACGACCCCCACGGCCGGGTCGAGGGCTGGATCACCGACAACACCCTGTCGGTGCACCTCTATACCAACGGCACCCGCCCCTGGTGGCGCAAGAACGTGCCGCTCGAGAACTCCTATGCCTGGCGGATGGCGAGGCAGACCGGGGTGGACCCCGCGCTGGCGCTGGAGGACTGACGGATGGCGCGTCCGGTCCTGACCTTCGCCTATATCGTCGAGCCGCCGAACTACCAGATCTTCGCCTGCACCCTGCTGGCCTCCTTGCGGAAGACCTGGGGGCCGGAGGTGGCGGCGGTCGGGTACTGCCCGGCGCACAGGTGGGACGAGTTGCATCCCTCGGTGCTGAAGGCGCACGAGATGATGGGCGCCGAGCTGCGGCCGATGGTGACGGAAGGCATGTGGGACACCGACTATCCCCACGGCAACAAGATCATCGCCGCGATGCAGCCGCGCGATTCGGAGTTTTCCGCCTTCGTCGATTCCGACGTCCTGTTCCTGGCGCCGAACGTGCCCGAGAACATCGCCAGGGCGGGCCATGTCTCCTGCTCCATGGCGGCCTCGATGACCTGGGCCGAGCAGAGCATCTGGGACCGGATCTATGGCGCCTTCGACATGCCGGTGCCCGAGGAACGGCTGCACCTCATGCGCCGCTCGACCGAGCCGGTGGTGCCCTATTTCAGCGCCGGCCTCGTCGTCTTTCCGGAGAACGGGGCGCAGCGCTTCCCGGATGTCTGGTACGACACGGCCAGGACGCTCGACCGGGACGAGGGACTGGAGAACCGCCGCCCCTACCTCGACCAGATGAGCCTGCCGGTGGCGATCCGGCGGGCCGGGCTCGACTGGAACATCCTGCCCGAGGAACAGCACTACATCATGGGCGGCAAGATAAGGGGCGAGCCGCTGCCCGATGACCGCACGATCTTCACCGTGCACTACCGCAACAACGGGGTGCTGAAGGAGATCGGGATGCACAAGACGGCCCGGGCCATCCTGCGGGAACAGGTGGGCGTGCCCTTCGTGCGGCGGCTGACCGACACCGAGGACCGGTCCGAAACGGCGTGAGGGGAGGTGCAGATGGGCGTCAGCCTGATCCCGGCGATGTTCCTCGCGCGCAACGCCCGCCACGTCACGGCGACCGGCACGGGGCTGATCCTGGGGCGGCAGAGGATCCACATGCCCGAACGCACCCTGGACCGCTTCGTCGCCGCGGCGACGCTTCACGGCTTCCGGCTGAGCCGGGAGGAGATCACCCAGCCCGACGGCTTCACCGAGACGCTGTTCGCCGCGCTCGGCTATCCCGCGATGCAGGCGATGGACTTCACCGCGAAGGAAGGCGCGGAGCACATCCGCGATCTGAACCGCCCCGTCCCCGCGTCCCTGCACGAGGCCTTCGACGTGGTGATCGACGGCGGCACGACCGAGCACATCTTCTACATCGCCCAGGCGCTCGACAGCTGCCATGCGATGCTGAAGCCCGGCGGCGTGATGCTGTCCTATGTCGCCTGCGACGGCTGGTTCGGCCACGGATTCTTCCAGACCGGCCCCGACGTGCCTTGGCGCTACTGGCACCATGCGCGGGGCTACGAGATGCTGGAGGTGTCGGTGGTCGCCCGCCGCCACCCCCGCAAGATCGTGCCTATCCCCGATCCGACGGGCCGTCACCGCGGCGGCGAGATGGCGTTCAGCGGGCCGCAGATGCTGCTTTACGCCTGCCGCAAGCCGCTGGAGGCGCCCCCCTATTCCCCGCCCATCCAGGGCCACTATGCATGAGGCTGCCATGACGGATGCCACGGAAACCCCGGCGACGGGCGAGGCAGAGGCCGCCGACGCGCCCGCCTCGAAGGCCGAGCGGCAGGCGCAGAAGCTGATCCGCCGCCAGAAGCGCAACCTCAGGAAGGCCGGGGCCGAGGGCTTCCTGCGGGGGGTCTGCGCGATGCTGAAACCCGGCGACCTCGCGCTCGACTGCGGGGCGAACATGGGCGTGGTCACAGCGCAACTGGCCGCCACCGGCGCCGACGTCGTCGCCTACGAACCCGACCCCTTCGCCTTCGCCCGCCTGGCCGAGCGCTTCGCCGACACCCCGAACGTCACGCTGGTCAACGCGGCGGTGGCGGCACGGGCGGGCACCGTCACGCTGATGCGGGCCGAGAACTTCGACGCCAACCCCGAGGGCGCCTCGGTCAAGTCGACGATCCTCGACGGCGGGCGCGCCATCGACGCGCGGAACGGGATCGAGGTGCCCTGCCTCGACTTCCTCGAGATCCTGCGCCGCGAGTCGGCCGCGCGCGGCCCGGTCGCCTTCGTGAAGATGGACATCGAGGGGGCCGAGCTGGAGATCCTCGAGGCGATGGTCGGCGGCGATCTGTCCGCCGGCGTGCGCTGCCTTGTCGCCGAGACCCACGAGCGCAAGTTCCGTGACCTGCGCGACCGGTTCCGCGCCCTGCGCAAGACCGTCTCGGAGGATCCGCGGCTCGGCCACATCAACCTCGACTGGATCTAGGCACCGGCCTCTGGCGGGAGTCCGCCGGAACCAGAAAATGACCAAGTTTGATCTTAATGACAGGCGGATAGGGTGCGATGCTACGCCGACGCCCCCATATCGGGACGACAGACCGGACAACGAAAGCGACAGACGTGATGGACCAGACGGAAGGCGACCTGCTGGACGAGGATGACGACGACGACGATCCGGGGAGCGTGGATACGCTCAACGCCTTCGCCTATGCGCTGACGCCGGACCACTTCGTCTCGTTCCGCCGCGAGGGCCCCGCCCTGCTGGTCAGTTTCGAGATCGAGACGGATCCGGCCATCGCGCTGAAATCCCGCCGCTCGCGCCTTGCCGGGCTGGTCGAGGACATGGCGTGGTCGCATCTCGTCGTCACCTCCCGCCGGCCCTCGCTGTTCCGCGCGCCCGAGATCGTCACCTTCTTCGACGCGCTGGTGGACGGCACGCTGCTGGACCAGTTCGACGACGTGCTGTTCTACGGCGAGGGCTGCGGCGGCCATGCCGCGCTGTCCTACGCGCTCGCCGCGCCGATGAGCCGGATCCTCGCCATAGCGCCCCTCGTGGGGCTCGACGGCGCGGGTCCGGTGGACGATCCCCGCCTGGGCCTGCCCGAAGGGGCGCAGGTCGGCGGCCGCTATGCGCCGGACACCGCCAGCCTCGCCGTGGCCGCGGCGGTGCACCTGGTGCTGGACCCGGCCCAGCCGCAGGACCTTGCGCAGGCGGGGGCCGTGGCCGGAGAGCGGGTGCAACCGCTGTTCGTGCGCGATCCCGGCGCGCCGCTCCCCGCCGCCCTGGCCGAGCTCGGCATCCTGGACGAGATCATCGGCATGGCGATGGAAGGCAGCCTCGACGGGCCGTCGTTCTACGGCACGCTGCGCAAGGCGCGGCGGGACGATCCGGCCTACCTGCGGCGGCTGACCGCGCGGCTCATCGAGAAGAACCGCCTGCTGCTCGAGGCGCTGGCGGTGCGCAACGTGGCCGAACGCACGGGGCGCAAGCGTTTCGCCAAGCGGCTGGAACATCTTGAGGCGCGCCTCGCCGAGCAGGGCCAGACGCTGCCCCCCGCCCGAAGCCGCCCCGTCGACCGGGCTCCGGGAGGCTCCGCGACCTGACGCGGGCCTCGCCGCACGCTGCCAGCTTCTTCCTTGCCCAGATACTCCCGCCGGAGGCGTCCCGCCCCGTCCGCCCGCGCAACGCCCGGGCGACGCGGCTCAGAGCCCGCCTTCGGCGCGCAGGAACGCGACGATCTCGGCGACCCCGCGCCCCTCGCGCAGGGACGCCATGACAAAGGGCCGTGCCCCGCGGGCACGGCGGGTGTCCTCCTCCAGCAGCGCCGGGTCGACGCCGACATGGGGGGCGAGGTCGGTCTTGTTGACCACCAGCAGGTCCGAGCGGGTCAGGCCGGGGCCGCGCTTCCTCGGGATGTCCTGGCCCGCCGCGGTGTCGATGACATAGATCGTGAGGTCGGCGAGTTCGGGGCTGAAGGTGGCCGCCAGGTTGTCGCCGCCGCTCTCGATCAGCACCACGTCAAGGTCCGGCAGCGCCGCGCGCAGCTCGGCGACGGCGGCCAGGTTGATCGAGGCGTCCTCGCGGATCGCCGTGTGGGGGCAGCCCCCGGTCTCGACCCCGCGGATCCGCTCGGCGGGCAGGACCTGGGCGCGCATCAGGAACTCGGCGTCCTCGCGGGTGTAGATGTCGTTTGTGATGACCGCGACGGACAGGTCCTGCGACAGTGCCTTCGCCAGGTGCGCCGTCAGCGTCGTCTTGCCCGCGCCCACGGGCCCGCCGATGCCGACGCGCAGGGGGCCGTTGTGCGAAGCCCGGGCCGGGGCGGCGGCGGTGGCTTGGTCGGAGGTCATGTGCGGAAGATCCTCACGGGCAGGGTTTCGTGCAGCATCGCGGCCAGGTCGGCGCCGGGGACGCAGGCGGTGATGTCGTCCAGTTCGAGTGTGGCGGCGCGGGCGGCGGTGTCGCGGATCGCCGCGTGCAGGTCGGCCAGCACCCGCTGCCCCTCGGTCTGGCCGAGGGGGACGAAGCGGACGGCGGCGGAGACGAGGTTCGCCATCATCGCGTGGAGGTAGAGGGCGGCGATCCGCTCGGGGCGCAGCGGCAGGCCGCGCGCCGCGATCCCCACGGCGACCGGCAGGGCAAGCCCCTCGGGCACGGGCGTGCCGAGGGCGGTGACGGTGCGCGCGAAGGCGGTGCCCTGGGCCTCGGTCTCGTCCCGGCGTTCGCGGGAGGTGGCGAGGGCGCGGGCCGTGTCCGCCGTGTCTTCGCCCCGGAGCGTGGCGCAAAGGAGCGTCGCGTCGGCGAGACCGCCACCGCAGGTCAGGATCCGGTCGAGCCAGCGCGCGAGGTCGCCGGCGCATGTCACCTGCCCCGCGGCGACGGCCTGCTCCAGCCCGTGGGAATAGGCGAAGGCACCCAGCGGGAAGGCCGGGGAGAGCCACTGGGTGAGGGTCAGCAGCGCCGCGTCAGTCATGGTGGTGATGGTGGTGTCCCGGTTCCGGCCCGTGATCGTGGCCGAGCGTCCGGCCGTGGCCATAGGCCCCGCCTTCGGGCCGGAACGGCGCCTCGATCCGGTGCAGGTATGCGCCCAGCCGTTCCAGCATCGCGGCCAGCACGTGATCCTCGCGGATCAGCAGGCGATCCTGTTCGATCTGGCAGGGGGTGTGGCGGTTGCCGATGTGCCAGGCGAGCCGGGCGAGGTCGGGGGCGGTGATCTCGATCAGCGGCTCGGGGGCGGCACGGACGGCGACGATGGTGCCGTCGTCCAGTTCCAGCGCGTCCGCTTCCGTCAGGCTGACGGTCTCCGGCAGGTCCAGCAGGAACGACAGCCCGGCGGCCGTGGTCAGGCGCTTGCGGCGCAGGAAACGCGCGTCGTAGTCGAGCGCGATGTGATCCTGCGCCTTCTCCGGGGCGGGCACGATGCGGGTGGCGCGGGGCAGCTGGCTCATGCCGGCCGCCCCGTGGCGCGGATCACTTCCCGAAAAGCTCGGGGTAGACGTGGGCGTTGATTCCGTCGCGGCTGATGCCCAGGGCCTTCAGCTCGGCATCGTCCTTGCCGTGCAGCGTCTGGATCAGCGCCTGACGGGCGCGCATCTGCTGGGACAGCATGACGGCGGTGCCGAAGCTCTGACCGAGAGTCCTGATCCAGCCCAGGACGCCGAGACGCGGCGCGTCGGCATGGGCATGGGCATGGGCGTGCGGGGCGTGTGCGGTGTAGGTCATTGAACTGCTCCTTGCGGCCTGTGAAGCCTCTGCTTCCGTTGGCCTCAAGGTAGGACAGTGTTGCTGACATGAGTACACCCGATGCTGCATCGCGGCATTGCATGGCGTGCAAGGCTTTGAAGTTGTTCATTCCAGTTCCGCCCATTGTCCGGGCAAGGGCCGCGGTCGCCGCCCGAGGATGTGCCGTTCCGCGCTCCATGACGTCAGAACAGGAAGTACCGCTGCGCCATGGGCAGCACGGTGGCGGGCTCGCAGGTCAGAAGCTCGCCATTGGCACGCACCTCGTAGGTCTCGGGATTCACCTCGATCTCGGGCGTGGCGCTGTTCATCACCATGTCGGCCTTGCCGATGCTGCGGGTGTTCTCGACCGCGAGGGTCTGCTTGTTCAGCCCGAGCGCCCCGCGCACGCCCTCCGCCTCGGCCGCCGCCGAGACGAAGGTGACGGCGCAGTGATCGACGGCGCGGCCCATGGCGCCGAACATCGGGCGGGAATAGACGGGCTGGGGCGTCGGGATCGAGGCGTTGGGATCGCCCATCTGGGCGCAGACGATCATGCCGCCCATCAGCACCATCTCGGGCTTCACGCCGAAGAAGGCGGGATTCCAGAGGCAGAGGTCGGCGCGCTTGCCAACCTCGACGCTGCCGATGTGGCGCGAGACGCCGTGGGCGATGGCGGGGTTGATCGTGTATTTGGCGATGTAGCGCTTCACCCGCACGTTGTCGTTGTCGCCCTGTTCCTCGGGCAGGCGCCCCCGCTGCTTCTTCATCTTGTCGGCGGTCTGCCAGGTGCGGATCAGCACCTCGCCCACCCGGCCCATGGCCTGCGAATCCGACGCGATGATCGAGAAGGCACCCACGTCGTGCAGGATGTCCTCGGCCGCGATGGTTTCCTTGCGGATGCGGCTTTCGGCGAAGGACACGTCCTCGGGGATCGAGCGGTCGAGGTGGTGGCAGACCATGAGCATGTCCAGATGCTCTTCCAGCGTGTTCACCGTGTAGGGGCGCGTGGGGTTGGTCGAACTCGGGATCACGTTCGGCAGACCGCAGACCTTGATGATGTCGGGCGCATGGCCCCCGCCGGCCCCTTCGGTGTGGAAGGCGTGGATCGTGCGGCCCCCGATGGCGGCGATGGTGTTTTCGACGAAGCCCGATTCGTTCAGCGTGTCGGTGTGGATCATCACCTGCACGTCCATGTCGTCGGCGACCGAGAGGCAGCAGTCGATGGCGCCGGGGGTGGTTCCCCAGTCCTCGTGCAGCTTCATGGAACAGGCCCCGGCCTTCACCATCTCGACCAGCGCGGCAGGGTCCGAGGCGTTGCCCTTGCCCGAGAAGCCGAGGTTCATCGGCACCGAGTCCACCGCCTGGAGCATCCGCGAGATGTGCCAGGGCCCCGGAGTGCAGGTCGTGGCAAGCGTGCCGTGGGCGGGTCCGGTGCCGCCGCCGAGCATGGTGGTCACGCCCGAGTGCAGCGCGTCCTCGATCTGCTGCGGGCAGATGAAGTGGATGTGGCTGTCGAAGCCCCCCGCGGTCAGGATCCGCCCCTCGCCCGCGATGGCCTCGGTGCCGGGGCCGATGACGATGTCGACGCCTCCTTGGGTGTCGGGATTGCCCGCCTTGCCGATCTTCGCGATCCGCCCGTCGCGCAGGCCCACGTCGGCCTTGTAGATGCCGGTGTGGTCGACGATCAGCGCGTTGGTGATGACGGTGTCCATGGCGCCGTCCGCCCGGGTCGCCTGGGACTGGCCCATGCCGTCGCGGATCACCTTGCCGCCGCCGAACTTCACCTCCTCGCCGTAGGTGGTCAGGTCACGCTCGACCTCGATGACGAGGTCGGTGTCGGCCAGCCGGACCCTGTCGCCGGTGGTGGGGCCGTACATGTCGGCATAGGTCGCGCGGGAGATCGTGGCGGGCATGGCGGCTCCTTCGTCGGGTCAGCGGTGGGTGGGCCCCCGGAGGGACAGGCGGCGGGCGTTGGCGCGGGTCTTCTGGCCGAGCGGCCTCACCGCGGCGTCGAGGATCTGGTCGGGCCGCTTGCCCGCCATCATCGCCTGCGTCGCGGCGAAGGAGGAGGCCATCAGCGCCGGGGCCTTCTCGGCCAGCATCCGGTGGTTCTCGGACGGCGCGACGGCCCAGAGCCCGGCCATGCCGAGCATCCGGTAGGCGATCACGGTCTGCGCCTCGGAGAGCATCCGGGCGGTATTGAACCAGGCGGAGAAGAGGTTGGCGCATCGGGCATTTCGGGGCATCGGGCACACCTTGTCTGGAGCATGGGTGCGCTGCCTGGGGCCGGGGCCGAAGGCGGGCGCATCCGCTTGCTGCGGCGCAGCATCGTCTCCGAACGCGGCGGCGGCAAGGGGGTTCCACGGCATGGGGACATGCGATGGAAGCAGTGCCGGAATTTCAAGCGCTCCGCTCACAGACCGGCCGCGAACAGGCGCAGGTCGTCGGTGCGCGCAAGGGTCAGGCGGGCGAGGCATTCGAGCGTGAGCTGGCCCATGATCGTCCCCCCTGCCCCAAGCTGCGCCTCGGCGGCGCAGGCGGCGTCGCGGAACGGGATCCAGGCGCGCTGCGCGTCCCGCAGCATCGTCGTGGCGGCGACGCCGTTGGTGGTGCCGAGCCTCTCGGCCGTCGCCATGGCCGCCCTGTAGGCGGCGTTCAGCGCCGCATCGGCATCGCGGTAGGCCCGGTCGGCGCAGGCGGTCGCCTCCATCTGGGTCGGCAGGGCGCCGCAGCGGTTGATCGCAGGCGGCTGCCCGTCCGGTGGCGGACCGGGCGGAAACAGCGCCGAGGGGGGCGCGAGGGGCTGAAGCGGTGCCGGCGGCGGCTCGGGCGTCGAGATCTGCGCCGTCGCCGCGAGCGGCAGGAGGATCGCGAGGCAGAGGCTAGGCCAGGAAGGCATCGTCGACCTTCACCTGCAACGCCGTGGCCAGCGCGTTGGTCTGGCTCGCCATGGCGAGCACGGCCAGGAATTCGCCGTACTGCGCTTCGGTCATGCCCTTCGCCTTCGCCGCGGCGGTGTGGGAATGGGCGCAATAGGGACAGCTGTTGGTGATCGACACCGCCATGTAGACCAGCTCCTTCGTCAGCGGATCGAGCGTGCCCGGCCCCATCACCGTCTTCAGCCGCTCCCACGTCGCCTTCAGCAGCGCCGGATCGTGGGCCAGCGCGCGCCAGAAGTTGTTGACGAAATCGCTGCCGCGGGTGGCGCGGATGTCGTCGAAGACGGCCCTTGCCTCGGGAGACAGGTCGGCATCGTCCAGCAGCGGGAGGGTGGCCATCAGAACATCGCCCTCAGCTGGGCGGTGCGGGCGCGGGTCATGTCGTCCATGCAGCTCCAGTAGATCGTCGGTGCGATGGAGCCGCCGGCGAAATCGTCGCGCTCGGATTCGCATTTCGCGTCGCGCCGCTTGAGCCAGGCCCGCTGCTCGTCCAGCAGCGCCTGCCCCCAGCCCGCGGCATCGGCCCGCGGTTTCAGGCGTTTCCAGACGCTGTTCAGCTCGGCATCCGACACCTCCCAGTTGCCCATGGTGCACATGTTGATGTCGAGTTGCGTCTGATACCGCGCGCAGTCCTCGGCGGCGGCGGCGAGCGGGGCGGCGAGCGCGAGGCCCGCCGCAAGGGTCACCACCCGTCCCATCAGACCATCGCGAAGATGCGGGCCGGGCCGCCGGTGCCGCCGCGGTGCTTCGGCGCGCCGACGATGATCGTGGCGCCCGCCGACGGAAGATCGGCCAGGCCCGCGAGGCACTCGATCCCGTAGCGCCCCGCTGGCAGCCAGGCATAGTGGGTCGCGAAGTCGGGCGAGGGTCCGTGGTCGAGCGACAGGGTGTCGACGGCGATGGCCCCTGCCCCGGTCTCCAGCAGCATCGCCGTCGCCTCGGGGTGGAAGCCAGGGAAGTGCAGCTTGCCCTCGCCGTCGCGGCCCGCGAAGGCGTCGCTCCCCAGCTTCTCGGCCCAGCCGGAATAGAGCGCGACCACCGCGCCGTCCGGAATCTCGCCGTTGGCGTCGGTCCAGGCCTTCAGGTCGTCGGGCGTGAGCTGGTAATCGGCGTTCTCGGCCGCCTTCGCGGCCACGTCGACCTTGCAGAGCGGCGCGACGAGGTTGCCGACCGGGATCTCGTCCACCGAGATGCCGTCGGCCGAGAAGTGCAGCGGCGCGTCGATGTGGGTCGCCGTATGCTCGTTGATCGTCATCTCGTAGAGGTTGAAGCCGTCCTTGTCGAAGCTGAACTTCTTGTTCATCGAGATGCCGGGGACGCCGAAGAAGGTCGGGAAATCGGCATCGAGCGTGTGGGTCAGGTCCATGACGCTGCCGTGGCCCGCGGCAAGCGCCGGGGGCGCCGAGATCAGGCCGCCCACGGCGGCGGTGGCGCCGACGGCGGCGGAGGCACGGAAGAAGTCGCGGCGGCTGAGCATTCGCTCCTTCACCGCACCGATCACGCAGGCATCGCACATGGTCTCTCACTCCCCTGTTGCGGCGGCGTGAAGGCGTCAGAGATCGCCCATCACCGCCTGGTTGAACCCGATGACGCGGCGCCGCCCGCCATAGGAGACCAGCCGCACGGAACGGGTCTGGCCCGGCTCGAAGCGTACGGCGGTGCCCGCCGCGATGTCCAGCCGCATGCCGCGCGCCGCCTCCCGGTCGAAGTCGAGCGCGCGGTTCGTCTCGGCGAAATGGTAGTGGCTGCCGACCTGCACCGGCCGGTCCCCGGTGTTGGCGACGTCGAGCTCGATCGCCGCGGCGCCTGCGTTCAGGGTGATCTCACCCGCCATGGTCATCACTTCGCCGGGGATCATCGGCCTCTCCTCAGAACTGGATGTGAAAGCTCAGGACCGCCCCGGCGAGGCCCGACAGAAGGCAGATCGCGACCCAGTAGCAGATCGAGGGGGCGTGCCAGTGGCGGTCGCGGATGCCGCGCCCATGGGCCGCCTCGGCCAGGCCGGGCGGCAGGGCGAGGATGTCGCGCTCCATCGCCACCAGGAAATCGGTATGGCGGTTGATGTCGCGCTGGATGAAGAAGAAGCGCAGGCCGCCGCCCAGGTTGAAGGCGAGCGGCAGGAAATAGATCAGCTGGACCTGCACCATGTCCAGCATGAAGGTGTCGGTGACGTTGTCCCGGTTCACCGCGATCCAGCCGAAGAAGGCGAAGGTGGCGATGACCGAGTGCCGGATCCAGACCTCGCGCTCGGACTGCATCCCGGTGATCCGCGCGAAATACTGCGCGTACTGCTGGGCCGCGAAACGGAAGTCGCGGTCGCTCAGCGGGCCCGCGGGCGGCAGCTCCATGGCTCACGCGAGGCATGGGCGGGCCGCCCGCGGGCGTCCGTTTCTCACCGGCGCACCTTCACCGGGATCGGGATGCGGACGGGCTGGGGTGCGGGGCCGCTCAGGATGGCCTTGAGGACGTCGAGGATCGGTTTCACGGGTGTGCTCCTTTGCTCTCTCCATCCGGTCAGCGGATCGGATGGTGTACGGTGACCAACTTCGTGCCGTCGGGAAAGGTTGCCTCGACCTGGACATCGTGAATCATCGACGCGATCCCCTCCATGCACTGATCGGCGGTAACGACATGGGCCCCCGCCTCCATCAGATCGGCCACGCTGCGCCCGTCGCGGGCGCCCTCGACGACATAGTCCGTGATCAGCGCGATGGCCTCGGGGTGGTTCAATTTGACGCCCCTCTGCAGACGCCCCCGCGCCACCATCGCGGCGACGCTGACCAGCAGCTTGTCCTTTTCCCTGGGTGAGAGGTTCATCCCCGCTCCTTCTTCTTCTCAGACCTGCCAGACCCGGGGCAAGGCTGCGCCCCGGAGCCGTTCGATGATGGCGGCGATCCGCCGCTTCTGCGCCAGCGCGTCGCGCCCCATCGCGCGCACGATGAGCCTGCCGTCCCAGGCGGAGGCGGCGAGGCCCGGAGCCTCGCCGATGATGTCGCGCACCGGCCCGAGCGCATCCTCGGCACCCTCGGACACCAGCGCGACCGTCGTCAGCGCGAGAGCCCCGTCGAGCCCCGCGGCCCCTCGGGCGGCAAGGTCGGCACCGGTGATCCGCAGCGGCTCGATCAGCACCGGGCGGCCCAGCCTGAGGACGCGGCGGCGGTCGGTGAAGTCGAGCGTCGTCAGCGTCTCGCCCATGGCGGTGCGTCCCAGCACGACGGTCTCGGCCATCAGCAGCGTCGCCTCGGCGGCGAGCTGCGCCGTGGTGCGGCGGGACAGGCGCGCGGACTGGAACAGGATCGTCTCCTGCGGCAGCCAGTCGAGCCGGGCGCCCCGCCCGAGGTCGAGGTCCACCGTCACCTCCGCCACCTCGTCGCGGGCGGCATAGGCGCGCTCGGCCGTCTGGGTGGTGCCGGTGGCACGGGCGCCCGGCCCGAGGTTCAGCGCGAAGTGCATCCGGTCGCCGCCCGTCAGCCCGCCCGCGGTGTTCAGGAACACCACCTCGGGCGGCGCGCCGTGCATCTTCGGCAGCATCGCCTTGGCCGAGCCGCTCTGGTGCAGGTCCCTGAGCCCGGCGGCATCCAGGCGCACCCGCGCCGCACCGCGGGTGCGCTGGAGTTTCGGCAGGTCGGTCGTGGCGTTGTCGAGCATCGGGTCTCCGTTCGGCCCCACGCTAATCGGGCGGCGCGGGGGGCAGCAAGGGCGGCGATGTGTCCTTCGACGTCGCGGGCGGCGGCGGCGGAGGCGCTGCCCGTTTTTTGGGCAGCGGGCGGGCGGAACGGCAGGCGGCGGCGAAAAGGCCACTGGAATCCGCCCCGGGCATTGTGTAGCGGGGGACCATGGACCGCCTGACCCTCCGCCGCCCTGACGACTGGCACCTGCACCTGCGCGACGGCGCGATGCTGAAGGCCGTGCTGCCGGAAACCGCCCGTCACTTCGCCCGCGCGCTGGTGATGCCGAACCTCGTGCCGCCGGTGGTGACCGCCGCCGACGCCGCCGACTACCGCGACCGAATCCTCGCCGCGAAGCCCCGTGGTTCGGACTTCCGGCCGCTGATGACGCTGTACCTGACCGAGGACACGCAGGTGCCCGACCTGCGCGCGGCGGCGGAGATTGGGCTGGTCACGGCGGTGAAGCTCTATCCCGCCGGGGCGACCACCAACTCGGCCAGCGGGGTGAAGGACTTCACCAAGGTCCGCCGCGTGCTGGAGAACATGGCCCAGATCGGCCTGCCCCTCTGCGTCCATGGCGAGGTGACGGATCCAGAGGTCGACATCTTCGACCGCGAGGCCGTGTTCATCGAGCGGGTGCTGGATCCGATCCGCCGCGACATCCCCGGCCTGCGCGTCGTGATGGAGCACATCACCACCGCCGACGCCGTCGACTACGTGCGCGACGGCGGCGACGACCTGGCGGCGACGATCACCACCCATCACCTGGTCATCAACCGGAACCACATCCTCGCGGGCGGCATCCGGCCCCATTACTATTGCCTGCCGGTGGCCAAGCGCGAGGTGCACCGCAAGGCGCTGGTCGCCGCGGCGACCTCGGGCGAGGCGCGCTTCTTCCTCGGCACCGATTCGGCGCCGCATCTCGACGCAGCCAAGCTGATGCCCTGCGGCTGCGCGGGCTGCTTCACCGCGACGAACACCCTGTCGATCCTCGCCGAGATGTTCGAGCGGGAGGGCGCGCTGGAGCGGCTGGAGGGCTTCACCTCGCTCCACGGCGCGGCCTTCTACCGGGTGGAGCCGAACGACGCGCGGATCGTGCTGAGCAAGGGCGAGCCGGTGCGCTATCCGCCCGGCATCCTGACCGAGGACGGTGTCGTGACGATGTTCGATCCGGGATTTCCCCTCCACTGGCGTGTCGAGGGCTGAGGGTGCGGACGCCTCCGGCGGGAGTATTTGTGCAAAGAAGAAGACAGGGCGCGGCGCGTGACGGGCGATCGTGTGCGTCGGGTTCGCAACGATGGAGAACGGCATGATACCCACGGGATTTCCGGCGCGGGAGGACATGGCACAGTTGACGGCGCGGATGCTGCTGGAGATCGGCGCGGTGAACTTCAACGCCGAGACGCCCTACATCTTCGCCTCGGGCCTGCCCGCCCCGGTCTATGTCGACTGCCGCAAGCTGATCTCGTTCCCGCGGGTGCGCGGCACGGTGATGGACTTCCTCGCCTGCACCGTCATGCGCGACGCGGGGTTCGAGGCCTTCGACGTGGTGGCGGGCGGCGAGACGGCCGGCATCCCCTTCGGCGCCTGGATGGCCGAGCGGCTGGCGCTGCCGATGACCTACGTGCGCAAGAAGCCGAAGGGATACGGCCGCAACGCCCGGATCGAGGGCGTGATGACCGAGGGGAACCGGGTGCTGCTGGTCGAGGACCTTGCGACGGACGGGGGCAGCAAGCTGTCCTTCGTCGACGCGATCCGCGAGACCGGGGCGAGCTGCGCGCACACGGCGGTCGTCTTCTACTACGGCATCTTCCCGGGCACGCTCGAGACGCTGGAGGGGCACGGCGTGCGGCTGCATCACCTCTGCACCTGGTGGGACGTGCTGGCCGAGGCGCGGGCGCAGGGCAGTTTCGACGCCGCCACCCTGGAGGAGGTCGAGTCCTTCCTGCGCCAGCCCCGCGCCTGGCAGGAGGCGCGGCGCAAGGACTGATCTCCGCCCCTCCCCATCGCCGGGACGCTGCACCATTTTCGCAACGTCAGGTGGTCCGCCGGGCGCAGATGTTGACGGCCGCGCCCGATTCGACGCAAGGTCTGGCGGTGCGCGCGGCCCCGGGACTTGTCCACAGAAACATACAGTTTGCAGGGTCCGCGGCCGGGATTCTATGACCCGCGGACACGTTGGGCAGGACCAGAATCGGGGGCAGTGGCATGAACGAGGTATCGACGGTCAGGATCGCGGCGCTGGAGGCGACGGGGCGCGACGCCGAGGCGGCGGCCGAAGCCCTGCCCCACAACATCGAGGCCGAACAGCAGCTGCTGGGCGCGATCCTCACCAACAACGACATCTTCGACCGTGTCGCCTCGATCATCAACGAGACGCACTTCTACGACCCCGTCCACGCCCGCATCTACGAGATCGCGGCGAGCCGGATCGCGAAGAACGCGCTGGCCTCGCCGGTGACGCTGAAGGCCTTCATGGAGGACGATCCGGGGCTGAAGGAACTGGGCGGCGCCGCCTATCTCATGCGCCTTGCCGGCGCCGCGATCTCGAGCTTCGCGGCGAAGGATTATGCGCAGATGATCCACGACCTCGCGATCCGGCGCGAGCTGATCAGCCTCGGCCGCGACATCAGCGCCAAGGCCGCGAAGGTGGACGTGGAGAGCGAGCCGAAGGAGCAGATCGTCGAGGCCGAGCAGCGGCTCTACAAGCTCGGCGAGGCGGGCCAGGCGAACCAGGGGTTCCAGTCCTTCCTGCGCGCCGTGACCGATGCGGTGAACGTCGCCAACGCCGCCTACCAGCGGGAGGGCGGGCTGTCGGGCGTGTCCACCGGGCTCGTCGATCTCGACAAGAAGCTCGGCGGCCTGCACAAGTCCGACCTTCTGATCCTCGCCGGGCGGCCTTCGATGGGCAAGACGTCGCTGGCCACGAACATCGCCTTCAACATCGCCAAGGCCTACCGGCGCGGTCGGCTGCCCGACGGCACCGAGGGGGCGGTGGATGGCGGCGTGGTCGGCTTCTACTCGCTGGAGATGAGCGCCGAGCAGCTGGCCGCGCGGATCCTGTCCGAGGCGAGCGAGGTGCCGAGCGAGCAGATCCGCCGCGGCGACATGAACGAGACGGAGTTCCGCCGCTTCGTGCAGGCCGCGAAGGACCTCGAGGCCTGCCCGCTGTTCATCGACGACACGCCTGCCCTCCCCATCGCCCAGCTTGCCGCCCGCGCGCGGCGGCTGAAGCGGACCCACGGGCTTGACGCGCTCTTCGTGGACTATCTGCAGCTGGTGCGCGGCACGGGTCGCAGCGAGAACAGGGTGAACGAGATTTCCGAGATCACCATGGGGCTGAAGGCCATCGCGAAAGAGCTGAACATCCCCGTGGTGGCGCTGTCGCAGCTCTCCCGCCAGGTGGAAAGCCGCGAGGACAAGCGGCCGCAGCTTTCGGACCTGCGGGAATCGGGGTCGATCGAGCAGGACGCCGACGTCGTGATGTTCGTGTTCCGCGAGGAATACTACAAGGAGCGCGAGAAGCCCGGCGATCACGAACTGGAAAAGGTCGCCGCCTGGCAGGACGAGATGGAGCGGCTGCACGGCCGCGCCGAGGTGATCATCGGCAAGCAGCGCCACGGGCCCATCGGCACGGTGGACCTGTCCTTCGAGGGCCGCTTCACCCGCTTCGGCAACCTGGTGAAACCCTGGCAGAACGACGGGCGTGACGACGTCGGCTTCTGAGCGGCCTTCTGCCTCTCTGACCTTTCTGTGACTTTACAGGCGTCGGGGTTGTGTCACCCTGACGCCATGCGCGTTCTCGGTCTGATGATCCTCCTGCTGGTCGCCGCCTTTCCCGCCCGGGCACAGGAGGTCGAGGTGGACGTGGAGCTTCTGCTGCTGGTCGACGTCTCCCGCTCGATGTCGCCGACCGAACTCGAGATCCAGCGGCGCGGCTATGCCGAGGCGATCCTGTCGCCGACGGTGATCGAGGCGGTGCGAAACGGACTCCTCGGGCGCACCGCGGTCTCCTATGTCGAATGGGCGGGGTCGCATTCGCAGCGGGTGGTCGTGGACTGGATGCTCCTCGAGGACGAGGCGGACGCGCGCGCCTTCGCCGACAGCCTGACCGCCACCTTCAGCCTGACCATGCGGCGCACCTCGCTCTCGGGGGCCATCGACTTCGGCGCGCGCAGCCTGCGCGACAACGGCTTCCGGGGCCTGCGGCGGGTGATGGACATCTCCGGCGACGGGCCGAACAACGAGGGCGGGCCGGTGCTGCCCGCCCGCGACGCGGCGCTGGCGCAGGGGCTGATCATCAACGGACTGCCGCTGATGACCGAAGGCGGCCGCTACGACCGCTGGAGCCTCGAGGATCTGGACCAGTATTACCTGAACTGCGTGATCGGCGGGCCCGGCGCCTTCGCGATCCCCGTCACCGACTGGGCGCAGTTCGCCGAGGCCGTGCGCCGCAAGCTGGTGCTGGAACTTGTCGGCACGCCCGTGGCGGTGCCGCAGAAGGCGCAGTACAGCGGAGTGACGCCCCAGGGCTACGACTGCCTGATCGGCGAGAAGATGTGGGAGAGCAACCGGCGCTACTGGACCGAGCCCTGAGGAATGGCCGGGATCCCCGCCTACACCGGCGCGCGCCGGCCCGGGTTACTTCCGCAGGACCCATTGACCGCCGCGCGTGTCCGGCCACGGCGCCGAAAG
>NZ_PNOS01000018.1 GCF_002869745.1 Oceaniglobus roseus
CGGGCCTGCGCGACATCCTCGCCGACGGCACCGCGCGGCGCCTGCTGCTGGTCGCGCTGCTGAACGCGACGCCGGTCGCCGTCACCTCGACCCTGTTCCTGTTCTTCGTCGAAAGCCGGCTGGAGGCGGCGGGCTGGGAAGGGCCGCTCCTGCTGCTGTTCTTCCTCGCCGCCGCCGCCTCGGCCCCGCTCTGGGGACTGGCGGCGCGGCGGCGGGGGGCGAAGCCGGTGCTCCTGGCGGGCATGGCGCTGGCCATCCTGTCCTTCGCCTTCGCCCTCGTGCTGGGCCCCGGCGACGTGCTGCCCTTCGCCGCGATCTGCGTCGCCTCGGGTGCCGCGCTCGGCGCCGACATGACCCTGCTGCCCGCGATCTTCGCCGCCCGCATGGCCCGGGTCGCGCCGGGGGCCGAGCAGGCGTTCGGGCTCTGGTCCTTCGTGTCGAAGGTCACGCTGGCGCTGGCGGCCGTGACCTTGCTGCCCGTTCTGGAGGCGGCGGGATTTCGCGCAGGAACCGACAACCCGGTGGCCGCGCTCCTTACACTCTCGGTGCTCTATGCGCTCTTACCCTGTCTCCTCAAGCTGCTGGCCCTCGCGCTGCTGGCCCGGACACCTGTCGAAGAAGGTCTGACCTGATGGACATCGCCCTGACGTTTCTTTTCGGCGTCGCCGTCGCGGCCGTGGTGGTGGCCCTCAGGGTGCGCTTCCTGTCCTTCCGCGCCCAGTCGCCGGCCGACTACGACGGCCTGTCCCCCCAGTTCGACATCCGCCGCCACCTCAGCGGCCCGATCCGCTGCGAGGGCGTGATCTACGGCCCGTTCGGCAAGGTCACGTCGCGATTCACGGCGCGGATGCAGGGCGACTGGTCGGGCGATACCGGCGTGCTGAGCGAGCGGTTCCTCTACGACAACGGCGACATCCAGGAACGGGCCTGGCACCTGCGGATTGGCAACGACGGCGCGATCCACGCCACCGCCGACGACGTGCCGGGCGCGGGGGAGGGCTGGCAGAAGGGGCCCACGGTCCTTCTGAGCTATCCCATCCGCCTGCCGCCCGAGGCCGGGGGGCACACCCTGACGGCGACCGACTGGATGTACCTGATCGGGGACGGCGTGATCATCAACCGCAGCCAGTTCCGCAAGTTCGGCATCAAGGTGGCCGAGCTGGTGGCGACCATGCGACCGGAGGACAGGGGATGAGACGTTTCGACGGCAAGCGCTACTGGATCGTGGGCGCGTCCGAGGGGTTGGGCCGCGCCGTGGCGCACCGGCTGAGCGACAGGGGTGCGTCGCTGGTGCTGTCCGCCCGCAGCGAGGACAAGCTGAAGGAGCTGGCGGCGCGCCTGCCCGGCCCGGCGGAGATCGCACCGATGGACGTGGCCGACGACGACAGCGTGGCGGCGCGCGCCGCGCAGGTGGGCGCGGTGGACGGGCTGGTGTTCCTCGCCGGCGTCTACTGGCCGCAGCGCGCCGAGGACTGGCAGACGAAGGAGGTGGCGGCGATGCTCGACGTCAACCTCACCGGCTGCGCGCGGGTGCTGGGGCAGGTTGTGCCCGGCATGGTGGCGCGGGGGCGGGGGCACATCGTGATGACCGGCTCGCTGTCCGGCTTCCGCGGCCTGCCCGGCGCCATCGGATACGGGGCGAGCAAGGCGGGGGTGATGTACCTGGCCGAGGAAATGCACGGCGAGCTGGCGCCGAAGGGCATCGACGTGCAGTTGGTGAACCCCGGCTTTATCCGCACCCGCCTGACCGACAAGAACGACTTCAGGATGCCCTTCATCATGGAGCCGGAGGAAGCCGCGAAGGAGGTCGTCGACCACATGACCCACGGCGGCTTCAAGAAGAGCTTCCCCTTCGCCTTCTCGCTGCTCTTCCGCGCCAGCCAGTTCATGCCCGACTGGCTGTATTACAAGCTGTTCTTCTGAGCCCTTACTGGTTGGTGCGCGAGTCGGCCCGGTCCGCCCGCTCCATGTGCGGCACGGCGTTGTAGCCGGCCAGCAGCATCCGGTCGCCGCGCACCCAGAAGCGGTGCACCGAGGTGTTCTCGATCGGCAGCAGGACATGGGACAGCCGCGCCGGGTCCAGCCGCAGGACATGGCGCAGGGCCATGCCGATCACCCCGGCGGAGGTGACGCAGAGCACGCGCCGCCCCTCCTGCGCCGCCGCCTTCAGCGCGCCCGTGACCCGCGATTCGAAATCGGCGAAGCTCTCGTTCCCGGCGATCTCGGCGGCGTGCCAGGCGTGCATCACCTGGAACAGGTGCTCGGGAAAATCGTCGGGGCCGGGCAGGGGGATGCCGTGCCGCTCCTTCAGGGCGTGGCCGAGGTTGAAATAGTCCATCTCGTCCAGCCCCGGCGTGATCTCGGGGGCGTCGTGGCCCATGGCCGCCGCGGTCTGGCGCTGGCGCAGCAGCGTCCCGCAGCGCACCGCGTCGAAGACCTCGCCCCGCTCGCGGAACCACTCGCCAAGCCAGCCCGCCTGCCGCTTCCCGAGGTCGGACAGGCGGTCGTAATCGGCCTCGTTGTCGGCGGCGCTGTTGGCCTGGCCGTGGCGCACCAGGACGATCTCGCCCATTGCTCTGCCTCCTGTTTGCCTCGCCTTCCCCTTAGGCGCATCGGCCGGGGGGCGCAATCGGACGGCCTGTTTCCGATCGGCGCGGCAAAATCCCGTGAGAGGTCGGAAACGGTTGGATTTACGCCGTTGGTCCCTGTCGCCTCTCCCCGGGGGCGGCGGTAGAAAGGCCCCGACGCACGGGAGACAGGCCATGGCAGAGACGATACGCTTCACACTGGACGGCACCGAGGTGGAGGCCGCAGAGGGCGAGACCATCTGGCAGGTGGCCAAGCGCCGGGGCACGAAGATCCCCCATCTCTGCTACCGCGACGAGCCGGGCTATCGCGCCGACGGCAACTGCCGCGCCTGCATGGTGGCGATCGAGGGCGAGCGGGTGCTGGCCGCTTCCTGCATCAGGAAGCCCGAGGCGGGCATGGTGGTGTCGAGCCAGGGCGCGCGCGAGACCCAAGCGCGGAAGATGGTGATGGAGCTGCTGGTGGCCGACCAGCCCGCGCCCGAGGTGGCCCACGACAGGTCCGCGCCGATGTGGGACATGGCCGGACAGCAGGGCGTCACCGAAAGCCGCTTCCCGAAGCTGGAGAAGGAGCGGATCCCGCTGCTCGACGACAGCCACGTTGCGATGTCGGTGAACCTTGACGCCTGCATCCAGTGCGGCCTCTGCGTGCGGGCCTGCCGCGAGGTGCAGGTCAACGACGTGATCGGCATGGCGGGGCGGGGGCACGACAGCTATCCGGTGTTCGACATGGCCGACCCGATGGGCGAGTCGACCTGCGTCGCCTGCGGCGAATGCGTGCAGGCCTGCCCCACCGGCGCGCTGATGCCGTCCTCGGTCGTGAACGAGGCGCAGGTCGGCGACCGCGCCGACTTCGACAGCGAGACGAAAAGCATCTGCCCCTTCTGCGGCGTCGGCTGCCAGGTGTCGGTCAAGGTCAAGGACGGCAAGGTGAGGTATGTCCAGGGCATCAACGGCCCGGCGAACGAGGGGCGGCTCTGCGTCAAGGGGCGGTTCGGCTTCGACTACATCCACCACCCGCACCGCCTGACGAAGCCCCTGATCCGCCGCGATGACGCGCCCGAGAAGGGGCTGAACGTCGATCCCGCGAACCCCTGGACCCATTTCCGCGAGGCGACATGGGAAGAGGCGCTGGACAAGGCCGCCCACGGGCTTTCCGACCTGCGCAGCTACTACGGCGGGCGCGCGGTCGCGGGCTTCGGCTCGGCCAAGTGCACGAACGAGGAGGCCTACCTGTTCCAGAAGCTGATCCGCCAGGGCTTCGGGCACAACAACGTCGACCACTGCACCCGGCTCTGCCACGCCTCCTCGGTCGCGGCGCTGATGGAGAACGTCGGCTCGGGCGCCGTGACCGCGACCTTCAACGAGATCGAGAACGCCGACGTCGCCATCGTCATCGGCGCCAACCCGACCGAGAACCACCCCGTCGCCGCCACCTTCTTCAAGCAGTTCGCCAAGCGCGGCGGCAAGCTGATGGTGATGGATCCGCGGGGCCAGGCGCTGAAGCGCCACGCGAGCCACATGCTCCAGTTCCGCCCCGGCACCGACGTGGCGCTCCTGAACGCGATCATGAACGTGATCGTCGAGGAGAAGCTCTATGACCGGCAGTACATCGAGGGCTTCACCGAGGGCTTCTTCGAGTTCCGTGACCACATCCGCGCCTTCACGCCCGAGCGCATGTCGGCGCTCTGCGGCATCACGCCGGAGATGATCCGCGACGTGGCCCGCACCTTCGCCGGGGCGAGCCGGGCGATGATCTTCTGGGGCATGGGCGTGTCGCAGCACATCCACGGCACCGACAACGCCCGCTGCCTGATCACGCTCGCGCTGCTCTGCGGCCACATCGGGCGCCCCGGCACCGGGCTGCATCCGCTGCGCGGCCAGAACAACGTGCAGGGGGCGAGCGACGCGGGGCTGATCCCGCAGGTGATGCCCGACTACCAGTCCGTCACCGACGGCGAGGTGCGCGAACTGTTCCGCCACATCTGGAAGGGCACCCAGATCGACGAGAAGCCGGGCCTCACGGTGGTCGAGATCATCGACGCCATCTACCGCCGCGAGATCAAGGGCATGTACATCCTGGGCGAGAACCCGGCGATGTCCGACCCCGACGTGGAACATGCGCGCAAGGCACTGGCGCAGCTCGACCACCTGGTGGTGCAGGATATCTTCCTGACCGAGACGGCGAACTTCGCCGACGTGATCCTGCCCGCCTCGGCCTTCCCCGAGAAGACAGGCACCGTCACCAACACCAACCGCCAGGTGCAGATGGGCCGCGCCGCCGTGTCGCCGCCGGGCGAGGCGCGGGAGGACTGGACGATCATCGTCGAACTGGCGCGCCGCGTCGGGCTCGACTGGGATTACGACGGGCCGCGGTCGGTCTTCGACGAAATGAAGATGTCGATGCGCTCGCTCCACCACATCACCTGGAACCGGCTGGAGAAGGAGGGCGTGGTCATGTACCCCTCGCTTTCGCCCACCGATCCGGGGCAGGCCGTGGTCTTCGGCGACGGCTTCCCGCGCCGGGCGGGCCGCGCCAAGATGACGCCCGCCCGCGTCACGCCGCCCGCGGAGGTGCCGAGCGACGAGTACCCGATGATCCTGACCACGGGACGGCAGCTGGAACACTGGCACACCGGCTCGATGACCCGGCGCGCCACGGTGCTGGACGCGGTGGAGCCCGAGGCCAACTGCTCGCTCCACCCCGCGACGCTGCGCCGGCTGGGGGTCGAACCCGGTGGCATGATCCGCCTGACCACCAAGCGCGGCTCGGTCGAGGTGATGGCGCGGGCCGACCGGGCGGTGGCCGAGGACATGGTGTTCCTGCCCTTCGCCTATGTCGAGGCGGCGGCGAACATCCTGACCAACTCGGCGCTCGATCCCTTCGGCAAGATCCCGGAGTTCAAGTACTCGGCCGTCCGGGTCGAGAACCCGGCGGAGCGCCTGGCGGCCGAGTAGCGCGCGGATTGCAAATCCCTGCGGGATTTGCAGCCTCCGGCGGGGATATTTAAGAAGCAAAGATGACAGGGGCTTTTCCCTGACGTCAGAGGACATGCCATGACCGAACCCGACGCCGACCGGTTTCTCGCCGATCTCCATGAGTTGCGGGGCTTCGGCGCCTCCGGCACCGGCAAGGGCGTGGTGCGCCCCGCCTACGGCGCGGCGGATGTCGCGGCGCGGGAGTGGCTGGCGGGGCGTATGGAGGAGGCGGGGCTGAGGGTGGTGGTCGACGCCATGGGCAACCTCTTCGGGCTGTCGAAGACGCCGGGGCTGCTGATCGGTTCGCATTCCGACAGCCAGCCCGAGGGCGGCTGGCTCGACGGTGCCCTCGGCGTGGTCGCGGCGCTGGAGGTGGCGCGGGCGGTGCCCGGGGTCTCGGTAGTGAGCTTCCAGGACGAGGAGGGGCGGTTCGGCGTCACCACCGGCAGCGCGGTCTGGTCCGGCGCGATGGACCTTGCGACGGCGGACGGGCTGAAGGACGCCGCGGGCGTACCGCTCGGCGAGGCGAGGAAGGCCGTGGCGCACCTGGTCTCGGGAGAGGTGGACCCCGCCCAGTTCAGCGGTTTCATCGAGATGCACATCGAGCAGGGGCCGGTGCTGGACGGCGCGGGCGAGAAGATCGGCGTGGTCGAGGCGATCGTCGGGCTTCGCTCGATGATGATCACGCTCTCGGGGCAGCAGAACCATGCCGGGACCACGCCGATGGACATGCGGCGCGATGCCTTCCAGGGGCTGTCGGCCTTCAACACGGCCCTGAACGAGGCCTTCCGGAACGTCGTGACGCCGCGCACGGTCTGGACCATCGGCCACGTGACGGTGCATCCGAACGCCACCTCCATCGTGCCGGGGAAGGTCACCTTCTCGATGCAGTGGCGCGACGGGGAGGCGGACCGGCTGGACCGGATGGAGGCGATCATCCGCGAGACCGCCGCGGCCGTGGCGGCGGAGCGGGGGCTGACGCTGGAGGTCGGGCCGCTGCTGGGGCTGGCGCCGACGGCGATGGACGGGCGGTTGCGCGGCGCGCTGGAGGCGGCGGCGCAGGAGATCGCGCCAGGGGCCTGGCGGCGGATGCCCTCGGGCGCGCTTCACGATGCGACCAACGCGGCGCGGCACATGCCGGTGGCGATGCTCTTCGTGCCCTCGATCGGCGGGATCAGCCACGACTTCGCCGAGGACACCGCCGAGGCGGACCTCGTGACCGGGCTGGAGGTGCTGGCGCGGGCGGCCGGGACGCTCGTAGGCTGAGGCGGGCGCGGGGGCGAAGTTTCTGCCCGCATCCTGCCGGAATGCTTTGACCTTTCGCCATTTCGTGCAACGATGAGGCGAGGGCCCCGCCAGAGGGCCCGCCGCGCGCGTGTCGGCACAGGGAGGAGCTTGCGTGACGCATCAGGGGGGGGCCGCGGCCCCCGACTCGTCCGATGTCCGGTCGGTTCCGGCGCTTCTGGCGCGGAACGTGGCGCGGTTCGGCGGCAAGCCTGCCTATCGCGAGAAGGAATTCGGCATCTGGCAGAGCTGGACCTGGTCCGAGGCGGCGGCCGAGATCGAGGCGCTGGCGCTCGGACTTCTGTCGATGGGTCTAGGAGTTGGGGAGCACGTCGCCATCTCCGGGCGCAACCGTCCGGCGCTCTACTGGGCGATGGTGGCGGTGCAGCGCTGCGGCGCGGTGCCCGTGCCCCTGTATCAGGACGCGGCGGCCGACGAGATCGCCTATGCGCTGGAGCACTGCGGCGCCGTCTTCGTCATCGCGGGCGACCAGGAGCAGGTGGACAAGGTGGCGGAGCTGCGCGAGGGCCTGTCCGGGCTGCGCCACACGTTCTATCTCGATCCGCGGGGGATGCGCCACTACGACCACACCGCGCTGACCGCCTATGCCGAGGTGCAGGCGGCGGGGAGGGCCGCGCGCGAGACATTGTTGCCGGAGCTCGAGGCCAGGACGGCGGCGCTGGGGCCCGACAGCACCTGCGTGATGCTCTACACCTCCGGCACCACCGGGCGGCCGAAGGGCGTGGTGCTGAGCAACCGCAACATCATCGAGACGGCGCGGAACTCGGCCGAGTTCGACGGGCTCGGGGCCAGCGACGAGGTGCTGGCCTACCTGCCGATGGCCTGGGTGGGCGATTTCATCTTCTCGATCGGGCAGGCCTACTGGACGGGGTTCTGCGTCAACTGCCCCGAATCCGCCGACACGATGATGACCGACCTGCGCGAGATCGGGCCGACCTACTACTTCGCGCCGCCCAGGGTGTTCGAGACCCAGCTGACGAGCGTGATGATCCGGATGGAGGACGCGGGGCGGCTGAAGCGGTGGCTGTTCGACCGGTTCATGGCGCTGGCCCGGCGGGTGGGGCCCGCGCTGCTGGACAGTCGGCCGGTGGGGCTTTGGGACCGGCTGCTGTACCGGCTGGGAGACCTGGTGATCTACGGGCCGCTGAAGAACACGCTGGGGTTCTCGCGGGTGCGCGTCGGCTATACGGCGGGAGAGGCGATCGGGCCGGAGATCTTCGACTTCTACCGCGCGCTCGGGATCAACCTGAAGCAGCTCTACGGCCAGACCGAGGCCAGCGTCTTCATCACCCAGCAGCCCGACGGCGAGGTGCGCTCGGACACCGTGGGCGTGCCGTCGCCCGGGGTGGAGCTGAGGATCGGCGAGAACGGCGAGGTCTACTACCGCTCGCCCGGGGTCTTCGTGGAGTACTACAAGAACGCCGAGAGCACGGCGAAGACCAAGGATGCCGAGGGCTGGGTGGCGACGGGGGATGCCGGCTTCATCGAGGCGGAGAGCGGGCACCTCCGGATCATCGACCGGGCCAAGGACGTGGGCAAGATGGCCGACGGGCACCTGTTCGCGCCGAAATACGTCGAGAACAAGCTGAAGTTCTATCCGAACATCCTGGAGGCGGTTGTGTTCGGCGCCAACCGCGACCGCTGCTGCGCCTTCGTCAACATCGACCTGACGGCGGTGGGCAACTGGGCGGAGCGGAACAACATCGCCTATGCGTCCTACCAGGAGCTGTCGCAGCATCCGCAGGTGCTGGCGACGATCGGCGCCCACGTGGCAGAGGTGAACCGCGACCTGGCGGCGGACCCGATGCTGGCGGGCTGCCAGGTGCACCGCTTCCTGGTGCTGCACAAGGAGCTGGATGCCGACGACGGCGAGATGACGCGGACGCGCAAGGTGCGCCGCGGGGTGATCGGAGAGAAATACGCCGACCTGATCGCGGCGCTCTACGGCGGGAAGGACGAGATCTATACCGAGACGGAAGTGACCTATGAGGACGGGCGCAAGGGGAAGATCCGCGCGACGCTGAAGATCCAGAATGCCGAGGTCGTCCCCGCGGGGACACGGGCGATGGCGGCGGAATGACGGGGCCGGCGCTCGCCCTGCGGGCCTCGCCCCGCCCGCCGTCCCGTAGGCGCGCCGCATCGGGGGGCTTCGCGGCCGGCGGTGGCCGGGGAGCGCGTGTTGCCGGCAGGAAAGAGCGGGGGGTGGCGCGGTGATGGCGGACGGCGCGGGGGGTGCGGTGAAGGACGGGCGGACCATCGGCGGGGTGCTGATGGACCTGAGCAACATCACTCTGCGCTTCGGCGGGGTGGAGGCGATCAAGGACATCTCCTTCGACATCCGCGAGGGCGAGATCCGCGCGATCATCGGGCCGAACGGGGCCGGCAAGTCCTCGATGCTGAACGTGATCTCGGGCTTCTACGTGCCGCAGGAGGGGGAGGTCTGGTTCCGCGGCGCCCGGCGTCCGGCGATGAAGCCCTACCAGGTGGCGCGGCAGGGGATCGCGCGGACCTTCCAGAACATCGCCCTGTTCGAGGGGATGAGCGTGCTCGACAACGTGATGACCGGGCGGCTGACGCAGATGACGGCGGGGATGGCGGCGCAGGCGCTGTGGCTCGGGAGGGCCGAGCGGGAGGAGGTCGCGAACCGGGAGCGCGTCGAGAAGGTCATCGACTTCCTCGAGATCCAGCATATCCGCAAGACCCCGGTGGGCCGGCTGCCCTACGGGCTGAAGAAGCGGGTGGAGCTGGCGCGCGCGCTGGCGGCGGAGCCGAAGCTTCTGCTGCTGGACGAGCCGATGGCGGGGATGAACGTCGAGGAGAAGGAGGACATGAGCCGCTTCATCCTCGACGTGAACGACGAGTTCGGCACCACCATCGCGCTGATCGAGCACGACATGGGCGTCGTCATGGACCTCAGCGACCGGGTGGTGGTGATGGATTACGGGCGCAAGATCGGCGACGGGACACCGGCCGAGGTGCGGTCGAACCAGGAGGTGATCGACGCCTATCTGGGGGTGGCCCATGATTGAGGCGGGATCCGGCCGTGCCCGGCCCGGGGCGCCCCTTCCGGTCCGGCGCCATGGCGGGGCGGTGCGCGCCGTGGCGGGGGTCGTGGTGGCGCTCGCGCTCGGGGGCGAGCCGGCCGCGGCGCAGGAGTCGCGGCTGGCGGCCAGCTGGACGGTGATGGTCGACGCCTGCGTCGCCTTCGCCGAGACCGGCGAGCGCGGGGTGTTCGACGGCTGGGAGACCGCCTTCCCCGGCGGCGGGGTCTGCAACGGCGATCCGGCCTGCGAGGGCGACGACATGACCTTCATCGCGCCCGGCGAATTCGGGAGCGGCGCCGTCACGGTCAGGGTGGGGCGGGCGGACTGGGTCGGGCAGCGCCATTTCGGTGGCGGCGAGGACCGGGTCGCGTCCTTTCCGGCGCATTTCTTCTGCGCGAGTGCCGAGGGGACCGCCCATGCCACCGCCGACATCCTGGCGGCGCACGAGGACTGGGTCGCGCGGGCGGTGGCCGAGGGGCGGCTCAGGCCCGCGCTCGGCTTCGTCAGTGCCGAGGCCGGGCCCTATGTCGGCTGCGGCTGGGACGGGCGGCCCTTCGTGATCGAGTTCTCGCTGATGCGTCCGGGGCCTGCCGTGTTGCGGCTGAACTACCCCGCCCGCGTGCCCGCCGCGGACGGAAGACAGTGCGCGGGGGTGGCGAGTTGAGCGGGGTCGGCGCGGTGCCCACGGAGATTTCGTGTGCGGACCCGCGGCGCGTCGGAAAAGTCCTGGAGGACTTTTCGCCAATTTCCTCGAGGAAATTGGCTTCCGGGCCGAGAGCCGTGGAGCATCGCGCGTCCCGGCGGCCGGGGCGGCGGGCGACGGTCGGGGAAGCGAAAGTCCTTGAGGACTTTCGGCAAATTTCCTTGAGGAAATTTGTGTCGGGAGGGGAGGTTCATGCCTGATCAGGTGCTGTTCGCGCTGGAGGTGACGCTGAACGGGCTGATGGCCGGGGTGCTCTATGCCCTCGTCGCGCTGGGATTCGTGCTGATCTACAAGGCGTCCGGGATCTTCAACTATGCGCAAGGGGTCATGGCGCTGTTCGCGGCGATGACGCTGGTCGGGATCATGGACGGGCAGGTTCCGTTCGAGCACCTGATCAACGTGATCTTCGGCACCGACATCCACGGCTTCGGCTGGCAGGTGCCCGCGCTCCTGGCGATCGCGCTGACCATGGCTGTGATGGTGCTGTTCGCCTGGGCGGTGAACCGGTTCGTGCTGCGCCATCTCGTGAACCAGGAGCCGATCATCCTGTTCATGGCGACCATCGGCCTTGCCTATTTCCTCGAGGGGCTCGGCGACCTGATGTGGGGGTCGGACATCAAGACGCTGGACGTCGGGCTGCCCCAGGGGCTGAACGGCTGGATCGACAGCGTGACCTTCGAGATGTTCGGCTACGGCTTCTTCATCGACAACCTCGACATCGTGGCCAGCGTCATCGCCGCGCTGCTGGTGGCGGGGCTGGTCCTGTTCTCGCAGTTCACCAAGCAGGGACGGGCGCTCCGGGCGGTGGCCGACGACCACCAGGCGGCGCTGTCGGTCGGCATCTCGCTGTCCTTCATCTGGGTTCTGGTCTGGTCGATCGCGGGGTTCGTGGCGCTGGTGGCGGGCATCATGTGGGGGGCGAAGTCGGGAGTGCAGTTCTCGCTCTCCCTCATCGCGCTGAAGGCGTTGCCGGTGCTGATGCTGGGCGGCTTCACCTCGATCCCCGGCGCCATCGTCGGCGGGCTGATCATCGGCGTGGGCGAGAAGCTGTTCGAGTTCCTGGTCGGCCCGCTGGTGGGCGGGGCGACGGAGAACTGGTTCGCCTACGTGCTGGCGCTGCTGTTCCTGGTATTCCGGCCCCAGGGCCTGTTCGGGGAGAAGATCATTGAGCGTGTCTGAGCCGGGATTTGCCCCGCCGCCTCAGGTTTCCCCGCGGCGGAACTGGGCGACGACGATGGCGGCGAGCAGCGTGACCGCGAGGGTCAGCGACAGCGAGGCGGGCAGGCCGAGGACGAAGGCGGTCCCGCCGAGCAGCAGCGGAGGCAGCAGGCAGGCGCAGAGCAGCGGCAGGACGCCGTCGGCGACGCGGTGCGGCGTCTCGGCCGAGAGGACGGCCTCGGGGACCTCTTCGAGGATCGCCGCCTTCGCGGCGGCGAATTCGCTGTCGGAAAGCTCGCCTGTCCTGTGCAGGCGGGAGAGAGTCTCGATTTCCTTCAGCAGCGACATGGTCGGGCCTTTCCGAGGGGTACACCGGGAAGATGGCCGCCAAACGGGGCGGAAACGCGGCGGGTGTCTGTCAAGTTTCCTGTTGGTTAACAGGGCCTTGCGGGGTGCGGGGCCAGACGGGCGACTGCGTGGCGCGGCGCGCCACGACACCCGCCCGCCCGGCGCCACGCCGCGGGACGCCGGGGAAGGGGGATGCGATGCTTTATCGTGAGGCCGGGGAGTTCAAGACCTCCTATGCCGAGGACAACGCGACCTTTCCGCTGAAGCTCGACCGCTGGGCCTACCGGCTGCTGCTGGTCGTGGCGGTCCTGGTGGTGCCGTTCCTGATCAACGACTACTGGGTCAACGCGGTGTTCCTGCCGTTCCTGATCTATGCCATCGCCGCGCTGGGGCTGAACATCCTCGTCGGCTACTGCGGGCAGGTGAGTCTCGGGACGGGCGGGTTCATGGCCGTGGGGGCCTATGCGGCCTACAAGCTGATGACGGCCTTTCCCGAGATCAACATCGCCTTCCACATCGTCGCGGCGGGGGCGATCACCGCCGGGGTGGGGGTGCTGTTCGGGCTGCCTTCGCTCCGGATCAAGGGGTTCTACCTGGCGGTGGCGACGCTCGCCGCGCAGTTCTTCCTGGTCTGGCTCTTCAACCGGGTGCCGTGGTTCTACAACTACTCTGCCTCGGGGCAGATCTCGGCGCCCGAGCGGACGCTGTTCGGGGTCGCGATCACCGGGCCCGAGACCCACGCCTGGGCGACCTACCTGTTCTGCCTCGCCTTCACCCTGGCCTCGGCCTGGATCGCGCGCAACCTGACGCGGGGGGCGCAGGGGCGGCGGTGGATGGCGATCCGCGACATGGACATCGCGGCCGAGATCATCGGGGTGAACCCGCTGACGGCGAAGCTGTCGGCCTTCGCGGTGTCGTCCTTCTTCATCGGGGTCGCGGGGGCGCTGTTCTTCGCCGTCTACCTCGGCGCGGTCGAGGTGGGCGAGGCCTTCGGGATCAACAAGAGCTTCCTGATCCTGTTCATGGTGATCATCGGCGGGCTGGGGTCGATCTTCGGCTCCTTCGCCGGGGCGGCCTTCATGGTGCTTCTGCCGGTCCTGCTGAAGAACGTGCTGGCGGGGGGCCTCGGCTGGCCGACGGACGTGGTGGCGCACCTTGAGCTGATGATCGTGGGGGCGCTGATCGTGGTGTTCCTGATCGCCGAGCCCCACGGGCTGGCGCAGCTCTGGCGGGTGACGAAGGAGAAGCTGAGGTTGTGGCCGTTCCCGCACTAGGGGCGGTCATGGCGCAGGACGGGTGATGTCACCCATCCTGCGTCCGAAAGGACGCGGTGGGGGGAAGCCCGCCGGGATAAGGGCCGCCGGAGCGGCTGACAAAAAGGGAGGACGACGATGAAGACGAGACTTGCAGGACTGGCGCTGGGGGCGCTGCTGGCGGTGCCCGCCGTGGCGCAGGAGCTGGTGATCCCGGACCTGAGCTATCGCACGGGGCCCTACGCGGCGAACGGGATCCCGTTCTCGGACGGCTACCAGGACTACTTCACGCTGCTGAACGAGCGGGACGGCGGGATCGGTGGCGTCAAGGTGCGGATCGTGGAGTGCGAGACCGGGTACAACACCGAGAAGGGCGTCGAGTGCTACGAGGCGACCAAGGGCGAGGGGGCGCTGGTCTATCAGCCGCTGTCCACCGGCATCACCTACCAGCTGATCCCGAAGGCGACGGCGGACGGCATACCGATCCACTCGATGGGCTACGGCCGAACCTCGGCCGCCAACGGCGAGGTGTTTCCCTGGGTGTTCAACTATCCGGGCACCTACTGGGATTCGGCCTCGATCATGGTGAAGCACGCGATGGAGGTCTCGGGCGGCAGCCTCGAGGGCAAGACCATCGCGCTGCTCTATCACAACTCCGCCTACGGCAAGGAGCCGATCCGGACGCTGGAGGAACTGTCGAAGAAGCACGGCTTCACCCTGACCCAGCTGCCGATCGACGCGCCGGGGCAGGAGCAGAAGTCGCAGTGGTTGCAGATCCGCCGCGAGCGGCCGGACTTCGTGTTCTTCTGGGGCTGGGGCGTGATGAACCAGGTCGCCGTGCAGGAGGCGGTGAACGTCCGCTATCCCATGGACCATTTCATCGGCGTCTGGTGGTCCGGGGCCGAGAACGACGTGACCCCGGCGGGTGCCGGCGCGGACGGCTACAAGTCGACGAACTTCACCGGCGTGGGCAAGGATTTCCCGATCTTCGCAGACCTGCAGAAGTATGTCGTGGACACCGGCAAGGCCGCCGGTGACGGCTCGTACCTCGGGCAGGTGCAGTACAACCGCGGCATGTACGCGGCGCTGCTGGCGGCCGAGGCGATCAAGACCGCCCAGGAGATCCACGGCACCAAGGAGATCACGCCCGCGCAGATGCGCGACGGGATGGAGGCGCTGGAGCTGAGCGAGGCCGACTATGCCGCGCTGGGCCTGCCGAACTTCGCGCCCGAGCTGAAGGTGAGCTGCCAGAACCACTCGGGCCCCGGCAAGGCGCTGATCCAGCAGTGGGACGCGACGGCCGGGAAGTGGACCGCGATCACCGACTACATCGAGAGCGACCGGGAGGTGATCGACCCGCTGATCGCCGAGGACTCCGAGGCCTATGCCAAGGAGAACGGGATCACACCGGGCTGCATGTGAGGTGCGCCGCCCCGGCTGTCCGTTCGGGCGGCCGGGGCGTCCTGCGTCTTTTCGGCAGGAAAGAGACAGGGACCGGCGTGGGATGTCGGCGCGACGCGCGTGTATCCCGCGATGGCCGTGGCCCGGTGGGGGCCGGGCGGGCGGACAGCGCCCGGGGGAAAAGGGAGGACCGACAATCCGGGGGATCCTGGCGATAGCGGCGGTGCTGGGGCTTGCGGGCTGCGCGACGCCTGTCGTGCAGGACAGCATGTGCCGGGGGCTCGTCTCGGGCACCGCGCCGTTCTCCGGCGTCGCGGTCTCGCGCGGGGCGGCGGCCTCGGCGGCCGAGGCGCCCGCGGAGGCGATGCGGCAGTCGGTGGCCGAACGGATGGCGCGCACCATCGCGGCGCGGGCCGGGGCCATGGCGGCGGGGCCCGCACCCGAGGCGGTGATCGTCGGCGAGGGGGACGGCAACGCCGCCTATGCCCGGGCGGCGGCGCCGCGGCGTGGCGCGGTGCGGGAGGTCGAGATCGACCTTCTGGCCATGACCATCGGCGGGCAGTACGGCAGCTTTTCCTCGGGGTTCCTGACCGGCTGGGGCGCGCGGAAGGTGGATCCCCGGCCCGACTTCGCGGTGGTGACCGGGGCCAGCGCCGGCGGGATCGTGGCGCCCCTGGCCTTTGCCGGGCCCGCCTTCGACGACCGCCTGAAGCTCAACACTGGGATCGGCGAGGCCGACGTGGTGCGGCGGCGCGGCGTGCTGGAGCTGCTCGGGGCCAGCTCGCTCTACTCCACCGCGCCGCTGGAGCGGCAGGTGGAGGCCGCGGTGGATCCGGCGCTGATCTCGGCCATCGGCGCGCGCTGGGCGGCGGGCAACGACCTGCTGCTCGGGGCGACGAACCTGGACGAGGGGCGGTTCGATCTGTTCGACATCGGCGCCTTCGCGGCCGACGGGGACATCCCGCTGGCCGAGAAGGAGAAATGCCTCGTCAGCGCGGTGATGGCGACAAGCGCGATCCCCGCGCTGTTCCCGCCGCGGCGGATCAACGGCGCGCTCTACACCGATGCCGGCGTGCGCCAGTCGGTGTTCCTGCGCGGGGTGCGGGACGGGATCGTGGAAAGCCAGCGGCTGCTGGGGCTGCGCGTGAAGGTCAACGCCTACGTCCTGGTCAACGGCGACCTGGCGGTGGACCCGGTCGAGACGCAGGCGGGGCTGCTGGGCGTCGCCGGGCGGACCTTCGAGCTGGTCACGGACGAGGGGCTGCGCCAGTCGCTGATCGAGACGGCGGACCTGGCCGAGGCCTCGGGCTGGCGGCTGAGGGCCGTGCGCGCGCCGGAGTTCGCCACGCTCGGCTGTCCGCGCGACGGCGCGCTGTTCTCGCCCTGCGTGACGCGGGCGCTGTTCGCCGCCGGAGAGCGGATGGCGCGCGCGCCGCGGATCGACTGGCTGAGCGCGGCGGAATTGAAACGGATTGCGGGGAGGTTCTGATGCTGGACGAGGGCGACGAGACGCTGCTGGAGGTCAACAACATCGAGGTGATCTACAACTCGGTGATCCTGGTGCTGAAGGGGGTGTCGCTGAAGGTGCCGAAGGGGGGCATCACTGCTCTTCTGGGCGGCAACGGCGCGGGCAAGACGACGACGCTGAAGGCGGTGTCGAACCTGCTGAGGAGCGAGCGGGGCGAGGTCACGAAGGGCTCGATCCGCTACCGCGGCGAGCGGGTGCAGGACCTGCCGCCCTCGGAGCTGGTGAAGCGGGGAGTGATCCAGGTGATGGAAGGGCGACACTGCTTCGAGCACCTGACGGTGGAGGAGAACCTGATGACCGGCGCCTATACCCGCGGCGACGGGCGTGCGGCGATCGAGGCGGACCTGGAACTGGTCTATCGCTATTTCCCGCGGCTGAAGGAGCGGCGGCGGTCCCAGGCGGGATACACCAGCGGCGGCGAGCAGCAGATGTGCGCGATCGGGCGGGCGCTGATGTCGCGGCCCGAGACGATCCTCCTGGACGAGCCGTCGATGGGGCTGGCGCCGCAGCTGGTCGAGGAGATCTTCGGCATCGTGCAGGACCTGAACGCGCGTGAGGGCGTGTCCTTCCTGCTGGCGGAGCAGAACACCAACGTGGCGCTGCGTTTCGCGCATTACGGATACATCCTCGAGTCCGGGCGCGTGGTGATGGACGGGCCCGCGGCGGAGCTGAGGGAGAACCCGGACGTGAAGGAGTTCTACCTCGGCATGTCGGACGAGGGGCGCAAGTCGTTCCGGGAGGTGCGCAGCTACCGGCGGCGCAAGCGGTGGCTGGCGTGAGGATTGGCCCGTTCCGGGCCGTGCCTCCGGCGGGGATGGTTGGGAAGCAAGGATGGGGGCAGGGGGACGTCGACGTCGGCCCGGCGCTCTCCGGGGTTCCCGGCGGAGCGGCGGCGCTGGATTTCCAAGGGGTTGGCGTCCTGTTATTCGATAGCAGGAGCCATGACATTGTATGACAGCGGGTCCGGGCGCCATGTGGCTGCAAGGTCCGGGGCCGCGTACCGGACCAGAGGATGCTTTCGATGCCGCTTCACTATGACGAGCGTGAAACCCAGACCGCAGATGCAAGGGCCGCGTTCCTGGCCCGGGCCTTGCCCCGACAAGTTGCATTGGCTCAGGCCCTGCCCGGATATGCGGCAAACCTGACGGGGTTTCGTGCGGAAGAGGTGTCCTCGCGGGAAGCGCTGGCCGCTCTGCCGGTCCTGCGCAAGTCCGATCTGGTGCGTGCACAGGGGCCCGGTTCGGCCCTGGGCGGGTACGCGGGGCCTCTGGCCGGTTTTTCCCATGTGTTCCAGTCGCCCGGGCCGATCTACGAGCCCGGGCAGGTGTCGGCGGACTGGTGGCGGATGGGACGCTTCCTGTTCGCCTGCAGGATCGGCGCGGGCGACATCGTGCAGAACTGCTTTTCCTACCACCTGACCCCGGCCGGCATGATCTTCGAGAACGGCGCGCGGGCGGTCGGGGCCACGGTGCTTCCCGCGGGGACGGGGCAGACCGAACTCCAGGTGCGCGCGGCGGCCGACCTGGGGGTGACGGCCTATGCCGGGACGCCGGATTACCTGAAGGTGATCCTCGACGCCGCCGAGGCCGGGGGTGTCGCGCTGTCGATCACGAAGGCCGCCGTGGGCGGCGGGGCGCTGTTCCCCTCGCTGCGGGCGGAATACGCCGAGCGCGGGATCGTCTGCCTCCAGTGCTATGCCACGGCCGACCTCGGCAACATCGCCTACGAGAGCGCGGCGATGGAGGGCATGATCGTGGACGAGGGCGTGGTGGTCGAGATCGTGCGCCCCGGCACCGGCGATCCGGTCCCCGACGGCGAGGTGGGCGAGGTCGTGGTGACGACGCTGAACCCGGATTATCCGCTGATCCGTTTTGCCACGGGCGATCTTTCGGCGGTGCTGCCGGGGGTGTCGCCCTGCGGGCGGACAAACATGCGCATCCGGGGCTGGATGGGGCGGGCGGACCAGACCGCCAAGGTGAAGGGCATGTTCGTGCGCCCCGAGCAGGTGGCCGATTTCGTGGCGCGGGCCGGGGTCGGCCGCGCGCGGGTGGTCGTCAGCCGCGAGGGACAGCAGGACGCGATGGTCGTCCAGGTCGAGGCGGAGGGCGGCGATGTGGCAGCGCTGGAGGCGGCGGTCGCCGCCACGCTGAAGCTGCGCGGGCGGGTCGAGATCGTCGCGCGGGGGACCCTGCCGAACGACGGATTGGTGATCGAGGATCGCCGAAAGTACGACTGACGAGAGAGGTATCGTGATGGGTATTGCCAGACGCTGGACGGGTGTCCTTGTCTTTGCGGCCCTGGCCGGTGCGGGCGCGCCCGGCCTGGCCGAGGAGGTGGCGCTGGTCATCGGCAACGGAGGACGGGGGGCGGAGGCGGTCGTCGACGCGGCCGCGACGCTGCGCCGGGCCGACGTGGCGGTGGTGAGCGGCGCGGCGGCGACCGCGGCCGAGCAGCGGCGTCTGCTGGCCCAGGTCGAGCAGATGGCGCCCTCGGCCGACGGGCTGATGGTGGTGCTTACTGGCCGCTTCGTGCATTCGGAGGCCGAGACCTACTTCCTGCCCGAGGACAGCGATGGCGCGGGCCTGGTCGCGGTCGGCACGCAGGCCATGGCGCTGTCGCCGGTGCTGGCGCTGCTGGCCCGGGTGCCGGGGCGCGCGCTGCTGGTGCTGTCCGAGAACGGGCGGCCGGACCAGACCGGGCCGTTCCTGCGGAGCGGGCCGGGGGCCCTGGACCTGCCCCAGGGGGTGACGCTGGTGCAGGGGCCTCCGGGAGCGGTGGCGAAACTGTTGCGCGGCACCCTGGCCGAACCGGGGGCGCGCCTTGCCGTGGCGCTGCGCGACGACGGGGCGCTGGGCGGCGAGGGCTATCTGCCCGGGGACTGGACCTTCCTCGGCGGCGCCGACCCGGGGCGGCTGCGGGCGCTGCAGGGGCAGCTCGACGCGGCCGAGCAGCGGGCACGGCAGGCGGAGCGGGACGCGCGGCAGGCGGAGGAGACGGCGTCCGCCGCCCGCGCGGCGCTGTCGGCGGCCGAACAGGCGCTGTGGAGCGATGCGCGTGACGCGGACGACCAGGCGGGCTATCGCCGCTATCTCGACAGCTTTCCCGAGGGGCGCAATGCGGCCGAGGCGCGGCGGGCCCTGGAGCAGATCCGCAACGATCCGTTCCGCGATGCGCGGATCGCCGAGGAGGCGCTGAACCTGACGCGGGAGCAGCGCCAGCAGATCCAGCGCGACCTGTCCGTGCTCGACTTCAACACGCGCGGCATCGACGGCATCTTCGGGCCCGGCACCCGCTCGGCCGTCCGTGGCTGGCAGCGGAGTCGGAACCTGCCCGAGACCTCGTACCTCGACGCCGACCAGGTCCGCCAGCTTGGGCGGGAGGCGGCGAGAAGGGGGCGCGAGTTGCGGCAGGAGGAGGAGCAGCGCCGCGCCGAGATCGAGCGCAAGGACCGCGCGCTCTGGGCCGACCTGGGGGAGGGGCGCAACGAGGCTGGCCTGCGCTCCTACCTCGAGAGCTATCCCGACGGGCTGTTCGCCGACGAGGCGCGGGCGCGGCTGCGGGAGATCGAGCGCGACCGGCAGGCCCGCGCCGGCGAGCAGGAGCGCCTGGCGTGGCGCCGCACCACGCAGCAGGACACGTCCGGGGCCTACCGGGAATACCTGCAGACCTACCCGCAGGGCACCTTCGTCGCCGAGGCGCGGGCGCGGTTGCGGCAGCTGGAACAGGCCGACAACGCCGACGTCCGCGCGGCCGAGGCGGCGGAGGCGCAGCTGGGCCTGTCCGACTTCACCCGGCGCGCGGTCGAGCAGCGGCTGGACGCGCTGGGGCTGAAGCCCGGGCAGGTCGATGGCACCTTCGATGGCGACACCCGCCGGGCGATCCGCCAGTTCCAGCGGGGGTGCGGGTCTGCCTGCGACCGGTTACCTCACGGAGGCCACGGTGGTGCGGCTCCTCGCGGACGCGGTGCGTTCGTTCCTGCAATAGGGGCGGGGGCCGGACGGGAAGGGCGCGCGGGGGGCGGAATTCTTGAGAATTCCGTCCCGCTTTTCTTGAGAAAAGCGGGGGCCGGTCCCCGGGCGCCGGTGTTCGGCGTCGTCTATTTTTTATCGCTGGTGTGGCCGATGGATCGAGGGGGGCGGAATTCTTTAGAATTCCGACCCGCTTTTCTCGAGAAAAGCGGGCAGGGACAGGGGGCGCCGGTGCACGGGATGCCGGACCGTCGCGCCGGTCAAGGGAAAAAGGCCGCGCGTCACGGGGACGGCGGCCTTCGATCTTCCGATCTGCCGGGCGGCTCAGCCCTGGCGTGCCTTGAACTTGCGCTGGGTCTTGTTGATGACGTAGACGCGGCCCTTGCGGCGCACCACGCGGCAGTCCCGGTGGCGGTTCTTCAGCGAGCGGAGCGAGTTGCGGACTTTCATGGTCCCTCTCCTCTTGTCGCGGCGCTGGCGCGCCTGTTGCAGTTCCCCGGGCCGAGCCCGGTGGCGAATTCATGGTGGGCGATACTGGGATCGAACCAGTGACCCCTTCGATGTCAACGAAGTGCTCTACCGCTGAGCTAATCACCCATTTTACCCCGTTTCCGGTCCGCCCGTGCGGGCGGAGGCGCAAGGGAACCCCGACGCCGGTTTGCGGGTCTATAAAAGGAGTCGGCGGGCTGTTCAAGGGCTTTTGGCACCTGCGTGTTTCGCTCTATAACGATTGGCAGGAGGGCGCTTCTTGGCCACGATCCCCTTTCAGCTGTTTGCACCCGAAACGCGCACCACCGGTGTCGTCTTCGCCTCGCCCCATTCCGGGCGGGACTACCCGGCCGAGCTGATGCAGGCGACGGTGCTGGATGCGCTCGCGATCCGCTCGTCCGAGGATGCCTTCGTCGACCTGCTGTTCGATTCGGCGCCGCGGGAGGGCGCGCCGCTGCTGACGGCGACGGCGCCCCGCGCCTATCTGGACCTGAACCGCGCGGCGGACGAGCTCGACCCCGCGCTGATCGAGGGGGTGCGGCGGGGCGGGCACAACCCGCGCGTCGCCTCGGGCCTCGGCGTGGTGCCTCGGGTGGTGGCGGGGGGGCGCGCGATCTATCGCGGCAAGCTTGGCCTCGACGTGGCGCGGCGCCGGATCGACGATGTCTGGCGGCCCTATCACGAGACGCTGGAGCGGCTTCTGCACGAAAGCCAGGCGGGCTTCGGCACCGCGCTGCTGGTCGACTGCCACTCGATGCCCCACGAGGCCATCGAATCGCTGAGCCGCGACCGTCGGGGCATGCCCGACGTGGTGCTGGGCGACCGGTTCGGCGTCGCCGCCTCGGCCGGGATCATGGACGCGGTGGAGGCTGTGTTCGCCGCCGAGGGACTGCGGGTCGCGCGCAACGCGCCCTTCGCCGGCGCCTTCATCACTCAGCACTACGGCCGCCCCGCCCGCGGCCGCCACGTGGTGCAGGTCGAGATCGACCGCGCGCTCTACATGGACGAGGAGCGCGTGGCGCCGCGGCCCGACTTCGCCGCCTTCAAGGCGGTGATCGACCGGGTGGTGGCGGGGATCGCCGCGATCGGGCGGGCCGATCTGCAGGTGGCGGCGGAATAGCGCACCCTCCGGGCGGCGGCGCGGGCAGGAGGGTGCGGATGCCTCCGGCGGGAGTATTTCTGCAAAGAAGAAGCCCGAGAACGCGACAGTGCAGGCGTCTTTTCTGTCCAGATCCTCCCGCTGGAGGCGTTCTCCGTCTATCGCAGGGACCGGCCCTTGAGGATCGCGGTGTCGCCGAATCGCGCGCGGATCGCGTCTGCGGCGCGCTCGGCCGATTCGCGCTTCGCGGCGCCGGGATCGAGAAGGTCGGCGGAGGCCGGGCCGCCTTCGGGGGCGAGGTCGGAAAGGCCGACGCCAAGGAGGCGGAAGGGGCCCTGGTCCCTGGCGGTCTCGAACAGGTAGCGGGCCGTGCGGTAGAGGCGGTCGGCGGTCTGGGTCGGGTCGTGCAGCGTGATCCGGCGTGACAGCAGCGAATGGTTGGCGCGCTTCAGCTTCAGCGTCACCACGCGGCCCTCGATCCGCTTCGCCTTGGCGCGGGCCGAGACCTTTTCGGCGAGGCGCCAGATGTGGCCGTCGAGGATCTCGGGGTCGGCGGTGTCCTCGTGGAAGGTGGTCTCGTTCGAGATGCCCTTGACCGGCGTGTGGGCCGAGACCGGGCGGTGGTCCTCGCCGCGGGCGAGATGCCAGAGCCGCTCGCCCATGCCGCCGAAGCGTGCGGCGAGGTCGCGGCGGTCCCAGCGGAGGAGGTCGGCGAAGGTGCGGATCCCGGCCTTTTCCAGCGATTGCTGCGACACCGCGCCGATGCCCCAGATCAGGCGGATCGGCCTGTCGTGAAGGAAGGCCGCGGTTTCCGCCCTGCCGATCAGCGAGAAGCCGCGCGGCTTGTCGAGGTCGGAGGCGACCTTGGCCAGGAACTTGTTGTGGGAGAGGCCGATGGAGCCGGTGATGCCGATCTCGTCCTTCATCCGCTTCACCAGCCGCGCGAGCATCACCGCGGGCGGCGCGCCGTGGAGCCGCGCGGTGCCGGTCAGGTCCATGAAGGCCTCGTCGAGGGACAAGGGTTCGACGGCGGGGGTGAGTTCGTCCATCAGGGCGCGGACCTGGCGGGAGACCTCGACGTAGACGTCCATCCGGCCCTTCACCACAACCGCCTCGGGGCAGAGCTTCAGCGCCTGGAACATCGGCATGGCCGAGCGTACGCCCTTGATGCGCGCGATGTAGCAGGCGGTGGAGACGACGCCGCGCCGTCCGCCGCCGATGATCACCGGCTTGTCGCGGAGTTCGGGGTTGTCGCGTTTCTCGACGCTGGCGTAGAAGGCGTCGCAGTCCATGTGCGCGATGGAGAGATCCCAGAGTTCGGGGTGGGCGGTCACGCGCGGGGAGGCGCAGGAGGGGCATCGCCCCCCGGCGTCGAAGCGGGTAAGACAGTCGCGGCAGAGGGCGGGCATGGGCTGGATCCGTGGCGCCGGGGTGCGGCAGGGTCGGCCCCCATATTCTATCGCGGAGGGCGGTGTCTTGACCACAGTGAGTTTTGCGGGGGCGAAGCTGGCGCTCCTCAGCCGGGGAAAGCTGATCACCATCCTGCGCGACGACAAGCCCGACATTCTGTTTCCCGCCCACTGGGATTTCCCCGGCGGCGGGCGCGAGGGCGACGAATCGCCCGAGGTCTGCGTGCTGCGCGAGACCCGGGAGGAGTTGGGCCTGACGCTGGGAGAGGACGTGTTCAGCTGGCGGCGGGAGTTCGACTCGTACCGTCCCGAGGAGGGGCCGGTCTGGTTCTTCGTGGCCGACCTGCCGGAGCTCGACGTCAACCGGATCCGGCTCGGCAACGAGGGGCAGTGCTGGCGGCAGATGCGGATCGACCAGTTCCTGCGCCTGAGCGACGCCGTGCCTTCCCTGCAGGCGCGACTTAGGGTCTATCTTGAGGAGGTCGGACAGGCCTAGACTGCGCGGCAGGTATTTGAGGGAGGGTGCGGATTTGAACTTCGAGACGGCGCTGCTGGATTTCGTCGGCGGCAATTTCTTCCTGATCCTCGTCGCCCTGTTCATCGTCGTCTGCGTGCTGCTGGGCGTGCGGATCGTGTCGCAGTCCGAGAAATACGTGATCGAGCGGTTCGGCCGGTTGCGCGCGGTGCTGGGGCCGGGGATCAACCTGATCGTGCCCTTCCTCGACCGGGTGGCGCACAAGGTGTCGATCCTGGAACGCCAGCTGCCCAATGCCGAGCAGGACGCGATCACCCGGGACAACGTGCTGGTCCGGGTCGAGACCTCGGTCTTCTACCGGATCCTCGAGCCCGAGAAGACGGTGTACCGGATCCGCGACGTGGATGCCGCCATCGCCACGGTGGTCGCGGGGATCGTCCGGGCCGAGATCGGGATGATGGAGCTGGACGAGGTGCAGTCGAACCGCTCCGAGCTGATCGGCAAGATCAAGGTGCAGGTCGAATCGGCGGTGGACGACTGGGGGATCGAGGTCACGCGGGCCGAGCTTCTGGACGTGAACCTGGACCAGTCGACGCGCGAGGCGATGCTCCAGCAGCTGAACGCCGAGCGGGCGCGCCGCGCGCAGGTCACGGAAGCCGAGGGCAAGAAGCGGGCGGTGGAGCTGGCCGCGGATGCCGAGCTTTACGCCGCCGAGCAGGTCAGCAAGGCGCGGCGGATCCAGGCCGAGGCCGAGGCCTATGCCACCGCCATCGTCGCCGAGGCGCTCAGGGACAACGGCATGGGGGCGGCGCAGTACCAGGTGGCGCTGAAGCAGGTGGAGGCCTTGGGGCGGATCGCCGAGAAGGCGGGCACGCAGACGGTGCTGCTGCCGTCGGACGCGGTCGATTCCTTCCGCGACGCCTTCAAGCTGATGTTCGGGAGCCGGACATGAGCTGGGCCGCCTGGTGGGTCTGGGCCATCGCGGCGGCGGTGCTGGCGATCCTCGAGGTTCTCGCCCCGGCCTTCGTGCTGCTCGGCTTCGCCATCGGCGCCGGGATCATCGCTGTGCTGTTCCTTGTCGGCGGGCCGCTGGCGGCCTGGCTTGCCGGATCGGTGCCCGCGACGCTGGTGGTCTTCGCGGTGCTCTCGCTTGCGGCCTGGGTGGTTTTGCGCAAGGTGTTCGGGGTGCGCGAGGGGCAGGTCAAGCTCTTCGACCATGACATAAACGACTGAGGGCCTTCCCATGAGAACCGATTTCGACGCCGAGCTCGAGGCCCGGCTGCTGCGCTATGCCGCCATCGACAGCCAGAGCGATGCCCGCAGCAGGACGGTGCCCAGCACGGCGATCCAGCTCGACATGCAGCGGCTGCTGGTGAAGGAACTGGAGGAGATCGGGGCCGAGGACATCGTGCTGACCGACTATGCCGTGGTGCTGGCGACGGTGCCCGCGACGGTGGAGGGCGCGCCGGTGATCGGGCTGATGGCGCATGTGGACACGGCGCCGGCCTTCCATGCCTCGGGCGTGAAGCCGGTGGTCCATCGCGGCTACAACGGCGGGGCGATCAGCTTTGCCGATGCGCCCGAACTGTCCCTGACGCCGGAACGCTCACCGCTGCTGGCCGAGAAGGTAGGGCACGACATCATCACCGCCTCGGGGACAACGCTGCTGGGCGCCGACGACAAGTCGGGCGTGGCGATCGTGATGACAGCGGCGCGGCACCTGCTGGAGAACCGCGACATGCCCCATGGCAAGGTCCGGCTGGCCTTCACCCCGGACGAGGAGATCGGGCGCGGGGTGACGCCGCGGCTGGCGAAGGATCTGGGCGCCGACTTCGCCTATACCTTCGACGGCGGCGCGCCGGGGGAGGTGGACTGGGAAAGCTTCTCGGCCGACGGGGCGACGGTGAAGGTGGTGGGCGTCTCGACCCACACCGGCACGGCGAAGGGCGAGATGGTGAACGCGCTGACGCTCTGCGCGAAGATCCTCTCGGCGCTGCCGCAGGGGACCCTGACGCCCGAGACGACCGAGGGACGCGAGGGGTTCCTCTGCGCGACCGACCTGCGCGGCGGGGCGGCGGAGGCCGAGATCACCTTCATCCTGCGGGATTTCGAGCTGGAGGGTCTCGCGGCCCATGGCGCGCTCTTGCAGAAGGTCTGCGCGGCGGTGCAGGCCGGGGAGCCGCGGGCGCGGATCACTTGCGAGATCTCGCACCAGTACCGCAACATGCGCTATTGGCTGGAGAAGGACATGACCCCGGTGCGCCTGGCCGAGGCCGCCTGCCGCGATGCCGGGGTCGAGCCGCGGTCGCGCGCGATCCGTGGCGGCACCGACGGGTCGCGCCTGACCGAGTTCGGGGTGCCCTGTCCGAACATCTTCACCGGCCAGCAGGAGCTGCACGGGCCGCTGGAATGGATCAGCGTGCAGGACATGGCGCTGTCGACGCAGGTCTGCCTGGGGCTTCTGCGGCGGGCGGTGTCCGGTCAGGCCTGATTGGGGCGGCGCGCCTGGGGCGAGGTCAGTTCGGCCACGATGGCCTCCGCCGCGCGGCGGGGGTCGGGGGCCTGCCAGACGGGGCGGCCGACGACGACGTGATCGGCGCCGTTCCTGATCGCCTCGGCCGGGGTGGTGACGCGCTTCTGGTCGCCAAGCGCGCTGCCCGCCGGGCGCACGCCGGGGGTGACGATCAGGCGGCCCGCCGCTTCGGGCAGGGCGCGGATCGCCGCGGCCTCCTGCGGCGAGGCGATGACGCCGTCGGCGCCCGCCTCCAGCGCGCGGGCGGCGCGCTCCACCACCATCTGCGGCACGTCCCCCTCCCGCATCAGCGAGGCGTCGAGGTCGGCGCGGTCGAGCGAGGTTAGGATGGTGACGGCGAGGATCTTCATGTCGCTGCCGCCCGCTCCGTTGCGGGCCGCGCGCACCACGTGGGGGTCGCCGTGAACGGTCAGGAAGTCGAGGTCGAGGGCGGCAAGCCCGCGCACCGCCGCCTCGACGGTGGCGCCGATGTCGAACAGCTTCAGGTCCATGAAGATGCGCTTGCCGTGTTCGCCCTTCAGCTCCATCGCCAGCGCCATGCCGCCGCCGGTCAGCATGCCAAGGCCGATCTTGTAGAAGCTGACCGCGGGCCCGAGCCGCTGGGCAAGCTCCAGACCGGCGAGCGCGTTCGGAAGATCGATGGCGACGATCAGGCGGTCGTCGGCGAGGGTGTGGAGTTCGGCCATTGTGCCTCCGGTCGCGGGGCATGGCCGGACGCCGCCCCTTCGCGCCCGTTCTAGGCGGCGGGGGCGGCGGCGCAAGCCTTTACTGGCCTGCGGTCACGCGGCGGTGCGGCGCTGGCCGACGGTCGGGCGCGACTTCAGGTGCCGGGCGAGGAAGATCGCGTCTTCGATCAAGCGTTCGCGCAGCGGGCGGTCGCCGCGGGCGGGAACATGGGTCAGTACCGAGATCGGGTGCGCGGGGCGCCCGGCCTGGATCTTGGCGAACAGGGTGACGCGGGCTTCGATCTGGCCGAAGTCACGGTCGCGGCGGACCCGGGAGATCTTGGTTTCGAGAACGAGCATGACACTACCCTCTTGCAAACAAACGGAGACAGTGGCCCCGATCCTCGCCCGTGACACGGCCGGGCGCGGGGCGGGTTGGCCGGACGGGGCTGCGGTGGGGGAACGGCGGGCTCACGTGCTTCTCCAGAACAGGCCGGTCTGTGGCCGGGATACCCGAATAACGTCACAGCCTGTGGATAAGTTTCATGGCTGCGAAAAAACCGCTTGTGTTCCGGACGATATCGATGGCGGCGCTCAGGCCTGCCGCGGATCGACACAGAGTTTCCATGTCGCCTTGTCGCGCCAGACCTCGGGCATCCGCCGGAGCTGGCCCAGTCCGTTCTGCACCAGGTCGGCGCGCACCGCCTCGGGCGGGGCGTCGGCGGGCAGGCGGCTCTGGCACAGGCAGCCGGCGCTGCCGCGCCCCTGTCCCGCAGCCCCCGGCGCGAGGTCGTAGAGGAAGCGCACCCGCGCCCGGTGCCGCGGCGGCGAGGCATCGAAGACAAGATCGGCCACCTCTACCGCGACGATCCGGATCTCTTTCTCGGTCATGTCCTTCAAGCCTTTCGCAGCAAACGGATTTCCATGCCGCGCGGCAGTTCGGACCAAAGGGTGTCGGGCACACCTGTTGCCATCTTGACACAGGGTGCGCCGCTCCCCATTTCCATCCGGCAAGGCCCGACAGGCGGTGCGCTGCGAAGCAGGCACCACGGACGGAAGGGCGCTTAACCACGAAGGAGAGATCCATGAACTTGGACAAGTTCACCGAGCGGTCACGCGGTTTCATTCAGGCCGCCCAGACGATCGCGATGCGCGAAAGCCATCAGCGGCTTCTGCCCGAACATCTGCTGAAAGCCTTGATGGACGATGAACAGGGGATGGCCGCCAACCTCATCACCCGCTCGGGCGGCAATGCCCAGCAGGTGCGGCAGGCGATCGACCTCGCCGTGGCGAAGTTGCCCAAGGTCACGGGCGACGCCGGGCAGACCTATCTCGACGCCCAGACCGGCAAGGTCCTGGCCGAGGCCGAGAAGCTGGCCCAGAAGGGCGGCGACAGCTTCGTTCCGGTCGAGCGGATCCTGATGGCGCTGGCCATGGTGAAGTCGAAGGCGCAGGAGGCTCTCCTGTCCGCCGGTGTTTCCGCGCAGGCGCTGAACGCCGCCGTCAACGACATCCGCAAGGGCCGCACCGCCGACACGGCGAGTGCCGAGAACCAGTACGACGCGCTGAAGAAATACGCCCGCGACCTGACCGAGGCTGCCGAGCAGGGCAAGATCGACCCGATCATCGGCCGCGACGAGGAGATCCGCCGGGCGATGCAGGTGCTGTCGCGCCGGACCAAGAACAACCCGGTGCTGATCGGTGAACCCGGCGTGGGCAAGACGGCGATTGCCGAGGGTCTGGCCCTCCGCATCGTCAACGGCGACGTGCCGGAGTCCCTGCGCAACAAGCGGCTGCTGGCGCTCGACATGGGCGCGCTGATCGCCGGGGCGAAGTACCGCGGCGAGTTCGAGGAGCGTCTGAAGGGCGTGTTGACCGAGGTCACCGAGGCCGCGGGCGAGATCATCCTGTTCATCGACGAGATGCACACGCTGGTCGGCGCGGGCAAGTCGGACGGCGCCATGGACGCCGCGAACCTCATCAAGCCGGCCCTCGCGCGGGGCGAGCTGCACTGCGTGGGCGCGACGACGCTGGACGAGTACCGCAAGTACGTCGAGAAGGACGCGGCGCTGGCGCGGCGGTTCCAGCCCCTGATGGTGGACGAGCCGACGGTCGAGGACACGATCTCGATCCTGCGGGGCATCAAGGAGAAATACGAGCTGCACCACGGCGTGCGGATCTCGGACTCGGCGCTTGTGGCCGCGGCGACGCTGTCGCACCGCTACATCACCGACCGCTTTCTGCCCGACAAGGCCATCGACCTGATGGACGAGGCGGCGTCGCGGCTGCGCATGGAGGTGGACAGCAAGCCCGAGGCGCTGGACGCGCTCGACCGTGACATCCTGCAGAAGCAGATCGAGGCCGAGGCGCTGAAGAAGGAGGACGACCGCGCGAGCAAGGACCGCCTGGAAGCGCTGGAGCGCGACCTGGCCGAACTGCAGCAGCAGTCCGCCGAGATGACCGCCAAGTGGCAGGCCGAACGCGACAAGCTGGAAGGCGCCCGCGGGCTGAAGGAGAAGCTGGACCGCGCCCGCGCCGACCTGGAGATCGCCAAGCGCGAGGGCAATCTGGCGAAGGCCGGGGAGCTGTCCTATGGCGTGATCCCGCAGCTCGAGCGGCAGCTGACCGATGTCGAGGACAGCGAGAGCGACGTGATGGTCGAGGAAGCCGTGCGACCCGAGCAGATCGCGGCGGTCGTGGAGCGCTGGACCGGCATCCCCACCAGCAAGATGCTGGAAGGCGAGAAGGACAAGCTGCTGCGCATGGAAGAGGAGATCGCCAAGCGGGTGATCGGCCAGAAGACGGCCGTGCGGGCCGTGGCCAACGCCGTGCGCCGGGCTCGGGCGGGTCTGAACGACGAGGCGCGGCCGCTGGGCTCGTTCCTGTTTCTCGGGCCCACGGGTGTCGGCAAGACGGAGCTGACGAAGGCGCTGGCCGAGTACCTGTTCGACGACGACAGCGCCATGGTGCGGATCGACATGTCCGAGTTCATGGAGAAGCATGCGGTCTCGCGTCTGATCGGCGCTCCTCCGGGTTACGTCGGTTACGACGAGGGCGGCGTGCTGACCGAGGCGGTGCGGCGGCGTCCCTACCAGGTCGTGCTGTTCGACGAGGTCGAGAAGGCGCACCCGGATGTCTTCAACGTGCTGCTGCAGGTGCTGGACGACGGCGTGCTGACCGACGGGCAGGGGCACCGGGTGGACTTCAAGCAGACGCTCATCATCCTGACCTCGAACCTCGGGGCTCAGGCGCTGAGCCAGCTGCCGGAAGGCGCGGACTCCTCAGCCGCCAAGCGCGACGTGATGGACGCGGTGCGGGCCCATTTCCGCCCCGAGTTCCTGAACCGCCTGGACGAGACCATCATCTTCGACCGGCTGGGACGGAAGGACATGGGGGCCATCGTCGACCTGCAGATCGGTCTGCTGCAGAAGCGGCTGGCGGGTCGGAAGATCACGCTCGACCTCGACGCGGGCGCGCGGCAGTGGCTGGCGGACGAGGGGTACGATCCGGTGTTCGGCGCCCGTCCGCTGAAGCGGGTGGTGCAGCGGGCGCTGCAGGACCAGCTGGCCGAGATGCTGCTGGCGGGCGACATCCGCGACGGCACGACCGTGCACATCGGCGCGGGGGCCGACGGGCTGATCGTGGGCGACCGGGTGTCGGCCAGCCAGCGGCCGCGTCCGGACGACGCCGTGGTGCACTGAGGCTGACGGCCTTCGACACAACAAAAGGGGCGCCCGCGGGCGCCCCTTTCCTCGTTCTGGGGGAAGCCGATCACATCGGCGGCATCAGCACCGTGTCGATGACGTGGATCACGCCGTTGCTGGCCTCGATGTCGGCCGTGGTCACGCTGGCGTCGTTCACCATCACGCCGCCCTCGGTCTTGATTGTGACCTCGCCGCCTTCCACGGTGGCGGCGGTCATGCCGTCGCTCAGGTCGCCCGACATCACCTTGCCCGGCACGACGTGGTAGGTGAGGATCGCGGTCAACTTGTCCTTGTTCTCGGGCTTCAGCAGATCCTCGACGGTGCCCTCGGGCAGCTTGGCGAAGGCCTCGTCGGTCGGCGCGAAGACGGTGAACGGGCCTTCGCCCTTCAGCGTCTCGACCAGCCCGGCAGCCTCGACCGCGGCGACGAGGGTGGTGAAGTTGCCCGCGTCGGCGGCGGTGTCGACGATGTCCATCGAGTGGGCGGCCGGGAAGGCGGGGGTGGCGAGCGCGGCGGTGGCGGCTAGCGCGATGAAGGTTCTGCGGAACATGTGGTTTTCCTCCTGAGTGGGTGTGCCGTCATTGGCATCGCACCCCTGTACGCAACGGGTGCGGGATCGGATGAGCGCGAAATCCGCCTTCTGCGTCAGGGCGTTGCGTTGACTTCGAGGGTCGCCGACCTAAGCCGCAGGCGCGCCGCGTTTCCATTCACGATTGTTTCAGCCATCGTGAGCACGCGTTTCCCGATCCGCGCCGCGTCGGGCCGCTCGGCGCCCTCGCGGTTTGCCCTGCCACCGGCCGCCCTATAACCAAGGACAGACGGAAAGAGGGAGATACGGATGCTGAAGGTCTATCTTTCGGGAGAGATCCATACCGACTGGCGCGAACAGATCATCGACGGGGCCGAGGGGCTGGACGTGCAGTTCGACGCGCCGGTGACCGACCATGCTGCCAGCGACGATTGCGGCGTTGCGATCCTCGGGGCCGAGGAGAAGAAGTTCTGGCACGACCGCAAGGGCGCGCAGCTGAACGCCATCCGCACCCGCAAGGGGATCGAGGAGGCCGACGTCGTCGTGGTGCGCTTCGGCGAGCAGTACAAGCAGTGGAACGCGGCCTTCGACGCGGGCTATGCCGCCGCGCTCGGCAAGTCGCTGGTGATCCTGCACGGCCCCGACCACGCCCACGCCCTGAAGGAGGTGGACGCCGCCGCCTTGGCGGTGGCGGAGGAGCCGCGGCAGGTGGTCGAGATCCTGCGCTATGTGCTGACCGGAAAGCTGCCGGGCTGACCAAACGCGGGGGCGCGCTAATTTTGTCGCGCGCTTTCGTGCGGATCCATGATAAATTGCGGGCGGAAAAAGAGGCCGGGACTCCGGCACACACGGTGGGGACTGTGAGATGATACGCGAATTCAAGGACTTCATCGCCAAGGGCAACGTCATGGACCTGGCGGTGGGGATCATCATCGGGGCGGCCTTCACCGCCATCGTCAACTCTCTGGTGGGCGACCTGATCAACCCGATCATCGGGCTGATCCTCGGCGGGGTCGACTTCACCAGCATGTATGTCGTGCTGTCGGGCGAGGTGCCCGCGGGTGCGGGGCTCCAGGCGGCGCGGGATGCGGGCGCGGCGATCTTCGCCTACGGCGCCTTCATCACCGCCTGCATCAACTTCTTCATCATCGCCTTCGTGGTGTTCATGCTGGTGAAGCTGGTGAACCGGGTGAAGTCGATCGCCGAGCGGCCCGACGACGTGGCGCCCGAGGTCCATACCGGCCCGTCCGAACTGGACGTGCTGCTCCAGATCCGCGATGAACTGGCGGCGGGGCGCGCCGCGCGCTGAGGCAGGTCAGCGGCGCAGGCCGGTTTCCTTCAGGAGGCCGCGCCGCTTCGCCTCGTAATAGTAGCCACGGGAATACCACGACACCGCGCGGTCATAGCTGCCGTCCGACACCATCCAGGCGCCGCGCAGGTACTTCACCGCGTACTTGAGGTTGGTCTCGGCATCGAGCAGCGCCTCGGGCGGGCCGCTGTGGCCCATGGTGCGCGCCGTCACCGGGTTGATTTGCATGAGCCCGTAGTAGGGACCGTTGCGCGCGGCGGGGTTGTAGCCGCTTTCGCGCTGCACGACGCGGTGGATCAGCGGCGCGGGGACGTCGTAGACGGCGGCGTAGCGGTCGATCATGCCGTTGATCGCGGCGGGGCCTGCCGCGCGGGTGACCGCTGGCGCCGCCTCTTCGGCGCGGTTGCCGCAGGCGGCGGCGAGAAGGCACAGGAGCAAGGCGGAAAGACGCAGCATCGGTGATCCCCGGACCCTTTTTCCGAACTCCTAGCACCGTGCCGGCATCCGGGCAACGGCGGCGGAGGGACCGGCAAGGAACCGCCAATCGCGCCCATTTCCGCAAGGGGAGGGGGAACGCATCAGGGGGGGTGCGACATTCCGACTGCAACGGTGGCGCAACGCCGCCCCAAGCAGAAGAAAGAGTATCCCATGTCCCTATCGTCGAAATCCGCCATCGCCGCCGCCGTGCTGTCCCTGTCCGTGGCCGCGCCCGCCCTCGCGCAGGTGAAGGTCGAGACTGTCGAGACCGGCAGCACGCTCGGTTACCTCGAATGCACGGTCGAAGGCGGCTTCGGCCTGCTCGTCGGCTCGAGCCGCGACATGGTCTGCACCTTCTCGCAGGAAGGCAGCGACAACAACCAGACCTATGTCGGCCAGATCGACAAGCTGGGCCTCGACATCGGCATCCGCGACGAAAGCTACATGAAGTGGGTCGTCGTGCAGGCGCTGGACCGCGCGCCCGAGGACCTGACGCTGGAAGGCACCTACGTGGGCGTCTCGGCCGACGCGTCTGTGGGGCTGGGTCTTGGGGCCAACGCGCTGATCGGCGGCAGCCAGGATTCGATCGCGCTGCAACCCTTCAGCGTCGAGGGCCAGACCGGCCTGAACCTCGCCGTGGGCCTCAGCCGCCTGACGCTGGTGGCGGTGCAATAAGGCGCCGTCCGGCGGAACACGCCGGAACGGGCGCGGGGGCCGTGGCGTTGCCCAGCGAAGGAGACTGTCATGGCCCCTGCAAGCTTCGATCACGATGACCACCAGTCCGTTCTGGACCAGGCCGACCGGATCGCGCGTCTTCTGGACGCGCGGTTCCGTCTGTTCGGAATCCGGTTCGGCTTCGATTCGATCATCGGCCTGATCCCCGGTGTCGGCGACCTTCTGGTCGCCGCGCCCTCGGCCTGGATGGTGGTGCAGGCGCACCGCCTCGGGCTGCCGAAGGACATCCTGCTGAGGATGGCGGCGAACATCGGCGTCGACGTTGTGATGGGCTCGGTCCCGATCCTCGGCGACATCCTCGACATCGGCTTCAAGGCGAACCTCCGCAACGCGCGGCTTCTGCGCGAGGGGATCGAACGGGCGCGTGCCGAGGCGGGGATGCCCCGCCCCGATGCGCGGGCCGCCCGGCGCGCCGGGATCTGAGCCCAGCCCCGGAAACGAAAAACCCCCGGCGCTTTCGCCCGGGGGTCGTCGACATGGCCCTCGGGAGAGGGCCCAGTTTCGCGGAAACCTTACATCATGCCTTCGCGCTGCGCCTTTTTACGGGCAAGCTTGCGGGCGCGGCGGATGGCCTCGGCCTTCTCGCGCGCTTTCTTCTCGGACGGCTTCTCGAAATGCTGCTTGAGCTTCATCTCGCGAAAGACGCCCTCACGCTGGAGCTTCTTCTTCAGAGCGCGGAGCGCCTGATCGACGTTGTTGTCACGAACACTGACCTGCATGTGGTTTTCACCACCTTTCTAAGTTTGAGTTGCGTAAAGTGCAGGAAGTGGCCGTATAGCAAGCCCGTGCTAACTTGTCCAGCAAGACCGAGAGAGGGGAGATCACGATGAGCGAAGATGCCAAGGGCCGGATCCTGGACGCGGCGATGATGCACGTCCCCTTCGACGGCTGGAGCGAGACGACCCTGGTTGCCGCCGCGCGCGACGCCGACGTGAGCGAGGCCGAGGCGCGGGCGCTGTTCCCGCGCGGGGCGCTGGACCTGGCGCTCGCCTTCCACCGGGCGGGGGACGCGGCGATGGTCGAGCGGCTGAAGCGCGAGCCGCTGGACCACCTGAAGTTCCGCGAGAAAATCGCCGCCGCGGTCCGCTTCCGCCTCGAGGCGGTGCCGGACAAGGAGGCGGTGCGGCGCGGCACGACCTTCTTCTCGTTGCCCCACCACGCCGCCGACGGCGCGCGGGCGATCTGGGAGACGGCGGACCACATCTGGACCGCGCTCGGCGATACCTCCGACGACATCAACTGGTACACGAAACGGGCGACGCTGTCGGCGGTCTATGCCTCGACCGTGCTCTACTGGCTGGGCGACGACAGCGTGGATCACATGGCGACCTGGGCCTTCCTCGACCGGCGCATCGCCGACGTGATGCAGATCGAGAAGGCGAAGGCGGCTGTAAACAGGAACCCGCTGCTCAGGACCATGTTCGCGGGGCCGAACTGGCTGGCGTCGAAGGTGCGGCCGCCCTCGCGGATGCCGCGCATGGATCTCCCGGGCAGCTGGGGACGCGGGCGCTGAGCGCGGCCGCAAAGTCTGCTGGCCCCCGCGGCCCGGCTGCGCGATGAAGTCACCACCGAACCGATGCGAAGGAGGGCCGCCGATGCGCGCCGTTGAGATCACCGAGGCCGGCGGGCCCGATGTGCTGAAACCGGTCGAGCGCGAGCGGCCCGAGCCGGGCCCCGGGCAGATCCTGATCCGCCTGCACCATGCGGGCGTGAACCGGCCCGACGCGCTCCAGCGGGCGGGCATGTACGCGCCGCCGCCGGGCGCCAGCGACCTGCCGGGGCTGGAGGGCGCGGGCGAGGTCGCGGCGGTCGGCCCCGGGGTCAGCCGTTGGCGCGAGGGCGACCGGGTCTGCGCCCTGCTGCCGGGCGGCGGCTATGCCGAATATGCCGTCTGCAACGCGGGCCATGCCCTGCCGGTACCCGAGGGCATGTCGCTGAAGCAGGCGGCCTGCCTGCCCGAGACCTTCTTCACCGTCTATTCCAACGTCGTGATGCGCGGAGGACTGAAGGCGGGAGAGCGGTTCCTGGTCCACGGCGGATCCTCGGGGATCGGCACGACGGCGATCCAGCTGGCGCGGGAACTGGGCGCGCGGGTCTTCACCACCGCCGGCTCGGCCGAGAAATGCGCCGCCTGCGTCGATCTCGGCGCCGAGCGGGCGATCAACTATCGCGAGGAAGACTTCGTCGAGGTCGTCAAGGCCGAGGGCGGGGCGCACCTGATCCTCGACATGGTGGGCGGGTCGTACATTTCGAGGAACGTGAACGCGCTGGCGGACGAGGGGCGGCTGGTGCAGATCGCCTTCCTCGAAGGGCCGAAGGCGGAGCTGAACTTTGCCCAGATGATGATGCGGCGGCTGACGCTGACCGGCTCCACCCTTCGGCCCCAGTCCGACCTTGCCAAGACGCGCATCGCCGAGGCGCTGGAGCGCGAGGTCTGGCCGATGCTGGCGGCGGGGCGGATCGCGCCGGTGATGGACCGGGAGTTCGCGCTGGAGGATGCGGCGAAGGCCCATGCGCGGATGGAAAGCTCGACCCATATCGGGAAGATCGTGCTGAACGTGGCGGGATAGGGCGCAGCGATGAAACCCCCGGCGCCCCGGCGGCATTGGGGTGCGGACCGGCGCGGCTGCAAGGGAACAGGGCATGAGCGGACTTCTGGCACTTCTCGACGACGTGGCGGCGATCGCCAAGGTGGCGGCGGCCTCGGTCGACGACGTGGTGGGGCAGGCGGTCAAGGCCTCGTCCAAGGCCGCGGGCGCGCTGATCGACGATGCGGCGGTGACGCCGAAATACGTCCACGGCTTCGAGGCCTCGCGCGAGATCCCGATCGTCTGGGGCATCGCCAAGGGATCGCTGTTCAACAAGCTGGTAATCCTGCTGCCCGCGGCGCTGCTGCTTTCGGCCTTCGCGCCATGGCTGATCTCGCCGCTGCTGATGATCGGCGGCGCCTACCTGTGCTTCGAGGGGGCCGAGAAGGTCTGGCACGCGGTCAACCCCTCGGACCACACCGTCGAGGACCTGGAGAAGGAGAAGGCCGCGGGCAAGGGGCTGGAAGAGGCGAAGGTGAAGGGGGCGATCAAGACCGACTTCATCCTCTCGGCCGAGATCATGACGATCACGCTCTCCGCGCTGCCGCCCGACATGGCGCTCTGGACCTCGGCGGCGGTGCTGGCGGTGGCCGGCGTGCTGATCACCCTCGCCGTCTACGGCGCGGTCGGGGTGATCGTGAAGGCCGACGATGCCGGGCTCGCCATGGCGAGGCACGGCCGTCTCGGGGCGACGCGGGCGCTCGGCCGCGGGATCGTGAAGGGGATGCCCTATTTCATGAAGCTTCTTGTCATCGTCGGCACGGCGGCGATGATCTGGGTCGGCGGCAACATCATCCTGCACGGGCTGGCGGAACTCGGGTTCGAGGAGCCCTACGACTACGTCCACCACCTCGCGGTCGAGGCGGCCCACGCCGTGCCGGAGGCGCTGGCGGGCGCGACGGAGTGGGTGGTCACGGCGGTCTGCGACGGGATCGTGGGCCTGATCCTCGGGGCGCTGCTGATCCCGGTGGCGAAGTTCGTGATCGCGCCGGTGGCGGGGATGTTCTCACGGGCTTGAGGGCCGGCACTTTTTTGCGGCGTCGTCGACGTGCCGGAGTTTGAGAAACTCCGGGCACACCTGCGGAGATGCCTCGCCCGGCGGCAACGCCGGGCAGCCCCCGACCGCCCCCACGGGCGGGGGCTTCTCCCCCGCCCGCGGTCGGGGGCTGCCCTTTCTGCGGAGCGGTGAAGCTGGAAACTGCCCGACTGAGCGATGGCTCATGAAATGTCGGACGCTGCATCACCGCACCGGATCGAACAGCGCGTCCTGCGTCCGGCAATCCCTGACCACGTCCCGCCCGCAGGGCACGGGGGCGAGGTCCTTCGACAGGCACACCCGCGCCTCCTGGATCCGCCCCGCCTTGCAGGTGATCGTGATGCCGTCGGCAGCCAGCCCGGGGTTTTCCTTCAGAAATGCATCTTCCACCACCGCGGCGGGCAGCTTCACCGCGCGGTCGAGCTTGCGGAACACCTCCGGCTTCGCGACCGAGGCGAAGGCCCGGCGCGCCAGGGCGAAGTAGGCCTCGGCGGACAGCCCGGCGCAGCGGCCGTGCTTCTTCCACTGGTACCAGGCCGCGCCGCCGTCGCCCATGATGTCGGCCATCGCCGCCGTCTGCGCGCGGGAGGGATCCTTCGCGGTCGTGCGGCAGAAGCTGGGATAGCCCTGGTGGAACTGCGGCCAGAGCCCGTGCAGCACCCAGCCCGAATCGGCGGCGTCGTCGCACTGCGGCGACTTCCGCGCGTCGCCCTCCAGCGCGCACCAGGTCGGCGACCACGAAAGCGATATCACGTAATAGTCGAAGTGCCCGGCGGGCTCGCCCTCGGCCCGGAGCAGGGTGGGAAACAGCAGGGCCGCCAGCAGGACGCGCATTTTCTCTTTTCTCCGGGGCCGGGACTGCCTATATGTCGGCCAACTTCCCCGAAAACGAGGTAAGGGTCCAGCCGGACCAGCCGTTTTCCCCGGTCAAGGAAGCCGTGCCCGGGGGTCGCCCTGGAGAGGGGCCCGGGACAGCCAAAGCCGGGACAGCCAAAGGAGTGCCGCGATGAACAAACCGATCATGGCCAAGGCCACCGCCGTCTGGCTGGTGGACAACACGACCCTGACCTTCAAGCAGGTCGCCGATTTCTGCGGGCTGCACGAGCTGGAAGTGCAGGGCATCGCCGACGGCGACGTGGCCGCCGGGGTCAAGGGCTTCGACCCCGTCGCCAACAACCAGCTGGACCAGTCCGAGATCGACAAGGGCGAGAAGAACCCCCAGCACAAGCTGAAGCTGAAGTTCTATGCCGCCGCCGTGGGCGAGGAAAAGCGGCGCGGGCCGCGCTACACCCCGCTGTCCAAGCGGCAGGACCGTCCGGCCTCGATCCTGTGGCTGGTGAAGTTCCACCCCGAGCTTTCGGATGGCCAGATCTCGAAGCTGGTGGGCACCACCAAGCCGACGATCCAGGCGATCCGCGAGCGGACCCACTGGAACATCAACAACATCCAGCCGATCGACCCGGTGGCGCTGGGCCTCTGCAAGCAGTCCGAGCTGGACCTTGCCGTGCAGAAGGCGGCGTCGAAGCGGGCGAGCGACGGGGTGATGACCGACGACGAACGGCGCAAGCTGGTCTCGACCGAGCAGTCGCTGGGCATGGACCCCGCCGAGCCGCGGATCCCGACGGCGATCGCGGGGCTCGAGACCTTCTCGCTCTCGGGCAGCAACGACGACGAGGACGAGGAAGACAAGCGCGACGTGGCCGACGCCGACAGCTTCTTCAACCTGCCGGGCGATCCGCGGGACGACGAGGACGACGACGACAAGTGAGCCGGGGAGCGACCGGACGATGAAGATCACCCATCTCCAGTCCTCCAGCGAGCTGATCGAGGCCGGGGGCGTCAGGATCCTGACCGACCCCTGGCTGGTGCAGGGCGAATACTATGGCAGCTGGTATCACTATCCGCCGCTGCCGATGGACGTGGACTCGCTCGACTACGACGCGATCTACGTCAGCCACATCCACCCCGACCACCTGAGCCGCAAGACGTTCCAGAGGCTGGACCGCCGCAAGCCGGTGCTGATCCACCGCTTCGAGGAGAAGTTCCTGAAGCGGAACATCGAGGCGATGGGGTTCACGGTGGTCGAGCTGGACCACGGGGTGCCCCATGACCTGGGCGGCGGGGCGAGCATCGAGATCTATGCCGCCGACAACTGCGACCCCGAGCTCTGCGCCAAGTTCATCGGCTGCGCGCCGGTGGAAAGCGCCTTCCGCTTCACGCAGATCGACAGCCTGGCCGTCATCACCGACGGCACCCACACCGTGCTGAACACCAACGACTGCCCGTTCGACCTGTCGCGCACGGTGATCGAGCGTGTGAAGCGGCGCCATCCGGTGATCGACCTGATGCTGGTCGGCTATGCGGGCGCGGGGCCCTATCCCCAGTGCTTCACCTTCGCCGACGATGCTGGCCGGCGGGCGGCAGCGGCGCGCAAGGAGGCGCAGTTCATCGCGCAGGCGGTGCGCTATGTCGATGCGGTGCAGCCGCGGGCCTTCATGCCCTTCGCCGGCACCTACGTCCTGGGCGGCCGCCTCGGCCCGCTCAACGGAACGCGCGGGGTGCCGTCGCTGGCCGAGGCGCTGGCGCGGATCGAGGCGGGAATCTCGGTGGAGTCGCGGGGGTTCCTGCTGCCTGCAGGCGAGAGCTTCGACTTCGGCAGCGAAGAGGTCAGCGCCGCCTACCGCGAGCCTGCGGCAGAGGAGGTGGCGGCGTTCGTGGCCTCCACGGCCGGGGCGCCCTACGACTACGACGATGTCGAGGACGTGGGCGACGCCGCGCTGTTCGACGCCCTGTCGGCGGCGCATCCGCGCTTCGCGGCCAAGGCGCGCGACATCGGCTTCGACAGCCCGACGCGGATCGTGGTGCGGGACGGCAACGGCTTCGCCGCCGCCTTCGACGCGGTGAACGGGCCGGAGCCGGTGGAAGCAATGCCCGAGGCGGGGTTCGTCGAGATCACCGTGGACCGGCGGCTGCTGCAGCAGTTGCTGAAAGGGCCGCGCTTCGCCCACTGGAACAACGCCGAGATCGGCTCGCACCTGCATTATCGCCGGGTGCCGGACACGTTCGAGCGGGGCCTCTACTACTGCCTCTCGGCGCTGCACGTCTGAGGGATCAGAACGCCTTTCGGGCCCGGAGCGCCGCGCCGATGGTGCCGTCGTCGAGATAGTCGAGCTCGCCCCCGATGGGCACGCCTTGCGCCAGAGAGGTGACTGCGATGCCCGTCCCCTCGATCTGCTCGGCGATGTAATGGGCGGTGGTCTGGCCGTCGACGGTGGCGTTCAGCGCCAGGATCACCTCCCGGATGTTCTCCTCGGCCAGCCGGTCGATCAGCTGCGGGATGCGCAGGTCTTCGGGGCCGACGGCGTCGAGCGCCGAAAGGGTGCCGCCAAGGACGTGATAGCGACCGCGGAAGGCTTGCCCGCGCTCCATCGCCCAGAGGTCGGCCACGTCCTCGACCACGCAGATCTCGCCCGTTGCCCGCTTTTCCGAGCGGCAGATCTCGCAGATGTCGGCGGCGCCGATGTTGCCGCAGCGCAGGCATTCGCGCGCCGTCTCGCCGACCCTTGCCATGGCCTGGGCGAGGGGGGTGAGGAGCTGGCCGCGCTTCTTGACCAGGTGCAGCACCGCGCGCCGTGCCGAACGGGGGCCGAGGCCCGGAAGGCGGGCCATCAGCGCGATCAGCGCCTCGATGTCGGAGGGCGCCTCGCTCATGTGGCGCGCCCTTCGGCGGGCGCTGCGCCTTGCGTGGTTTCGGCGAGAAAGGGCAGGGGGTTCGCCTTCCTGTCAGAGGGGAGCTGCCTCAGAACGGGAGCTTGAAGCCCGGGGGCAGGCCGAGGCCGTCGGTGATCTTCTGGAGCTCTTCCTGGTTCTTCGCGGCCGCCTTGGTCTGGGCGTCCTTGATCGCGGCGAGGATCAGGTCCTCGATCACTTCCTTTTCCTCGGGGTTGAAGATCGACGGGTCGATGTCGAGGCCGGTCAGGACGCCCTTGGCGGTGGCCGTCGCCTTGACGAGGCCCGCGCCGGATTCGCCGGTCACTTCCATCTTCTCGAGCTGTTCCTGGAGTTCAGCGACCTTGGTCTGCATCTCCTGGGCCGCCTTCATCATCTTGCCCATGTCGCCCAGTCCGCCCAGGCCGCCGAGTCCCTTCAGCATGTGATCTCTCCGAAATTGCGTGGTTTCCCCAGAGATACGGCGGGCGGGGCGCAGTCACAAGGGCGGCGCGGCGGCGGGGGCGGATTTGCGGAGGGGACGCGGGGTCAGTCGTCCTCGAACGGATCCCACTCGTCCTCGACTTCCGGCAGCGCCTCGACCGCGGCCTCCTGGACCTGAGCGGCGCGGCTGCGGATCTCGGTGATCCTCGCGTCGGGGAAGGCCTGGAGGACGGCCTGCATCAGGGGATGCGCCTGTGCCTCGGCCTTCAGCGCGTCGGCCTCGGCGTCGCGGACCGAGGCGATGGTGGGTGCGCCGCCCTCGTTCACCACGGTCACGGCCCAGCGGGCGCCGGTCCACATCTGGAGCCGCTGCGCAAGCCGCGCGGCGAGGTCCTGGGGGGCGCCGGGGGCGGGCACGAACTCGATCCGGCCGGGGGAGTAGCGCGCAAGCTGGAGGCCGGTCTCGACCTCGATCAGGAGCTTGGCGTCGCGGTTGGCGCGGATCAGCTCGACCACCTGGGGGAAGGAGGCGAAGCGGGCCAGCGCCTCGGTCGCCGGTTGCGCGGCGAGGGCGGTGGCGGGGCCGCCGCTGCCTCCGCCGGAGCGGGGGGCCGGGTGGTGGGCGCGGGGGCCTGCGCCGTTGCCGGCGGGCGCACTGCCCTGAGATGTCGGGGCGGCGGGACGGGGCGCGTCCTTCAGCTTCTTCACCAGATCCTCGGGCGAGGGGAGGTCGGCGACATGGGTGAGGCGGATCACCGCCATCTCGGCCGCCATCATCGGGTTCGGGGCCTGGGCGACCTCTTCCAGCGCCTTCAGCAGCATCTGCCAGGTGCGGGTCAGCACCCGCATCGGCAGCTTGCCCGCCATGTCGAGCCCGCGCGCGCGTTCGTCGGGGCCGACGGTGGGATCCTCGGCGGCCTCGGGGGTGATCTTGATGACGGAAAGCCAGTGGGTGATCTCGGCGAGGTCGCGCAGCACCGCCATGGGGTCGGCGCCCTCGGAATACTGCGCCGAGAGCTCGTTCAGCGCGCCCGCGGCATCGCCCCGCATCACCATGTCGAAGAGGTCCAGCACACGGCCCCGGTCGGCGAGGCCCAGCATGGCGCGCACCTGGTCCGCCGTCGTCTCTCCCGCGCCGTGGGCGATGGCCTGGTCCATCAGGCTCATCGCGTCGCGGACCGAACCTTCGGCGGCGCGGGTGATGAGGGCGAGGGCGTCGTCGGCGATCTCGGCGCCTTCCTTCGCGGCGATGGACTTCAGGTGGGCGATCATCACCTCGGGTTCGATCCGGCGCAGGTCGAACCGCTGGCAGCGCGACAGCACCGTCACCGGCACCTTACGGATCTCGGTGGTGGCGAAAATGAACTTCACGTGGGCGGGAGGCTCCTCCAGCGTCTTCAGGAGGGCGTTGAAGGCCGAGGTGGACAGCATGTGCACCTCGTCGATGATGTAGATCTTGTAGCGGGCCGAGGCGGCGCGGTAGTTCACCGAATCGATGATCTCGCGGATGTCGTTGACGCCGGTGCGGCTGGCCGCATCCATCTCCATCACGTCGACGTGGCGGCCTTCCATGATCGCGCGGCAAGGCTCGCAGACGCCGCAGGGGTCGGTGGTGGGGCCGCCGGTGCCGTCGGGGCCGACGCAGTTCATTCCCTTGGCGATGATCCGCGCCGTGGTGGTCTTCCCGGTGCCGCGGATGCCGGTCATGATGAAGGCCTGCGCGATGCGGTCGGCCTTGAAGGCGTTCCGCAGCGTCCGGACCATCGCGTCCTGGCCGATCAGGTCGGCGAAGGTGGCCGGGCGGTACTTGCGGGCGAGCACCAGATAGGGGGCGGGGCTGTCGGACATGGGGGCTTTCGCTGGTCGGGGTCGCGCGCAGGGTACGTCCGGCACGCCGCAGGGTCCAGCGCGGTTTGGCCGTCAGCGCAGGGTGTCGCGGCCCTGGAGAAGCTGCGGCAGGATCGTCTTCCAGACATCCAGCATGCGGCGGAAGTAGGCCGGATCGTCCTTCAGCACGGTCTGCACGCCCATGCCTCGCACGAGGCAGACCGTGAGGTTCAGCGCCGTGCGGGTCGGTTCGCCGGCGCCCTCGGCCTGCTTCTCGAACTCGCACCAGATGCCGTCGAGGGCGGCGTGGAAATCCTTGACCACCGGGATCATGCGGGCGCGCAGGTCGGCGTCGGTGCGGGCCTCGTTGATGAACTCGAGCGAGAGATAGAAGAAGCGGCCCGAGAAGAGCTGCCAGAGGAACTCCACGAACTCGTCGAGGCTGACCTCCTGCCGCGCGACCTTGGCGGCGGTGGCGCGGATCTCCTCGGTGCCGTCACCCAGCAGCTTCTCCATCGCCGCCACGATCAGGTCCGAGCGGGCGGGGAAGTGGTGCAGGAGCGCGCCGCGCGAGACGCCCGCGCGGGCCACCACCTCGGGCGTCGAGGCCGAGCGGTAGCCGAGCGCGAAGATGGTGTCGAGCGCGGTCTCGACCAGCTTCTCGCGCGTGGCGATGCTGCGGGCCTGGGCGGGCCCTTCGCGGCGGGGACGGGCCTTGGGCGTGTCCTTCATGCGCGCTCCCTAGTAGGCCAGCGAGGGTAGCCAGAGCGACAGGATCGGGAAGGCGATCAGGATGATCAGCGTCAGCAGGTCCATGGCGAGGAACCAGGTGATGCCTCGGAAGATCTCGGGCAGGGTCACGCGGTTGTTCAAGGCCCCGTTGATCATGTAGACGTTAAGCCCGATCGGCGGGGTGATGAGGCCGATTTCCAGCAGCTTGATGACGATGATGCCGAACCAGACGGGGTTGATGTCCGCCTCGTTGATCAGCGGCACGAGGATCGGCAGGGTCAGCAGCAGCAGGCCGATGCTGTCGATCAGCATGCCGAGGATCAGGAAGATGACCGTGACGGCGAAGAGGATCCACCAGGTTTCGGTGCTGACCGAGAGGATCGCGTTGGAGAAGGCGCGCGGGAAGCCCGAGAGCGCGAGGAAGCGGGTGAAGAACAGCGAGCCGATCAGGATGATGAAGATCGACGCGGTCGAGACGACGGCCTGCGACACCGCCTCGACGATGGCGGCGCGGGTCAGGCGGCGGCGCACGGCGGCGATGACGGCGGCGGCGAAGGCGCCGAGCGCGCCCGCCTCGGTCGGGGAGAAAATGCCGGTGAAGATGCCGCCGAGGACGACGAGGATCAGGGTGGGCAGGGGCCAGACGTCCCGGAAGGCCTCCTTGCGCTCTTCCTCGGTCGGGGCGGGGGGCGTGGTGCCGGCGAGGCTCGGGGTGATCTTCACGCGGATGACGATCATCGCCATGTAGATCAGCGCCGAGAGCACGCCGGGGATGAAGCCCGCCATGAACAGCTGTCCGACCGAGACCTGGGCGTAGACGCCGTAGAGGATCAGCAGGACCGAGGGCGGGATCAGCGAGCCGAGGGTGCCCGAGGCGGCGATGGTGCCGGTGGCCAGCCCGCGGTCGTAGCCTGAGTCGAGCATCTCGGGCACCGCCATGCGCGACATGGCCGAGGCGGTGGCGACGGAGGAGCCGGAGGCGGCGGCGAAGAAGGCGCAGGCGCCGACCGAGGTGATGGCAAGCCCGCCGGGCAGCCGCGCGAGGTAGAGGCGCAGGGCCAGGAAGAGCCCGCGCGTCATGTCCGTGGAGGAGCAGATGAAGCCCATGAGCAGGAACATCGGCGCGGCCGACAGCTCCCACTGGCCGACATAGTCAAAGGGCGTGGCCGAGATCATGCCCCAGGCGACGTTCATGTTGAACATCACCCCGATGCCCGCGACCGAGACCAGGCCGAGGGCGATGCCGATGGGCACCCGCAGCGCGATCAGCGCGAGGGCGGCGACGACGCCGAGGATGCCGATGTCGAGGTTGCTCATGGGCGGGTCTTTCGGTGGAACTCGGGGGCGGGCCTCACAGGGCCTCGCGGCGGGTGAAGGCGCGCAGCATGTTGGCGAGCACGGCGAGGAAGGCCCCGGCGAAGCCGACGGGCAGGGCCCAGCGGGCGGGCCAGATGAAGAAGCGGAAGTTGCTCATCGCCTCCTCGGCGTTCCGGGTGGCCTTCATCGCGTCGGCGAGGGACTGCCAGAACAGCATCCCGAAGAAGATCAGCCCGAGGAGGCAGGCGAAGACGTAGAGGCCGAGCTGGACGGTCTTCGGCATCATCTGGGCGAAGAGGTCCACGCGGATGTTCTCGTTGCGGTATTCGACGTGACCGAGGGCCAGGAACACCAGGGCGACCATGTAGTAGAAGGACACCCATTCGAGGGTGCCGACGATCTGGCCGTTGAAGAAATAGCGCACCGCGACGTCGAGGGTGATGTGCAGCATCATCAGCACCATGACGAGACAGGCCGCCGTGGCGGTGGCGATGTTGAGCCAGCGGATCGCGGCGATGATGCCCTGCATGGCGAAGCCCTTCGTGGATGGCGCGGTGGCGGAAGGGGCCGCGGCGATGCGCGGCCCCCGGGAGCGATCAGTAGACGCCGTAGGTCCCGGCGTCGATCTTGTTGTAGATCTCCTGCATGGCGAGTTCGGTCAGCGCGTCCTCGTCAGTGGCGTCGATCCCCGCAAGCAGGCCCTCCCACTTGTCCATGGTGGCGACGAAATCGTCGATCAGCGCCTGCGGCTCGGCCACGCCGTACTCGCTGCCTGCCTTCTCGGCCGCGGCGGTGGTGGTGCGGTCGCGGAACTCCTTCACGTTGTCCAGCAGGTCCTGCTCGGGCTCGTAGACGTTGCCGCCCGCGGCCTTCGAGGCTTCAAGCCCCGACTGCACCTTCTCCTTGTAGGCCAGCACCATGCGGGCCATGGAGCGGGCCGAGGCCTCCATCAGCACCTTGCGCTGGTCGGCGGTCAGACCGGCCCAGAAGCCCGGGTTGTAGCCCCACTGCGGGCCCGCCCAGTACATGCCGGTCGACAGCAGCGTGGTGTGCTTGGCGACTTCCAGAAGCGAACGGTCGACGAGGTCGGAGGCGGCGTTGGTCGCGCAGTCGAGCGTGCCGCGCTCGAGCCCGGTGTACATCTCGGAGGAGGGGACGTTGACGGGGATGCCGCCCGCTTCCTCGACCCAGACCGACACGGCCGACCCGGCGGTGCGGATGCGCTTGCCCTTGATCTCTTCCAGCGTGCGCACGGGGCTGGAGCACATCAGGACATAGCCGGGCGTGGCATAGGCGCCGAGGTAGACGACGCTCTTGTCCTTCCATTCCTGAAGCTGGGTGGCGTTGTTCATCGAGAAGTCGGTGACGGCGAAGATCGCCTGCACCGGGTCGGAGTAGGAGAAGCCCAGCTCCTGCACCGCGTTCGCCACCGGCAGGTCCGAGGGCGTGTAGACAGCGGCGTGGTGCGCCACCTGCACGACGTTGTCCTGGATCCCCTGGAGCGAGGCGCGCGGCGCAAGCAGCACGGTGCCGGTGAAGACCTCCGGCACGAGGTCGCCGCCCGAGAGCTCCTTCACCAGCTCGCCCCACTTGACGTAGCCTTCGCCGGACATCGGCACTGCGGCGTCGTAGAAGCTGTTGGCGATGAAATCGGTCTCGGCCGTGGCGGCCCCGGCGGCCAGCGCGGCGGCCGCGGTCATGGTAAGCAGTCGTTTCATGTGGTCTCCCCTGTCGGTTGTGGTGGCCGCGCCCGGGTTCTCTCGTGCCGGGCTGCGGCGCGGTGGTGGATCATCTGGTCTCACGTTCGTGAGCTTCGGCCATCTCCCGCATCGAGGTGAAGCGGAAGGTCGTCTCGGCCAGCTGGCCGGGATCCATCGTGGCGCCGAAGCCGGTCTTGGCATGTCGGCGGTAGATCCAGGCATTGTCCAGCCCGTTGGCCCGGCCCGGCACATGGTCGTGGAACATGCTTTCGGCAGTGTGCAGCAGCGTCCGCTTGGCGATGCCCATGCGCTTGGCGTTGGCGAGCAGGTAGTCGAAGTTCTTCTGGGCGGGCTTGTAGCTGCCCACGTCCTCGGCGGTGAAGACGCCGTCCCAGTCGATCCCGAGCCGTCTGGCCGATCCGGCGAAGCTGCGGTTGTCGACGTTCGAGAGCACGATCATGAGGTAGTGCTCCTTCAGGTAGGCCAGCGCCTCGGCGCTGTCGGGGAAGGCGGGCCAGTCCGGCACGCTCGCCCCGTAGCGCTCGCAGGCCTCCCAGTCGGTCGGCACCCCCAGCTCCTCGGCGCAGCGGCGATAGACCGTGGCGAGGATCGCGGAGTAGGGGCGCGCCGGGGTCTGGGCCTGGGCCGCGCTTTCGTGGCGGGCGTGCATCTCGAGGATCGCGTCGTCGGTCATCTCGCGGTTCAGCCGGTCGGTCAGGGGCTTCAGCCCCGTGATCATGCCGGATTCCCAGTCGATCAGCGTGCCGTAGACGTCGAAGCTGAGGCCGGTGTAGTCGGTCAGATGCGCCATCAGACCGAGGCCGCCTTCTTGATCGCCTGGCCGCCCTTCAGGATCAGCGGCATGTGCGCCCCCTGGTTCGTGAGCAGCGTGAGGTCTTCGAGCGGGTTGCCCTCGACCGCGATGATGTCGGCATGGGCGCCCTCGACGATGCTGCCGATCTGCCCCTCCATCCGCAGCACCTTCGCCGCGTCCACGGTGGCCGAGCGGATCACCGCGTCGGCGGGGATGTATCGGCCGCGCAGCGGGAACTCGCCCGACTGCTCGGTCTGCATGCCGCCCAGCAGGTCCGAGCCGTAGCCCATCAGCACCCCTGCCTCGTGCATCTTGCCGAGCTTCTCCAGCCCCGCCTCGCGCACGTCGGCGATCTTGGCGACCGACTCGGGCGGCAGGCCGAACTTCGCGCCGGACTTCGCCAGGATGTCGTAGGTGATGTTCGTGGGCACCACCGGGATGCCCTCCTGCGCGACGCGCCGGATGGTGGCGTCGGAGATCAGGTTGCCGTGCTCGATGCACTCGAACCCCGCATCCAGCGCGCGCACGATCGCCTCGTCGGTGTAGAGGTGGCCGGTCGCGTAGGTGCCGAAGCTCTTGGCGATGTCGGCCATCGCCTTCAGCTCCTCGACCGAGAAGACGAGGTAGCCGACGGGATCGGAGGGCGAGGAGACGCCGCCGTCGGCCATCGCCTTCACGAACTGGGCGCCGTTCTTGATTTCTTCGCGGACGGCGCGCTGAACGTCGGGCAGCCCGTCGCAGACGCGGCCCATGGCGCCGAGGCTCTGCGCGTACCACGACACGTCGCGGTTGTCGTAGGGGCCTCGGTAATCGGTGTGCCCGCCGGTCTGCGACAGCGCCTTGCCGCAGATGACGAGGCGCGGGCCGGTGAACGCGCCTTCCTCGACCGCCTGCTGAAGCCCGCGGTCGGCGCCGCCGAGGTCGCGCACGGTGGTGAAGCCGCGCATCACCATGTCGCGCATCAGGAGGCTGGAGCGCGCGGCGATCAGCGACGACGGCAGCCCGGCGTTCAGGCCGAGGTTCGCCGTGGTGGCGATGACATGGACGTGGCAGTCGATCAGGCCCGGCATCACGGTGAGGCCGGCGAGGTCCAGCGCCTCGTCGGTGTCGGCCGAGGCGTTGGCGCCGACCTCGCGGATCCGGCCGTCCTCGATGACGATGTTGACGGGATCGGCGGGCTCGGGCGCGGTGCCGTCGGCGATCCGGGCGTTCTTCAGAAGGGTGAGGGTCATGGGGTCATTTCCTTGGGTCGTCGGATCAGGCGGCGCCGCGGGTCTGCTGCTGGCCGCGATGCCAGTCCTCGAGATACGCCATGACGGTCTTCAGGTCGGTGACGTCGACATAGCGGCGGCCGATGTCGCGGAGATTGTCGCGGTGGGGCTGCTCCTCGATGTCGCCGACGCAGTCCTCGGGCACCAGCGTGCGGTAGCGGTGGCTGAACGAATCGATCGAGGTGGCGCGGATGCAGCCCGAGGTGTTGCAGCCGGTGACGATGACGGTGTCCACCCGCTCCTTCGCGAAGTAGTCGGCGACGCCGGTGTTGAAGAAGATCGAGGGGCCCTTCTTGCACACCGCAAGGTCATAGTCGGGATCGAAGATCCGCTCGTCCAGCGCGGCGCTCGGGTGGTCGTGGCGGAAGGTCTCGCGCACGGCGGTGATCTTCCAGTAGGGCATCTCGCGTTCGTTCATGTAGGCGGTGTTGCAGCTGGCCACCGGCACCCCCATGGCCCGCGCGGCCTTGAGCAGGGTGGCGGTGTTCTCCAGCGCCCGCATCACAAGCGGCGCGCCGCCGAGGGGGTATTGCGGATCGGTGAAGCCCTTCTGGAAGTCCACGACGACGATGCCGGGCTTCATGCCGGTGCCAACCGGGATCTCGCCATAGCTGCGGTTCTTGTAGTCGTCCTGTGTGCTCATCTCGGCCTCCCCTTGGATCAAGCTTGCCCTAGGGTGCGCGTCGGAAACAAACAGTCAAGCCTGATTTTTTATTTCCCGCCGAATTGCCCGGTCAGGGCATGGACTGCCCGGAAAAACGGCGCGGCCGGCCGCCCCTTGCGGCCTGGGTGGGATGGAGGGGAAAGGTGAGAGGCTGGACAACGACCCAAGCGAGGCTCGTTACGGCTGCTTCCTTCCGGACCTGACCGGGTTGGCGAGGTGCCTGCCCGCGCCAACCTCTCACCGCGCTACTTAGGCAAAACGCGGCTCCGGTGCAAGCCTCGGGCCCGGCATTGCTGCAAATACTCGACGCGCGTGAGCAGGCGGCGGGAATCAGGAGGCGGGGCGTTCGGCCCAGCCGGCGAAGATCCGTTCCAGCCAGACGACGACGTAGAAAAGCAGGATGCCGAGGGCGGCCAGCGCGATCAGGACGGCGAACATCAGCGGGTAGTCGGCCGAGGTCTTTCCGGAATCGAACAATGCGCCAAGGCCGCGGCCGTGGGGAGAGACGATTTCCATCAGGTTCGTGCCGATGAAGGCGAGCGTGACGGAAACCTTCAGGGCGCCGAAGAACTCGGGCAGAGTCTTCGGCAGGGCGATCTTGCGGAAGATGGCCAGCCGCGAGGCGCCGAGGGCGCGCAGGATGTCGCGGTATTCCGGCTCGAGCGTCGAGAGGCCGATGGAGACGGAGACGGCGATCGGGAAGAACGAGATCATGAAGGCCATCAGCACGGTGTTGAAGTCGTGCTGGCCGACGAAGAGCAGGGCGATGATCGGCACCACCGTCGCCTTCGGCACCGCGTTGAAGCCGACGAGCAGCGGGTAGAGCGCGTCGCGCAAGGTGCGGGAGAAGCCCATCACCATGCCGAGGGCGAGGCCGAAGACCACGGCGATGGCCAGCCCCGCGACGGTGCGCCAGAGGGTCTGCCAGCCGTATTCCAGGAACAGCCAGCGGTACTTCCAGAAGGCGGGCGGCAGGTCGGAGGGGGAGGCCATCTTGTAGTCGGGCCAGCCGTTGGCCTGCACCAGGATCTCCCACAGGGCGAGGAAGATCAGGACGGCGGCGAGGGGGACGGCGACCTTGCGCCAGATCACGGCAGGATCTCCGGTGTGGCGCTCTCTGTCGGTGCCGGATCGGGGAGGGTCTTCCTCGTTCCCGCGGCGGGGGTGCGCCCCTGGGCGATCTCGATCTGGTGGCGCAGGGTGTTCAGCATCGCCGCCGCCTGCGGCGTGTAGAGGTCGTCGAGCGTGCGGGGGCCGGTATCGGGCACCGGCAGGCGGAACTGGGCGGTGGCGGGACGGCCCGAGAGCACCACCACCTCGTCGGCGAGGAAGATCGATTCGCGCAGGTCGTGGGTGATGAGGACCGAGGTGAACGGCTCTTCGGCGCGCAGGGCGTGCATCGTCTGCCACAGGTCCTCGCGGGTGAAGGCGTCGAGGGCGCCGAAGGGTTCGTCCAGGATCAGCACCTCGGGGCGGTGGACGATGGCGCGGCAGAGCGAGGCGCGCTGGCGCATTCCCCCCGACAGCTCCGACGGGCGCTTGTCCTCGAACCCCTCCAGGCCGACCAGTTCCAGCAACTCGCGCGCCCGCGCCTCCTTCTGGGCCTGAGTCAGCTTCGTCGGCACGATCTCGAGCGGCAGGACGACGTTCTGCAGGATCGTGCGCCACTCGAGCAGCACCGGGTTCTGGAACGCCATGCCGACGGTCGCGCGGGGCGACTTCACCCGCTCGCCGTGCAGCCAGACCTCGCCCCGGTCGGGCTTCATCAGCCCCGCGATCAGCCGCGTCAGGGTGGACTTGCCGCAGCCCGAGGGGCCGACGACGGCGCAGAAGCTGCCTTCGGGGACCGAAAGGCTGAGGTCGTCCAGCACCGGCAGCGGGCCCTTCGGCGTCGCGTAGGCGTGGGTGACGTGGCGTATCTCGATCAGGTCAGCCATCGGGTCAGCCGTGGGAAAGGGTGCGCGGACGGGGCAAGGGAGGAGCAATCCCCGCCCGCGCGGGTTTCACTCGAGCATCAGGCTGCCGTCTGTCGGCAGATAGCTGTCGGTGAAATAGAGGGCGGCGTCGGGCGCCGAAGAGAGGTCCGTGGTCTCCTGGAGCTGGCCGAGGGCGGTCTGCATCCGCTCGGGGTCGATCCCGCCCATGCCGTTCGACTTGACCCAGTCGGTCAGCACGTTGGCGTCGATGGCCAGTTGCAGGCGGCGGGTTTCGAGGTCGAGATCCGCGGCCGGGTTGCGCTCCAGCATCGCCTTCACCGCGGCTTGCGGGTCGGCGATGGCCGCCTTCCAACCCTTCGCGGTGGCGCGGAGGAAGCCGGTGACGGCTTCCGGGTTGTCCTTGGCGAAGTCGGTGTTGACGATCACCGCGTTGCCGTAGAGCGCGACGCCGTGGTCGGCCATGAGGATGGTCGAGATGTCGTCCTCGGGAACGCCGAGGCGGACGAGGTTCAGGAAGGAGGAGAAGGAGAAGCCGGTCACGGCGTCGACCTTGCCTTCGGCCAGCATCGGCTCGCGGGTCGGGAAGCCGACCGGTTCCACGGTGATCTTGCCCATGTCCAGATCGTTGGCCTTGGCGAAGGCGGGGAACTGCGCCCAGGCCCCGTCGGGGGGCGGGGCGCCCAGCACCTTGCCTTCGAGGTCCTTCGGCGCCTCGACGCCGCGGGATTTCAGCCCGACCACGGCGAAGGGCGGCTTGTCGTAGACCATCATCACCGCGATCACCGGCGCGCCGGGGTTCTTGTCGAGGAACGGGACGAGGGAGTTGATGTCGGCGAGGCCCACGGGATAGGCGCCGGTTGCCACCTTCGGGATCGCGTCGAGGGAGCCCTGGCCCGCGGCGATTTCCACCTCCAGCCCTTCCTCGGCGTAGAAGCCGCTGTCGATCGCCTGGAAATAGGGCGCGGCGGGGCCTTCGAACTTCCAGTCGAGCGCGAAGGGCATGGCCGTCTGGGCGGCGGCCGCGGTGGCGCCGAACGCAAGCAGGAAAGCAGGAACGAGGGGTTTCAGGAACATCGGGCGGACCTTCTTCTCTGGGATCGTGGTGGCACGGCGCGGGGCCCTGCCGCGAGATCATTGTGCGGCGCGGCGGGCTTGCACAGGGGAGAAGATGGATTCGCGGTCGTTTCCGCTCAGACTGCCCGGATTTTGGGCGCTTCGGCCAGCAGTCCCGCCCAGGCCGCGCCGTCGAGGAGCGTGGCGGCGGTGTGATGGGCGCGGGAGGTGGCGGGGTGCACGAGGTCGGGCACCTGCACCACGGTCATGCCGGCGGCGAGGGCGGCCATGGTGCCGACATCGCTGTCCTCGAAGGCGAGGCAGCGCGTCGGGTCTCGGCCGAGGCGTCGCGCGGCCTCGAGATAGACGTCGGGGGCGGGCTTGCCCAGGGGCACCTCGTCGAAGCCGGTCACTTGGGAGATGCGCCCGGCGAGGTCGGAGTTGTCGAGCTTCCTGAGCGCCGAGGCGCGGGCGCTGTTGGTGGCGACGGCGAAGGGCGTGCCGCTGTCCGAGAGGCGGTCGATCAGGTCGCCCGCCCCGGGCTTCAGCGGCACGCCGTCCTCCATGAGACGGCGCATCGCGGCGCCCCAGGCGCCGTCGAGCGCGGCGAGGTCGAGGCCGGGGCCAAACCGGTCGGCAAGACGGCGCTTGCCCGCCTCGTGGTCGGTGCCGATCAGCCCGGCCATGAAGGCGGCGTCGGCCTCGTGCCCCAGATGCGCGAGCGCGGCGAGACCCGCGTCGATCGCCAGCCGCTCGGTGTCGAGCAGGAGTCCGTCGAGATCGAAGATCACCGCGTGGTATTGCGTCATGTCCGCCCTTTCGCCGCCTTGCCCCGCAGGGTGTTCCGTCGGGACATAGCGGCTCGGGGCGGAAATGGCACCCCTTCTGGCGCGGCGCGACCAGGCGCTTCCCGTCCGTGACGGTCCTTCGGGCAGGGCGCGGAAGACGGACACCCCGCGGGACGGCTGTCGTGGGCGCCGCTTCCGTTTTCCGCTGCGCTCAGAGGGTCAGGCGGAAGCGGGCGAAGCCGTTCTCGCCGTCGCCCGCGGGCTCCAGCGTGACCCCCGGCACCGCGTCGGCATAGGCGGCGCCGCCGGGGCCGGTGTCGAACAGGACCGTGGTGCCGGGCATCGGCGCGAAGGACCAGTTGCCGTCGGCCTTCGGGTTGATCGTGCCCTGCTCGACGATGTAGCGCACGATCACGTCGCGGTTGGTGTCCGGGCCCTCGAACACGATGGTGTCGCCCTTCGCGCCCGGGAAGTCGCCGCCGCCCGAGGCGCGGTAGTTGTTGGTGGCGACGATGAACTCCTGCGTGTCCGTCACCGGCTGGCCCTCGTGCATCAGGTCGAGGATGCGGGTGGCGCCGGGATTGATCTCGACCCCCTTCGCGTCGAAGCGGGAGGGTTGCGAGAGGTCGATCCGGTAGGTCACGCCGTCGATCACGTCGAAGTTGTAGCTGGGGAAGTCGGGGTTCAGCAGGATCGCGTCGGTGCTGCCGGGTTCGATCCGGTTGAACATTCCCGCCGAGCGGTCGAGCCAGCCGCGCAGGTCGGCCCCGGTGATGCGGACCGCGCGCACGGTGTTGGGATAGAGGTAGAGGTCGGCGACATTCTTGATCGCCACGTCCCCCACCGGCACGTCGGTGTAGTACTCGGGCCCGCCCCGCCCGCCCGCCTTGAACGGCGCGGCGGCGGAGAGGAGGGGGAGGGCGGCGTGCTCGGTGCCCGCCAGCATCTGGGCGATGTACCAGGTCTGGGCGTTGCTGACGATCTGCACGGACGGATCGTCGGCCACCAGCGCGAAGTAGCTGTAGAGCGGCGCGTCGGTCTTGCCCACGGCGCGGCGGACATAGGCGAGCGTCGCCTCGTGGTCGGCCTCGGCCGCCGCCAGCACCTTCTCCTGGCTCTCGACCAGCGGCGTGACCGAGCGGTCCTCGTTGCGCTTCGAGATCGGCCGGGTCTCGACGCTGGAGGCGGCGATGCGCCAGCCCGCGCCGTCCCTTTCGAGCAGCAGGTCGATCACCCCGAGGTGGCTGCCCCAGAAACCGCCCATGGTGGCCGGAACGCCGTGGAGTGTGCCCTTCTGCGCGTCGACGGCGGCAAAATCGGTGTAGTCCGCCGAGGGGAAGACGAGGTGCGAGTGGCCGGTCAGGATCGCGTCGATCCCCGGAACGGTGGCGAGCGCGGTCGAGGCGTTCTCCATCCCCTCCTCGGGGGTCGCGGCGCCGATGCCGGAGTGCGACAGGGCCACGACGATGTCCGCCCCCGCCTCGCGCATCTGCGGCACCCAGGCCTTCGCGGCGGCGACGATGTCGCGGGTCGCGACGTTGCCTTCCAGGTGCTTGCGGTCCCAGTTCATGATCTGCGGCGGCACGAAGCCGATGATGCCGACCTTGATCGGATGGCTCAGACCGGCCCCGTCCGTCAGGGTCCGCTCGAGGATGATGTAGGGCGGCAGAAGGCCCTCGTCCCTGGTCGGGTCGGCGCCGAGCTTCTTCACCACGTTGGCCGAGACAACGGGGAAGTTGGCCCCGGCCAGCGCCTTGGCGAGGAAGCCGAGGCCGTAGTTGAACTCGTGGTTGCCGAGGGTCGAGGCGTCGAAGTCGAGCGTGTTCATCGCCGCGATGACCGGGTGCAGGTCGCCCTCCTTCATCCCTTTCTCATAGGCGATGTAGTCGCCCATCGGGTTGCCCTGCAGGAAGTCGCCATTGTCGAGCAGCAGCGTGTTCGCCGCCTCGGCGCGCACGTCGGCGATGTGGGCGGCGGTGCGGGCGAGGCCCACGGTGTCCACCGGCTTGTCGGCGTAGTAGTCGTAGGGGAAGACGTGGACGTGCAGGTCCGTCGTCTCCATCAGCCTGAGATGCGCCTGTCCCGCCGCGGCGCGGGCGGTGAAGGGATGGGTGAGGATCAGCGCACCGGCGGCGCCGCCGACGACGAAGCTGCGGCGGGACATTACAAGGCGGTCTGGACGGGACATGGTGTGCTCCAGGTTTGGCAGAGGCGGGGCCGGGGGCTGGTCATCGGGCTCGGGGCTGTCTGCGGTATCGGACCCGTTCAGCGTTATGGTGGTTTCCCTGTCCGGTCAATTCAGCCCGGAGTTGAACCCTCCGGCAAGGCCGCTTTTCCGTTCGCGCTCCATTTACCCGGGCCGCGCGCCGTGGCACGGGAAGGCAGGTGCGATTGCGGGAGGCGGTGCATGAGACTGGCGGAAACGGTGACCTTCGGGGGCAGCGCGCTGAACCGCGCGGGCGAGCTGCGCGGCGACGGTGCGGCGCAGGCCCGGCTTCTGGCGGACCCGGCGGCGCGGGTGCTGGCGCTCTGGCGGGGCAAGCCCCTCCTTTTGCGCGAGGGCGGGACGACGGAGCTGGCCTGGCTGCCGCCCGGCCACGCGGCGCTGGAGCTGGCGGGGTCGCCGGTGTTCCTCGGGCTCGACGGCGACGACGACGGCGGCGAGGCGGGCGAGGCGCCGCGCTTCGCGGTCGACCTGTCGGCCTGGGAGCCGGAGGATGTGCCCGAGACGCTGAACGCCTTTTCCGACACCTCCGAGCAGGTGCACCCGGCGCTGCCCGACAGTCACCGCTTCGCCGAGCTTCGGGGCGCGATGACGCTTCTGTCCCCGCGCGCCGCCGAACTGGCGGCCAGCGCGAAGGCCGTGCTGGGCTGGCACCAGTCGCACCGCTTCTGCGCCCGCTGCGGCGCGGAGAGCGTGATGGCCATGGCGGGATGGCAGCGCGACTGCCCGGCCTGCGGGGGGCATCACTTCCCCCGCACCGATCCCGTGGTCATCATGCTGATCACCCGCGGCAACTCGGTCCTGATCGGCCGCTCGCCAGGCTGGCCCGAGGGCATGTTCTCGCTCCTCGCCGGCTTCGTCGAGCCGGGCGAGACGCTGGAGGCGGCCGTCCGCCGCGAAGTGTTCGAGGAGTCGGGCATCCGGGTCGGGCGGGTCGACTACCTTGCCAGCCAGCCCTGGCCCTTCCCGGCCTCGCTGATGTTCGGCTGCCGCGGCGTGGCGGAGCCGGGCGAGATCACCATCGACCCGGCCGAGATCGAGACGGCGCTCTGGGTCACGCGCGAGGAGATGGCCGACATCTTCGCGGGCGTGCACCCGAGGATCCGCGCGCCGCGCAAGGGGGCGATCGCGGGCTTCCTGCTGCACCACTGGCTGGCGGACACGCTGGACTGACGGGCGGCGTTCCCGCGGCGCCGGTGCATGCGCCCGGCGGGGACGCCACGGGCCTTGCGGGGATACAAGTCCGGGATTATGCCCGGACCGGGGGCAGGGCCAACCAGACGCCGGAGAGAGCATGAAGTTCAACAGCCGCCAGGACATCGGAGCGCCGATCGCGGAAGTCTTCGCCGCCGTCAGCAACTTCGAGACCTTCGAGTTGCAGATGCTGCGCCGCGGGATCGAGGTCGTCCGGCTGGACGACGGCGCGGATCCCGCGAAGGCCGCCTGGCGCATCGCCTTCGACTTCCGCGGCCGTCAGCGGCAGATGGCGGCGCGGGTCGTCCGATATGAACCGGCGACGGGCCATACCCTCTCGGGCCACACCGACGGTCTGAACGTCGAGATCGTCACCGAGCTGATCGAGCTGTCGAAATCGCGCACCCGGCTGCTGGTCTCCTGCGAACTCCTGCCGCAATCGATCACCGCGCGGCTGCTGGTCCAGTCGCTGAAGCTGGCCAAGGGCAACCTCGCCCGCCGCTTCGACGCCCGGCTCGAGACCTTCGCCCGCGAGATCGAGAGGAAGCACGACCGCAAGGCGTGATCCCCCGCGGGCCGGCCGCCCGATCAGAACTCCACGCCGATCTGCGCCTTGATGCCCGAGCGGAACGGGTGCTTCACCAGCTCCATCTCGGTCACGAGGTCCGCGATCTCGATCAGCTCGTCCTTGGCATTGCGCCCGGTCAGCACGACATGGGTCATCGGCGGCTTCTCGTCCCGCAGGAAGGCCACGACCTCGGCGATGTCGATGTAGTCGTAGCGCAGCGCGATATTGATCTCGTCCAGCAGCACCATGGCGTTGGCGGGGTCGCGGATCAGCTCCTTCGCCTTGGCCCAGGCGGCCTGCGCCATCTCGGTGTCGCGCGAGCGGTCCTGGGTTTCCCAGGTGAAGCCCTCGCCCATGGTGTGGAAGGCGCAGACGTCGGAAAAGCGCGACAGGATCAGGTCACGCTCTCCGGTGGACATGCCGCCCTTGATGAACTGCACCACGGCGCATTGCATGTCGTGGGCGATGCAGCGGAAGATCATCCCGAAGGCGGCACTGGACTTTCCCTTGCCCTTGCCGGTGTGGACGATCACCAGGCCCTTCCGTTCCGTCTTGGTCGCCATGATCTTGTCGCGGGCGGCCTTCTTCTTGGCCATCTTCGCGGCGTGGCGCTCCAGGTCCTCCCGGTCGGGGGCGGGGGTGTTCTCCGGGGTGTCGGTCATCGGCTCCTCCTGCTGCGCGGGCAGGATGTCGCCCCGACGCGGCGGGCGCAAGGCGATAGGCGCCGCCGGGCGCGCGGACGCGCCCGCCGGGTCATTTCACCGAGACGGTGGCATTGCGGTACTTGAACTCGTCACGCTCGGGATCGGTGCGCGCGGCGTTGATCGCGCCGACGATCACCGCGCCCAGAAGCCCGCCCCCGGCGGCGTTCTGGCTGCGCTGCTCGGCCGTGGCGTTGTAGACGGTCACGGTGGACGAGCCGGAGCGCCCGTCGGGGTGGGTGCAGCGGATGAACAGCGCCGGGGAGTTCGGACCGTAGTTCGGGACGATCACGTTGGCGGGGGTCTGGAACCGTGCGGTGTAGATGCCCGAATCGAGCTGGCAGGCCAGCCCCGTGATCTCGGTCGAGCCGCCCTGCGCGCCGGTGCCGCGGGTCCGGACCGTCACCGTCTCCTGTCCGCGGAAGCGGGGCACCGGGTTGCCGCGGGCGCGGGGCCGCGCATAGACGTCGAGCCCGACCGCATCGCCGGGCACCTTCGGCGTGATGTTGACCGGCGGCGTGGTCACGTCCGCCACCTCGCAGGCGGCAAGCAGGGTTAGGGTGGCGAGCAGGGCCGGAACGGCGGCGGTACGGGTCATCCTGGAGTCCTTGGCAAATGTCGGTCGTGCTTAGGGGGTGCAGGGAGGCGCGGCAATCCGCGGCCTCCCCGGGGCGGCGCTTTGTGCCCTCCTGTGGCATGACGGACCCGCATTAACAGATCCTTAACCACGCCCCGCGCAGTCTGTGGCCATGCGCCACATCTCTTCATTCCGCCGATCCTCTGTCATCCCCGCCGTCGTCGCGGCATCTCTGGCCCTCCTCGCCGGGTGCGACAGCCCAAGTGTCGCCTTCTCGGGCGTCCCGGCGCAGCGGATCACGGTGGGGCCCTCGACCTTCAGCGTGCGGGTGCGCGGCGAACGTGCCGAATCCCTGCGGGTGAGCCGGGAGTTCAGGCCGTCGGAAAGCGCGGTGCTGGCCCGCGCGGCACAGGCGATCGAACAGGCCTCGGGCTGCGCCATCGCCAGGGGCGGGCTGGAGGGCGACCAGGCGATCCAGCGCGCGAAGCTCGACTGCGGGTGAATCCCGTCGGCGTGACGCCCGTACCGGGAGCGGGACGGGATCGGGCCGGAGTCGCGCCGGGAGGTTGCCGTGCAGCGCAGGGCGGTGGCCGGCCCGGCGCTCTGGCCGCGCCGGCGGGTCAGGGTGTCAGCGCGCGCTCGAAGTTGATCGAAGTCGGGCGGTCGAACCCCTCGTGCGCCGTGCGCCCCGTTTCGCTGAAGCCGAGGGCGGTGAAGGTGGCGTGGTTCTCGGTCAGTTCCACCCGGGTCTGGAGACGCAGACGCGGCAATCCTTCGGCGCGGGCGATCGCCTCCGCCGCGTCGATCAGCGCGCGGGCGAGGCCGCGGCCCCGCCGGGCCGGATCGACGGCGAGCTTGCCGAGGTAGAGCGCGTCGGGCTGCCACGTGCAGAACAGGCAGGCATGGGGCGCGGCATCGGGCCCGATCACCAGAACGGTTTCCCGCGCCGCGGTCGCCGCGATGTCCTGCGGCGTCAGGCGATGGAGCGAGGAGGGCGGGTCGATCCGCCCCTCCATCCCCGCGAAGCAGCGGTGCAACAGGCGGTGGAGCGCCGCCCAGTCGGCCGGGTCTGCGGCGCGGCGGATCCCGGGCGCGTCGGTCATGGTGTCCTCAGGCGGTCGAGAAGGGCGCGGGCGGAGTTCGATTTCGGGGTCCAGAGCCCGCGCTCGGCCGCCTCGTCCAGCCGCTCGGCGATCTCCCGCAGGGCGGGCGGGTTGTTCCCGGCGATGAAGTCGCGGGTCTCGTCGTCTTCCAGGAAGGCGGCGTGGACCAGGTCGAAGTGGTGGGACTTCACCGCGCCCGTCGTGGCGGCGAAGGCGAACATGTAGTCGACCGTCGCCGCGATCTCGAAGGCGCCCTTGTAGCCGTGCCGCTTGACCCCCGCGATCCACTTCGGGTTGACGACGCGGGAGCGAACGACCCGGCCGATCTCGTCCTCGAGCGTTCGGATCAGCGGGTGTTCGGGGCGCGAGTGGTCGTTGTGATAGACCGGCCTCTCGCGGCCCTGGAGCGTGGCGACGGCGGCCGCGGCGCCGCCTTCGAACTGGTAGTAGTCGTCGGAGTCGAGCAGGTCGTGTTCGCGGTTGTCCTGGTTCTGGACCACCGCCTCGGTCTGGCTCAGGCGCGTCTCCAGCCCCTTGCGGTCGGCGGTGCCTTCCGCGCCGGCCCCGTAGGCGTAGCTGCCCCAGGCGAGGTAGGCGTCGGCCAGCGCCGCCTTGTCGGCCCAGAGGCGTTCGTCGATCATCGCCTGGAGCCCCGCGCCGTAGGCCCCGGGCTTCGAGCCGAAGACACGTGCCGTGGTGCCCTCGGTGCGGGCGCGGGCGGCTGCGGGGTTCAGGTCCTTGGGTTCGTCCAGCGCCATGACCGCGCGGGCGGCGCTGTCGACGAGGTCGATCAGCTGCGGGAAGGCGTCGCGGAAGAAGCCGGATATTCTCAGGGTGACGTCGACCCGCGGGCGGCCGAGGGCGGTGGCAGGGATGATCTCGAAACCGGTGACGCGGCGGTTGGCGGCGTCCCAGGTGGGTTTCACGCCCATGAGCGCGAGGCACTGGGCGATGTCGTCGCCGCCGGTCCTCATGTTCGAGGTGCCCCAGGCGGTCAGCAGCAGGGCGCGCGGCCAGTCGCCCTGGTCCTGGAGGTGGCGTTCGATCAGCAGGTTCGCCGATTTCCAGCCGAGGCTCCAGGCCGTGGGGGTGGGCACCGCGCGGCTGTCGACGGAGTAGAAGTTGCGCCCGGTCGGCAGCGTGTCGAGCCGCCCGCGGGTGGGGGCGCCGGAAGGGCCGGGGGCGAGGAAGCGGCCGTCGAGGGCGGTGAGCAGCCCTGCGGATTCGGCGGGACCGCAGGCGGCGACGGCGGGGGCGATCTTCGCCGCGATCTCTTCCAGGACGGCATCGGTGGCCGGTCCGACGTGCGGCGCTCGGGGCTCCGCCCCGTCGCCCCGCCCGCCGTCCCGTGTGCCGTCCCGCAGGAGGGCCCGGGCGGGCGTTTCGAGCCGCTCCACGGTGTCGCCCTGGCTGCGCCAGGGGGTGTCGCCCGTAAGGATATCAGGGCGGGGGCCGGTCCAGGGCGCGGCCATGTCGCAGGCCAGCGGGTCGAAGCCGAGGCCGAGGTCGGCGGCCATGGCGCGCAGCAGCGAGGCGTCGCCGCCCTTGCCGTCGCCCCGCGGAATCCGCGCGAGGGCGAGGGTGAGGTCGCGGTGGAGATCGCCCTCCGGGGACTGCCCGAAGACGTGCAGGCCGTCGCGGATCTGTGCCTCCTTCAGTTCGCAGAGGTAGGCGTCGAGTTTCGCGAGGTCGGTCTCGGCGTCGCCGGAGAAGCCTGCGTCGCGGTCGAGGCCGGTGCTGGCGGTGAGCGACAGGATCTGGTCCTTCAGCAGTTTGATGCGGCGGGGATCGACGCCTGCGGCCTCGTAGTATTCGTCGACCAGCGCCTCGAGGTCGCGGAGCGGCCCGTAGGTCTCGGCCCGGGTCAGGGGCGGGGTCAGGTGGTCGACGATCACCGCCTGGGCGCGGCGCTTTCCTTGGGTGCCTTCGCCCGGGTCGTTGACGATGAACGGGTAGAGGTGGGGCATGGGGCCGAGGACCGCCTCCGGGAAACAGGTTTCGGACAGGGCCAGGGCCTTGCCGGGGAGCCATTCGAGGTTGCCGTGCTTGCCCATGTGGACGATCGCGTCGGCGCCCCAGTGGTCGCGCAGCCAGATGTAGCCGGCGAGGTAGTTGTGGGGCGGGACGAGGTCGGGAGAGTGGTAGGTCTCGGTGGGGTCGATGTTGTAGCCGCGGGCGGGCTGGAGCGCGACCACGGCATTGCCGAAGCGGTGGAGGGCGAGCTTGAAGTGGCCATCGGTGGCGCTTGTGGAGGGTTCGGGAGCCTCCGGCGGGGAGTTCGAAGGGGTCGAGAAACGATCCGGGGGATCGTTTCCCCTTCGAACGGGCGGAGCCCAAGAAGCAAAGATGGGGAGTGTTTCGAAGAACGGATCGGCCTCGGGGAGGCCCCAGCGGGATTCGATGGCGTCGCGGATGTCGAGGGGGAGGGTGCGGTACGTCGCGAGGTAGGTGGCGAGAGGGAGGGTTTCGCCGCCCGCGCGGTCGGCGCGGTCGGTGAGCCAGTTGGTGGGGCCCGCCATGAGGCGCGTCATCAGGGCGGTGCTGTCCTTCGGGGCGTTTTCGACGGAGTAGCCCGCGTTCTTCAGCAGGTGCAGGACATGGGCGGTGGCGGCGGGGGTGTCGAGGCCGACGCCGTTCGCCATACGGCCGTCGCGGTTGGGGTAGTTTGCGAGCACGAAGGCGACCTTGCGGTCCTTCGGGGCGGTGTGGCGCAGCTTGGCCCAGTTGGCGGCGAGGCGGGCGGTGAAGGCGATGCGGTCGCCCTGGGCGCGGTAGGCGGCGACGTTGCACTCGGTCGCCTCGTCGAAATAGGCGGTGTCCTTGAAGCTGACGGCGCGGGCGAGGATGCGGCCGTCGACCTCGGGAAGCGCGACATTCATCGCGATGTCGCGGGCGGAGAGGCCGGTGCTGCCCTGCGCCCAGGTCTCTTCCGAGGTGGCGGCGAGGACCACCTGGAACACCGGCGCCGCGTTGGCCGAGGGGGCGGCGAGGGGGTTGCCTGCCGCCGGGTCGCCCTCGTGGGGGGAGCCGGTGGCGAAGGCGGTGGTGTTCAGGATCACGCTGGGCGGCGCCTCGGCGAAGAGGCGGTCGAGGGTGGCGGCGGAGACGGGATCCTTCAGCGAGGCGACGAAGACGGGCAGCGGGTTCAGCCCCTCGCGCAGCAGCGCCCGGGTCAGCCGGTTGATCGGGTGGAGGCCCGCGCCCTGGAGGAGCGCGCGGTAGAAGACCAGGGGGACGACCGGGGCGCCGTCCTGCCAGTGGGAGCGGATCTCGGCCAGGGTGGTCTGGCCCGCGCCCGGCCAGTAGGCGCCTGCACGCAGCAGGGGCGCGGCGGCGGGAAGGTCGGCGCGGGTGGCGGGGGCGTCGAGCATCGCCTTGGCATAGGCGAGGAAGGTCGCGGCGTTCCGCGGGCCGCCTTCGACGAGGTAGGACCAGAGGGCGTCGTAATCCTCGGGCGAGACGGTGGAGAGGGCGCGCAGGTCGGCGTCGGGCTTGTCGTCACCCGGCAGGGCCGCGAAGGGGACGCCGGCGGCATGGAGGCGGGCGGCGTATTGCTCGAAGCCGTAGCGCCAGTAGCCCGCGCCGCCGAGGATCCGTGCGACCACCAGCCGGGACTTCGTGGCGCAGGCGTCGAGGTGCAGGTCCACCGACATCGGATGCGCGAGGTGGGCGAGGCTGGCGAGGCGCAGGGTGGGGGGCGCCTCCATCGTCGCGCGGGCTTCGGAGAGGGCGGCGAGTTCGGTGTCGGCGGCCGAGATCACCACCACGTCGGCCGGCGTCTGGCCGAGGTCGACGGGATCGGACCCGGTGTCGATCTGGCCCGGGAGGGCGGCGAGGAGGTGCATGTTCTGGCCTTCGGGTCTTGTGCGGTCGGTTCAGGGAAGCGGCTTTTCCATGAAGACGCTGGTCGGCATGGCTTCGTAATCGCCGAAGGGGCCGCAGGGGGTGAAGCCGTGGCGGGCGTAGAGGCGGTGCGCGGCGTGGAGCAGGTTGCCGGTTTCGAGACGCAGCATGGGCAGGCCCTGCGCGCGCGCCTCGTCTTCCAGCATCCGCATCAGCGCGTCGGCGACGCCCTTGCCGCGGGCGGCCTCGGCGACGAACATCGACTTGATCTCGCCGTAGGTGTGGGCGTTCTTCAGCGCCGCGGTGCCCAGGATCTCCTCCCCCTGGCGCGCCGTGAAGAAGGCGATGGATGGCGATTGCAGCGCCTCGATGGAGAGGAAGTGGTTTTCCTCCGGGTTGAACAGCGACTGCATCAGCGCGTGGCTCTGGTGCAGGAGCGCCGTCGCGCCGGGTTCGGCGGGGTCCGAGCGGACGACCTTCAGGATCATGCCGACAGCGCCTCGGCGATCGCCGCACGGTCGAGCCCCGCCTGGCCGATCACCACCAGCCGCGTGCCGCGAGGTTCGTTTGCGGCGAGGGGGCGGTCGAAGTAGGTCTCGACCCGGGGGCCGACGGCCTGGAGGGTCAGGCGCATGGGCTTGCCCGCGACCGAGGCGAAGCCCTTGAGGCGCAGGATGTCGTGGGCGCCGATCACCCGCACCACCTTTTCCGAGAAGGCCTTGGGGTCGGTCAGCTCGGGCAGGTCGACGGTGAAGGTGTCGAACTCGTCGTGGCCGTGTTCATGGTGGTGGTCGTCGTGATCGTCGTCGTCGTGATCGTGATGATGGTGGTGCACCTCCTCGCGCGCCTCCAGCGTCGTCTCGGCGGCGGCGTTCTGGCCGAGGAGCACGGGCAGGGGCAGGGCGCCCATGGCGGCGGTCACGACCTGCACGCCGTCGCGGCTTTCGCTGCGCAGGCGGGCGGTCAGCGCCTCGGCCTCGTCCGCCGTCATCAGGTCGGTCTTGTTCACCACGATCATGTCGGCGCAGGCGATCTGGTCCTCGAACAGTTCCGACAGCGGCGTCTCGTGGTCGAGGTTCGCGTCCCCCGACCGCTGGGCGTCCACCGCGGCCACGTCATGGGCGAAGCGCCCCTCGGTCACCGCCTTGCCGTCGACCACCGTCACCACGCCGTCCACCGTCACCCGGGTCGCGACGGAGGGCCAGGTGAAGGCGCGCACCAGCGGCTGGGGCAGGGCCAGGCCCGACGTCTCGATCACGATGTGCTCGGGCGGGTTTGGCCGGTCCAGCAGCTTTTCCAGCGTCGGGATGAAATCCTCGGCCACGGTGCAGCAGATGCAGCCGTTCGAGAGCTCGACCACGTCCTCGTCCGCGCAGGCGGCGTCGCCGCAGCCCTTCAGGATCTCGCCGTCGACGCCGAGATCGCCGAATTCGTTGATGATGAGGGCGATCCGCCTGCCCTCGGCCTGCGACAGCAGGTTGCGGATCAGCGTCGTCTTGCCGGAGCCGAGGAAGCCGGTGATGACCGTGGCGGGGACTTTGGTGGGCATGGCGGGGGTCCTTGATAAGACTTGTGAAGAGGGGGCCGCTGGCCTAGCAGCGGGGCATGTCGCACGAGATCGTCATCTGTGGAAGCTGCCGCTCCGACACGGCGCCGGAGGCGGGCGCGGCGCTGGTTTCGGCGCTGGAGGGGCGGCTGCCCGAAGGGTTCCGGCTGACCCGGGTCGACTGCATGTCGATCTGCGCCCAGCCGGTCAGCCTCGCCTTCCGCGCGCCGGGCAAGGCGCTGTACCTGTTCGCCGGGATCGGCGAGGCGGACGTCGGCGATGTGCTCGCCTTCGCCGCGCTGTTCGCGGCGAGCGGGGACGGGGAGATCGCGGATGCGCGCCCCGCCGGTCGGCTCAGGTTCTGCCTCAGGGGCCGGGTGCCGGTCTGACCCCTCACGCCCGCGCCTCGTCGAAGCGTTCCAACGCGCCGAGGCGCACCAGGAACAGCGCGGTGAGGCCGCCGAGCAGCGTCCAGCCCGCCAGCGCGGCGCCGAGGCTGCGCGTCGCGAAGGCGGCGGCGAGTTCCGGCGGCGCGGCGCCGAAATAGGTGTCGAGCTGCGGCGCGCCGATGGCCTGAGGCAGCAGGATCAGCAGGATCCCGGCGACCGGCACCCAGCCCCGCCCGAAGGCGATGCAGCCAAGGCCCGCGGCAGTGGCCAGGATCGTGCCCGCCCACCAGAGCTGGCGCGGACGAAGCTCGGCCGCGACGGTGCCCGGCAGTTCCGGGGGCAGGCCGAAGGCCGGGGCCAGCTGCACCGCGACGAAGCCGCAAAGGCCCCAGACCAGGCCCGCCCGCGGCGTGATCGCGATGCCGCGCAGCGCCGCGATCAGCATCAGCGCGGCCAGCAGGAAGCCGTAGCCGGTGTAGGTGACGAAGTCGAAGGCCACGGTCATCGCGTGGCGTCCCCAGTCTGTCCCGAGGGCGACGGCGGCGGCGCTGCTCTGGACCGAGCTTTCCGAGGCGAAATGGACCCGCGCGCCGGTCTCGTAGAGCTCGCCCTGGAGCAGCAGCGGGATCACGAAGGCGAACTGGAGCAGGGCCGCGCACAGCCCCGCAACCAGTCCAGCGAAGACGGCGCTGGCCAGCACGGATTTCAGCATCTGACTGGGATCAGGTCAGTGGCAGGGAAAGGCCATGGCGTGGCGCTGGTCGTGGGCGGCGTCATGGAACACCGTGGCCTGGGCCATGCCCGAGACGGCCAGCAGCAGCACGCCGGCGGCCAGGGCGAAGAGGATGGTCGCGGGCGTCGTGGAAACGGCGCGGGAAGCGGTCGTGGTCGTCATGTCGGTCTCTCCTTTACCCGTCACACCCGACGGGAGGGTTCACAAGCCGCATGGCTGGTCTCCTGGCTGGCGGGTCGTCGCGGGGGGCCGGCCTTCCCGGATCGCTCCAGTGGCATCGTCGGCGCCCGCTCGCCGCGGACAGTCGCGGGGGCGGCTGCGGTGGCGGATCCCGACATGGGTCATCCGTTCCGCATTCCCAATTGAAGCCCCCCTGCGCGTGGCGCAGTGGCGGGGGCACCATGCCCCTCCATCTGGACCGAGTGCGCCGCGTCGGTCAAGGCCGATTGCGGCATGGCGGGGCGCGGGCGCGGCAGGGCGGGGCGCGGGCGCGTCATCGACGGGGGCGCACGGGGGGGCGCACGTCAAGACTTTGGCAACCTTTCCGCGCGCAGGATGGCAGGGAAAGGAGATTGCCATGGATCGGATGATCGCAAGCCTCGCCGTCCAGATGCTCTGGGCGCTGGCGCTGTTCGGCGTCGCGCAGGCCGTCGGCCGCGCGGTGGCCACCCTTGCGCGGACGGCGATGGGGGAGGTCCGGGGTCCCGCGCGGCCCCGGGCGGCGCAGACCGTCGGCGGGCGGCCCGGCCTGCGACGGTTCCCCGTGCCCTGACCCCTCGGTCCCCCACCCGCCCGGCGCCGGTGCGCGACATCGCGTTGCCGGGGCCCGGCTTGCTCCCGTGGCCCCCTTCCGCTAGACGCTGCCGCGACGCGCATCAGCGAGAAGAACCATGGCCAAGCCGAAGAAACAGCCCCGCCCGAAGGCCGCCACGCCCAAGGGCTTCCGCGACTATTTCGGTGCCGAAGTCACCCGGCGCCGCGACATGCTGGAGACGATCGCGAAGGTCTATCACCTCTACGGCTTCGACGCGCTGGAAACCTCGGCGGTCGAGACGGTGGAGGCGCTGGGCAAGTTCCTGCCCGACGTCGACCGCCCGAACGAGGGCGTTTTCGCCTGGCAGGAGGAGGACAGCGACTGGCTGGCGCTGCGCTATGACCTGACCGCGCCGCTGGCCCGCGTTGCCGCGCAGTACCGCAACGACCTGCCCTCGCCCTATCGCCGCTATGCCATGGGGCCGGTCTGGCGCAACGAGAAGCCGGGCCCGGGCCGTTTCCGCCAGTTCTACCAATGCGACGCCGACACGGTTGGCGCGCCCTCGGTCGCCGCGGATGCCGAGATCTGCGCGATGCTCTCGGACGTGCTGGAGGCGGTCGGCATCGCGCGCGGCGACTACATCGTGCGGATCAACAACCGGAAGGTTTTGAACGGGGTGATGGAGGTCGCCGGGGTGCTGGATCCCGAGGATCCCGAGAAGTTCGCCCACGAGCGCGGCATCGTCCTGAGGGCGATCGACAAGCTGGACCGGCTGGGGCTCGATGGCGTGCGGGCGCTGCTGGGCGAGGGGCGGAAGGACGACAGCGGGGATTTCACGAAGGGCGCCGGGCTTTCGGCGGGGCAGGCCGAGCGGATCGTCGGGTTCCTGCACGCCCGCGGCGATGACGCGGCGCAGACCCTGGCGCGGCTCGGCGATCTCGTGGCGGGCTCGCCCACGGGCGAGGAGGGTGTCGCGGAGTTGTCCACGATGGCCGATCTGCTCGGCGCTGGCGGCTACGGCCCCGACCGCATCGTGATCGACCCCTCCGTAGTGCGCGGTCTCGGCTACTACACCGGCCCCGTATTCGAGGCCGAGCTGACCTTCGAGATCGAGGACGAGAAGGGGCGGCCGCGGCAGTTCGGCTCGGTGGCCGGCGGGGGCCGCTACGACGACTTGGTGAAGCGGTTCACCGGGCAGGAAGTGCCCGCGACGGGTGTGTCCATCGGGGTCGACAGGCTGCTGGCCGCGCTTGACGCCAAGGGGCGGCTGACGAGCGACATGCGGGGTCCGGTGATCGTCACCGTGATGGACCGCGAGCGCATGGCGGATTACCAGGCGATGGTCGCGGAGTTGCGGAAATCGAACATTCGGGCCGAGGTCTACCTTGGCAACCCGAAGAATTTCGGCAACCAGTTGAAGTATGCCGACAAGCGCGGCTCTCCCATCGCGGTGATCCAGGGCGCCGACGAACGGGCGCGCGACGTGGTTCAGATCAAGGACCTGGACCTTGGCGCGAAGCTGGCGGAAAGCGTCAGCCACGAGGAATGGAAGGACCAGCCGGCGCAGTTCGAGTGCCCGCGCGACCGGATGGTCGCCGAGATTGCCAAGAGGCTGGCGCGGCCGCAATGACCGCCGAGACCCAGAGTCTTGCCCGTGCCCAGCTGGCCGAGGCCGCACGGCTGCGCGCGCTGTTCGAGGCACGCGGCGCGCTTCCTGTCGAGGCGGCGATCCTCCAGCCCGCCGATCTGCTGCTGGACCTTTATGGCGAGGACATCCGCGCCCGCGCCTTCACGACCCAGGATCCGCTTCGCGGCGAGCGGATGCTGCGGCCCGACTTCACGGTGCCGGTGGTGCAGATGCACATGGCCGAAGGCGCCGCGCCCGCCCGCTACTGCTATGCCGGCCCCGTGTTCCGGCGGCAGGAGGACGATCCCGACCGCGCGACGGAATATCTGCAGGCGGGATTCGAGATCTTCGATGCCACCAACCCGGCCTTGTCGGACGCCGAGGTCTTCGCCACCCTGGCCGAGGCGCTTCGACCCTTGCAGCTGCGCGTGGCGACGGGGGACATCGGCATCCTGATCGCGGCGGTCCGGGGGCTGAACACGTCGGACCGGCGCAAGGCGGCGCTGCTGCGCCATCTCTGGCGGCCGAAGCGGTTCCGCGCCCTGCTGGACCGCTACGGCAGCGCGGCGCAGGCGAAGCACCGCCGCAAGCTGCTGGAACGGGCCGACCCCTTCGCCAACGCGGGCCCCGAGATCGGCCTGCGCTCCCGCGCCGAGGTCGAGGCGCGGCTCGACGCGCTACGCGCCGATGCCGCCGAGCCGCCGATCGCGGCCAACGAGGTCGAGTTGCTGGACGACCTGATGGCTCTGCAGGAAAAGGCCCCCGCCGCACTGAACCTGTTGCAGGACATGGCGGTGGACCTGCCCGCGATCTCGCCGGCGGTGCAGGCGCTGGAGCGGCGGCTGACCGCGCTTCAGGATTTCGGCGTCGATGTCGAGAGCCTGGATTTCGAGGCGAGCTATGGCCGCACCTCGATGGAGTATTACGACGGTTTCGTCTTCGGCTTCTACGCCGAGGGCCGCCCGGACCTGCCGCCCGTCGCCACCGGCGGGCGCTACGACGCGCTGACCCGGGTGCTGGGGCAGGGGTCGTCCATTCCGGCCGTCGGCGGCGTGATCCGGCCCGACCTGGTGCTGCTGCTCGGAGGCGGGACATGACGCTGAAGCTGGGTGTGCCGTCCAAGGGGCGGCTGATGGAGAAGACCTTCGACTGGTTCGGCGCCCATGGCATCGACATGGGGCGCGCGGGGTCGGAGCGTGAATATTCCGGCGCGGTGGACGGGATCGAGGGCTGTGACCTGGTGCTGCTTTCGGCGGGCGAGATCCCGCGGGAACTGGCGGCGGGGCGGATCCACATGGGGGTGACCGGCTCGGACCTTGTGCGGGAGAAGCTGCCGGTCTGGGATTCGCAGGTGACCGAGATGGCGGCCATGGGCTTCGGCCACGCCGATCTGGTGATCGCGGTGCCCGATCACTGGGTGGATGTCGAGACGCTGGACGATCTGGACGCCGCCTGCGCCGCCTTCCGCGCGCGGCACGGCTTCCGCCTTCGGATCGCGACGAAGTACCACCGGCTGATCCGCACCTACCTGCGCACCCATGGCGTGGCCGATTACCAGCTGGTCGACAGCCAGGGGGCGACCGAAGGAACCGTGCGAAACGAAACGGCGGAGGCGGTGGCCGACATCACCTCGACCGGCGAGACGCTGAGGGCGAACCACCTCAGGATGCTGTCGGACGGGCCGGTGCACCGGTCACAGGCGACACTGTTCCAGTCGCTGACCGCGCCCTGGGACGATTGTGCCCTGGCGGCGAAAGAGCAGATCAAGGCGCGGCTGGACCTGCTGGACTGATCCTGTCAGTCGCCGCTTTCCGATCCGGTGGGCGGCGGCGGCGTGGTGCTGGGGGGCGGGGCCACGGCCACCGGCGGGGCCGAGGACGGGCCCGTCGTTACCGCGCCGGTTCCGCCCGATGTCGTGGCGGTGGTCGCGCTGGCGCCGCGCAGGGCCGTGCGCTTGCTGTCGTAGGTCGGGGTGCCGGTGTGCCCGGGCGGCGGAACGGGCGCGAGGGCGACCACCGCGTTGTAGGCGGGCCGACGCAAAGGCGACTTCTGGAGATCCTGCTGGGGTTGCATCGACTGCCCCTTCAGCCCGTCGATCCAGAAGCTGCCGAGCGCCTGCAGCGTGTCGTCGGTTGCGTAGTGAAGATCGAGGCAGGCGAAATCGTAGGTCGTCCCGCCGATCACGGGGCGCTCGAAGAAGATGCAGTAGGTGTTCGGATAGGACACCTGGGGGCGGGAGGTGAGGGTTTGACGGGTGCAGGGGCATCCCGCCTTCATCCACGCGACGATCGCGTTGGTCATCGGTCCGCTGAACCCGGGCATCCGTCACCTCGCTCTTGCTGTCGGGGCGAGGATACCGCGCAAGTTGACCTTGCGGCAACACTTATGCTGCCCCTCAGCGCACCCCGATCTCGGCCAGCGCGGCGGCGAGCGAGGGGGGCAGGGCGGCCTCGGTTGCGCGGCCCGGGCGCAGGTCGCCCGGCGCGTCCTCGGGGTTAAGATAGCGCCAGCCCTGGAACGGGCGCTTCGGCGCGATGTCGGTGCGCACCACCTCGGCGTCCAGCACGATGCCGCAGCGTCGGATCCCGTCCTCGCCCATGATCTCGCGGAAGCCGGTGATCTTCTGACGGCACTGGATCAGCCCGCCGATCACCCAGTACATCGAGCCGCCGGCCAGGATCTCGTCGGTCCGCTTCGGCCACATCCGGGTGATGTGGTAATAAGCGCCGTCGGCGATCTGCCTGCTGCGGTGACGCTGCCAGTCGATCAGCTGCTCGACCGATTCGGAGCCGACGCTGAGCTTCAGCATGTTGATGTGGCTGGCCAAATTCCCACTCCCCCAAGTGATGGATCATATTGTATCCCGGGGCGCGGCAGCTTCAAGCCGTAGTGGTGCCGCATTGCGCCGCTCGGCGAAACCCGGTAGTCTGGATGCCTTTCCGACCAGCGCCAGGACCACGCCCATGACCCGTTTCGCCGCCCCCATCGCCGCGCAGATCTGGGACATGAAATACCGCCTGAAAGAGGCCGACGGAGCGCCCCTCGACGAGACGGTGGAGGACACCTGGCGGCGCATCGCGAGGGCCACGGCCGCGGTGGAGAAGGATCCGGCACAGTGGGAAAAGCGGTTCTATGCCGCGCTCGAGGACTTCCGCTTCCTGCCCGCGGGGCGGATCACCGCGGGTGCGGGCACCGGGCGGTCGGTGACGCTGTTCAACTGCTTCGTCATGGGCACGATCCCCGATTCCATGGCCGGGATCTTCGACATGCTGAAGGAGGCCGCGCTGACCATGCAGCAGGGCGGGGGCATCGGCTACGACTTCTCGACCATCCGCCCCAAGGGTGCGGACGTGAAGGGGGTGGCGGCGGATGCCTCGGGGCCGCTGTCGTTCATGGATGTCTGGGATGCGATGTGCCGCACGATCATGTCCGCCGGCTCGCGCCGCGGCGCGATGATGGCGACCATGCGCTGCGACCATCCGGACATCGAGGAGTTCATCACCGCCAAGTCCGACGCGGCGCGGCTGCGGAACTTCAACGTCAGCGTGCTGGTGACCGACCCGTTCATGGAGGCGGTGAAGGGGGATCTTCCCTGGGATCTGGTGTTCGACGGCAAGGTCTACCGGACGGTGCGCGCGCTCGACCTCTGGAACGCGATCATGCGCGCGACCTACGACTATGCCGAACCCGGCGTGATCTTCATCGACCGCATCAACGCCGCCAACAACCTCGCCTATTGCGAGACCATCGCCGCGACCAACCCCTGCGGCGAGCAGCCCCTGCCGCCCTACGGCGCCTGCCTGCTGGGCTCGGTCAACCTCGCCCGCCTGGTGCCCGATCCCTTCGGCCACGGTGCCGCGCTGGACGAGGACGCGCTGGACGACCTCGTGCGCGTGGCCGTCCGCATGATGGACAACGTGGTGGACGCCTCGCGCTTCCCGCTGCCCCAGCAGGCGGCGGAGGCGCAGGCGAAGCGGCGGATCGGCCTCGGTGTCACCGGCCTCGCCGACGCGCTGCTGATGGTCGGCGCGCGCTACGGCTCGGACGAGGCCGCGGCGCTGACCGAACGCTGGCTGCACCGGATCGCCCGCGCGGCCTACCTCGCCTCGACGGAACTGGCGCAGGAGAAGGGCGCCTTCCCGCTGTTCGACGCCGGGAAATACCTCGCCTCGGGGTCGCTCCAGCAGATGGACGCCGACGTGCGCGAGGCCATCGCCACCAACGGCATCCGCAACGCGTTGCTGACCTCGATCGCGCCCACCGGCACCATCTCGCTCTATGCCGGGAACGTGTCGTCGGGGATCGAGCCGGTCTTCGCCTATGCCTACACCCGCAAGGTGCTGCAGAAGGACGGCTCGCGGACCGAGGAGGAGGTGGTGGACTACGCCGTGCAGCTCTGGCGCGAGCGCTTCGGCGATGCGGAACTGCCGGACTTCTTCGTCAACGCCCAGACGCTGGCCCCGCTCGAGCATGTGAAGATGCAGGCGGCGGCGCAGAAATGGGTGGATTCGAGCATCTCGAAGACCATCAACTGCCCCGCCGACATCGGTTTCGAGGCGTTCAAGGACGTCTACATGGAAGCCTGGGACCAGGGCTGCAAGGGCTGCACGACCTACCGGCCGAACGCGGTGACGGGGAGCGTGTTGAGCGTCGCACCCGAGCCCGCCGGGGCGAAAGGGCCCGAAGGATCCGCCGACACGGCCGGTCAGGATGCGGCGCCCGAAGTCCGCGCCGACACAGACGCCGAGCCGCGTCAGCCCCACGGCGACGTCATCTACATGTCCGAACCGCTGGACCGGCCACAGGCCCTGGAGGGCAACACCTACAAGGTGAAATGGCCCGACAGCGAGCACGCGCTCTACATCACCATCAACGACATCGTCATCGGCGGCCACCGCCGCCCTTTCGAGGTCTTCATCAACTCTAAGAACATGGAGCACTTCGCCTGGACCGTGGCGCTGACCCGGATGATCTCGGCGGTGTTCCGGCGCGGCGGCGACGTCTCCTTCGTGGTCGAGGAGCTGAAGGCCGTCTTCGACCCCCGCGGCGGCGCCTGGATGCAGGGCCGGTACATCCCCTCGATCCTCGCGGCCATCGGCGGCGTGATCGAGAAGCACATGATCGAGACCGGCTTCATCGCGGGCGAGGGCATGGGCCTGAAATCCGACCCCCGCGCCGACCTCGCCGCCGCCCCCCGCGGCAAACCCTGCTCTTCCTGCGGCAGCTACGACATGCGCATGGTCGAAGGCTGCATGACCTGCGCCAACTGCGGTTTTTCGAAATGCGGGTGAGGGCGGGGAGGCGGATTTGTGTGAAGCGACCATCATAATATGGCCATCGGACCGGTTCAGATGGCCATTCGACAAGTAAATCGTATCCACCACGGAGTCGCAGTAGGCCGCACCTCGTGTTGCTCAGTTTCCTCGGCCGAAAAAGGGGCGTCACCGGGGAACTGTCCGTGCGAGAACCTTACGTGAACAAAAAGCTACCTGTAGCGTTGCCAGGCTATACGAGGCCATATATATTGAACCTCAGAGCAAGCTGATTGAGGGAGGCAATTGGACGAGCTCGAAGGAAAGGAGTTTGACATGCCCCTTGATGATACTGCACCTGGTCTTGACGCCCTGCTCCTTGGCACCGCGCTGGAACTCGAACTTAGCGATCGTGATCACCGGGTCACAGAGAAGCGCTACCAGCTGATTCCGGAGCACCTGCAACGACCGGCCAGCCGTCTTCGCCCCTACATGGACAATGCTCGGGTCTACGCCCAAGGCTCACGAGCGATCGGCGCAACGATCATCGATGGAGCAACGGACGACCGGTTCGATCTCGATGCCATCCTCGAATTCAGGCGGCCGCGCGGTTGGTCAATTTCGGATGTGCTCGACGAGTTGTTCACGGCGTTCCAGGGCTTTCCCGACGTCCAAGAGATCGAACGCTGCACGCGATGCATCCAGCTCAAGTTCGCCTTCATGCATCTGGATGTAACTCCAATGGACCCTCACGGGGAGCCGCGACCGCTTCGCTCTGGTGTGGTTTACCACAGCCCGGACGATGGCGATGACCAGCTTTTCCCGGCCAACCCCTATGGGTTTGCCGACTGGTTCCAACAGCAGGTCGCACGTCCGAGCCGCGCGTTCAGGGATCACGTGACGGCCATGCGGGCGAACATGGGGATCGAGGATCGCCTGGCCACCAACTCGATCATGGCCGATGCGGATATCGACGCCCTGCCAGCGCCTCGTAATCCCCTTCGAGATGCGCCACAGGTGATCGCCCTCAAGCTGATGAAACGCTACCTGAACCTGCGTTACGCGAAGCGCAGCCTGAAGCGTCCCATCTCGATCTACCTATCCAAGATCGCGGCGCTGGTTCCGCCGAACGAGAACGGCCTGTGCGCCCAGCTGGAGAGCTACGCGCTCGACCTCGAGCATCGGGTCCACACATCCATGGTCACCGGCATCCCGCTCGACGAGAAGAACCCCGCCCCGCCGCAGGAGGACTTCAATGATCGCTGGCCGGCGTCCAGCGAGGACCTGCGCGTCTTCCGCGACGATCTCCAGCACCTCGTTGCCGAGCTCGAACGGGCCCGATCGTCGAACTTCACCGATGTCCGCAAGATCTTCGACGAACTCTTCGGCGAGAGGGTCAGCGAAAAGGCTGTCCGCTCCTACCTCGAGAGCCATCGTGGATTGTCCATCCCGAGAGCATTCGAGCCCGCGAAGGGCTTCGTGGCCGCCCCAGCGCTGTTGACGCCCGCCGCCGCGAAAGCGGCGCCCACGTCGAAAGCGCCTGCGCATCATTTCCACTCCGGTCGCCTGCCGAAATGAAGGCGGCTGGGCGACCGAAAACGCGCGAGGCACAAGCCAAGCGCATGCGGGAGGTCTGGCCGCGGCTGACGCCGTTGACTGTGTTCGCTGACGGGCGGATCGTCTGGATCGGCCCGGTCCGCGGCTTCCAGATGAGCTACAAGGTGTCCGTCGTCTGGCATCCCGCCAGAACGATTCCTCCGCTGGTGTTCGTCCGAAAGCCCGCCATCGCTCCGCGGCCAGGCACTGGCTGGATCGATATTCCGCACCTGCTCTACGACTCGGCATCGCCCAAGGATTCCGCGCTCTGCCTGTTTGACCCGGAGCAGAACGAGTGGCGCAGCTCGATGTGGATCTCCGACACGATCGTCCCATGGGCCTCAGAGTGGCTGCATCACTACGAGCTCTGGCACTTCGACGGGGTGTGGCGTGGCGCCAACGCCCCGGGGCCTATCTCAATCGGTGCCGGGATGAACCGACCCGAAAAGGAGTTGCAGAATGTCCAGGGGGCGTGACGCCACTCAACCTACCCGACTGGTTGTCTGGGGCCGTGCTGCCGGTCGCTGCCAGTATACGAACTGCGGCGAGGAACTCGCGGGTGATCTGATCACGGGCGATCTGGCCAAGAACCATGCCTACCTGGCCCACATCATCGCGTCGAACCCTGACGGACCGCGCGGTCATCCTGTCCTGTCGCACGAAAAATCCGACGATCCAGACAACCTCATGCTTCTGTGCGACCGGCATCACCGGGAGATCGATGACCGAAGCAAGCTGGACATCTACACTGTTGACGCTCTGCTGGAGATGAAGCGCCGTCACGAGGAACGGATTTCTCGGGCGCTAAAGGACCCCGATGCGCCGTCGGCTCACATCTTGCGGGTGTCCGCGGCTGTCGGCGACAACGAGACAGCCATTCCTCGCCAGGCCTGCGCACAGGCCATGATCCCGCAGCTTGTCATCGCTGATCGACATCCGATCGACATCTCGATCCGAGGCTTCGAGCACAAGGACTCGGACCCGGGCTACTATCAGACTGAGTTGACCAACCTCCGAAGGGTCTACGACCGAGAGATCCGGGGGCGCTTCAGGGACGGCGACCTCGAGCATCTGGCCGTATTCGGTTTCGCTCCGATCCCACTGCTGATGGAGCTTGGCAGACTTCTTTCTGACCTCAGCGACGTCACGGTCTTCGGGCGGCATCGCGAACCTCAGCCGGGTTGGGCCTGGCCGGACGACTCTCCGGAACTGTCGTTCGAAAGACGGAAGGGTTCTCCCGGGCACAAGCGTGTGGCGCTGAAGCTCGCCGTATCCGCGGAAATCTCGGATAACCGCGTGACGTCAGTGCTGGGCGATGACGTGTCGATCTGGGAGATCCGCAGTTCAGAGTTCGGCACCAACGTGCTGCGCAACCGATCTGCGCTGAGCGATTACAGAAAGCTCGTTGGCCGGGTCTTCGACGAGATCAAGACGGAACACGGGCCTCACGTCTGCCTGTCTATTTTTCCAGCCGTGCCGACGACTTGTGCAATCGAATTCGGGCGCGCGTGGCAGCCGAAGGCGCATCCCGCTTTCGACATTTATGATCAGACACCTTCTGGCTTTGTGTGTCGACATCGAATCTCGAGAACGCCCCAGACCTAAAGCCAGTGCGCTCCGACCGATAGCTCATCATCATCGGCGACCAACAGATGGTTTGAAAGCGGCTGCTTGGTTCTGGAGTTTCCAATTCGGTAGGGAGCCATAGTCTCTTCAAGGGCACAAGATTCTCCCTCTCTTGTAGTCACTTCAAGCGGCTCTGTTGCACAAATCCCGTGAGGGATTCATCTCGTGAATCCAGCGTGGTAGCTGGTCAGCATGAGCAGACACACACCCCCGACCTACAGAACCAGGAACTGGCCGGCCTATAACGAAGCGCTC